>DASVQR010000202.1:0-90575 GCA_036389055.1 Longimicrobiaceae bacterium | reverse complement strand
TCTCCCCTTGTTGGAGAGGGGGCCGGGGGTAGAGGGGTCGCCCATCGAGCCGGAGCCTGCCCCGGCACACCGTCCTGCTCCCCTTCCCCTTGCGGGGCGGGGCCGGGGGAGGGGGGTCCGCCGTGGCAGGCTGTCCCCTGTCCCCTGTAACCTGTCCCCTATCCGTTCAGAACGACGGCAGCTCCAGGCCCAGACGCAGCGTGGGCTCCAGGTCGCCCGCCGGGTCGATGAACAGCTCGGCGCTGGCGAAGGAGAAGGCGAGGCCGGCGCCGAGGTTCTGCTCCCAGAGGGGCATGGGGCCGCCGGTGGTCCAGGCCGCGCCCGCGACGTGGGTGAAGCGCAGCGACGGCGGGCCGATGATGGGGAGGGCGAGCCGCTGGGGTAGCGGGATGGCGTAGGTGGACTGGACGAAGGCCAGGTTGTCGCCGGAGAAGGCGCCGACCGGGAAGGTGGGGAGCGTGGGGGCGCCGCCCAGCAGGGTGCGGCGCTGGCGCAGGGCCGCCTCGCCGCCCAGGGTGCCCATGGCGCGGAAGCGGACGCCGATCTGGTGCAGGTAGAGCGCCTGCATGGCCCACAGGCCGTCCACCGTCCACTGCGTGAAGTCGGCCCCGTCCAGCAGGGGGAGGGCGCGCTCCACGGCGGCGTCGCCGGCGAACTCGGTGGTGGAGCCCTGCCAGCGGAAGCCGGCGCCCACCGTCGCGGAGGCCCACTCCAGCTCGTCCACTGGCGGGTTCTCGCGCTCGAAGTCGTCGAACAGCGACCAGGGGTCGCGGTTGCGGAGGGAGCGGTCGCGCATCGCCATCAGGGTGACGCGCGGCTCCCAGGCGTACTCCCCGGCGATGATCGCCTCGGAGTGCGGGCGCGACAGCGTCACCGCCGCGCGGTCCGACTCCCAGTAGTCGCGGTAGTCGTTGGCGAACACCAGGGCGCCCAGCGTGTTCGCCAGGTCGCCGCGGGCCCACGCGTCATTGGTGAGCGTCGCCCGCTCCACCCGGGCGTCCACGCGCCAGCGCCCCAGCGGTGCGGAGCCCGACACGCCGCCGCCGAAGGAGGAGCGCGCGGTGCGGTACGAGACCCAGGCGTCCACCCGCGGCCCCTCGGGGTCGCCGGTGAACAGCAGCGACGGGCCGAGGGCGACCGTCAGGCCGTTCACCCGGTCGTAGGTGGGGAGGCGGAAGCCGAACGGCTTGAAGGCGAGGCCCCGGTCCGGCAGGGCGACGCGGACGCGGGCGCCCGCCGTGTCGAACTCCACCCCAACCCGCAGCTCCGGCTCGGCCTCCACCACCTCGCCCACCTGCGCCAGCCCCGACGGGTACACCTCGCCGCCCAGGTTGACGATGGGTCCCGTCACGCGCGCGCCCGGCCGGATGAACAGCACGCCGCCGAACACGGCGATCCGACCCTCGACGGTTCCCTCCAGGCGCACGTCGGCGTCCACCACCACCAGGTCGCCCGCGGTGCGGAAATCGGCGGGGAGGACGGTGTCGCGGTCCATGCGCAGGTAGTTGCCCGCCGCGAGCACCTCCCGCGCGATCCGGACGGCGCGGCTGTCCGCGGCCCCCTCCACGCGGACGTCCTGGGCGCGCAGCGGGAGCGCGAGCGCGCAGGAGGCGAGCGCGGCGAGGAATAGCAGGCGGAGCCGCGAGGGGGTCATCGGTCGAGGAAGTTGCGGAGGAGGGCGTGCCCGTGCTCGCTGGCGATGGACTCCGGGTGGAACTGCACCCCCCACACCGGGTGCTCGCGGTGGCGGACGGCCTGGATCTCGGTCTCGCTCCCCGGCTCGTCGGTGGTGGCGAGCACCTCCAGCTCGGCCGGCAGCGTGGACGGCTCGATCACCAGCGAGTGGTAGCGCGCCACCGTCAGCGGCGACGGCAGCCCCTGGAAGATGTCCTCCCCGGTGTGGCGGATGGGAGAGGTCTTGCCGTGCATGACGCGCTGCGCCCTCACCACGTCGCCGCCGTACGCCGCGCCGATGGACTGGTGCCCCAGGCACACGCCCAGGATGGGGGTGCTCGGCCCCAGCCGCCGGATCACGTCCACCGAGACGCCCGCCTCGGCCGGGGTGCACGGCCCGGGCGAGACGACGATGCGCTCCGGTGCCAGCGCCTCGATCTCCTCCACCGACAGCTCGTCGTTGCGCCGCACCACGGGATCGGCGCCCAACTCGCCCAGGTACTGCACCAGATTCCAGGTGAAGCTGTCGTAGTTATCGATAACCAGGATCACGGGATGTGTGAATTGCTTGATGTGGTTTCGAGAAAGGGCGCACCCGATTACGCGCTTGGCGGAGGCGGGAGCAGGTCCTCTATTTTCTGAAGCAGAAACGGCACCTGATCGGTGACGACGTCCCACAGTTCCTTCAGGATCACACGGTCGTACTGATGGACGACCACGTTTCGCAGCCCGACGATCCGCTGCCACGGGATTTCGGGGGTGCGACTCCGCAACGTGGCCGAGATCCTGCTCGCCGCCTCTCCAAGAACCGTGAACTGCCGGATCACTCCGTCCGCGAGCAGTTCGTCTCGGCTCAAGTCGTCCAGCGTTTTTCCCGCCGTGTACCGGAGGATCCTGACGAGCGCTTCGCGCATGTCCCACAGGCTCGCCGGATCGCGCTCCTCAGGCGGCATACACGACCTGGTGGTTGGCGAGGATATGGTGGCGGCGGAACGGGTTGACGAGCCCCTCCTTCTGGACCAGGTCCACGTCCCGGCCGAACAGTTCCTCAAGCTCCAGCTTCATGTCCACGATGTCGAAAAGGGAGTGCCTGGCCCCTTCCTCGAAGGTGACGAGCACGTCCACGTCGCTGTCGGGGCGGAAGTCGTCGCGGAGCACGGACCCGAACAGGGCAAACTCGCGGATCTTCCACTTGCGGCAGAACGCCTCGATCTGCTCCGTGGGGACTTCGATGTTCATGGCCGATCCTCCCGAAGCCGGGGCGCGGAGCCGTTGCAGTTCGCAGTTCCCGCAGTACCCCTCAGATCCGTTGCCGAGGGAGACTCGCACAGCAGTATCGTGCGAGGCTCACGGAGCCGGAGCGGAGACACCGGGGCAGTTTCCGGTGGCTCCGCGACCCGCGTAGGAAACAGGCCGGCAGTTTGGCCTGGTTCCGGAGCGGCCCCACGGCAAGATCCATCCGAAGCACCCCTCACGCACGCGGATGGAAGCTGCGGTGCACTTCGGCCAGGTAGCGGCGGTCCACGTGCGTGTACACCTGCGTGGTGGAGATGTCCGCGTGCCCCAGCATCTCCTGCACGGCCACCAGGTCCGCGCCGCCCTCCAGCAGGTGCGTGGCGAACGAGTGCCGCAGCGTGTGCGGGGACGCGTGCTTCTGGATTCCCGCGGCCTCCACGTGCTGGCGGAGGATCTTCCATACCCCCATGCGGCTGAGCGGCGTTCCGCGCGCGTTCAGGAACACGCGCCCCTCGCCGCTCCCCTTTTCCAAGCGCGGCCGCGTCTCGCGCAGGTAGATGGCGAGCGCGCCGATGGCCCGCCGCCCGATGGGGACCAGCCGCTCCTTGCCGCCCTTGCCGTACACCAGCGCGAACTCGTCCTGCAGCGCAAGGTTGCGGGTCTGCAGGTCGATCAGCTCGGAGACGCGCACCCCGCTGGCGTAGGCGAACTCCAGCATGGCCCGGTCGCGCCAGGCGAGCGGCTGCGACAGGTCGGGCGCGTCCAGCAGCTTCTCGACCTCGGCGACGCTGAGCACGGCGGGGAGCGTCTTCCAGCCGCGCGGCGGCTCGATTCGCTCGCTGGGGTCGGCGACCACCAGGTTCTCGGCCAGCAGGAAGCCGTAGTACGTCCGCACCGCCGACACGTTGCGGGCGATGCTGGTCGGCGCCAGCCCCACGTCCTTGAGCATCAGCACGAAGGCGCGCAGGTCCTGAGCGGTCACCGCGCCCGGCGTGATGCGGTCCAGGGTGCGCGAGAACGACGCCATGCGCACCACGTCGTGCTCGTACGCCTGCACCGTCAGGTCGGAGAGCCCGCGCTCGAAGCGCAGGTGGTCCACGAAGCGCGCGACCTGGAACTCGCGGCGGATGTCCTCGGTGCTCACCGGTCTCCCCCGCCCCGCCTCACGCCTTTGCGCCGGAGCGGTCGCGGCTGCGCCACCAGAGCCACACCACGCCCGCCGCCAGCACCAGTGCCACTAGGTAGATCCAGCGCCCCAGCGACTCCAGCCCGGCGCGGATCGCCTCCCAGTTCTCCCCCGCGGTGGCGCCCACGTACACCACCAGCCCGTACCACAGCCCGGAGGCCACCAGCACCGGCACCGCCGCCCTGCCCAGCGAGATCCCGCTCATTCCCGCGAACGCCGGGACCACCGCGCGGAACATGGGGAGGAAGCGGCTGACGAAGATGACAATGGTCCCCCGCCGCCGGTAGAAGCCGTCCAGCTTCTGCAATTGCTGCGGCTGGAGGATCAGCCGCCCCACGCGCGTGGAGAAGAAGCGCTCGCCGTAGCGCCGCCCGATCCAGTACACCAGCAGCGCGCCCGCCACGTTGGCGAGCCACACCACCAGGAACACGATCCAGGGGTTTGCGGCGCCGTTGCCCGCCAGGAAGCCGCCGAAGAGCGCGACCACGTCCGCGGGGACGGGCGGGAACACGTTCTCCACCGCGGCGAACAGGCCCACCACCACGTAGACGAGCAGCTCCGGGAGCTCCGACATCCGCCGGAGCAGCGCGTCCACGCCGTCACCCACCGCGCGCCCTCCCGCCCGTCCGCGTCGTCCGCATCAGTCCGCCGCGCGCTCGCGCGCCAGGAAGGCGTCCATCGCCTCCATGCGGTCCACCAGCGCCACGGCGTACACGGCGATCCCCTCGCCCCGCCCCACCCATCCCATCCCCTCGTTGGTCTTTCCCTTCACCGAAACGTGGTCCGGCGCGATCCCCAGCGTCGCGGCGAGCCGCTCGCGCATGGCGTCCGCGTGCGGCCCGATCTTCGGCGCCTCGGCCACCACCGTGACGTCCACGTTGACGGGCTGGTAGTTCTGCCCCTCCAGCAGCCGCACCACCCGGGCGAGCAGCTGCATGGAGTCGGCGTCCTTCCACTGCGCGTCGGACGGCGGGAAGTGGCGGCCGATGTCGCCCAGTCCGGTGGCGCCCAGCAGCGCGTCGGTGACGGCGTGCGCCACGGCGTCGGCGTCGGAGTGCCCGTCCAGCCCGCGCTCCGACGGGATCTCCACCCCGCCCAGGATCAGCTTGCGCCCCGCGGCGAAGCGATGGGAGTCGTACCCGTTGCCGATCCGCATTCCCCCGTCCGTTGTCGTTGGTCGTCCGCCCGCGCTCCGGGCGCCGCGGCCGCGCGGCGAGCAACAATAATGCCCCCCGAAAGGCCGGAGCAACCACGGGACCCGGGAAGCCGGACGCTTGCGTGTCCGCGGTCCTCCCTCGAAGATGACGGCGGGAGGTCAGGGACGACCCGTGGCGGAGGAGAGAGGATGAGCGAGCGAGTGGTGGTCGTGGGCGGCGGGATCGGCGGACTGGTCCTCGCAATCGCGCTGCGGCAGCGGGGAATCGACGCCCCCGTCTACGAGGCAGCGCCGGAGCTGCGCGCGGGCGGCGCGGGAATCTGGGTGCCGCCGAACGCGATGCAGGTGCTCGCGCGGCTGGGGCTCGCGGAGGCGGTCGCGGCCGCGGGGGCGCGGCTGGAGCGCGCGGAGCTGCGCGACTTCCGCGCCGGCCTCCTCCAGTCCGCCGACGTGGGCGAGTCGGCCCGCCGCTTCGGCTGGCCGACGGTGGCGATCCACCGGGGCCGCCTGCAGCGCGTGCTGCTGGACCACCTCGGCGCGGACGCGGTCCGCGTCGGGCGGGAGTGCCGCGAGGTCGTCGCGAGGGGCGACGGCGCGGCGGTGAGGTTCGCGGACAGGAGCGAGGTGGAGGCGGGCGTGGTCGTCGGCGCGGACGGCGCCCACTCCCGGGTGCGAGAGGCCGTGGCTCCCGGCGTGAAGCTCCGCTACTCGGGGCAGAGCTCGTACCGCGCGACCGCGCCGTTCCGGCTGCCGGACGGCTTCGCGGGCGTGGGATGGGAGGTGTGGGGCCCCGGCCGGCGCTTCGGCTTCTCGGCGATCGGCGAGGGCGAGGTGTACTGGTACGCCACGCTCGACGCCTCCGCGGGGGAGCGGGACGCCTCGGCGGCGGAGACGCGCCGGCGGCTGGATGCGATGGCGGCGCCCTTCCCCGCACCGGTCCCGGAGCTGGTCGCCGCCACGGACGCGGAGCGGATGCTCCGCACCGACATGTACGACCTCCCCGCGATTCCCGCCTGGCACCACGGCCGCGTCGTGCTCCTCGGCGACGCCGCGCACGCCACCACGCCCAACCTCGGCCAGGGCGGCGCGCAGGCCATCGAGGATGCCTGGGTGCTCGCGGACCAGCTCGCAACGCAGACGCGCCCGGAGGACGCGTTCGCGGCCTACCAGCGCATCCGCGAGCGCAAGGCACGGATGGTGGTGGACACGTCGCGCCGGCTCGGCGGCATCGTCCACTTCTCCAACCCGCTCGCGCGCGGCCTGCGCAATGCGGCCCTGCGCCTCACCCCCGCGTCGGTCGCGCGGAAGCAGGTGGAGTCGCTCTACACGCTGAACTACTGACGGTCGGAAAGGCGGAGCCCGCCGACGACCTGCACCACCGAAACGCAGCGGGGCGGACCAGTCACCTGATCCGCCCCGCTGTTTCGTCTCGTGCGACAGCCGACGATCAGGCCTCGAACTTCCGGATCGCCAGGCAGACGTTGTGGCCGCCGAAGCCGAACGAGTTGCTGAGCGCAAGCCGCACGGGCCGCTCGATCCTGCCGCCGGTGCCGTAGTCCAGGTCGCAGTCGGGATCGGGCGTGGTGTAGTTGATGGTGGGCGGGATCACCCCGTCGCGGCAGGCCAGCGCCGAGATCACCGCCTCCAGCCCTCCCGCCGCACCCAGCGTGTGCCCGGTCATGGACTTGGTGGAGCCCACGACGATCTGCCGGGCGCGCTCGCCCAGCGCCGTCTTGATCGCCATGGTCTCGTTGCGGTCGTTGGCCGGCGTGGAGGTGCCGTGCGCGTTGACGTAGTCCACGTCGTCCGGCGAGGCGCCCGCGTCGCGCAGGGCGATGCGCATGGCGCGGACGGCGCCCTCGCCGCCCTCCGCCGGGGCGGTGATGTGGTACGCATCCGCCGTCTGACCGTAGCCGGCCACCTCGGCGATGATGGCGGCGCCGCGCGCGCGCGCGTGCTCCAGCTCCTCCAGCACCAGGATCCCCGCGCCCTCGCCCAGCACGAAGCCGTCGCGCTCCCCGTCGAAGGGGCGGCTCGCCGTCTCCGGCGAGTCGTTGCGCGTGGAGAGCGCCGTCATGTTGGCGAAGCCCGCCACCGCCATGCGCGACACCGCCGCCTCCGTGCCGCCGCAGATCATCAAGTCCGCCTCGCCGTGGCGGATCGCCTGCATGGCGTTGCCCACCGCGTGCGCCCCCGAAGCGCAGGCCGAGACGGTGCAGTAGTTGGGGCCCTTGGCGCCGAAGCGGATGGAGACCAGCCCCGCCGCGATGTCCGAGATGAACATGGGGACGAAGAAGGGCGACACCCGGCCGGGGCCGCGCCCGAGGAGCTTCTCGGTCTGCTCCTCGAAGGTCTCCATCCCGCCGATGCCGCTCCCGATGATCACGCCCACCCGCTCCGGGTCCACCCCGCCGAGCGCGTCCTCCAGCCCCGCCTCGCGCACCGCCTGCACCGACGCCGCGATGGCGAACTGGGTGAAGCGGTCGGTGCGCTTGACCTCCTTGCGGTCGATGTACTGCCCGGGATCGAAGTCCTTGACCTCGCACGCGAAGCGCACGGGGTAGTCGGACGCGTCGAAGTGGGTGATTGGACCGGCGCCGCTGCGCCCCTCCAGGAGGGCCGCCCAGCTCGACTGGACGTCCAGCCCGACGGGCGACACCAGCCCCGTCCCGGTGATCACGACACGGCGATTCATCAACCGCTCTCCGTATACGGGTAAAAAGCATTCTGCTGAACGGACCCGTGGATCCGTTCAGCAGTTTGTCTTCTCAAACGAGAATGCCAAGGCGAAACGAAGCGACGCGGCCCCGAAGAGAGCAGCGTCGCCGGTCGAGCTGTCGGCTCAGGATTGATGATTCTGGATGTAGCTGATCGCGTCGCCGACGGTCTGGAGCTTCTCCGCGTCCTCGTCCGGGATCTCCATCCCGAACTCCTCCTCGAACGCCATCACCAGCTCGACCGTGTCCAGCGAGTCGGCGCCCAGGTCCTCCACGAAGGAAGCCTCGGGGGTGACCTTCTCCGCGTCCACGCCCAGCTCGTTGATGATGATGTCCTTGACCTTCTGCTCGATGTCGGCCATCGCTGTTCTCCTTGGATAGTTGCCGTGAAGCCCTGCCTGAACCATCGGGGCGCCGCCTCCTCCCCGCTCGTGACCAGCCCTACATCACCATCCCGCCGTCCACGACCAGCACCTGCCCAGTCATGTACGCGGCGCCCGGCCCCGCGAGGAAGCGGACCACCGGCGCGATGTCCTCCGGCTTCCCCAGGCGCCCCAGGGCGATCTGCGACGAGAGCGCCTCGCGGGCGGCCTCGGGGAGGTCCGACGTCATGTCGGTCTCGATATATCCCGGCGCGACCGCGTTGACAAGGACCCCGCGCGAGGCGAGCTCCTTCGCGACCGACTTGGTCAGCCCGATCAGCCCCGCCTTGGAGGCCGCGTAGTTGGCCTGCCCCTTGTTGCCGGTGATCCCCACCACGCTGCTGATGTTGATCACCCGGCCGGCGCGGCGCTTCATCATCCCGCGCGACGCGGCGCGGATGGTGTTGAAGGCGCCGCGCAGGTTGGTGTCCAGCACCGCGTCCCAGTCCTCGTCCTTGATGCGCATGAGGACGTTGTCGCGGGTGACGCCGGCGTTGTTCACCAGCACGTCCAGCCCCCCCATCTCCTCCTCCACCCGCTTCACCAGGGCGTTCACCGCCTCGGAGTCCGCCACGTCGGCGCCGTAGCCGCGGTGCCCCTCGCCCGGGAGCCCGGCCGCGGCCGCCTGCGCCCGCGCCTCGTCGCGCGCCACCACCGCCACCTTCGCCCCGGCGGAAGCGAGCTCCGTGGCGACCGCAAGACCGATTCCACGGGAGCCGCCCGTCACCAGCGCCACCTGACCCTGTAGCTCCATCATCCCCTCTGCTGAAGGAAGCTCTCGATCGCCTCCGGCGTCCCCAGCGGGACGCCGCGCCCCTCCGCCGCCCGGTCGATGCGCTTGAGCATCCCGGTGAGCACCTTGCCCGGCCCCACCTCCAGGAAGCGCGTCACGCCCAGCTGGAGCATGATCCTCACCGAGTCCGTCCACCTCACCGTGGAGGTGAGCTGCTGCACCAGGAGCAGCTTCGCCTCCGCCGCGTCGGACACGGGGGAGGCGGTGACGTTGGAGATCACGGGAAAGGCGGGCGCGCCGAACTCCACGCCGTCCAGGTGGGCGCGCAGCCCCTCCTCGGCCACGGCCATGAGCGGCGAGTGGAAGGCGCCGGAGACGTTGAGGCCGGTGACCTTCTTGGCCCCGGCGGACACCAGGAGCGCGCTGGCGCGCTCGACCGCGTCCACGTCGCCGGAGACCACCACCTGGCCGGGCGAGTTGAAGTTGGCGGCCACCACCACGCTGTCGGCGGTGCTCGCCTCGTGGCACACGCCCTCCACCACGTCGTCGTCCAGCCCCAGCACGGCGGCCATGGTCCCGGGGCGCGCCCGGCCGGACTGCAGCATCAGCTCGCCGCGGCGGCGCACGGTCCTCACCGCGTCGGCGAAGCCCAGGCTGCCGGCGGCGAGGTACGCGCTGAACTCGCCCAGCGAGTGCCCGGCGGCCACCGTCGGCTCCACACCGGCCTTCTGGAGGACGCGCCAGGCGGCGGCGCTGTGCACCAGGAGCGCGGGCTGCGCGTTGCTGGTGAGCGTCAGCTCGTCCTCCGGGCCCTCCCAGCACAGGCGGGAGAGCGCAAACCCAAGCGCGTCGTCGGCCTCCTGGAAGGCCTCGCGGGCCTCCGGCCAGCGCTCCGCCAGCTCCCGCCCCATCCCCACGGACTGCGACCCCTGCCCGGGGAAGAGCAGCCCGACCCTCTCGTCCGTGCTCACATCCGCACCACGTTCGCGGCCCACGTGAAGCCGGCGCCGAAGGCGACCATCAGCACCAGCGAACCGTCCTTCGCCCTGCCCTGCTCCCGCGCCTCGTCCAGCGCCACCGGCACCGAGGCGGAGCTCATGTTGCCGTAGCGGTCCACGTTGACGAACACCTTGTCCATCGGGATGCCGGCGTACTTCGCCGTGGCCTCGATGATCCGGTTGTTTGCCTGGTGGGGGACCAGCAGGTCGATCTCGTCGGAGGTGACGCCGGCGCGCTGCAGCGCCTGCTCGGCGGCCTCGCACATGGAGCGGACCGCGGCCTTGAACACCTCGGGGCCCGCCATCTTCACCAGGTGCGACTTCTCGTCCAGCACCGCCAGGTCGAAGGGGATCTTCGCCCCGCCGCCGGGCCGGTAGAGCAGCTCGGCCAGCGTGCCGTCCGACTTCATGAAGCTGGACAGGATCCCCCGGCCGTCCTCCGCCGGCTGCACCACCGCGGCGCCCGCGCCGTCGCCGAAGAGCACGCAGGTGGAGCGGTCGCCCCAGTCCACGATGCTGCTCATGCGCTCGGTGGCGATCACCAGCACCGTCTTCGCCTGGCCGGCGGCGATGTGCGCCTCCGCCAGCGACAGGCCGTACAGGAAGCCGGAGCAGGCGGTGGCGAAGTCGTACGAGCCGGCGTTGCTGGCGCCCAGCAGCGCCTGGATGTCGCAGGCGGTGGAGGGGAGCAGCCGGTCGGGCGTGGCGGTGGACACCAGGAGCATGTCCACGTCCTTTGCGTCCACGCCGGCGCGCTCCAGCGCCACGCGGGCCGCGGCGGCGCCCATGTCGGCGGCGCCCACGCCGGGGTCGGCCAGGCGGCGCTCGCGGATCCCCGTGCGGCTGCGGATCCACTCGTCCGACGTCTCCACCAGCTTTTCCAGCTCCGCGTTGGGGACCACGCGGGGCGGGTTGAAGCGCCCGGTGGAGACCACCCGGGCGCGGGGACGACCGCTCGTGACGCTCATTGGCTCAGGGGTGCTTCCGTGCGGCGGGAGAGCTGGCGCTCGATGTGGGAGACCATCTGCCGGTCCACCGCCTGGGCGGCGACGCGGATCGCGTTGCGGATCGCCCGGGGGGGCGAGCCGCCGTGGCAGATGATGGTGACGCCGTTGACCCCGAGCAGGGGGGCGCCGCCGTACTCGGTGTAGTCCAGGGTGTGGAACATCCGCGTGAGGTCCAGCTGCACGTTGGCGTCCGCCATCTCCTGGCGGAGCATCCCCAGCATGAAGCCGGCGACGGACTCGTAGAACTTGAGGAGGACGTTGCCCACGAAGCCGTCGCACACCAGCACGTCGCACTTGCCGCGGATGACGTCGCGCCCCTCGATGTTCCCCACGAAGTTGAGCTCGTCCGAGGCGGCCGCCAGCAGGCGGTGCGCCTCCACGGCGCGCTCGTCGCCCTTTTCCGGCTCCTCGCCGATGTTGAGGAGCCCCACGCGGGGGCTCTCGATCCCCATCAGGTCGCGGGCGTAGATGCTGCCCAGGAAGGCGAACTGGAGGAGGTGCTGGGCGCGCGTGTCCACGTTGGCGCCGCCGTCGATCATCAGGGTGTGGCCCGACGCCGTGGGGAGCACCGTGCCGACCGCCGGGCGGTCCACGCCGGGGAGGACGCCCAGGATCATCACCGACCCCGCCATTGCGGCGCCGGTGGAGCCCGCGCTGATGAAGGCGTCCGCCTCGCCCCGCTTCTGCAGGTTGAGGCCGACCACCATGGACGAGTCCTGCTTGCGCCGGATAGCGTGCGCCGGGGACTCTCCCATCTCGATCCGGCCGGGGGCGTGCACCACGTCGATCCGCCCGCGCGGGGCGTCCGGGTGGCGCGCCAGCTCGGCTTCGATCAGCGCTTCGTCGCCGACCAGGACGATCCGGAAGTCCCCCTCCAGCTCACGCAAAGCTCCGACCGCACCCTCGATCTCCACGGAGGGGGCACGGTCGGAGCCCATCGCGTCGAGCGCGATCCGCATCTGTAGGCGTTCCGCGCGCTTAGAACTCTTCCACTTCGACGCGCTGCTCGTTGCGGTAGTAGCCGCAGTTCGGGCAGACGCGGTGCGGCACGTGCGGGTCGTTGCACTGCGGGCACTTGCCGAAGGTCGGCATGGCGGCCTTGACGTGCGTGCGGCGCTTGCGCTGGCGCTGCTTGGACTGGCGCTTCTTGGGTACGGCCATCGGGAACCCCTCGGGTGGCTATGGGTCAGTCGAACTTGATCGTCTTCAGCGCGCCCCAGGGAGAGTCCTCCTCCTCGGGACCGCAGCCGCACGGCGCCTCGTTCAGGTCGGCGCCGCACCGCGGGCACAGGCCGCGGCACTCCTCGCGGCAAAGGACGTACTGCGGCACGCGCAGCAGGACCTGCTCGCGGACGGCGTCCGTGAGGTCCAGCTCGTCGCCCCGCTCGGGGAGAGGATAGACTTCCCCTTCCATCTCCTCCTCCTCGTCGCTGCGGATCTCGTCGAAGAGGAAGTCCACCGTCTCGTCCAGCTCGTGCTCGGTCTCGGTCAGGCAGCGGCGGCACGGCATCTTCACCTTTCCGCGCACCTTCCCCCGCACGAACACCCCCTCGCCCACGCTGCGGGCCGTGAGGTCCACGTGCAGCGGCCCCACGAACGTCGCCTCCGAGCCCTCCCACATGGGGTGGTCCGGCGGGACGTCGTCCCGGACCTGCACTTCTCCACGCGAAACCGCGCCCAGGCTGAGTTTCAGCATAAACCGGAAAACTATGCGAAAAGCCGCGCAGTGTCAAGCAAAGGGCCCGATTCCAGCCGTCGCGGCCCGGCGGAGGACCAATCTGTCCACGGGGGGAGGACTTTTCAACCTTTCGGGCCCCCGGGCGGAACGGGCGCCCCGCCGCTCACGGGGCGCGCGAGGTGAGGGAGAGCGGGCCGTCGGGCCAGACGAGGTCGGCGGGGCCGGGCGGCGTGGTGCCGACGGCGCGGTGCAGCCAGTCGAGCTGGTCCACGAACGCCCGTGCGTTCAGGTCGTGGCCCGTGTCGTACCACCGCACGGTCTTGGGATCGCCGGCGGAGCGGTGCAGCGCCTCGGCGTCGGCGACGGGCACCAGCTCGTCGCGGCGCGCGGACTGGAACAGGATGGAGGCGGGAGGGGCGCGGCCCACGAACAGCGACGGCTCGATGGGGCGCATGGCGGCGAGCCAGCGGTCGCGCCGCGCGGGCGGCATCGCCTCCAGCGGTCCGGGGCGGTCGTCCGGACCGGTGAGGTGGGCCACCAGCCCACCGTCGCCCACCATCAGCACGTAGCTCTGCAGGCGGCGCTCCACCCCGGCGAAGAGCGCGCCCATGGCGCCCCCGTAGCTCTTCCCGACGTACGCGAGGCGCGCGGGCGCCACGTCGCGGCGGGCCAGGAGCAGGTCCACCCCGCGCTGCAGGTCCACGATGAGCTGCACCTGGTCGGCGCTGTCGGCCTCGGTGAAGAGGAGGAGCGGGCCGCCCCGGCGGGTGATGGGGGCGTCGAGCGCCAGCACCACCGCGCCGTGCTTCGCCAGGTAGACGCCGTGCCGGCCCATGACGGCGGCGCTCCCGGGCATGCCGTGCTGCAGCAGGAGGCCGGCGAAGGGGCCCCGCCCCTCCGGGACGAACAGCATCCCGGTGGCGCGGCCCCCGCGCGGGCTCGCGAAGGAGACGGGGCGCACGACGACGCCCTCCACCGTGCGCGAGGGACCCTCCAGCACGTCCAGCGGAGCGGCCCGGTCGTACGCGAACGTTTCCGGCGGGGCCGGCGCCACCTGCGCGGGGCCCGCCGGGGAGCGCTCCACCGGGCCGGGGTCCTGGGCGCAGGCCGCGGGCGCGCCGGCCAGCGACGCGAGCACGGCGGCGAGAAGGGGCCGGGAAACGCGTGGGCGCATGGGACGCTCCCGTTGCGGGGGTGAGGCCGGTCTAGTCGTCGTCGGTCAGGAGCATGGACAGCAGGTACGAGACCACCGAGATCACCACCGAGCCCAGCAGCGCCGGGACGAAGCCGTCCACGTGGAAGCCGTAGCCGAAGGAGTTGGCGAGCGCCTCCACCAGCAGCAGCAGCACGGCGTTGATGACCAGCAGGAACAGGCCCAGCGTCAGGGCGATGATCCCGCACGCCAGGAACTTGAGCAGCGGGCGGACCAGGGCGTTGACCAGCCCCAGGATCAGCGCGACCACCAGCAGGGTCTGGATGCCGCCCTCGTAGCGGATCCCGGGGACCACGCGGGTGGCGACCCACACGGCGGCTGCTGCGGCGATCCAGCGGAGGAGGAGGTTCACGATTGGTTGGCGGAAAGGGTGGGAAGAAGAGAGGGGGACGCGGCGCCCGGCCGCGTCCCCCTCGTCGTGCGTGGCCGCCGGCGGGCTCAGCGCGCGCCCGGCAGGTCGTCGCCGAAGAAGAAGCGGATCTCCGTGGCCGCGTTCTCGTCCGAGTCGGAGCCGTGCACGGCGTTCCGGCCCTTGGACTCCGCGTACAGCTTGCGGATCGTACCCTCGGCCGCCTCGGCGGGGTCCGTCGCGCCGATGGTCTCGCGGTACTTGGCGACGGCGTCGTCGGCCTCCAGCGCCAGCGGGATGGCGGGGCCGGAGGTCATGAACTCCACCAGCTCGCCGTAGAAGGGGCGCTCGCGGTGCACGGCGTAGAACTCGCCGGCCTGCTCGCTGCTGAGGTGCACCATCTTCATGGCGACGATGCGGAAGCCGGCGCCCTCCAGGTGGGCGATGATCCTGCCGGCGTTGCCGGCCGCGACTGCGTCCGGCTTGATGATGGCGAGCGTGCGTGACATGGCTGTATCCGAAAAAGGTTGAATCGTCGTGCTTCAGGGGGCCCGGAAGCCGAACAGCTTGCGGAGGATGTCCCCCCGCGTCAGGAAGCCGGTGAGCTTTCCCTCGTGGACCACGGGGAGCCGCTCCACGTCCTTGTTGACCATCACGCCGGCGACCTCGGCCAGCCCCTGGTCCTCGGAGATGCACATCACCGAGCGCGACATGATGTCGCGCACCGTGAGCCCGTCCGGCGAGGCGGCGCCCTGCGGGGGGCCGTCGCCGGGGCGGAGCGCGAGCGGGAGGAGGTGGCGGAGCAGGTCGCGGTCGGTGACCATCCCCAGCACCTCGCGGTCCTCGCCCACCACCGGCACCGCGCGCAGCCGGTGCGTGCTCGCCAGCTCCAGGAGCTCGCGCACCGGGGTGTCCGGCGACACCCGGAACACCCGCGGGCTCATCACGTCCCTCACCAGCAGCCGCGGCTGGATGGCCAGGTCGCGGATCTCGGGGATCGCCAGCACCTCGTCCGGGGTGCGGGCGGAGGCCAGCCGGTCCACCGTGTCGTCCAGGCGGAGCGCGCGGGCCAGCGCCGCCACCGTCTGCAGGTACAGGTCGTTCGCCGCGGGCGGGGCGAGCACCAGCACCACCACCTGCGCGCCCCGGGCGTCCCGTCTGCCCACGGAGAGCGGGCGCGGGGCGACGCCCAGCGCCACCACCAGGCGGTCCACCGCGTCCGTCCGCAGGTGCGGGAGGAGCACGCGGTCGCCCACGTGGATCACGTCGCGGATGCGGTTCTCGGCGAACAATCCCTCCAGCCGCTCCGGGCGGGGAACGTGCCCGGTCTCCCGGAGGCGCGCCGCCAGGGCCGCCACCGCCGCGTGGACGGTGTCCACGTCCAGCGGGGCGAGCACGTGCTCCGGCCGGAGGACCTCCGTCAGCCGCAGCTCGCGCCCGCCCCTCCCTCCGTCGCTCAGAGAGCCTCCTGGATCAGGCCCACCACGTCCACCGGCCGCGTGGCGACGCCGATGCCGTTGTCGCGGAACGCGCCGATCTTCTCCTCGGCGGTGCCGGCGGAGCCGGAGATGATCGCGCCCGCGTGGCCCATGCGGCGCCCCGGGGGCGCCGTCTGGCCGGCGATGAAGCCGACCACCGGCTTGGTCACGTTGGCCTTGACGTAGGCCGCGGCCTCCTGCTCGTCCGTGCCGCCGATCTCGCCCAGCATCACGATCGCCTGCGTCTCCGGGTCGGCCTCGAAGGCGGCCAGGCAGTCGATGAAGCTGGTGCCGTTGATGGGGTCGCCGCCGATCCCCACGCAGGTGGTGGTGCCGATCCCGGCGCCCTTGAGCTTGTAGACCACCTCGTAGGTCAGCGTCCCCGACTTGGAGACCAGGCCGACCGGGCCGGGCTGGGTGATGTGCCCGGGGATGATCCCCACCTTGCTCTTGCCGGCCGAAAGGAGCCCGGGGCAGTTGGGCCCGAGCAGCCGGGCGCCCTTTTCCATCACGTACGGGCGGACGCGGGTCATGTCCAGCACCGGCACGCCCTCGGTGATGCAGACGATGAACTCGATCCCGGCGTCGGCGGCCTCGTACATGGCGTCGGCGGCGAAGGCCGGCGGCACGTAGATCACCGAGGTGTTGGCGCCGCCCTCCCTGACCGCCTCGGCGACGGTGTTGAAGATGGGCACCGAGCCCTCGAACGTCTGCCCGCCCTTGCCCGGGGTGACGCCGGCGACCACCTGCGTCCCGTACTCGATCATCTGCTTGGCGTGGAACGAGCCGTCGCGGCCCGTGATCCCCTGGACGACCAGCCGGGTGTCCTTGTCGATGAAGATGCTCACTGGGCCTCCCCCTTGGCCAAAGCGACGGCCCGCTGCACGGCTTCGTCCATGTCGGTCATCGCGCTGAAGCCGGCCTCGGCCAGGATCTTCACGGCGATCTCCTCGTTGGTGCCGGTGAGGCGGATCACGATGGGCACGTTGATGTCGATCATCTTCGTGGCGGTCACGATCCCGTTGGCGACGTCGTCGGTGCGGGTGATGCCGCCGAAGATGTTGAACAGGATGGCCTTCACGTTGGGATCGGTGGTGATGATCTTGAGGGCGTTCACCACCTTCTCCGGGTTGGACGACCCGCCGATGTCCAGGAAGTTGGCGGGCTCGCCGCCGTAGTACTTCACCAGGTCCATGGTCGCCATGGCCAGCCCGGCGCCGTTGACCACGCAGCCCACGTCGCCGTCCAGCTTGATGAAGGTGAGCCCCGCCTCGCGGGCCAGCACCTCGGCGTGGTCCTCGCTGGACTCGTCGCGCAGCGCCTCGATCGCCGGGAGCCGGAAGAGCTCGTTGTCGTCGATGTTGAACTTGGCGTCGATCGCCAGCACCTCGCCCTCGGGCGTGGAGATCAGCGGGTTGATCTCGGCCAGCGACGCGCCCGCCTTGATGAACGCGGTGTAGAGCTGCTGGAGGATCTTGGCCGCGGCGCGCTGCTGCTTGACGTCCTTGTACAGGCGCGTCGCCATCAGGTAGGCCTGGTGCGGGAGCAGCCCGTAGCGCGGGTCCACCGGGAGCTTGAAGATGGCGTCGGGGTTGGTGGCGGCCACCTCCTCGATGTCGATGCCGCCCTCGGCCGAGACCATGAAGACCGGCTTCTTGCTGGCGCGGTCCACGATGATGCCGACGTACGCCTCGGTGCCGATGTCCGCGGCGGGCGCCACGAGCACCTTCTCCACCGTGAGCCCCTTGATCTGCATCCCCAGGATGTCCCGGGCCTTTTCGCGGGCCACCTCGGGCGTGGGGCAGAACTTGACGCCGCCCGCCTTGCCGCGGCCGCCGGCGAGCACCTGCGCCTTGACCATCACGGGGCCGCCCAGCCGCCGGGCGATCTCCTCGGCCTGCTCCGGCGTGGTGGCGACCTCGCCCATGGGGACCGGGACCCCCTCGGCGACGAGGAGCTCCTTCGCCTGGTATTCGTGTATGTTCACCGCGTCCGTCCTGTTCGGGTGATGAAAACGAGTGCGGGAGTGCGAAAGTGCGGGAGTGCGAAAGCAACGGCTCCCGCATTCGCGCCCTCGCGCACTACGCACTCACGATCTCGGTGCCGGCCTCGCCGGCGACCGCTTCGCGCCCCTGGTCCAGGCGCGCGATCACGGCGCGCCGGCCGCCGCTGCGCACGAAGTCGGCGGCGGCCTCCACCTTGGGGGCCATGCTCCCGGAGCCCAGCTCGCCGCTGGCCAGCAGCGCGTCGGCGGCGTCCAGCGTCAGGCGGCGCACCGGGCGCTGCTCGGGGCTGCCGTAGTCCAGGTACACGCACTCGACGTCGGTGAGGATGACCAGCGTCTCCGCGCCGATGTCGTGGCCCAGGATGGCGGCGGCGCGGTCCTTGTCCACCACCGCGTCGATCCCCTCCAGCCCCCATCGGGGGTGCTCGTACACGGGGCAGCCTCCGCCCCCCGCGGCGATCACCAGGTGCCCCTCCTCCACCAGCGAGCGGATCATGGGCCGCTCCACGATGGCGAGGGGGCGCGGGCTGGGGACCACGCGCCGCCAGCCGCCCTTGACCTGGGTGACGTCGCCGCCCAGCTCGGCGGCCAGGGAGCGGGCGGTGGCCTCGTCCATGGTGCGGCCGATGGGCTTGGTGGGGCGCCGCAGCTGCGGGTCGTCCGGGTCCACCAGCACCTGCGTCACCACGGTCACCACCTGGCGGTCCACCCCGCCCTTGCGCAGGGCGTTCTGGAGCGACTGCTGGATCATGTAGCCGATCCACCCTTCGGTCCCGGCCACCAGCACCCCCAGCGGGAGCGGCGGCAGCAGGTGGCGCGACTGCTCGTTGCGGATCAGCTCGTTGCCCACCTGGGGGCCGTTGCCGTGCACCACGGCGATCCGCCAGCCTTCCCTCGCCAGCTCCACCACGGCGCCCAGGGACTCGCGCGTGTGGCGGAACTGCTCCGTGATGGTGCCTTCTTCTCCGGGCTGGGCGAGGGCGTTGCCGCCCAGGGCCACTACGATGGTGCGTTCCGTCAAAGGGTCCTCTTCAGCGGGCGACATGATAAGCCGGGGTCCGGTCCGCGGCAAGTTCGGTTCCCGACGGTACAAAAAGCCGAAAAATCTGGTGCGGGCGTGCCCCGGCTGGCGCCGGGTCGGGCTGCGGCTCCGTAGCAGACGAAACGACCGTCTGCAACGGAGGCGAGACCGCGCAAACAGCCGCGCGGTCTCGCCGCTTCGCGCTCGCATCCCTCACGCGGGCTTCGCGCTGGCGTCCGCTGGGGCCCCCACCCGGCTCGCTCGAGGCTCGCCACCCTCCCCCGTGCCGGGGGAGGGCTGTCCGGGGTTCGGCTTTGTCGTGCTCCCCCTCTCCCCTTGTGGGAGAGGGGGCCGGGGGGTGAGGGGTAGCCCCTCGCGCCGAACCTTGCCCCAACACTCCCGCCGTTCTCCCCTCCCCCTTGCGGGGAGGGGCCGGGGGAGGGGGTCGCCGTTGCAGGCTGTAACCTGTCCCCTGTCCCCTGTCCCCTATTCCCTGTTCCCTGCCGTCAACCTCGCCACCAGCGCCCGCGCCTCCTCTTCCCTCCCCCGCGGCACCGGCACGTACACCTGCTCGTCCGCCCGGCCGCTTCGGGTCTGCCACGCAACGGTGAACTCCAGGACCGGCGGAACCTCCTCGTCCAGCAGGCGGACGCCGGCGAAGTGGAAGCGGTCGTCCTGCAGCACGTGGTAGCGCCCGTTCAGCATCACCGCGCGGGGCGAGATGATGACCTCGCCGCCGGGGGTGGCGGTGTTGGCGGCGTGCGCGGCGCGGGCCTGGAGCGTCTTGCCCAGCCAGAAGACCGCGCCGACGAAGCCGGCGACCCCCAGCGCGACCGTGTACTCCGCGTTCCGCTGGAACACCAGCAGGAGCGCGCCGAGCCCGACCACCCCCGCCGCGTACCACTTGGCCTCGCCGCGGCGGAAGCTCAGCTCCCGCCGGGAGTACTCGCTCCACTCGTCCGGCGCGTACGTCCAGTGGGCCAGCACCTCCGCGTCGGCCTCCCCCGTGGTGTGCGCGGCGGGCGACGTCCGCGCCGCCGGCGCGGCGGGGTCGGCTGCCGCCGCGGCGGAGAATGCCGGCTGCGCTCCCTCCTGCAATGCCTGCGGCGGTTCGACCGCGGGAGCGGCCTGCCGCACCGCCTGGTAGAGCGCCGCCTCGTGGGCGGTCTCGCGGCGGGTGGCGCGCCGCCAGGCGACCACCATCTGCACGGATCCCCACACCATCGCCAGCCCGGACAGGCCGAGCGCTCCCAGCACCACGCGCATGGTGCCGGTCTCGGCGAGCGCGCCGACCACGCCGACGATGGTGCACGGCAGCGCGACGGAGAAAAGGATCCACGCCGACAGCAGGTTGAGCGGGTGGGACGACCTGGGCACGGCGGCCTCCGCGGAGTGGGGGGTGCGGACCGCGCGGCGGCGCCTTCGGGCCGCCGGAAAAAACCGCGGGGGCGGCGGCCTCGCGGCCGCCGCCCCCCTTGCTTCACCGGCTCAGTGGGTGGACGAGCCGCCCACGGTCTGCACGCCGGCGGATTCCAGCCAGCCTTCCATCTCGCCGCGGATCTCGGCCAGGCGCTCGGCGCTGCGGGCCTCGTAGCGGGCCACCAGCACCGGCTCCGTGTTGGAGGCGCGGATCAGCCCCCAGCCGTCGCCGAACAGGACGCGGGCGCCGTCCACGTCGATCACCTCGTGGTCCTTCTTGAAGTGCTCCGTGGCGCGGGCCACGATGTCGAACTTGGTCTCCTCCGTGGCCGGGTAGCGCAGCTCCGGGGTGGAGACGAAGCGCGGGAACTCGGCGATCCACTCGGAGAGCGTCCCGCCCTTGCGCTGCAGTGCGTCGATCAGCAGGCAGGCGCCGTACAGCGCGTCGTCGTAGCCGTAGTAGTCGTTGCCGAACATGATGTGGCCGGACAGCTCGCCCGAGAGCAGCGAGCCCTCCTCCTTCATCCGCTTCTTGATCAGCGAGTGGCCGGTGGCGTTCATGATGGGGATGCCGCCGGCCTTTTCCAGCACCTCGGGGAGCTGCTGCGAGCACTTGACGTCGAACACCACCTTCTGGCCCGGGCCGCGCTTGGAGATCAGGTCCAGGCCGTAGAGCAGGAGCAGCGTGTCGCCGCGGACGATCTCGCCGCGGTCGTCGATGGCGCCGATGCGGTCCGCGTCGCCGTCGAAGGCCACGCCCAGGTCGGCGCCGGTCTCCTTCACCTTCGCGATGATGTCCACCAGGTTCTTGTCCACCACCGGGTCCGGGTGGTGGTTGGGGAAGCTGGGGTCGCTCTCGCAGAAGAGCGGGATCACCTCCACGTTGCTCCCCAGCGCGCGCAGCAGCTCCACGGCCACGATGGAGCCGGTGCCGTTGCCGCAGTCCGCCACCACCTTGATGGGCCGCTCGATGCTGAACTTGCCGGCGACGAAGCGGACGTACTCGTCCAGGATCTCCCGGTTCTCGACCGTGCCTTCACCGGACTCGAAGTCGCCGGAGTCGATCATCCCGCGGATCTCCTGGATGGCGCCGCCGTACAGCGAGCCGCCGGCCAGCGTCATCTTGAAGCCGTTGTACTGCGGCGGGTTGTGCGAGCCGGTCACCTGCAGGCCGCCGTCCAGCCCCAGGTGGAAGACCGCGAAGGAGTGCACCGGCGTGGGGACGAGGCCCACGTCGACCACGTCCGCGCCGGCGGCCACCATGCCGCGGCGCACCCCGGCGGCGAGCTCCTCGGACGAGACGCGGTTGTCGCGGCCGAGCGCAAGCGTGGGGCGTGGATTGCCCAGGCGGCGCCGGGCGAGCGTGGCGAAGGCGCGGCCGATTCCCTCGGCGACCTCGGGGGTCAGGTCCGGACCGACGACGCCGCGGATGTCGTACTGCCGGAAGATGTGCGGATTGGGCCTGGTCATGGCTGCAGCGGGTCCGTTCGACGTTCCAGAATGAAAAGGGCGCGGCCCCGCGCGCAGCGGGGCCGCGCCGCGGGGTTCAGCCCTGCGCGCCGGCGACGGCGATGCACTCGATCTCCACCCGGGCGTCGCGCGGGAGGCGGGCCACCTGCACGGTGGAGCGGGCGGGCGCGTGCTCGCCGAACCAGCGGCCGTACACCTCGTTCATGGCCGCGAAGTCGTTCATGTCGGACAGGAACACCGTGGTCTTGATCACCGTGGCGAGCGACGCGCCCGCGGCCTCCAGCACGGCGGACAGGTTCTGCATGACGCGCTCGGTCTGCGCGGCCACGTCGCCCTCCACGATCTGCATGCTGGCGGGGTCCAGCGGGATCTGCCCCGCGGTGTAGACCAGCCCGCCGTGCACGATCGCCTGGCTGTAGGGGCCGATTGCGGCGGGGGCCCCGCCGGTCTGGACCTTCTCGAGAGCGGCCATGTGTCTCCTCGTTTCGGTTGTCGTCAGTCGCCGGCCGGCACCGCGGGGTCGCGCGCGGCCACGGCCGCGCGCACCTCGTCGGGCGTGACCACGGCGACGCCGTGCTTCCCCACCTCGATCCCCGCGGCGAAGTTCGCCAGGATCGCCGCCTCCTCCACCTCCGCCCCCGCGGCGAGCGCCACCGCAAGGAACGCGGTCACGGTGTCCCCCGCCCCGGACACGTCGTAGACCTCGCGCGCCACGGTGGGGATGCGCAGCGAGTCGCCGGAGGCGCAGCGCAGCACCATCCCCGCCTCGCCCAGCGTGAGCAGCAGGTGCCGGGCGCCGGTCCTCTCGCGGGCGGCCTCCAGCCAGGCGTCGTCGTGCGGGCGGATCGCCTCGCCCATGGCGGCGCCCAGCTCCACGGCGTTGGGCTTGAACACGGTGGCGCCGCCGAACTCCCAGAAGTGCCGGAACTTGGGGTCGATCACGCTGGGGATCCCGGCCTGCTCCGCGGCTTCCAGCGCGGTGCGGATCACGGCGGGGACCAGCACGCCCTTGTTGTAGTCCTCCAGCACCAGCGCGTCGGCGCCCGCCACGGACTCCCGGATCATGGCGCACAGCTCGTCCACGCAGTCGTCCGGCAGGTCGTCGGCGCGCTCCCGGTCGAAGCGGATCACGTGGTGCTTGCGCGCCATGACCCGCGTCTTGGTGGTCGTCGGCCGGTCGGCGCGCTCCACCAGCCGCGCCCGCAGCGTCCCGCCCTCCGACTCCCGCAGCGCGGCGCGCATGCGGGCGCCCGGCTCGTCGGCGCCCACGTAGCCCAGCAGGTCGCAGTCGGCGCCCAGCGTCACCACGTTGGCGGCCACGTTGGCGGCGCCGCCCAGCGCCACGCGCTCGGTGTCCACGCTCACCACCGGCACCGGCGCCTCGGGCGAGATGCGGGTCACCGTGCCCTCCAGGTACACGTCCAGCATCACGTCGCCCACCACGGCGACGCGGAGGCCGCGGGCGCGGTCCAGGATCTCGTCCAGGCGCTGCGGGGTCAGGCGGTCCATTCCGTATGGTGCTGCTCGCGAGCGGGCTCCGGCCGGGGGGCCGGAAAACGAGCGGGGAAGTTACGGGCGGGGGCGGGTCGTGACAAGTTTTCGCGGATTTTCGGCGGGGGTGTGTCGGCGGCTCCGGCTGGAACGGCTTTGAACTGCGGGGTTGGGCGTGCCCCTCGCTGTCGCTCGGGTCGGGCTGCGCGCTGCGTAGGCGAGCAGACAACGCTCGCCAACGCAGCCGAGACCCCGCGGAAACTGCCCCGCGGGGTCTCGGCCCTCCGGGCGCGCATCCCTCACGCGGCTCCGAAGCATTCCTGAAGAGCTGCACTGCCAGGCGGGCGCTCCGACTGCTCCGATCGGCGGCCTACTTGTGCCTAAGTGCCGTCCGGTACGTGGCTCCGGACACGCGCCCACACCGCACGATCGACCTCACCGGAAATCACCCGTGCGTCTTCTTCGGTCAGGCTGCTGCTGCGGCGGATCGATTCCAGCTGGAGGTAGTCCAGGAATCGAAGCACCTGCTCCTGGTCCACCGCTTCGTGACGAATGCGCACCACGAGATCCTGTCCATCGAAGTCGATCCGGTACGCTGGCTCGGTGGACACGGGCATTTCTCCATCTCGCGTATGTTCCGGCCGTCAGGCCCGCACCCCGGCTTCCGGCGCGGCCGCCGCGCGGCTGCGCGCCTCCTCCAGCGGGGCGTAGCCGCGCACGATCAGCAGCGACGCGGCGGTCTCGCGCGCCAGGCGCTCCTCGCGGGCGCCGAGCACCGTGGGCTCCATCCCCCAGGCGCCGGAGGCGCCCACCACCACCAGGTCGTAGCCCTCGCGCGCCTCGGCGACGGCGGCGTCGCCGGGGGCGGCGCTCTCCACCGTCTTCAGGCGCACGCCGTCGGCGGCCAGGGCCTCCGCCCAGCCGGGCTCCGGCTCGGCGCCCTGCACCGCCCCGGGGCCGGCCACGTGGAGCACCGTCACCTCCACGTCGGGCGCGGCGGCGATGCGGCGGCCCATCTCCACGGCGGCGCGGTCGTGGACGCCGCCGCGGTACGGCACAAGCACGCGGCGCCAGGGCTGCGGGGCGCGCTCCAGGTACACGGCGACCTCGCCGCGCGCGCCCTCCATCACGTCGTGCACGGTGCCGCTGAGGATGCTGCGGCCGATCACCGGCTTGTGCCACCCCATCACCACCAGCCCGGCGCCCTTCTCGTGCGCCACCTCCAGGATGTCGCGCGCCGGCGAGTGGCTGGCGAAGCTCACCGGCCGCAGCTCCACGCCCAGCGCCTCCGCCGCCTGCATGGCCGGGAGCAGCGTCTCGTCGCACGCCGGCGCGGGCCCGGCCGGCAGCTCCATGAAGCGCTGCTCGGCGGCGCGGTCCAGGTGCAGCGCGTAGATGCGCTGGCCGCCGCCGCGCGGGGCGAGCGCCGCCGCGGCGCGCACCAGCCCGGGGCCCGCGGAGGGGAGCGACACCGCCACCAGGGCGGTCTGCGTGGCGGGGGCCTCGGCGGCGCCGGCGGCCTCGCGGCGGATCAGGCGCGCGGGGTAGATCAATTCCAGCAGCGGCGTGGTCATGAAGGTGGTGACCAGCGCCATGATCACCATCATGGCGAAGAGCGCGGGGGAGATGACGCCCAGCTCCAGCCCGATGGTGAGGATCACCAGCTCCATCAGCCCGCGGGTGTTCATCAGCACGCCCAGCGCCCCGGCCTCGCGCCACCCCAGCCCGGTCGCGCGCGCCGACAGGGTGGAGCCGCCGAACTTGCCGGCGACCGCCACCAGCACGATCAGCCCGCAGTACATCCACATCTCCGGCCCCTCCAGCAGCCCGATGCGGGTGCGCAGCCCGGTGAAGGCGAAGAAGAGCGGGAGGAAGAAGACGACGGTCACGTCCTCCAGCTTCTCCGTGAGGCCGTGCACCAGCACGCGCTCGCGCGGCATCACCGCGCCCAGCAGGAAGGCGCCGAACAGGGCGTGGATCCCCAGCCACTCCGTGGTCCACGCCGAGGCCAGCAGCACCAGGAGCACCACGGCGAGCAGGTCCTGCGTCACCCGCCCGCGCGCCACCGCGTACCCGCCCAGCCACCCCAGCACCCGGCGGCCCGCGGTCAGCATCAGCCCCACGAAGGCGGCCGAGCCGGCCAGCGTCACCCAGAGCGGCACCTCCGCCGAGCCGGCCCGCACCACGGCGACCACCACCGCCAGGATGCTCCACGCCGTGACGTCGTCCACGGCGGCGCAGGCGATGGTGACGGCGCCGACGCGGGTGCGCGTCAGGTTGCGCTCGGTGAGGATGCGCGCCAGCACCGGGAAGGCGGTGACGCTCATGGCCGCGCCCATGAACAGCGCGAAGCCGGTGAAGCCGATGCTGGCGTCCGACAGGCGCGGGTACAGGAAGAGCGCGAGCGCCGACCCCAGAAAGAACGGGACGATGATGCTGACGTGGCTGGTGACCACCGCGGTGTGCCCCCGGCCGCGCAGCAGCTTGGCGTCGAACTCCAGCCCCACCAGGAACATGAAGAGGAGGAGCCCCACCTGGCTGAGGGCGTTCAGGAAGCCCAGGCTGGCCGGCGGGAAGAGCCAGGCCGACACGCCGGGCGCAAGCCACCCCAGCAGCGACGGCCCCAGCATGATGCCGGCGACCATCTCGCCGACCACCTGCGGCTGGTGGATGCGGCGGAAGGCGAGCCCGACCATGCGCGCCACGGCGAGCACGACGCCGACCTGGACGAGGAGCGTGAGCAGGTTCACGTCGGCTCAGCGGGTGCGGGTGGCGGAGGCGCGCGCGGCGCGGAACGGCACCGGCGCGGATCCCGGCACGGTCGCCGTGCCGCGCAGCTCCGGGGCGCGCGGGTCCGGGCGCAGCGTCGCCGCGAGGCGGAGCCCCCGTCCCCCGCACGCCGCCGAGGCCTCGTCCGACGCGGCGGAGAGCGCCACGCCGTCGAGCCGGGCGTCCAGCACGGCGCCGGCCGTGTCGTTCAGCGTGAGCACGGCGCGGGTGCCGGACTGCGACACGTCGAGCGCCGGCCCGGCCGCCGGGAAGACCACGTCCGGGCAGGCGGCGCGCAGGGCCGCGGCGAAGGCGGGGTCGAGCTCCCACCCGCCGCCCACGTGGTGCGGCGGGACGATGCGCTCGCCCGCGCGGAGGATCCCCAGCAGGCCCAGGAGCGGCGCCCCCACCAGCAGGACGTAGATGGCTATGGTTTTCATCGCGCGCGGCGAAGGAGGTTCGGGTCCGGTCGAAGCGAAACGTTCAACTTACTCCGAACACCGTCCCGCTTCCAGGGAGGGGGACGCGAAAAGGCCCGCTCGCGCGGGCCTCCCTCGCCTGCCTGGCCGTCTTCGCTTCCCGGACCGCCGCGGATCAGCCGGCCGCCCTCGCTCCGCCGTCCTGCCTGGCGGCCGCCGGCGAGGCCGCCGGTGCCGCCTGCGCCGTGCCGAAGCCGCGGCGCTCCATCGCGCCCCAGTCGCGCCGGCCGCGCAGGTACTTCCACAGCCCCTGCAGCCGCCAGGCGACGGTGAGCTGGCGGTAGCCCACGTTCTCCAGCAGCGCCCAGGCGACCAGCAGCGCCCGGTCGCGCATCCGCTCGTAGCGGTGGAAGGTGAGCTCCTCCAGCACCAGGGTGAACGCCGTCAGCACGGCGCCCAGCGCGTACGCCGCCAAAAAGAACAGCGCCGCGAACGGCCGGTCGATCGCGCCGACGGCCAGGCCGAGCACCATCCCCACCAGCCCGAGCGCCTCCACCAGCGGCGCGAGCAATTCCACCAGCACGAAGTACGGGAACACCACCATCCCCATGGCCCCGTAGCGCGGGTTCAGCATGACGCGGCGGTGGCGCCAGAGCACGTCGGCCAGGCCGCGGTGCCAGCGGTCGCGCTGGCGGCCGAGCACCCGCAGCGTCTCGGGGGCCTCGGTCCAGGCCACCGGGTCGGGGACGAAGTCGATGCGGCGCGGCCCGCCCCGCTCGAAGCCCAGGCGCCGCAGCCGCAGCACCATCTCCATGTCCTCGCCCACCGTGTCGTGCAGGTAGCCGCCCGCGGCCAGCATGGCGTCGCGGCGGAACAGCCCGAAGGCGCCGGAGATGATCAGGTTGCCGCCCAGCCGGTTCCACCCCAGCCGCCCGAACAGGAAGGCGCGCAGGTACTCCACCACCTGGAAGCCGGGGACGGGCCGGTGCGGCACCCGCGCCTGCACCACGCGCCCGCCCTTCACCACCGACCGGTTCGCGATGCGGATGGTGCCGCCCGCCGCCACCACCCCCTCCGCGCGCAGGAAGGGACGCACCAGCCGCTGGAGCGCGTCCGGCTCGATCAGCGTGTCCGCGTCGATGGCGCACACCAGCTCGCCGCTGGCCAGGTTGAGCCCGGCGTTGAGGGCGTCCGCCTTGCCGCCGTTGACCTTGTCGGCCACCAGCAGGTTGGGGTGGGTGCGCGAGCGGTACAGGCCGCGCACCGGCTGGTGCGACATCCAGCGCGGGTACACGGGGTGGACGGGGACCAGCTGGAACTGCTCGGTGAGAAGGCGGACGGTGTCGTCCCTGGAGCCGTCGTTGACGACGACCACCTCCAGGTCCGGGTAGTAGAGCGCCAGCAGCCCGCGCACGCTCTCGCCGATGGTGGCGGCCTCGTTGTAGGCCGGGGCGAGCATGCTGATGCGGGGGGCCACGCGGGAGCCCAGCAAGTGGCGGCGCCCCTCGCCGCGCACGGAAAGCACGTACTCCCGCATCTCCAGCGCGGCGCTGCCCAGCAGGAGCAGGTACCAGCCGTTGACGGCAAGGAAGTAGACCAGGATAGCCCACTCCAGCCGCACCAGCACCAGCGTGAGCAGCTCGCCGGTCACGGGGCGCCTCCCGCGCCGCCGGGGAGGTCCAGGACCTGGCGGGCCATGTCGGCGGCGAAGGGATCCGCGTCGGCGAGGGCGCGGCGGAGGAGGAGCTGGCCGGGGCCGCCCAGCCCGCGCAGCGCCAGCCCGGCGGCGCGCCGCACCTCCCAGGCGGGGTCGCGCAGCAGCCGGGCGACGGCCGGGCCGGCCGGCCAGTGGCCCATTGCGCCCAGCGAGCGCACGGCCGCGGTGCGCACCGCCGCCTCGGGGTCGTCCAGCAGCCGGGTGAGCGCGTCCACGCCGACGGCGCCGCCGGCCGCGCCCACCAGCTCGGCGGCGCGGGCGCGCACCGCCGGGTGGCCGTGCGTGCAGCGCCACCGGGCCGCGGGGAGGAAGCGGGCGTCCGCCACGCCGGCGGCCACCCGCAGCGCGGGGGCCAGGCCGGGGCCGGAGCCGGTCTCCAGGAAGCGGCGCAGCGGCTCGGAGGCGGCGGGGCCCATGCGGATCAGCGAGTCCTGCACGGAGAAGCGGGCCAGGCCCGACGGGTCGGCAAGGCGTTCCAGGAGGAGGCCGGCCAGCTCGGGGCCGGGGTGGGCGCCGGCCCACTCCGCGGCGTCGGCGCGCACCAGGGGGTGCGGGTCGTCCAGCAGCGGGGGCACCGCGTCCTCCCCCGCCCCGATGGCGGAGAGCAGGCGCACGCCGCGCAGGCGCCGCCACCAGAAGCGGCTGCGGCAGGATCGCTCCGCCGCGGCCAGCAGCCCAAGCTCGCGGGCCACGCCCACCAGGCGCGTGCGCCGCTCGCCCGACAGGCTGGGGCCCAGCTCCACCACCAGCCGCACCAGGAGCCGCGTCCGCAGGGCGCGGAGCGCGTCCAGGTCGGCGCGGGCGGGGATGGGGGCGTCCAGCAGCGTGCGGAGCGCCGCGCGGCCGCGGTCCAGCCGCGCGGCGCCGCCCCGCCGCGCCAGGTTGAGCCACGCGCCGTGCCCGAAGAGCACCGCGGTGGCCACGGCGAAGAGCGCCGCCAGCACGAGCAGCGCGCGCGCCAGGAGCCCCGCGGTGATCACGCGGTGCGCCGGGTGCCCAGCGCGCGGCGGATGCGCTGCAGCAGCACGGGGATGCTGAACGGCTTCGCCACGTGGTCGAAGGCGTCCAGCTCCAGCGTCTTCAGCGTCTCCGCCTCGCTGGAGCGCGCGGTGAGCATCACCACCCGGGTGCGCGCCAGCGTGCCGGCGGCGCCCAGGGCGCGGAGCACGCCCACGCCGTCCAGCCCGGGGAGGTCCACGTCCAGCAGCACCACCTTGGCCCGGAGCGCCGGCGCGTCGCCCGCGAGCGCCGCCACCGCGGCCTCGCCGTCCTGGATCCACTGCGTGCGGAAGCCGCGCGTCTCCAGGGCGTGCAGCAGGAGCCCGGCGAGCGCGGGGTCGTCGTCCACCAGCAGCACGTCCACCGTGGGGACGTCGGGCGCCGCCTCCCCGCTCCACCCGGCGGCGCAGACCCGGGCCCGCCCCTCCTCCTTGGCCTGGTAGAGCGCCTGGTCGGCGATGCGGTACAGCTCCGGCAGCTCGCGACCGTCGCTGGGGAACTCGGAGATCCCGGCGCTGAAGGTCACCGAGAACTCGCCGTCCGGCCCCTCGAAGCGCTCCTGCGAGAAGCGCCCCAGCACCTGGTTGAGGCGCTGCACCCCGGCGCCCTTCTCCATCCCGAACATCCCGATCACGAACTCCTCGCCGCCCCAGCGCGCCACCACGTCCTCCGCGCGGAAGGAGCGCTGGAGGAGGCGCGCCATGCGCTGCAGCACCTCGTCGCCGACGGCGTGGCCGGCGCGGTCGTTGACCGACTTGAAGTGGTCCAGGTCGATGACGGCCAACGAGAACGGCTGCTCCTTGCGGGCGGCCAGGCGGAGGAAGTGCTGCGCCACCTCCTCGCTCTTGCGGCGGTTGGCGAGCCCGGTGAGCGGGTCGGTCTCGGCGAGGGTGCGGTGCAGCTGCACGCGGTCCAGCCGGTTGGTGAGGCGGGTGACCAGCTCCGGCCCCACGAACGGCTTGGTGACGAAGTCGTCCGCCCCCGCCGCGAACACCCGCTGCACGGTGTCGGGGTCGGTGCGGGCGGTGAGGAAGAGCACCGGGATCCCGTTCCAGCGCGGGTCGGCGCGGACCACGCGGCACAGCTCCAGCCCGCCCAGGTGCGGCATGTCCACGTCCAGCACCAGCACGTCGGGCGCGGTCTGCTCCAGCGTCTCCCAGAAGCGCAGCGGGTCGGTGAGCGTGGTGACGCGCAGGCCGCGCGGCTCCAGCAGCGCCCGCACCGCCCCCAGCACCGCCGGGTCGTCGTCCACCGCCAGCAGGTGGGTGTCCGCCGGGGCGCGCTCGCGCAGCACGCCCTGCACCGTGTCCACCGCCTGCCGCGGCGACACCGGCTTCTGCAGGAAGCCGCGCCCGCCGCGCCGCGCCACCTCCACCCGGTCGGTGAAGTCGGTGCGGGCGGTGAGGACCACCGTGGGAACCGGGGGCTCGCGGCGCGACAGCTCGGCCAGCAGGTCCAGCCCCGCGGCGAGCCCGTCCTCGCGCGACAGGTCCAGCAGCACCACGTCCGGCCGCTGCCGGGTGAGCACCCGCCGCGCCTGGGGGACGCCGTACGCCGTCTCGGTGCGGAGCTGCCGCCCGCCGGCCTCGATCGCCAGGCGGTCGGCCATGTCGCGGTCCTCGTCCACCACCAGCAGGAAGGGCCGGTCGTCGGCGGCGGGGCCGCGGGCGGGCTCGGCGGCCGGGGCCGGGCCGCGCTCCAGCTCCGCGCGCAGCGCCACCGCCAGCTCGCTGAGCCGCAGCGCCTGCGCGGCGCCGAGCGCCTCCGTGCCGGCGAGGATCCCCTCGGCCTCGCGCGCCAGCCGCGACGCCTCCGCGAAGCCGAACGACCCGGCCGCCCCCGCCAGCTTGTGCGCCTCGCGCTCGGCGCGGCGGCGCGTCTCCTCGTCCAGCCGGCCCTCCAGCAGCGCGACCGCCGCCTCGTCCACCGCGTCCACCCGCGCGAAGATGGTGTCGCGGAACTTGTCCCACAGCGCGCCCACCGCGGCGCCCAGCTGCGACGCGGGCGACTCCGCCACCTCGGGGCCGGTGTCCACGCCCAGGATCGCCGCCGCGTGCCGGAGCAGCTCGTCGCGGTCCAGCGGGTGGTACAGGAGGTGGTTGACCCCCAGCGTGCCCACCAGGGTCTGCGCGGCGTCGGCGTCCAGCCGGCCGCGCGCGCAGAACACCACGGGGATGGAGCGCCCCTCCGGGAACACCCGGACGCTGCGGAGCGTGTCCACGGCGGACAGGTCGGCGAGCCCGGCGTCCAGCACCAGGAGCGACCAGCTGCGGGAGGTGAGGGCGTCCAGGACGGCGCGGCCGCCCTCCACGGACTGCACGCGGACGCCGGGGAGGCGCCCCGACAGCCACGCGACGAGCTCGCCGGGGAGGCCGGCTACGAGTACTCCGGGCAAGGGACCTGCTGCGGTGGGGAGGGCGGGGTCAGGCGTCCCAGCCCAGCGCGCCGGAGACGTCGCGGGCCAGGGTGAGCGGGTCGAAGGGCTTGGACAGCACGCCGGCGACGCCCAGCTCGGCGAAGCGCTCCAGGTCGGCGGAGCGGGTCTTGGCCGTGAGCAGCAGCACGGGGATGGCGCGGGTGGCCGCGTCGGCCTGGAGCGCACGGAAGGTGGCGGGGCCGTCCATCTCCGGCATCATCACGTCCAGCAGGATCGCGTCCGGGCGCTCGGCGGCGGCGCGGCGCACGGCTTCCTGGCCGCAGGTGGCGGCCAGCACTTCCCAGCCGCCCACCATCTCCAGGCTGAGCTGGGCCACCTCGCGGACGTCGTCTTCGTCGTCTACCAGCAGGATGCGCTTCACGGTCTTTGTTGTTCGACGTGTCCGGTTCGGTGACTGATGCGGCCTGGAACTGCTTGAACTGCGGGTTCGGGCGTGCCCCCGGCTGCGCCGGGGTCGGGCTTCGGCTCCGTAGGCGAGCAAACAACGCTCGCCAACGGAGTCGAGCCCCCGCAAACTGCCGCGGGGTCTCGCCCCTTCGGGCCGAAATCCCTCACGCGGCTCCATGCTGGCGTCCTCGCGTACACGCCACGAGAACTGCGGCGAATCCCGCAGTTGTCCCCTCTCCCAGGATGGCGCTTCACGCTTCGCGTGAACCGTACGAAGGGAGAGGGTGGCGAGCCTCGAGCGAGCCGGGTGAGGGCCGTTTCTCGTTGGGATGACGAAAGATAGGCGGGGGGCAGAAAGCGTCAATGCCCGCGCCGGAGGGGCAGCGGATGTCCTTCCGGGCAAGTCGGAGGGGCCCGGAAAACGTTCAGCGGCAGGGGATTCGGAGACGCTGCAGGGGCCCGCGGACGGGTCCGCGGGCCCCTGCCGGCCCATGATTTCCGTTCCCGTTTGGGAACCGTGGAGTCGCGTCGGTTGCTACGGCTCCACTTCGGAGCACGAGATCTCGAAGCACACCTGGTACGCGGACTCGCCGTCGAACCTCCATTCGCACACGTAGCACCTCCGGTCCGGGTCCGGGGGCGGGATCGGAGTCTCCGCCGAGAGCGTGTGCACGCCCGTGAGCAGCCCGCCCAGCACCCCTGCCGCCCAGAGCCCCGTCGCGAGTCCCTTCATCGTGCTTCCCGTGTGCAGGTCGCCATCGTCTTCCTGAGCGCGCGAAAGTGCTGCTCAGCTGGTACAGACCACCGGCTCGCAGATCAAGCGCCCGCCCCCCATGTCCCAGCACTCCCAGCATTCTGCCCGGGAGGGGGCCACCGAGGGAGCGGCCGCGAGCGTCTGAGCGCCCACGAGGAGCCCACCGAGCACACCCGCACCCCACAGTATCGTCGCGAATCGCTTCATGCTGCGCCTCCCTGGTGAATGACCCTGGACCTCGTACGCGCACGATGATTCATCACGGGCGCACAAAATCTGTCGTACAATGTGTGGGTGACCTGCCCGAAGTCAAGGACGATCGGTCTGGAGCAACCGGCGCAGCGCGGCCGTGTCGGTCTTGGATGCGTGGCGGGGATCGCGGGGGATGTGCGGCAGGGCGCGGAGGTCGTCCACGGGGACGGGGTGGAGGCGAGCGAGCAGGGCGGCGCAGGCGGCGTCGTCCAGGCGGCCACCGTCGGTCTCCACGCACAGCACGGCGCGGGTGCCGAGTGTCGGATCCGGTATGCCCAGGTAGGCGGCGTGGCGAACGCCGGGCGCGGCGAGCGCGCGCACCTCTGCGGGGGTGCTCCACCAGGTCTCGCCGGCGCGGACGACGCGCTGCCCCACGCGGCCCATCAGCCAGAGGCGGCCCTCGGCGTCCAGGCGGGCGGCGTCGCCGGTGCGGTGCCAGACGCGCCCGCCGTCGCGGACCTTGTTCTCGCGGTCGGCGGCGGGATCGTCCAGGTAGCCGGGGAGCACGTGGGCGCCGGCGACGACGACCTCGCCCGTCTCGCCGGGGGCGGCGTCCCACTCCGTCCAGCCGCGCGGGCCCAGCTCCACGGGGCCGTCGTGCGGGCGCAGGATGCGCAGCTCGATCTCCGGCACCGGCGGGCCGACGCAGATCCCTTCCCCGCCCCGCTCCATCGCCGCCAGCATCGCGCGCGCCTCGATCCCGGCGACCGGCTCGGCCTCCGTGCTGCCGTACACGACGTGCGCCTCGCCCTCGGTGGCGTCCGCCAGCAGCCGCGCAAGCGGCGGGTACACCGGGGCGCCGCCGGTCCACAGCGCGCGCAGGGGGAGCTTCTCGCCGCGCCCGGCGCACCAGCCGGCCAGGCGCTCGTAGAAGGCGGGCGAGCCGCTGGAGGTGGTGACGCCCTCCGCGCGCAGCTGCGCCAGGATCGCCGACGGGTCGATCTCCGCGGGGCGGCGCGGGTCGAAGTCGGGGATCACGCTTGTGGTCCCGCCCGCCAGGTTGTTGAGCACGAACACGGGGAGCGTGGGCATGTCCACGTCCCGCTCCGTCAGCCCCAGGTGCGCGGCGAGCGCGCGGTGCTGCGCCCACAGGAAGGCGTGCGAGCGGGCGGCGCCCTTGGGCTTCCCCGTGCTCCCGGTGGTGAACGTCACCAGCGCGGGATCGTCGGGCCCGACGAGGGCTGCGTCCGGAGAGGCGCCGGGGCGCTCGTGGCGGGCGAGGCGCGGCCAGCGGCGGCCGGCGATCCACTTCACGGGGATGGAGCGGACGGCGGGGCTGAGCAGGCGGAGGAGGTGGGCGCGCGGCGACCCGACGAAGGCCTTCGGGCGGGCGGCGGCGACGGCGGCGTCCAGGCGCTCGCGGCCGGCCCAGGCATCCAGGAACACGGCGACCCCGCCGGCGTGAAGCGTCGCCAGCAGGGCCGCGTACAGGTCGATGGACATGGGGACGAAGAGCAGCACCCGGTCCCCCGCCCCGATTCCCGCCTCCCGCATCCCCGCCCCCAGCGCCGCCACCCGCCGCGCCAGCTCCCCGAACGTGATCCGCCTCGCCGGGCCGCCCGCGTACTCCACGATCGCCGTGCGCTCGGGGTGTAGCGCGGCGCGCTCCGCCAGCCTCGCGGCGATGTTGGGGTTAGACACCGGACCCCCTCCCCCGGCCCCTCCCCGCAAGGGGGAGGGGAGCACGGCGACTGCGGTTCGTCACGGGCTCCAGCCGAAGAGCGCGTAGCGGCGGAACGGCTCGCCCTGCAGGCGCCCGGAGATGTGCGTCGACGTGTTGTCCACCTGCATCAGCGCGTGGATCACGGACGGCGCGCGCCGCTCGAACGCGACGTGGTGCACCTCCTCCGAGAGGCGCCGCCCCAGGCCCAGGCCGCGCGCCTCCGGGTCCGTCGCCAGCGTCTTGAGCACCACGCGCAGGCCGCGCGGCTCCGGCTCCTCGCTGGCCTCCTCCGCGGTGGCGAACGGGAGGTCGGGGACGCGGTCGAACGGGTCCGGGAAGGCGAACACGAAGGCCAGGAGCCGCCCGTCCGCGCCGCGTGCCAGGCGCACCAGCTCCGGGTCCAGCAGCGGCCGGATCTTCAGGTACGCCGCGGCGAACTCGGCGAACGCGATGGGCGTGTAGTACAGGTTCTCCGCGAAGGCACGCAGGCTCAGCTCGTAGATCTCGCGCAGCGTATCGTCGAAGCGCGCGGGATCCAGCGGCCCGGTGCGGACGCCGTCCGCGCTCCGGGCGCCGGTCACGGGGCCGTACGACTCCCCGGCCGGCCGACCGGCGGCGCGGCTCTCGTACTCCGCGGCCACGCCGAAGCCCGCCGCAAGGAAGTGCGCCGGGTACTCGGGCGGGTTCACGGGCTCGGTCAGGAAGGGCGTCGGCGCGGGATCGCCGGGCTCCGGCGGCAGCGCCAGGCGGTAGCGCTTCCAGGTGCTCCCGTTCATCGGCCCCAGCACGCGCGCGGCGCCGCGCTCCGCCAGCGTCTCCCGGGCGTGGACGAGAAGGGCGGCGCCGGCGTCGCCGTCCAGCGCCTCGTACCACCCCACCAGCCCGGACGGCCCCGGCGCGCCGTGCAGCTCCGGCGCCGTCGTCGTCGCCAGGCGGGCCACCGGGCGGCCGGCGTCGTAGGCCACCAGGCACTCCGCGCCCGCGGCCGGGTCGTCGTCCGGGGCCGGGTACACCATCGCCTCGCGCACCGCGGCGAAGTCGCCCGCGCGCGGTCCGCCGGCCGTGAAGCTCTCGATTCTCAGTGGCATGGGTGATCCGCGGCAGAAGGTCGGTCCGGCGCGCGCGCTTCGGCCGGCGCGTCCCGGAAGGGCATCCTCGAATCGCTCATCGTCGGCCGGGCCGGTCCGCCTCCTCGTCCCCGCCCAGGCCCTGCTCCCCGGGGACCTCGAAGACGGGGAGGTGCCACCCGTGGACGATCGACCCGATGCGCAGCCCCACGATCAGCACCATCCCCCCGAGCGACGGGACCGGCCAGGGGAGTCCGGCCGCCTCCAGCAGCAGGTAGGCCGCGCCTCCCGCGATGGCGGCGGAGGCGTAGAGGTACCCCCTGCGGAACACCATGGGGATCTCGGCGGCGAGCACGTCGCGGATCACCCCGCCCGCCGAGCCGGTGATGGTCCCCATCAGCACCGCGACGATGCCGCCCACCCCGGCCTGCTGCGCGATCTGCACCCCGCCGACGGTGAAGAGCGCCAGCCCCAGCGCGTCCGCGATGGCAAGCGAGCTCGCCGGCAGCGGCCGGGTCCGCGCGAGGAGCATGGTCAGCCCCGCGCCGGCCACGCCCCCCAGCAGGAAGGTGGGGTCCGCGATCCAGAAGACGGGGTGGCGGTCCAGGAGCACGTCGCGGATCGTCCCGCCGCCGATCGCCGTCACCACGGCGAGGACGAACACCCCCATCAGGTCCATCCGCTTGCGCCCGGCCGCCAGCGCGCCGCTCGCCCCGAACACCACCACGCCCAGGAGCTCGAAGACGTAGATCACGGGCGCACCAGCACCCAGAGGTGCACCGGGAGGACCACGGCCAGCGCCGCGAGCGACGAGAGCATCTGCAGGCGCAGCTCCCAGCCGGCGCCCCGCGGCACCCGGGGCGCCCAGCGCAGCGCGGCGTACAGCCCGAAGGCGAGCAGCGCGACGGCGGAGGCCACCAGCGTCGCGCCCGGCCGGGGCCCGCGGGTCCACACCGCGATCCCCCACGGCGCCACGCAGAGCACGCCCAGCGCCGCGGCGCGCATCCGGTTGGCCCAGTGCACCGCTTCGGGGGCGGACTCGCGCCAGGTGAGCGCCAGCATCGCCAGGTGGCCGGCGAGCACGCCCACGTACGCGCCGTACAGCGGGTCGGTGCCGCGCAGCACGGGGCCGGCGGAGGGGATCAGCGTTTCCAGCGCGTTGTTGAGGATCACCAGCGCCGCGGGGACGATGGTGCTGTAGAACACCGCCGTCACCTGGTAGTCGCCACGCGGCGGGCGGCCGCCGCGGATGAAGTGCCGGAACACCCACACCAGCCCCACCAGCGCCGCCGCGGGCGCCACGGTCCACTCCGGCCCGCCCAGCGAGTACGCGCCGTAGAAGAACAGCGTCGCCCCGATGGCTCCGCTCACCGTCAGCACCCGCGAGCGCAGCGCCACGGCGGACACCACGGCGATCAGCGCGATCTGCGCCGCCAATTGCTCGGCGATCCACTCCGCCGGGCGCGGCGTCATCTTCACCAGCAGGAAGTAGGTCGCCAGCGGCACCACCAGGTTGTCGCTGCCGTACAGGCACACCGCCTCGAAGAAGGTGACGATCAGCGCCACCTGCACCGCGATCAGCACGCTGGCCGCGCGGTCCGTGTCCGTGAGCAGCAGCAGCGGCAGGTGCACGCCCAGGAACGTCGCGAAAAAGAACACGGCGGAGCCCTCCAGGCTGCGCCGGTCCCCGCCCTCCACCGAGAAGGTGAGGCGCCCGTAGTGGGTCCCCACCAGCGCCGCCACCGTGTCCGACACGACCAGCGCCAGGATGGACACCAGGTAGAACACTGGCGTCCTGCCGGCGATCAGGAAGAGCAGGTAGATGGCGAGCGGGTAGTACAGCCCGCCCTCCGACCGGCGCTCCACGCCGTGGACGCTGTTCAGGATCCCCAGCCGCCGCGTTCCCCACAGGATGCCGCCGAACGCGGCCCCCAGCGCGAGCACCGTCCAGTGCGACGCGAAGATCCACGGGAAGCCCGCCGCGATCACACCGCCGCCGGTGTGCACGGCCTTGCGCGTCCACTCCACCGGCGGCCCGGCCGCCTTCCGCCACAGCTCCGCCGCCCCGAAGAGCAGCAGGAAGAGCGGGGCCACCAGCGCCGCCCGCGCCGATTCTCCCACCAGCGTGCCCGGGGGCGGGAGCGCCGCGTACAGGTCCGGCAGGCTCACCGGACTGCTGGTTTGGGCGTGCCCCCGCTGACGCGGGGTCGGGCTGCGGCTCCGTAGCAAACGATACTACCGTTTGCAACGGAGGCGAGCCCGCGCAAACTGCCGCGCGGTCTCGCCGCTTCGCGCTCGCATCCCTCACGCGGGCTCCGCGCTGGCGTCCGCGGGGGCCCCCACCCGGCGGCCCGAGAGCCGCCACCCTCCCCCGTGCCGGGGGAGGGCTGTCCGGGGTTCGGCTTCGTCGTGCTCCCCCTCTCCCCTTGTGGGAGAGGGGGCCGGGGGGTGAGGGGTAGCCTCTCGCGCCGAACCCGCCCCGGCGCCGCAGTGCCGTCCTCCCCTCCCCCTTGCGGGGAGGGGCCGGGGGAGGGGGTCCGCAGTTGCAGGCTGTCCCCTGTCCCCTGTCCCCTGTCCCCTCTCCTCACGCCACCTCGTCCAGGTGGAAGGCCGAGTAGAACCAGGCGTTGTCGCGCGCGTGCAGCGCCTTCGCCTCGGATTCCAGGCGGCGCACGCGGGCGGCCTCGGCGTCGGGGCGGACGCGGCGGGCCATCATGTTCCAGTAGGCCAGGCGCGCGCCGGGGGCGGCGCGGTCCACCAGCGCGCCGTAGACGCGGGCGTGCTCGGCCGGGTCCATGTACTCGAACACGTCGGACAGGTTGAAGCCGTGGAAGGGGCCGTCCGCCGTCTCCACGCCGCCGCGCACGAGGCGCACGCGGCCCAGCCGGGCGCGGATGGCGTCGAAGTGCTCCGGGCGCAGGTAGCGCGGCAGCGCCTCCGGCGGGTACGTCCCCGTCATGATGTAGGCGCAGTACGGGTTGGGGCGCACCGGCAGCTCGGTGAGGGCGTAGCGGGTGCGCGCCAGGATGCGGTCGCCCGTGGACACGCCGCCCACGTGGTCGAAGAGCGCCGGGTCGCGCCCCAGGCGCCCCATCACCGCGCGGCTGAAGAACAGCCGGAACATCCCCCGCCAGCGCCAGGTGTCCCACCGGCGCGCGTAGAACTCGCGCTGCTCGTCGATGGACCGCGGCTCGCGCAGCGCGTCGATCGTCCGCCCGGAGTGCACCAGCGGCAGCACGAAGCGGCGGAAGGAGCGCAGGTAGCGCTCGAACTTGCCCGCGTGCACCACCCCTGCCGCCACCGTCTCCGGGTGCGCGTCCCAGAACCCGCGCGCTTCCGGCGACAGGTCGCCGCGCAGGCGGCCGTACGTCGCCGCCCGGCTTGCGGACGGCGAGACGCCGAGGAAGGCGAGCACGCCGGGGTGGTCCAGCCGGCGGAACGCGGCGAGGCGCAGTTCCACGCAGGCGAGCTGTGCGGGATTGAGGTCCACCGCGACCACCTCGGCGGGGTCCAGCGTCAGCAGGGCGAGCGCGTTGTCGCCGGCGGACGCGACGGACAGGAGGCGTCCGCCCTTCGCCGCCGGGGCGAGCGCCTCGCACAGCAGGTCCGCGTCCTCCCAGACGCTGGCGTAGCGGATGAAGTCCCAGGCGGCGCGGTCGCGGCCGGAGCGCTCAGCCGACATCGGCCTCCGCGTGCTCCAGGCGCCGCACCAGGCCGGTGGCGCCGTCCATCTCCACCAGCTCGCCGTCGCGCAGCGTCCCCATCAGCCCGGGGATGCTGACGATGCAGGGGAGCCCCATCTCCCGCGCGACGATGGCGGAGTGGCTGAGCAGGCTGCCGCGCTGCACCAGCAGCCCGGACACCGGCGGGAAGAGCAGCGTCCACCCCGGGTCCGTGCGCTCCGCCACCAGGATGCGCCCGTCCAGCTCGCCGGCCACGCGCGGGTCCGTGACCACCCGCACGCGCGCTCGGACCACGCCGGGGCAGCAGCCGGTGCCCTGGAGCGTCGCTGCGTCCCCATCGGCCGACGATTCCGTGGGCGCGAGCGCGGCCCAGGCGAGCGATGGCGGGCCCCACGTCTCGAAGCGCTCCGGGGGCGCGGGGCCACGCTCGTACGCCGCGAACTCGGCTTTCCGCTGCGCGACCAGGGCGCGGAGGTCGCCCGCGGTGGAGGTGCCGTCCAGCGTGCCGAACACCTCCTCCACGCGCAGCCAGAACACGTCGCGCGGCTCCCCCAGCAGCCCCGCCCCCGCCAGCCGCGCGCCGATGCCGACGAAGATGCGCCGCACCACGCCGAACACGCGGGTGCGCTCGAAGCGCAGGTTCTCGCGGTCGCGCACCCGCTCGCGCGTGCGCCGCAGCACGCCCATGAACACGCTCCGGCGGGGGCCGCGCAGCGCCGCGCGCACGCGGGCCTCCGCGGCGCGCCGGATCTCCCGCTCGCGCTCGCGGCCGGCGTCGGGATCCGTCATCCCGGAGCGCAGGTAGGTGCGGACCATCTGCACCAGGAACTCCGGGCTCTCGCCCAGCGTCACCGTCTCCAGCTTGAGCTCGTTGGTGCAGCGGTCGCCGAACTGGGTCAGGTAGGCGCCCATCGCGTCGCGCAGCGGCCGCAGCTCGTCGCGCGTGTCGATCTCGCGCCACAGGGCCGTGTCGTCCGGCTGGCGCTCGAAGGCGGCGCGGAGCGCCGGACTGGCCCCCACGTCGCGGGCCAGCGCCATGACGCGCCGGGCCGGCTCCGTGGAGATGATGCCGCCCTCGCCGGCGAGCAGGTCGTTCATCAGCGTGGGCGGCGAGTCGGGGAGCCACTTCTCCACCAGGCGGCCCAGCACGCCGAACCAGATCATGGCGAAGAAGTCGTTGACCAGCGGCGTCTGCCAGTGGCGCAGCAGCTCCTCCTCCAGCCGCCGGTACAGCGCGAGCAGCGCGTCGGCGTCCCACGAGGACAGGTCCTCGCGCGCCAGCGGCGCCAGCGCGGCGTCCACCCGGGCGTGGAAGGCGGGCACCTCGCGCGACAGTCCGCGGTTGGCCGCCGTCAGCTTCCCCAGCATCCGCGCGACCCGCAGCGCGTCCTTCGCGGGCGAGGCGGCGCGGGGCGCCTCCGGCGCATCGTCCAGCTTCTCGCGCACGCCCATCATCCGCTCCATGAAGGCGCGGTTCAGGGAGAAGCCGGGGAGCAGGGCCAGCGTGCGGTACCAGTTGAGCAGGTTGTAGTAGACGCGCCCGCGCACCAGCCCCAGCATGTTGGCGAAGACGTGCCGGTTGCGCTCGACCAGCGCCTCCTCCACGCCCACCATGTCGCAGAACTGGCGGTACACGTCCTCGTAGACGCTGCGCGCGAAGCTGAACGTCAGCGGCGTGGTCACGCCCGCGTAGCTCTCCACGATGTTGCTGTTGTCCCAGATGCGCCGCTCGCCCGTCCGCGGCGCCTCGGCGGGCGCCGCCGCGCCGGTCGGCAGGTCGGGCCGGTCGGGAGAGGCCGGGCCGAGCGTGGTGATGGGCCGCGCCTGGAGGATGAACAGCTCGCGCGGCCTGCCGTCCGCCGGGGCCAGCGCCCACTCCACGTCCTGCGGCCCGCCCAGCGCCCGCTCCAGCTCCCGCAGCGCCGCCGCGATCCGCCGCACCTCGCCGTCGGTCAGCGACGGCGCGTCGCGCAGCCCCTCGTCCACCGGGAGCATCGCCGTCCCGTCCGCCGTCGGCCGCACCGCGCGGTCCTTGTGCGCGAGCGTCGCCCGCACCTCGTCTTCTGCGCCGTCCGCCGGGACCGAGTGGAAGGTGTCCGCGTCCAGCTCGCCGCTCACCAGCCCCTCGCCCAGCCCGTAGACGGCGCTCACCACGGCCGTGTCCCGCCGCCCGCTCACCGGGTCCGCCGAGAACCCGACGCCGGACACCTCCGGCTCCACCAGCTCCTGGAGGACGACGGCCATGCGCACGCCGCCCCCGCCGTAGGCGAGCGCGTGCGCGTTGAACGCCGACGCCCACACCGCGCGGATCGCGTCCGCGACGGCCTGAGGGTCGCCGGACGGGACGCCGAGCACGGTGTCGAACTGTCCCGCGAACGATGCGGCGGCACCGTCCTCCGACGCGGCCGACGAGCGCACCGCGAGTCGGACTCCGTCGAGTCCCGCGGCCCGGAGCGCGCCGTTCACCTCGTTCACGAAGTCGGCCGGGAGCGCGACCGACGCGACGGCGGCGCGGATGTCGTCCACCTGATCCGGCGCGGTTGGAAAGCCGCGCCCGCCGAGCCCGACCTGCTCGAAGGCGTCCGCCGCGACCACGACCCAGCGGGGGACGCGCACGCCCGTCGCCGCGAGCCGGGCGAGGTTGTACGCCTTGCCGCCGACCGTCTCCGGCCCGGCGGCGAGCGCCGCGGCCGGGTCGAGGACGCGGCGTGTGCCGACCGCGCTATCCACCGACCTGTCCTCCCAGCCAGCGCGCCACGAACGGCCCCGCCCCCAGCAGCAGGTACATGGCGATGGTCCACGCCCCGGACGCGGTCTCGATCCCCTTGGCGGACCTGGGGCTCGGTGCGCGGAGGAAGCGCAGCGCGGGCGCCGCCGTGGCGAGCGCGGCGGCGGCGAGCAGGACCCCCGCGACCCCGCCGATGCCGACGTGGCGCGCGGCCAGCCAGGCGGTGACCGCCGTGGCGGCCAGCGTCGCCAGCCAGACCAGCGGCGCGCGGCGCGTGCCCCAGGCGGCCGTGTAGGTGTCCACGCCTTCGCGCTCGCCGCCGGGCGCGCGGATCTTCCGGCCGATCTCGATGACGATGCCGTTGAGGAAGGTGACGAGCAGGAACAGGCCCAGCCCGGCGGGGGCCTCGGCGCCCTCTGCCAGCCAGTCCAGCCCCGTGGTGTACCCGTCGATCATGGGCATGATGGCCATGTGCGTCACCAGGTACGCCGCCATGTGGGCGCGCAGCCAGCGCGGGACGAAGAACTCCCGCGTCATCAGCGCCGCCCAGGCCGCGACCGCGAGCATCGCCCAGAGCAGCACCGGCGCGACCAGCGCGTTGAGCAGGACGACCCCCGCGAGCGCCCCGCCGCCCACCGCGCGCAGCTCACGGAGCGACACCAGCCCGCGGGGGACGGGGAGCTCCGGCCGGTAGCGGCGGTCCACGTCCGCGTCCTTGTGCTCGTCCAGCACGCGGAGCATGAAAAAGAACACCAGCGCCGTGAGCGCGCCGACGGCGAACCTGCCGGCTGGGACGAAGCCGGGGGCGCCGCGGGCAAGCCGCGAGTACGCCGCCGCGGAGAAGGTGAAGACCGCGATGAGGGGGATGTACGCGGCCAGCGGGAAGCGCTCGGCCTGGTAGGCGGCGAGGCGGCGCAGCAGCGGCGCCGGTGGGCCCGACGCAGAGGTCCGCTCCGGCGGGACGGCGGTGCCGGTCGCCACCGGCCTACCCCTTCATCCGCCCCAGGCGCTCGTGCGCCGAGGCGAAGTGGCCCGCGCACAGCGCCCCCACGATGGAGATCTCGCCGCCGAGCACCGTGGCCGCGCAGATCTCCGCGAACTTGGAGGCCCGCCCGTCGCCCAGGCAGTCCATCATCCGCAGGCACTCCTGCGCCGTGGGGAGCCTGGTGCCGCCGCCGACCGTGCCGACGATCAGGTTGGGGAGCGTGACCGCGCAGTACAGGTCGCCGCCGTCGGTGAGCTCCATGCGGGTGACGCCCACGCTTGCCTCGCTGACGCACGCCACGTCCTGCCCGCAGGCGAGAAAGAGCGCGGCGATGCCGTTGGCGACGTGGCCGCTGACGCCGATGGAGCCCGTCTGCACCCCGCCCACGAAGGACAGGCGCCAGTACTCCGCCATGCGCTCGGGCCTGGTGTGCAGCCCGCGCTCCACCAGCCCGCGCGGGAGCACCACCTCCGCCATGGCGTTGCGCCCGCGCGTCTGCATGAAGCTCATGGCGGTCGCCTTCTTGTCGCCCGACATGTTGGACTCCAGGTACCACGAGCGCGGCTGCACCGGCGTGCCCGCCAGGATGGCCTCGCACACCGCCGCCGTGCAGAAGGTCACCATGTTCTGCCCGGCCGCGTCGCCCGTGTGGAAGGCGCAGATCAGGTAGACGTGGTTGGCCTCCACGTGCGTCATCACGTCCAGCAGCCGCCCGTGCCGGGTGCGCTCCGCCGCCACCTCGCGGAAGCGCTCCACCTGGTCCACCGCCCACGCCGCGAACAGGATCGCCTCCGAGATGGTCTCGAACACGAACACCGGGGCGCGCTGCACCTGCTCGGTGGTGACCATGGCGGCGGCGCCGCCGGACAGGGTGATCAGCCGCGCCCCGCGGCCGTAGCTGGCCACCAGCGCCCCCTCCGAGGTGGCCAGCGGGACGTAGAAGTCGCCGTGCGCGTGCAGCCCGTTGACCCGCAGCGGCCCCACGACGCCGGTTGGGATCTGCGTCATCCCCACGTAGGCCTCGATGCTCCCCTGCAGCGCCTCCGGGGCCGCGGGCGGCTCGCGCCCGGCGAGCACGGGCACCGCGATGCCGCGCTCCTCCAGGAAGCGGACGCGCGCCTCCCGGGCCTCCGCCGACCACGCGAACGGGTGGGGGAGCCCGGGGGGGACTGGACGCTCGGACGGGGGGGTGGACGCCAGGCGTCCCTGGAGGGCCTCGGGAGCGGCGCCGCGGCTGAGCCGCTCGGCGATCTCCCGGGCGCGTTCGGTGGGGATCGGCATGGCCGGAATGTAGGGGCGCGCGCGGCACGGTGCAAAGAGCGCGGCGGGCCGCGGCGCGTCCGGGCCCCGTTTGAGTCACGATCCTGGCAAAATAGGAGCGGGCCGGCGGGATGCGCTCCCGCCGGCCCGCGTGCCCCCGCCCCGCGGCCGGGGTCAGCCCTGCAGCTTGCGCTCCACCGTCTCCACGCCGGCCGGCGTGATCCGGTACTGCTTACGGGCCTGCTTGGTGCTCCCCATCTTCTTCTCCTGCACCATCAGCGGCCGGTCGGGGCGCATGTTCGCCTCGATGGCGCGGGTGATGTTGCTGATGGCGAGGCCGTTGCGCTTCAGCTCGGAGTTGATCGCCTGGCTGGTGACCGTGTCCTCGCCGCGGGCGCGGGTCAGGTAGTACGCGCCCAGCAGCGCCTTGTCCGACATGGTGGTGGGCGACCAGCGGGTGAGCAGCGAGCCCAGGTCGCCGGCCTCCTCGCCGCCGCCGCCGGAGCCGGAATCGGAGCGGGGGCGTCCGCGGCCGCGCGGGGCGGCGGAGGCGGTGGACGGCGGCGCCGCCTGTGCGGAGCCGAAGGCGCGCTCCAGCAGGATGTCTCGGGCCTTCTCCTTCAGGACCGGGTCGTAGCTCGAGATCGCCGTGTTGATCTCGTCGAGCAGCTCCTTCGCCTCCGTAAGGTCGCTCATTGCGCTCTCCTCGCTGGCCCGCGCCGCGCGTACAGCCTGGGGCTGCACCCGCGTGGAGCCCGCCGGATCGGGGTGGAAACGCGAACCGCGGTAGTGTGAGTGGTGTTCATATAGCGTTTCCGGAGAGCGCCGTCAAGTATGATTGCAGGCTTTCCGCTCCGAAGGCGACCAGCACGACCCGCTCGGGGAGCGGGTGGTCCGCGAGGAAACCCAGCACCTCCCGCACCGCGATCCGCGCCGCGCGGTCGGCCGGGAAGCCGTACACCCCGGTGCTGATCGCCGGGAAGGCGATCGTGCGGACTCCATGCTGTGCGGCCAGCTGCAACGAATTCCGGTAGCACCTTTGCAGCAGCGCGTCCTCCCCCGCCCCGCCGCCCCGCCACACCGGCCCCACGGTGTGGACGACATGCCGGGCTGGGAGCAGGTGGCCCGAAGTGATCTTTGCTTCGCCGGTGGGGCATCCCCCCAGCGCGCGGCACTCGGCCAGCAGCCCGGGCCCGGCGGCGCGGTGGATGGCGCCGTCCACCCCGCCGCCGCCCAGCAGCGAGGTGTTGGCCGCGTTGACCACGGCGTCCACCTCCAGCGTGGTGATGTCGGCCCGGACCACCTGGACGCGGTCGCGGGGCGAAGGGCGGGCGTCGGCGGCCATGGCGGCTCCGGGCCTCAGCCGCCGGCCGGCCCCGCGCCCAGGGGCGGCCGGACGTACAGGTCCTCGCCGCGGAGGGCGGCGTCCACCGCGTCGGACAGGCTCGCGCCCGCGAAGCGCGCCGCCGCGGGGTACAGGTCGGAGAACGGCGCCAGGAACAGCGCCCACTTCCCGCGCCCCAGCCTCCCCTCCGGGTCGTAGAAGTACGCGGAGCCGCCGCCGTCCGTGCCGATCATGAACATCCCCGGCAGCCCCTCCTCGAACTCCTCGTCGGCGTTCTGCCCGGACAGCTCGTCGGCGCGGAAAAGGTTGAGCGGCGTGCCGGGCCGGGAAAGCGCGAAGCCGCCGCGCGCCCGCATCACCTCGCGGTAGTCCTCCGGCAAGCCCTGTCCGAGCTCCGCCTCCACCGCGTCGAGCGCCCCGGGGTCGCCGGGGTTGTTCCAGAACAGCTGGGGCGCGCCGAGCGCTTCCAGCCTGCCGAGCAGCGACTGCGCCATGTCCCCTCCCGGGTGTGACGTTTGGAAGCTCACGGGGCCGCGACGGCGGGCGGGCTCCACGTGCCGAACACGGCGGCCAGCTTCGCCGCGATCTTGGCCTCGGGGACGCCGCTCGCCCGCAAGCTCTGCTCCCACGCCGTGTAGAGCCCGCCGAAGTACGCGTCCGACGACGCGAGCAGCGCCTCCGCGGTCTTCGGCGGGACGTCGGCGGCCGCCATGTCGTCACGCAAGTTCTGGCGCTCCTCGGAGTAGGTGCGCTTGGCGCGGTCCGACCTGCGCTGGCTCTGCCGGGAGGTGATGCGCCGGTGCGGGCTGGACGCGTGCGAGTCGCGCAGCAGGATGGCCGGGCAGTCGTCGCGCGCGTAGCCGGGGATGCCGCGGTCGATCGCCCAGGCGTCCTGGATCCCGTGGTGCGACTCGAAGAAACCACCCGTCCCCAGCTCCGCGGTGAGGTCGCCGTGCGTGCCGACGGCGTGCTCCGTGACCACGACCCCGTCCGGCCGGGTGACCTTCCACTTCCCCGCCTTCTTGGCGGCGGTGCCCACCGGCGCGTTCGCGGCGATCGCCTGGTCGAAGGTCTTCTGCAGCTCCTTGAGGCTCTTGGCGGTCTCGATCGCGTCCACCGCCGCGGTGATGTCGTTGCGCTTGCGGTGCAGGTACTCGCGCAGCCCCGGGTGGTCGGGCGGGAGGCCCAGCGAGTCGATCAGCGACTTGATCCGGGCCACGTCGGCCGCCGACGGGCGCGGCTTGGTGGGGATGCAGGGGCTTGCGCACAGGGTGAGCGCCCGCCGCACGTCCGGGTCCATGGTGCGGTACAGCTCGGCCAGCGCGGGGTCGGCGTCCAGCTCCGCCCGGGTCTCCTCGCTCAGCCGCTCGCGCCACGAGTCGAACGCCTTCTGCTCGTGCGGCTTCATCCCCTGCTCGGCCGAGGCGTGCACGGAGGCCTCCATCTCCCGCAGCCGCGCCTTCTGCGCGAGCGCCGCCCCCACCATGATCCCGGCCTGCAGCATGGCGTTGCCGATGATCTGCATGATGCGCGAGGCGCGCACGCCGGGCGGCAGGTCCTCCAGGCCGAGGAGCTGGTCCACCACCTGCGCCCCCATCAGGAGCACGCCCAGCCCGTTGCTCCCCACCCCGATCACCATCAGCGCCTTGCCCACCCGCAGCATCCGCGCGGGCACCGCCATCTCGCCCAGCCCGGCCAGGCTGCCGACGATGTTGACGACGTCCATCGCGAACTCCATGTCGAGATGGAACGTGTTGTTCTCCACCCGGCTGAGGATGCGGTAGGCCGAGGGGACGGCGCCCACCACCCCCACCGGGAGCATGATCATCAGCGAGGCGCCGCCGGTGAAGGGCGCCGCCGCCACCGCGGCCACGGAGAGCGCGGTGGACAGGTTCTCCAGCGCGTCCATCAGCAGGGCGCCCCGGCTCTGCGCGATCCGCTCGTGGAAGCTCTTCCCGCCGATCTCGATGGAGAGCTGGCCCCGCCCGTAGCCGTGGATCCCCTCCAGGATGGCGCGGGTCGCCTTGAGGATGGCGTCCTCCTTGCTGTCGCCATACGCGTCGGCGTCGTCGCTGGCGGGCGTGGTGATGTCGGACACGTACCAGTGGTGCGTCCCCGCGTCCCCTTCCAGCGGCACCGCCTCCAGCGCCAGGTGCATCACCTGCCCGTCGTCGCCGGCGAACACCGCCAGCAGCCGCTCCGCGCTGCTCAGGTCGTGCTTCCTGCTGCGGTCGGCGCGGGTGCCCGCGGTCTTTTCCAGCGACTCGATCTGCTTGGCCAGGCGCTTGCGCTCGGCCTCGGCCTCCCACCCCGTGTCCCCGGCGATCTCCGCCTGGCGCGCCCTGAGGTCGTCCAGCTGCTGCTCCAGCGACTCCGGGAGCGACTCCAGCACCTTGAACAGCGCCTCCCCCTCCGCGACCAGGGCGTCGCGGTCGGGGATGGGACCGGGCATCGCCAGGATGGTGCGGATCTCGTCCAGCCGCCTGCGCGCGTCGTCGCGGTTGGAGACGGCCGCGGCCAGCCGGGTGGACGCCATCTCCCCCGCGGAGCGCACGAACACGGGGAGCCAGGCCACGCTGGGCGCGCGGATCAGGCCCTGCCCCGCGTGGAGGGGGTTGGCGCGGCAGCGGATGATGTACATCCCCTCGCCCTCGGGGAAGGCGATCTTCTTCTCGCCGCGCGGGGTGGCGAGGAAGTCGGCGAGGAAGGGGAAGGTGGTGCCGAGCGGGCGCAGCAGGAGCGCGTTGATCGCCACCAGCCCCACCTCCTGCCCGGGGGCGCCGAAGCTGGCCCTCCACCCCTCGATGCTCCGGACGATGTCCTCGTACGCGTACCTGCCGGTGCGGGAGTAGCGCAGGCTGGCCACCTCGCCCCAGGTGGGCGCCTGCCCCTTCCGCCGCGACACGTCCGCCCCCTTCTTCAGCTCCTCGTCGGGCACCTTGATGCGCTCCCACAGGAACGAGTACCTCGCGAAGTGCGAGAACACGTCCGGGAACTGGAGCTGCATGATGAAGGTGTAGTCGGTCGAGATCGCCGCGTCGTAGGTGGGCGGGCTGGCCGGCGGGTACATCCACATCCGCGCGGGGTGGGGCGGCATGTTGGCGGTGGCCGGCCGGTCCGCGAGGGCCACGGGACCGAAGGCGAGCGCCTGCGGCGCCCACCCCAGAAAGGTGTCCAGGAGCTGCTCGCGCGCGGCGGCGCCCGCCGCCGGGTCGAGCGCGTCGCGGAGCAGCGCGGGCTGGGTGCGGACGAAGCCCAGGAAGGCGGCGCCGAAGGGGCTCTGCGGCGTCCGTGAGGGGGCCGCCGGCGTGCCGGGCGTCAGCGTGGCGGGGGGCTGCGGCACGGGGTCCCCGGCCGTGACGACGGGGATCCTGCTCCCGTCGGCCGGCCAGAGGAGGCGGTAGCCGGGGTGGTTGGCGACCGCCGCGTCGGCGCGGATCGTCTCCAGCACCATCGCGGGTCCGGCGAGCTCCGCCACCAGCGCCCTCGCCGCCAGCACCATCCCCGCGCGGGCCGCGGCGTCGCCCGGCGCGGCGAGGTGCGCCTTGCGGGCCGCCGCGAACTGGCGCAGCAGCGTGCCGTGGTTGAGCAGCTCGGCGCGGGCCAGGGGAGCGTCGTACCAGGCCGGGAGCCGGACGCCCACCTCCGCGCGGAACGCCGCGTCGCCGACGAGCATGCGGAGCAGCCACTCCACCGACTCGCTGAGCTCGATCATCTCCCTCTGGGCCGGCGAGACGGCCGGGACCACGCCGTTGGCCTCCAGGTAGGCGATCACCTTGGTCATGTACTCGTACTGGATCCTGAAGTCGGGGATCGCCTCGCCGCCCCTGGAGCTGCCCACGAAGCTGCCGATCGCGCGCGCCGTGGGGACGCTGAGGACGGCCGCCGTGGCGCCGGCGACCAGCTCGCGCGAGTACCGGCTGCCGGCCAGCGCGTACAGCACGACGGCGATGGCCTGCGGGAGCTTTTCGCCCTCGCTGAAGGCGGTGCCCGGGACGACGCGGAAGTACAGCGCATCGACGCCGGTGGTGAAGGTGGGCGTCTCCGGGACGACGGGGAGGACGAACGCGGCGGGCGCCGCGGGCGACGCCGGGGGCGCGGGGACGGACGCGGGGGAGCCGGCGCCCGCGTCCTGGCGGTGCACGGCGGCCGCGCGGCGGCCGCCCGGCGCCGCGGGGGCGGCCGCCTCCCCGGCCACGACCCGCTCGGCGGCGAGGTCGGCCTCGCGCTCGGCGGGGTCGTCCGGCGCGGCGACGGCGTGGGCGGCGCCCGCGGGCTCGGGCTGCAGCGTGTGGGCGACCTCGTGGGCCAGCAGGCGGCGGCCCTCGCGCGAGCCCGGCGCGAAGTAGCCGGCGCGGAACACCACCTCGCGCCCCACGGTGTAGGCCAGCGCGCTCACGGCGCGCGCGGAGCGGTCCGCGGCGGCGCCGGTGTGCACGCGCACCCCGCCCAGGTCGCGCCCGAACCCCGCCTCCAGGAAGGCGCGCGTCCCCCGGTCCAGCGGCCGCCCCCCGCCCTGCCCCACCACCTCGCGCACCGCGGCGATCCCCGCCGGCTCCCCCCCCGTCGCCGCGCCCGCCCCGCCCACGGCCTCCGCGCGGCGGCGCACCTGCCCGCCGCCGCACGCGGCGCAGCGTGGCTGCGGGACGCCGGTGCGCAGCTCCTCGTCCTCGGCGGCGGCGCACTGGGCGCACTTGCGGCGCACCACCGGCCCGCGGGGCGGCGGAGGCCCGTCGCCGGCCGCGCCCGCGGCGCGCGGGGGCCGCGCCGCCAGCGCCAGGCCGAGCGCCCCCGCGGACGCCGGGGAAGCGGGCTCGGGTGCGGCCGGCCGCTCGGCGGCGGCGGACCTCGGGGCGGAGGGCTTCTGCGCCTGGAGCATTGCGGGTCAGGGCGACGGCGCGGGCGCCGCGCTCCCGGCGGGGGGATCCGGGGCCTCGGGGACGCCGGCGCTGGACACGCCGGTGCCGGAGGAGCCCGGCGGGGCCCCCGGCGTTCCGCCGGCCGCGGTGCAGGCGTCCTCGGCCACCTTGCGCGCGCTCCGCGTCCCCAGCGCCCACTCGAACTGCGAGGTGACGCGGGTGAGCGCGTGGTGGAAGGTGGCGTAGTGGCGGGGGCGCACCTGGTTTCCCCACGACATCACGCCGGCGTTCTGCTCCACCACGGCGCCGGGGAGGCGCGCGCCGTTCATGTCGGTCATCTGGCGGGCCATCTCATCGTGCTGGGGCTCGGCGCCCAGCGGACGGCCCCGGCGCGGGTCCGAGTACTCGTCGTCCAGCCCGAAGGCGTGCCCGAACTCGTGGAGCGCGACGATCCTGCGCTCCCCGCCGTCCGCAACCAGGTCCACGCGGCGGTCGGCGGGGGCGGAGCCGGCCGGGTCGCGGACGGCCAGGGTCACCCGCCCCGCGACGTCGCGGAAGCCGTGGGCCGACAGGTAGTCCCTCACCGCTTCCGCCCGGCGGCGGGCCAGGTCGGCGCCGGCGGCGGACGCGCCCTCCGCGGCGCTCGCGTGTGCATCCACCACCACGCTGGTCTCCTGGTGCGCCGGGTGGCGCCCGGCGCCGTTCATCAGGCCGATCCACCGGTCGGCCAGCTCCCGGGCACGGCCGACGACGGCCGCGGAGCCGGGGGCGAAGGGGAGCGCCAGGCGGAGCATGTCGTACTTGGGCTGCAGGTTGGTGCTGGCGAGCTGCATCGTCTGGTCCCGGGGATCCGTGTCGCTCCCCATGTGCACCTGGTGGTGCAGCCCGAAGTCCTCCAGGCTCTCCGTCTCCGGCACCTTCCACGCGTCGAGCTGCATGTGGTCGGCGGGGGTGCGCTCGCGGTCCTCCGCCTGCACGTCGATGCGGACCTGCGCCCCGATCCACTCGTGGTGGGGGAGGTTGAGGAAGAAGCGGTGCTGTCCACTCCAGGCGTCGCGGACCAGCGGGACCAGGGTGGAGATCCAGGTGCCGTCGTTCCCCCGCTCGGCTGGCGTCCACTGGTAGCGGGCCACGGCCTCGGCGCGGCGGGCCCGCGGCAGCGCCGAGAGCCGGGCGGCCAGCCGGCGGAACGCGGGCGTCGTCAGGCCCGGGACCACCGCCCCGCCGGGGCTCACCGTGAGCGAGTCGTGGAAGCGAACGGCGGTCCGCAGCTGCACCGTGAGCACTCCGTCCCCGTCCAGCGGGTCGTAGAACGCGGTGAAGCCCCCGAGGCCGCCCCCGCCCAGGACGTCCTGCGGACCGTAGCGCCCGTGGGCCACGAAGGCGTCCGCGGCGGCGAGGCCGGCGCACGGCCCCGCCAGGGTGTGGAGCGCCCGCTGCCCGGCGCGCCGCACGTCGTCGACGTCGTCGATCCAGTCGCCGTGCAGGGCGGCCCCCGCCGCGAGCCGTACCCGCCCGGCCCCGCCCGCGGCCACCGTCCGCCCCACCTTGCGGGCCTCCCGCTCGTCCGCGTCCCCCGGGCGGCTGGCCGCCTGCGGCGGCGCCGCCGCGCCCGCGTTGCGGGCCTGGACCACGTGGGCCAGCTCGTGCGCCACCGTGCGCCGCCCCGGCGCGCGGTCGGCGAAGGCGATCGCCTCGTGGGCGGCGAGGGCGCGCGCGCCGGCGGGGAGCACCTCCCCCGCGCGGCCCGTGTACGCCCGCACGCCCGAGAAGTCCTCCCCGAACGCCGCCTCCATCTCCGCCCGGAAGGGGAGCGGCGAGGAGCGGCCGCGCGTGGCCCGCTCGAACCCGGGGAGCGCCAGCGCCGCGGCCGCCGACGCCGCGGCCTCGCGTGGCGCGGCGGCACGCGGTGCCGCGGCGGGAGCGGCGGCCCGCGCCGCGCCGCCGGCCCGGGCGGCGGCGGGCGCGTGTGCCTTCCGGTTGTGCAACGGGCCCGTTATGGCTTGAAGGTCTCCGTGGGGCTCAGCTCCACCAGCACCAGGTCCTCCCACGCGATCCCCGTCTTGTCGGCGGCTTCGATCTCCGCCTGCGAGAGAGTCGTTTCCACCTTGGCGGCGGTCGTTTTCACCGTCAGCAGCCCCAGGGCCGAGAGCCGCTGGTACACGGTGTTCAGGCTGGCGGAGGAGAGCTGGCTCTGCGTCCCGTCCCGCGTGCCCAGGGCTACGCTGGAGATCAGGTGGCCGCCCAGCCGCGTCGTCAGTGCGCCGGTCGCGGTGCCGAACTGCGCCGCGTCCTGGATCCCTCCGGAAAGGGTGAAGCGGAACTGCATCTGGGAGCCCGCGGACACCACGCTCCGGTCTTCGATGGAGCCGCGGTACACCAGGAACAACGCGACGCGGGGCTCGGCCTGCGCGGCGACGACCAGGAGGATGGAGTCGCACTCCGTCACGCCGGGGCGGAGTGCGTCCACGTCCGCCGAGAACTGCTGGCCGATGGCCTGGAGCACGTCGTTTGCCCGCTGCTCGTGGCGGGCGTACAGCTCCGGCTGGGTGTCGTCGTTCGCGGGGGTGAGGCAGTAGGCCACGCCCGGGATCCCCGGCTCCTTTGCCCCCCAGCTCTCCACGACGTGGTCCAGGCTCTCGCCCACGACCGTGGTGGTCCCCGGCTGGTAGCGGACCTCGCCCACCACCTCCGCGAAGCCGAGGAGGTCGCTGCGCGGCCCTCCCTCGTCGAGGAAGTTCTGGAGCGCGCCGTTGTTGTTCTCGCTCTGCCGCACCAGGAACACCTCCTGGCACTCCGTCGCCGCGCCGGCGCGGGTGGTGAGCAGGACGATCACGCCGTCGGAGGTGCCCGCGGGGATCCAGGACGGGACGCGCCCCAGCACGTCGAACGCGGCGCCGGGATACTCGGGGGTCTCGCTTTCCACGGCGGCGACGACGCGGTCCAGCCGCCCGTCCAGCAGGGCGTCGGAGTCGCCCGCCCCCGCCCCGGCGCCCGCGATGGCGCCGTAGAGCAGCGCGGGCGCGGGTCCGGCGTCGCGCCACGCGTCCAGCAGCGCCCCGCGCGCGGTGAGAATGGTGGTGGAGCCGCCCTCGAACTCCAGGGCCACCCCCAGCGGCTGCAGGAAGTCGCTGTCCTCGGGCGGATCGTCGCTGGCGAGCGCCTGCCGGATCTCGTCCGGCGAGGGGTCGTCGTCCGTGGCGGCGTGGTACACCCGGTAGCGCCGCGGCGGGGCGGCCACGGCCGCGCCGGGGCAGCAGTCGCACGAATTGCGGCGGCGCCGGTGGAAGAGCACCCAGTCGCGCGTCGCGCGCACCCGCGCGGTCCCGGTCTGCCGGAGGGGCGGCGGGAACAGCAGCCGCTCGGCCCCCTCGCGGAAGCCGGGGTCCTCCAGCACCCGCCCCAGCGCCTTGAGGGCGCGGACGGCGTCGGCGTGGTAGGGGTTCGCGGCGTCGGCCACCGCCGGGTTCTCGCGCGCCGTGGCGGCCAGCACCGGGATCGTCGCGGGGGTCCGCCCGTCCACGATCGACTGCTTGTTCGCCAGCAGCAGCTTGCGCTTGTCGCCGGTGGCGGTCTTCAGCTGCTCGTTCACGGTGGCGAGCAGGTCCATGGCGGCCACGCTCTTCGCCAGGATCGGCGCGCCGCGCCACGAGGTGGTGAAGCTGACGGCCAGGACGCCGTCGTCCTCGTCCTCGTCCTCGCCGCCGACGGGCACGTACAGCGTCGCCACCAGCTCGGAGCCCCCGCCGAGCACGGGGCGCAGCTCCAGGTCCACCCGCATGTCGAACGGCTTCGCGCCCTCTCCCTCGCCGCCGCCGCCCGTCCCGCCGTCGGTGCTCCCGTCCCCGCCGTCTCCGTCCGTGGAGTCGGCCGGGCCCACGGACTCCCCGTAGGCCCAGCCCTGCAGCCGCCCGCGCATCCTGCCGCCGCCGTCCGCCGGGAGGTGGCACACCAGGTCGGCCGTGATCCGCCCGCGGGCCCACGCGGGAACCGGCTCGCCGTCCTTGACCAGGCCGTCGATCCCCAGCACCGCCTCGGCGCGCACCGGCACCGAGTCGCCGGCCTCCAGCGCGAACGGGTCGCCGTCGCAGCGCATGGTGATCCACGCGCCGATGGTGACGTTCTCCAGCGACGGGGTGGAGAGCTTGGGGGTGGTGATCTGCTGGAGCTCCCGCGTCTGCATCCGCCGCTTCATCCCGGCCGCGGCCGCGCGCTCCATCGTGGCGGCGTCGGCGGTGCCGGACTGCGCATCTTCCGCTGCGGGGCGCGCCGTGCGGACGCCGCGGAACATCCACCCCAGCGCCTCGCCGATCCCCGGCACCCGCGGCACCCGGAAGCCCCCGGCGCTCTTCATTCCCGCCGTCGAGAACGAGCGCAGCGTGGCGTCGCCGGTGTCGCTGGAGATGGGGGGCTTCTCCATGGAGAGGCGGTCCAGCAGCCCGCTGACGCCGGCGAAGTGGAAGGCGCCGCCGCCGTTGGCCAGCCGCTGGCTGCGGCCTGCGCCGCGCAGCAGGACCCGCCCCTGGCCGGCGTCGTCCCCGCCGTCCCCGTCCCCTCCATCCCCATCCCCTTCCTCGCCGTCCCCGGTCGCCATCCCCGCGGCCTGCTGCGGGAAGGGCGTCTTGGTGGGGCCGGAGCGCGGGGCCGTGCGCAGCGTGACCTCGAACAGGTGCCCCGTGGGCGCGGCCGGCTTCTCGATCACCTCGCCGTCCGGCACCAGCACGTCCACCTCGGGGCGCTTGGCCGGGTCCTCCAGCCCCTGCAGCAGCCCGATGCGGTCCATGTGCTGCGCCTCCTCCAGCGCGTGGGCCACGTAATCCGGTCGCACCGCGCAGAAGCGCAGGTCCACCCCGTCGCCCAGCAGCTGCCTCACCTGCTCGTCCACCTCGCGCCCGGGCACCACCGGCAGGTAGCCGGCGGGGGGGAGCTCCACGATGCCGCCGTCCACCAGCACGCGGGCGGAGCCGGGGGCGCCGCCCTCGTCCAGCGCCACCAGGATCTCCTTGCGAAGCTCCGCCAGCTCCGGCAGGTACTCCGGGCGGGCCTGCTGCACCTGGCTGTTTTGCCCGGCCTGCGCCAGGGCGGCGACGTCCTTCTGCCGCGCGGCGGAGCGCCTGGCGGAGCGCTCCGCGAAGGCGGCCGGGGCCGCCGCGGGCGGGGCGGCCGCCGGCGGGGCGGGCTGCACCACGGTCACGGTGTCGTAGCGCCGCTCGATGCGCTCCAGGATGGCGCGGGCGCGCTCCAGGATGCGACGGTTCTCCTCGCACGGGTCGGATCCGCCCCCTGTCGGGGCGCCGGCGAGCAGGTCCGTGAGCTGGCACTGGAACTGGAGCACCTGGGCCAGGAAGACCTCCCAGGGCCGCATCATCATCTGCCAGGCCCACCCCTTCCGCGCGGGCGGCTCCATGCGGTCGCGGCGCGCCGTCCACATGTCCAGCCACTCCACGGTGCCCCCCGTCACGGAGAGCAGCGCCAGCGGGATCCCCTCCCCCGCCTCCGTGGGCCAGTGTTCCAGCGGCGCGGGGTGGCACCACAGGTCCTGCCGCAGCCGGGCGCCGGACATCTCCCGGCCCAGGCGGGCGCGCTCCGTGGCGAAGTACGCCGAGGCGGCCAGCGAGCGCAGGTGCTTGCGCGCCGCGCTCGGGAACGGCGTGGCGGGCGGGTCCAGCGACACGGGGACGGCGCGCAGCACCACCCCCTCCACCCGGTAGCGGCGGTTGGTGTCGGGCGAGCAGGCGTCCTCGCACAGCTTGCCGTACACGTCCTCCTCGCCGCACAGCGCCTCGGCGTGGCCCAGCACCACCAGGTACAGCTCGGCTGGGAGGACGCTGGTGGCCGGCGGCGGCCCGGCGGCCGGCTCGGCGCACCCGCCGAACAGCGCGCTCCCCGCCTTCTTCGCGGCGCCGCCGGCGCCGGCCGGGTTGCGGGACCTCTCGATCAGCTCCGCCACGCCCACCGAGGTGGGGTGCGGCAGGAAGAGCACCCGCCCCGCGCGGTCGATGCCGAGCCCGGGTCCAAGCTCCAGCGCGCCGCCCGCGCCCAGGCGCGTGTCGAAGCCGTGCACCACGCCGGCCCCGCCCGCCTGGTTGGAGAGCTGCACCAGCGAGCGCAGGTAGCTCTGCTCCGCGCTCAGGTCCTCGGCGCGGAGGAACTTGCCGTCGAAGTAGTTGAGACGGGTGAGCTGGGTGGGCGAGGGGATCAGGGTCACCCCGGTGCCCGTCCCCACCACCACGAGCGGAGACTCCCCCGCGGTCTTGGTCCCGATCACGTCTCGCTCCTTTTCAGCATGAGGACGAAGTCGTGCCCGTCTTCCGTGCCGCCGCCCGGGCCGCCGACGGCGCCCGCCAGCGGGACGCCGTTGCTCCCCAGGAGCGGCGTGGGGCCCGTGCCGCGGGCGATGATGCGCACCAGGTTGCCGCCGAAGGTGGTGGTGAGGTCCAGGCGGACGCGCCTGCCGGTGCGGTCCACCCCCGCCCTGCGGATGGGCACCACGTGCCACCCGTCGCGGCTGTCGAACGCGGTCACCGAGAACGAGGTCTCGGCCACGCTGGCCTTCGCCAGGCGGCTGGTGGCGGTGAAGGTGACGGCCTCCCCCTCCAGCCGAACCGATTCCGGGTCGATGCGCGGCCCGCCCGCGTCCCGCACCAGCGTGGTCTCACCGACGATCCGCTCCCCCGGCGCGAGCAGCGGCGGCTCCTCGCCGAGCTCCTCCGTCTCCTCGGGCTCCTCCTCTTCGACCTCCTCACCGGGCTCTCCCGTCTCCTCCTCCGCCGGGGAGGCGAGGGCGCCCAGGAGCGGCCCGCAGAGCAGCTCCTGGATGGTGGAGGTGGCCACGTGGGAGCGGCGCACCCCGTTGTCCACGACGGCGCTGGTGAGCGTGTACGAGCCGCCGCCGGGGGTCAGCTCGATCTCCACCCGGGCGAGCACCACGCAGCTGTCGTCGGGCTCCGGGAACAGCGTGGCCTCGCCCACCTCCGGCGTCTCGGCGGGCGCGAGGTCCATGGCGTCCAGCGCGGCGAAGCGGCGGAACGCCTCCAGCCACGCGGCCGGGCGGGCGTCGGCGTCCAGCGCCAGCACCGCGGCCCGCGCGTCGAGCACCGCCTGCTCGTCCGCGGCCAGGTCGCCGCCCACGGGCTCCTCCAGCGCGAACAGGAGGCGCAGCCGGCGATAGGGGTACGTCCGGTCGGGGAGCGGCCCGGGAACCAGGCGCAGCTCCACCGTCTCTCGGGCGCGGGAGTAGGCGGTGTCGCCCGTCGCGCCGGCGCACGGCTCGGAGATGGCGGGGACCTGGCGCGCCAGGCAGGCGCGGAAGCAGGCGGACACGAAGCCCTCGAACCTCACACGGCCGTCCGCGTCCTCCTGGAAGGCGTCGCGGAAGTCGGGGTCGTCACGGTGCTCCTCGTACCAGGCGGGGACGCTGACGCAGGCGGGGCCCTCCAGGTACAGCTCGCGCCCGGCGCCGTCCAGCGCGAAGCCGGGGGCCACGCGCAGCTCGCCGCGCAGCGCGCCGCCCGCGGTCTGGGCCGGGGCGTCCACCCGGAAGCCCCACACCACGCCCTCGCCGTGGAGCCAGGCGTTGTGCAGGCGCATCTTGCCGCGGTGGTACGCCTGCTCGGTCTCGAAGTCGTCCACCCCGAGCAGCATCCCGAAGTGGTACCGGGGGGCGTAGAACGGGTTGTACGGGAGGGCGCCGGAGCACCCGTCCCCTGCCACGCTCGCGCCCCGGCCGCAGAGGGCGTCGGTTGTGATCGGCATGGTGTCTCTCCCTATGCGTCGTCGCCGCGGACCGCGCCCAGCACCCGGAGCTGCCGGCCGGCGCGGGCGCGCTCCAGCCGGGTCTCGCGCGCCTCCACCTCGGCCTCGAGGAAGGCCAGGGTGATGCGGCCGCGCTGCTCGGCGACCAGCGCGTTGGCCAGGTCGTCCACCGCGCCGTCGAGCGCGGCGACCAGGTCGGCGGGGACGGTGGCCTTGAGCTCGTTCAGCGTCCGCTCGGCGTCCATGAAGCCCATCACCTTGCGCCACACCGCCTCCGGCACCGCGGCCGACCAGGCGGCGAAGCGCGCGTGCACGGCGGCCTCGTAGACCAGGTCGGCCTGGTCGAGCGCGGCGTCGGCGTCGTTCATCGCCTCCAGCTTGGCGTCCAGGTCGTCGCGGACCGCCTGGGGGAGGTCGGCCTCGGCCACGGTGGCGTCCGGGGCGAACGCCGCGAGCCTGGCCTCCTCGTAGGCGATGCGGGCCGTCTCGTACAGCGCGCGCTTCTCGTCGCGCGCGGCGCGCGCCTCCGCGGCGCCGTCCGCCCCGCTCGGCGGCGGAGCCGGCTCCTCCTCCTCTTCTTCCTCGGCCGGCTCCTCCGCCGGCCCTTCGGCGGGCTCCTCCGCGGGCTCCTCCTCCTCGGCAGGCTCCTCCCCGCCCTCCTCCCCGCCCTCCTCGCCCTCCACGGGCTCCTCCTCCTCTTCCGCCGCCTCCTCCTCCTCGGGCTCCGGCTCCGGGGCGCGCAGCTCCTCCAGGCGGGCCAGCTCGGCTGCGGTGAGCAGGGCGGGCACCGGGACCACGTTCGGCGGCGGGAGCAGGTCGCGGATCAGCACCACGGCGCGGTCGTAGCGCTCGCGCCCGCGCTCCACCCAGTCGCGGAGCCGGCGCTCCACCACGCCCAGGCGGATCCGGGCGGCCTCCACCGCGCCGTCCAGCCCCCGCATCGCCACCAGCTGCGCGGCGAGCTGCTCCTCCGCGGTCTCGGCCGCGGCGCGCAGCTGGTCGGTGCGGTCGGCCTCCAGCTCGAAGCCGGCGCGGGCGGCGGCCAGCAGCTCGGCCGGGAGCACCGCCAGCCGGTCCTCGGCCGCGGAGAAGTCGGCGCCGTTCAGCACCCCCGCGGCGTCGCCGCCGGCCCCGGACAGGGTGCCGAGCGCCCCGGCGGTCGCCGCCGTGGTCCACGCCGTGGTCTGCGCCCCGGAGGCGGTCGCCGCCCTGGCGTCGGCCTCGGCCCGGGCGAGCGCCGTCTGCGCGGCGGCGTACGCCGCGGTGGCGGCGGCGACCCCCGCCTCGGCCTCGGCGAGCGCCTCGGTCTGCTCGCGCACCTCCGCCTGGAAGCTGCGCGACTCCACCTGCAGCGCGGCCAGGGCCTCCACCAGCGCTTCGGCGTCGGCGGGGACCTCGGCGGCGGCGAGCAGGGCGCGCGTGGCGGCGATCTGCCGCTCGCGGTCGGCCAGCTCCTTGTTGGCGTCGGCCAGGTGGGCCTTCGCCGCCGCGGCGGCGACGCGGCCGGTGTCCAGCGCGGTCTTGGCCCGCGCCTGCGCGGCCTGGTGGAGGGCCTGGGCCGCCTCGGCGGCGTCGAGCAGGGTCAGGTTCGGCATGGCTCCTCTCTCAGGGTGCGGCCATCCCGGCGGGGAGGCCGGGGAAGGCGCGGCCGGTCTTGTCGTACTCGCGCCGGATGGCGCGCACGACGTGGCGGCGGGTGATGGGCGATCCCTCCGCCGCGGCGAGGAACCCCGCGGCGACGGCGGCGTTGCGGATGAACCCCCCGACCACCGGGTACAGCGCGGCGATCTCGCCGAGGTCCACGTCGGACTCCAGCGGGGCTCCCGGGGGGAGGTGGCACTGCCAGAGCGCGGCCCGCTCCTCGGGGCCCGGCTCCTCGAACTCCAGCAGGAACTCCAGCCTGCGCAGGAAGGCGGGGTCGATGTTCTGGCGCAGGTTGGTGGAAAGGACGGCCAGCCCCTCGAACCGCTCCAGGCGGGTGAGGAGGTAGGCGGTCTCCAGGTTGGCGTAGCGGTCGTGGGCGTCGGACACCTCGGTGCGCCTGCCGAACAGCGCGTCGGCCTCGTCGAAGAACAGCACGGCCTGGGCGTTCTCGGCCACGTCGAACACCTCGGCCAGGTTCTTTTCGGTCTCGCCGATCCACTTGGACACCACGCGGGAGATGTCCACCAGCAGCAGGTCCACCCCCAGCTCGGCGGCCATCACCTCGGCCGACAGGGTCTTGCCGGTGCCGGAGGGGCCGGAGAAGAGCATGCGGACGCCGCGCGCCCCGGGCCGCCCGGCGAGGAAGCCCCACTCGTCCAGCACCCGGGCCTGGTGCGCCAGCCGGTCCAGCGCCTCGCGCAGCTGCGTCCTGCGCCCGCCGGGGAGCACCAGCTGGGCCCAGCGCGCGGACGGGCGGACGAGGCGCACGCCGCTGGAGAGCGCCAGCCCGGCGCGGGTCCGCACGCCGCGCCCGACGTCCTCGGCGCCGGGGGCGCGCCCCTCCAGCGCGGCGAGCGAGCGGGCGTCGCCCGCGGCCGCCGCGGCGACGTCGGGCTCCACGGTGTAGCGGACGGCGAGCGCCCCGGCGTGGTCGGCGGCCTCGGGGAGCAGGCCGCGCCACATGTCGGCGCGGGCGGAGGGGGTGAGCGGCGCGGCGGGGACCTCCAGCACCGGCCGCGGCCCCCGCGCGACCACGCCGCCGGTGCGGGCGCACACCACCACCGGCCCGGGGTGCCCGGCCAGCTCGGGGACGCGCGGGGCGCCGGGCCCCTCCGGCGCGGCCATGCGCAGCACCGGCACGGTCCCGCGGGCCACGGCGTGCACCGACACCAGCCGCTCCAGCTCCGGCCCGGCCGCGGCGGGGAGCGCCAGGCGCACCGGCTCGGCCCCGGCGGCGGCCACCAGCGCTGCGCCGCGCTGCGCGGCCAGCTCCTCAGCGTGGGCGCTCACCAGCAGCGTGCGCGGCTCGCCGTCGGCCAGGGCGGCGAGCGCCAGGCGGGCGGCGGGGCCGGCCAGCCAGGCGTCCAGCCCCGCCAGCGCGACGGGCCCGCCCTCCGGGCGGAGCGGCGCGGGCCAGGCGTCGGCGCCGTGCAGCGCGGACCACAGCGCCTCGGCCGGGAGCAGGGTGCGCTCCCAGAACGGCCCCTCGTCGCCCAGGCGCACCACGCCGGCGCGGGCGGCGGGGCCGGTCTCCAGCACGTCGCGCAGCAGGCGGCGCTCGGCGGCGGAGTCGCACAGCAGCTGCGCGGCCAGCCCGGCGGTGGGGCGCGGCTCGCCCCGCGGGTGCAGCGTGCGCAGGACGCCGGCGTAGCCCTCGTGCTCCTCCGGCAGCCCGGCCAGCAGGAGCAGGTCGGCCTCCACGCGCGACAGGCCGAAGCCGCCCACCACCCGGTCGAAGGGATCGTCCCCGCCGCCCTCCGCGCCCGCGTCGGCCTCGGCGGCCATGGCGCGCAGGAAGTCGCGCGCGGCGGCGTGCTCGGCGCCGGGGAGCGCCAGGTCCAGCAGGTCGGCCAGGCGGCCGGCCAGCGCGGCGGCGGCGGCGGCAAGGCGCTCGCCCGGGGTGCGCACGGCGGGGCCGGGGAACGGGAGCGGGGCGGCGCTACTCATAGACGAACCTCACCACCACGCCCAGCCAGGGGAGCCAGCCGGGGTCCAGGTCCAGCCCGGCGCGGCGCACGTCGATGGACACCTCGTCCAGCGACAGCCGCGCGTCGATCCACCCGGGGTCCGCCTCCACCGCCGCCGCGCGCCGCGCCGTCTCGCGCAGCAGCGCCGCGGCCGCGCGGCGGTCCGGCGCCGGCTCGCCGCGCAGCCGCTCGAAGAGGCGCGCCTCCAGCCGGCGGGCGAGGGTGTCTACTTCGTCCATTTCTGCCGGCGTCGCCGGCTCCTCGCCGCGCGTCGGCGGGTCGCGGTCGGGGCCCAGCCCCGCGAACGCCAGCGCCGCGGGGTCGCGCTCGTCCAGTCCGAGCAGGCTCTGGGCGACGTGAAAAAGGACCCATCGCAGGGAGCGAGCGGCGAGCACGTCCGACGCGGCGACCTCCTCCGCGACGTCCAGCTCCCCGACGACGTGCAGCAGGAAGAGCAGCCCGCCCCACCGCGTCTCCCCCGCGGCGCGCTGCGCCGGCATCGGGGATTCCTCCGGGTCCAAGTCGCTGTCGGACAGACCGTCGTCGGACGTCCTCGACTCGCCGCGGGCGCGATCGGCTTCACGGTCGGCCGACGCGTTGCCTCGCCGCGCCGCGTCCGTTTGACGGTCGGCGTCCGACCGGGACGACGCCGTCTGCCCGTCCACCGTGTCCTGCGCGATCTCGTCCTCCACAGCGGCGACCAGCTCCGTCGAGGCGGCCAGCCCGCGCGCGAGCGCGGCGGGCTCGGCCTCCAGCAGCGCGAGCAGGGCGAGCGCCCGCCGCCGGTCGGCGGCGATCTCGGGCCGGGCGAGGACGGCGCGCGCGATCGCGGACTGTCCCGCGATGCGTCGGACTCGCCGGAGCACCGCGTCGGACGACAGTGCGGGGGCCGCGCCGGGGCCTCCATCCGCATCGCCCGCAGTTCCGCCCGTGGACCCCGCCGACGGATCCGGCTCCGACGGGCGGACGAGGACGCGGACAGCGGAGTCCGGCACCGCGGCGGCCTCCAGCGCGGCGCGCGCGACGGCCGTCCACGCGTCCGGGCGGATGCGCGCCGCCAGCGCGGGGAGCGCGCCGGCCCTCGCGACGGCGGACAGCGCCGCGACGACGGACTCGGGACGGGACAGCAGCGCGCGGACCGCCTCCTCGACGGCGGTTTCGCCGGAAGCGTCGTCGCCCGCGGACCAGAGGCCGAGCTGCCGCCAGGCCCAGGCGCGCGCGTGGTCGCCGCGCGCCACGGAGACCAGCAGGTCCGCCAGCGCGTGCCCGCGGGTGCGGAAGCGGACCACGTCGGGCCCGCCGCCGTCGAGGGTGGCGCGGATCGCGTCGGCCAGCGCCACGCTCCACGCGGCGACGAGCGCGGAGTCCGGCGCGCCCAGGCGCAGGCGCGCGGGCGCGTCCACCCGGCGCACGCACACCTCCTCGTGGCGCGGCACGCCGGCGCGGTCCAGCGCGTGCTCCAGCGCGTCGTCCAGCACCTCGCGCAGCAGCGCGTCCAGGCGCGGGCGCGCGTCCGCGTCCCCTGCGGGGAGGCGGTAGCGCGCGCGCATCCGGGCCACGTGGAGGGCGTCCACGTCAGCCGACCCGGCTCCCGGAGCCCAGGCGCGCCGCCCCGGGCGTCGTCCCCGGCTCCGGCCGCCCCACGATGGTCCCCCGCCCCAGCGCCGCCGCCCCCAGCTGCACGGTCGCGAACCCGCCCGTCCGCCCGATGGCCGACGAGATCCCCAGGTGCAGCCGCCGCCCCACCCGCATCCCCGCGCCCAGCGGGCAGATCTCCACCACGGTGTGCGCCGGCCGGTGCACGTCCAGGACGTGCTGCACCACGTCCAGCTGCTCCTGCGTGAGCGAGCCGCGCACCAGCACGGCGAAGCGGTGCGCGTGCGTCCGGAAGGCGTCCTCCGCCGTGCCGGCGAGCGGCGACTCCCCCGGCTCGCCCACGGTGCCGCCCACCCGGAACCCGGCCCCCAGCACCGCGCGCGACACGGTCGGCCCGCGGTCCCCCAGCAGCGCGCCGCCCATCCCCCGCAGCCGGAACTGCTCCAGCAGCGTCACCGGCTCGCCCAGGTAGATCTCCAGGAAGCGCTTCAGCCCCGGCACCGTGCCGCGGAAGCGGAAGAGCCACGCCGCCTCGGCCACCAGGGTGCGGCGCGCGTGCTCCGGCCAGCGGTCGTCCAGCGCCAGACCCAGGAAGCTGGCCAGCCAGGGGAGCATGTCCGGCGGCGTGCCGTGCGGGTCCAGCAGCATGTCGCGGTTCGCGGCGCGGCTCTCCAGCTCGTGCGCCAGCCCGTCGAAGATCGCCAGGTAGCGGCGCAGGAACGACGCGTCCGCCTCCTCGCGCGAGAACGTCTTCGGCAGGCGGCGGAGGAGGTCGTGCCCCGGGCTCTCCACCCGCAGCGACCGGACGCGCGGCGACGCGTGGCGGGTGCCGCACAGCCGCAGCGACACCCACAGGAAGCGCCCCGGCCCCGCCATCACCGGCGCCTCGTAGGTGACGAACGGGTCCCCCGCCTCGGGCGGCGTCCAGGCGAGCTCGCGCCCGCTCTCGCGGCGGTGCAGCGGCAGCCACTCCGGCGCGTCGGGGAGCAGCGAGAGCGGCGGCATGGGCGGCGACAGGTCCGGCCGCGGCACCGTGGCCTTGACCAGGTTGCCGGCCGGCGAGCGGAGGAGCGCCGGCTCGTCGAAGCTCTCGTCGCTGGTGACGCAGTGCACGCGCAGCGAGGTGCCCGCGGGGATGCACGCGTCCAGGAAGACGCGCCCCCACTGCGTCTGGTACTCGCCCGCGTCCAGCCGGAAGGTGGTCACCGTCCCCTCGCGCCCGTAGACCACCCGCGCCAGCGCCGCCGTGCGGAAGCCGCGGTCCGAGTGGTAGCCGATGCGCCCCTCGGGCGTGCGGACGATCCCCAGCCCGTCGTATCCCCGGGCGACGAGCGGCTGCTGCCGCTCCACGGAGCCGGGGGCGACGCGGAAGCGCTGGAACGGCTCGCCGGGGAAGCGGGCCACCGCCAGCACGTCGTCCGACTCCCACTCCAGGTCCGTGGCGCGCGGCACCGCGAACACGTCCCGCGGCCGGGCGAGCGGCAGCACCATCGCCCCCTCCGTCCCGGCGCCCAGGATCACCGCCACCGCCCCCGAGGGGGAGACGGCGACGCGGTCCGGCGAGATCACCTCCGGCGGCACGTCCAGCGGCTCCGGCCCCTCGCGCGCGGTCAGCTTCACCAGCCCGGGGATGCCGCGCACCACGGCCACCACCTCGCGGCCGTGCGCCGCCAGGTCCAGCGGGCGCGTCCCCGGCCCGGTGCGCGCCACGCGCAGCAGCCGGCGGCTCCACAGGTCGAAGACCAGGATCCGCCCGGCGTCCGCCTCGGCCACGTACAGCCGGTCGTCCTGATCGACCGCCACGCCGACCGGGCGGCGCAGCGGCCCGCGCCCGGTGTCCACGGGCGCGAACTCGCCCAGCGGCGACACGGGCTCCGGCTCGAACAGCTCGACGGGATCGGGGAGGCCGGAGGCCCTGCCCGGCTCCCAGCGGATGCGCTCCACCACGCCGCGCGCGGGGTCGGCGCGGTACAGCCTGCACTCCGCGTCGAAGGCGAGGCCGCCGGGCGCGGGCGGCGGCCCCGCGGGGGCCTCGGCGTCGGCCGGGAGCGTCCACGCCAGCTCGACCGTCCCGGTCTCCAGCTCCAGGAAGGTGCCGTCGTGGGCGGCGCGGCTCCAGGCGTCGCCGCCCTGCACCAGCGCGAAGGGGCGGAGGGTCCTCATCGCCTCAGCACTCCTCCCGCAGGGTGGGGATCGGCACCGGGACCGGCGCGGGCTCGTCCGGGCTGCGGTTCTCGTCCAGCGGCGGCGGGGGCGAGAACGACGCGCCGGGGGCCAGCGGCGGCCCCTGCACCACGGTGATCTCCACCAGCTCCGGCACCTCGTACGGTTCCAGCAGCACCGTCTGCGGGCCGCACCCGTCGGGATCCGACTCGGCCTTGCCCCACTCGGCCAGGCGCAGCCCCTCCAGGTACTCCACCCCCTCCACCTGCAGCGCGGCGGCCTCCAGCTCCGGGCCGTGCACGCGCCGCCCCAGCGGCCACCCCTCGCCGGAGGGGCCGTACGGCGGCAGCGGCGCCAGGTACTGGCGGAGCACCAGCTCCACCCAGGCGCGCACCGCCTCCACGCCGAACCCCGGCTTGGTCTTCACGCCCACCGACACGGAGATCTTGCGGTAGGTGGGCGGCACCACGTACAGCTCGGTGGTCACCAGGCGGCGCGCGTCCAGCCAGGCGCAGACGCAGCGCAGCAGGTCGCGGTCGGGGACGGGGGCGTCGGGGTGGGCGGGGTCCTCGGCGGGCCACACCACCACGGTGACCACCCCCGCGGCCTCTTCCTGGAGGGTGGGCGGGTGGAAGAGGGGGAGCACCTCGGCGCGGCCCACGCCGGCGCCCGGCGTGGCGAGCGCCAGGTCGCGGAAGTCCTCGCGGGTGACGGCGCGGTCGCGGCGGCGCATCTCGGCGGGGATGCGCTCGATGGCGTCGCCCACCTCCTCCGCGTCCTCGCCGCCCACGCCGCGCACGGGGTTGGACGCCTTGATCCCGGCGACGCCCACCACGCGGGTGATCGCCTTGGGCCCCACGTTCCCCGCCGCGCCCCCGCCGTAGCGGTACTCGCGCGCCCGGATCCGCTCGCCGATCTGCGGGACGCGCCCGCGCTGCCCGTCGCCGAACCGGACGCTCCCCGCCTCCGGGTCCAGCGTGAACACCCGGTCGTCGCGCCAGCTCCCGGCGAAGTCGTCCACCCGGGTCCACGGCGTCCACCCCCCCGGCTCCTCCACCTCCACCCGCAGCGAGTCCGGGATCACGGGAGCGTTCGCGAGCGCGAAGCTCTGCCCCGCCCCGCCGCTCCCGGTGCCCAGCAATTCCGCCCGCGCCGAGCGGACCTGCAGCGCCTCCGCGGCGTTGAGCCCTACCCAGAGCACCTTTTCCAGCGGCCGGTCGGCGCTGCGGCGGTAGCCGCGGATCCAGAAGAGCAGCTTCTCCGCCAGCTCCTCGTCCTCCAGCACCGGCGGGAAGTCGCCGGTGCCCGCCAGGTCCGCGTCGTCCGGCTCCGGGAGCCCCGGCACCGTGGCGTCGGCCGGGAGGCGCAGCCGCACCACGCCCTGCTGCGCCAGTCCGCGGGTGGTGTCGCCCTCCACGCGCAGCACGCGGTACACGGGCTCGCGGTCGCGCAGCTCCGCGGTGGACACCTCCCACACCACCTCGTCCGTGCTTTCCTCGGCGCCCGCGCCGGGGCACGCCTCCACGTCCTGCATGGCCGGGAGGACCGGGTCGGGGATGTAGCCCAGGTTGAGGAGCGCGCCCCCCAGCCGCGCCGTGTCGGTGGCCCTGGTGGCGAGCACCGCCACCCACAGCACGCCGTCCTGCGTGGCCCCGAAGTCCACCGGCGCGAACCCCGGCTCCGCCGGGTCCGCCCCCAGCACCTCGGTCACGTAGTAGGCCGCCTCGTCCTCGTCGTCCATCTGGCGCGCCGAGCGCGCCGCCTGCGCGTAGATCTCCGCGTCGCTCCCCGGGGTGGGCGCCGCCGCCCGCATGCGCGCCACGCCCCGCGCGGCCAGCGGCCACACGCACGCCTCGTCGCGCGTCTCGAACGGCGTGGCCCCCGCCCGCGCCTCCGTCCCCAGCGGCACCAGCGTCTCGGTGGCCGAGGGCGTGGACTGCAGCAGCTCCAGCATGGCCCGCGCGGGCTGCGCCGGCCGCGGCGGCACCTGCAGCAGCTTGAGGAACGAGAGCCGCGTCGCCTCCGGGATCTGGTTGAAGCGGAAGAGCAGGTTCTCGCCCAGGAAGGCGAACAGCTCCAGGAGCGTGATCCCCGGGTCGCTGGGGTTGTGGTCCGTCCACTCCGGCGTGTACACCGGGATGCGGCGGACCAGCTCGTCGCGGAGCTGCTGCCAGGAGCGGTCGTCCAGGATCGGAGTCGGGAGCGGCATCGTCGCTTCACCCCAACGGCAGGGAACAGGGAACAGGGAACAGGGGACAGCCTGCAACTGCGACGGCGACCCCCTCCCCCGGCCCCTCCCCGCAAGGGGGAGGGGAGAACGGCGGAGTGCCGGGGCCGGCTCGGCGCGAGGGGCTACCCCTCACCCCCCGGCCCCCTTTCCCACAAGGGGAGAGGGGGAGCACGGCGAACCTGAACTCCGGACAGCCCTCCCCCGGCACGGGGGAGGGTGGCGGCTCTAAGGCCGCCGGGTGGGGGCCCCCGGCGGACGCCAGCACCACCCCCGCGTGAGGGATGTCGGCCCGAAGGGGCGAGACCGCGCGGCAGTTTGCGCGGGCTCGACTCCGTTGCGCACAGTTGTATCGTGCGCTACGGAGCCGCAGCCCGACCCCGGCGCAGCCGGGGGCACGCCCAAGCCCAAAGCTGTTGCCGTAAATGTCCGTTCTCATTGCAGGTAGAACGGGTACACGAGGTTGCCCGGACTGCCGTCCCGCAGGTGCGTGTACGCCACGTGCACCAGCACCAGCGAGGGATCGTCCCCCGGCTCCACGCTCACGGAAGCCAGCGAGATCCGTGGCTCCCAGGTGGAAAGCGCCTGCTGCACGTCGCGCTGCATCATGGCCCGCGTGGCGGTGGTGTTCGGCTTCATCAGGTAGCGCCGCAGCCCGCACCCGAAGGTGGGCCGCATGATCCGCTCGCCCGGCTCGGTGTCCAGGATTAGCAGGATGGACTGGCGCACCTTTTCGGCGCCCTCCTCGTAGTCCACCCCGCCCTCGCGCGGGAGCACGGGGAAGCGCCACCCCCGCCCCAGCGCCGCGGCCGCCCGGCTCACGCGCCCACCTCCCAGCGCTGCACCCGCGGCACCCAGAGCGGCGACTCGGGCGCGGGCTCCGGCACGGCGGTGGCGCTCTTCTGGAGCTCCAGCAGCGCCGCGGGGGCGTACTCCTGCGCCAGCTGGAAGCCGGGCGAGTCGCTCCCGGCGAACGCGGGGTTCTCCAGGTCGGCGTCGTCCAGCACGCCGTCGCCGCCGGTCTTGAGGCCGTGCTCGCCGGTGAGCGCCAGGTTGAGGTCGGCTCCGGCGAGGATCCCGACCCGGAGGTCGGCGCTCAGCGCGATGTCCAGCTCGCCCTGGATGTCCGCGTGGGCCGAGGCGCCGGCGCCGAACGAGAGGCTGGGCGGGATGCACAGCTTGAGGCCCAGCAGGAACCAGAGCTGGAACACGAACACCACGACCGGCAGGAACAGGTTGAACACGAAGGTGGCGACGATGGTGATCAGCGGGATGGAGATGTAGCAGATCTGGAAGCCGCCCGGCTCGGAGGGCTGCGGCTCGCCGTCCACCACGCTGAAGTTGAGCGACGAGCCCTCGGGCGAGACCATCGCCACCGGGAGCCGCGCGCCCTCGGTGGCGGCGAGCACCGGGATGTCCGGGAGCTGGATGGTGACCGGCTGGTTGCCGGTGCCCACCGGGTCGAAGTGCGGGGCCAGCTGGAACACCTCCGTGGGCTCGCTCCACACCAGCTCGCCGCCGCAGTCGTTTGGCTCGCCCGTCCTGGGGCAGTCGCAGCGATGCCGCCGGACGAAGCAGCGCACCTGGTAGCGCGAGCGGTCGTCGAAGCGCGCGTCGCCGGCGGCGTCCACCTCGCGCCCGCTCATGGGGATCATCCCGAAGTACAGCGTCTTGCCGGCGGCGTCGTGCCCGGCCACGCGCGGGTCGGGGACCAGCGGGTACAGGGGGTAGACCTTTTCCACCACCTCGTCCGGCGTCTCGCCCACCACCTCCCAGGCGCCCACGTTCTCGGCCCCGGTGGGGACCCACCCCTCGCCCAGGAACGCCGCGCCCGCCTTCACCTTCCACTTCACCAGCTCGTCGCGCACCTCCTGGAGCTGCGCCTGCAGCTCCGCGCGCTTGGCCACTGCGCTCGCCTCCAGCGCGGCGTCCACCCGCGACACGACCGCCGTCCCGGCGGAGGCATTGGCGCCGAACACGCCGGCGGGGGTGACGCGGTGGCGCTTGCGCAGCACCCGCCTGCTGCTCCCCCGGTCGATGCGGGCGATCTGCGCGGAGAGCGAGCCGGCCTGCCGGGCCAGGTCGGCGGCGCGCCCGGCGTCCTCCTGGCGGAAGGAGAGGCGGCGGCGGCGCACCACGAACCCGGCCTCGCACACCTTGTCGCGGCTGACGCTGGGGAAGCCGGCGGTGTCGCAGTGCAGCTCGCACACGACCAGGTAGAAGCGCTTGTGCGTGGGGAGGAACAGCTTGCGGGTCCCCGTGGAGCGCAGGAAGTGCCTGGCGAAGCGGCTCCGCTTGGTCCCGGCCGGCACGTCGGGATAGGCGATCGCCTCGTACACCTCGTCGTCCGGGGTGTAGGCCAGCGTCTTCTGCGGGTCCCTGACGAACAGGCTCACCGGGTCGGACGTGTCGTACTTCTGCAGGGCGGGGCGCGTGCTCTTCACGCTGCGCCCCGGCTCGGCCAGCAGGGGCCAGCGCCACCAGGGCGCCACCAGCCGCCACGGGTGCCCGTCACACATGGCTCACCACACGTTCCCCGCGCCGGGGGTGTACGAGGGGGACACCACGCCGGTGCTCGCCACCAGGGTGGCGCAGTTGACCACGCCGTCGAAGTTGGCGACGGCGGCGTGGACGTTCATCACGCTCGCGGTCACGTCCACGTTGAGGTTGGCGGTGATTCTCACGTTGCCGGCGGCGTCCATGGTGATGGTGCACCCGTTGGAGTGCGTCAGCCTCACCTCCTGCGCGGCGTCGTCCATCACCAGCTTGTGCCCGCTCTGCATGGAGAGCGTCACCTTCGCCGCGCCGGCTTTGTCGTCGAACTCCAGCAGGCTCCCCGAGCGGGTCCGGATCAGCCGCTTGTCGTTGGGCTCGGCGGGGTCCTCTGGGAGCGCCTCGCGCCCGTTCCAGGCGGAGCCCACGATGTAGGGGCGCCGCAGGTCGCCCGCCTCGAACCCCACCACCACCTGCGTGCCCACCGCGGGGAGGAACTCCCACCCCTGGCCGTCGTCGGCGTAGGGGGTGAGCAGGGTGGCCCAGGCGCGCACCTCGTCGCCGTCGGTGCCCAGCCAGGGGAACCTGACCTCGATCCGCCCCAGGCTGCGGGGATCGACGATGCCGGTGACCAGCGCCGGGTAGAGCCCGAAGAAGGCGCCCGGCCCGTCCGCCCGCGGCCCGCCCGTCACGCGCCCTCGTTCACGGTCGCGCGCTCGGCCTCGAACCGGGTGCGGAAGCCGCTGCTGCGGTCGAAGGAGTGGTGGACGCGGGTGACGTAGTAGCCCCCGCCGTTGAAGGGAGCGCCCACCCGCTCGAAGGCGAGCCGGCTCCCCACCACCATGTCCGCCGTCCCGCTGGTGGTCCCCACGGCGGTGACGAAGCCGCGGCTCCGGCGCAGCATCTCGGCGCGCGCCCACTCTCTCGCCTCGCCGTCGGTGAGCGCCACGTCGCGCGTGCGCCAGCTGGTGCGCTCCCCGAAGGCGCGCTGCAGCAGCGCCGGCCCGGTGATCCCGCCCGTGACCTCGGCCGCCACCGCCTCCTCCCCCGCCTCCTCGTCGATTGCGTCGCGCTCGTCGGCGTCGTAGCCGGTCACGCGCACCTTCGTGCGCTGGTGCGCCAGGTCGGCGCGGATCTGCACGTCCAGGAGCTGGTTGCCGTTGACCAGGGTGATCTCGGTGCCGGCGCGGCTGCCGCGCGTCTTGAAGTGCAGCGTGTCCTCGGCGATCCACACCTCCGCGCCGATGCGCGCCGCGCGCGAGCGCAAAAAGGCCAGGTCGCTCTGGTTCCACTGCTGCACCACGTCGTACGTGGGCCCGTCGGCAGAGGCGTCCACGGACAGGCCGTGCTCCGCCCCCACCCGCTCGGCGAGCTGCGCGTCCGTGACGTCCTCGTAGCTCTTCATCCGCCGCGTGGTGCGCAGCTTCATCAGCCGGTCCTCCGCGAAGATCACCACCTCGGGCTCCCGCCCCTCCGCGTACGCGGCCTCCACGGCGCTGACGTAGCCGTCGAACACCGTGCGTGCCCCCGTGTCCGGCCCGAGGGAGACCACCAGCCGCCTGCCGAAGTCCACCACGCTGCCGTCCAGGTACAGCTCCGGCAGCTCGGGGACGTCGGGGTGCGGCGGGCTCCCGGCCACGCGCGCCGTCAGCGTCTTGAGCCCCTCCGTGGTCTCCACCACGTCCAGGCGGAGGAGGTCGCGCGCCAGCTCGCCGCGGACCCGGCCGTCCACCTCGAAGACGGGCTCGGCCGAGTACAGGATGGGCTCAGTCATCCCACCCCTCCGCACGGGTGCGAGCCTCGTCGCGCAGGATGCGCCGCAGCTGCGCGGCGGTCTTCGCGCGCTCCTCCCACTGCGTCCCCTCGCGCGCGTCCTCGCCCACGCGCTCGGGCTCGGCGCTGACCTCGGTGGTGAGGGTGTCCACGCGCACGGTCATCGCGCACCTCCCCGCGGCCCGCAGCCGCACCCGCAGTCCGTGCGTCCGCCGGCCTTCTTCCCCGCCCCGCCGGCCGTCGATTGCGACGCCGCGGGCAGCTGCACCCAGCTGGGGACCGTGGGGTCGCGCGTGGTGGGGACCTCGCGGGCGGGCGCGTACGGGCGCAACGCCACCGTCCCCGCGCTCGCCAGCGCGGCCGGTCCGACCCGCGGCCGCAGCGGCACGCCGAAGCCGTACGAGGTGGCGCGCGGGTCCGCCCGCGGCGGCGCGTACGCCGCCGGCACCGCCGTCCCCGCGGCGGCCGCCGTCGCCACGGCCGCGGTCGAGATCGTCGCGGCGCCCGACGCCGCCACGGACGCGGACGACACGGCGCCCCCGGCTGCGGACGCGGTGGACACGCGCGCGGCGGAGAGCGCCGCCGCCGCCCCCGCGGCCGGCGGAGTGGCGGCCTGGTACGCCGCTCCCGCGCCGGAGGCCGCCGGGGTGGCGCCCCCCGCCGGCAGCGCCGCCGAGGCCGCCACGCCCGTCGCGCCGAAGGAGCGTGCCGACGCCTGCGCCGCCGCCTCCGCCCTTGCGATCTTGCTGGTCTCCACCGCCGCGCCGACGCCGCCGGCCGCGCTCAGCGCGAACCCGGCCGCCGCCGTGCCGCCCGCGCGCGCCCCCGCGCCCGCCGAGATCCCCGCCCCCGCCGACAGCCCCAGCGACGCTTCCAGCGAGGCGTCCAGGTCCGCCTCGAACCCGGCGCTGATCCCCACGCCTCCGCCCAGCGACAGCGACGCGTCGAAGCCGATCTCCATGCCGGCTTCCAGCGACAGCGTCCCCTCCAGCCCTGCCGCCACGCCGCGCCAGGCGCCCGGCTCCAGCCCCATGCGCGCCGTGAACTCGGCCACGCTCTCGCCGCCCAGCGCCACGCCGAAGCTGGCGCTCGCCGACAGGCTCAAGCCCAGCCCGCCGCCCGCCGTCCCCGGCCGTCCCGCCGCGCCCCCGGACGCTGCCGCCTCGGGGGTGGGCGCGGCGCCCTGCGTGGGCGCGCCCGGGCCCGCCTGGAGCAACTCGTAGCGCGCGTCCTGCTCCTTGATGCTCACCGACATCTTGGCCCGGAGCGGGGTCCCGTCCATCGCGAACAGGTCGAAGTCGATGGACAGCGACGAGATCAGCCCCTTCACCGACAGCCCGCCCCACTCGAACTCCACCCGCGGCTGCGACTGCCGCTGCCCCCCGGTGTCCTGCGGCAGGACGAACTGCTCCACCCTGGCCGTCTTCTCCCGCACCGACACGGGCCGCGCGTCGCTCCCGCGCGCCTCGTCCGCCGTGTCGAACACCAGGTCGAACGCCAGCTCCGTGGACGAGTTGCCGGTGTACTGCCGCGCCGGGCGCGCGGTGGACTGGCCGCCCTCGGTGTGGCCGCTGATCGTCAGCTTCAGCGACGCCGGGTTGAACTGCACCGGGATCGTCTCCAGGCGCGTGTTGTTCTTGTCGTTGCTCAGGCGGTAGAGCTTGGCCTTGGTCAGTCCGCTCATCTACTCGTCCGGCGTGGGTTCTTTGACAACGAACTGCTTTGAACTGCGTGTTCGGGCGTGCCCCCGGCTACGCCGGGGTCGGGCTTCGGCTCCGTAAGCCGGCAAACGACGCCGGCTAACGGAGTCGAGCCCCCGCAAACCGCCGCGGGGTCTCGCCCCTTCGGGCCGAAATCCCTCACGCGGCTTCCCGCTGGCGTCCTCGGGGCCCCCACCCGGCGGCCTGAGAGCCGCCACCCTCCCCCGTGCCGGGGGAGGGCTTCCCGGGGTTCGGCTTCGTCGTGCTCCCCCTCTCCCCTTGTGGGAGAGGGGGCCGGGGGGTGAGGGGTGGCCCCTCGCGCCGGAGCCGGCCCCGGCACTCCGTCGTTCTCCCCTCCCCCTTGCGGGGAGGGCCCGGGGGAGGGGGTCGCCGTCGCCGTTGCAGGCTGTCCCCTGTCCCCTGTCCCCTGTCCCCTATTCCCTGCCGTTCAAACCGCCAGCCGCAGCCCCTCGTGGGCGATGTGCAATTCCTCGATGGCGACCTCGCCGGTCTTGGCGTTGAGCTGCGGGCCGGCGACCTTGGCGGGGAGGCCGCGGGTGAAGGTCCAGGTGGCGAGCACGGTGCGGCGGTCGGCGGCAAGCACCTGCACCACGCCGTCGCAGCGCATCACCGGGCGCACGCCGCGGAGGATCGCCTGCAGCCACTCCCACAGCGTGGGGCTCACGCGGTTGCCGGCGCCGCCGTGGAACATGCCGCGCTTGAGCACCAGGTTGGTGTACTTGCCCCGGCCCACGCGGCGGATCACCCCGTCGTTGCGGCCGCCCTCCTGCAGCTCCTGCACGTCCATCTCGATCTCCAGCCCCGAGCACTCCTGGAACCCCCCGTCGCAGATCAGCCCGCCCGGCTCCGTGGAGGCGGGTCCGCCCTGGCCCTGCTCCACCCCGGCCAGGCCGGAGGGGACGTCCGCGCTGCGGCGCAGGGAGACCACGAAGTTGAAGGTCCCGGCGATCTTGTGGTCGGCTTCCAGCGGCATCACTCCTCCGTGAGCAGGGTGCCGTCCCCCTCGCGGGAGAGGCGCAGGAGGATGAACTCCAGCGGCTCCGCCGGGGCGACGCCCACGTGGCACACCAGCCGCCCCTCGTCCACCACCGCGGGCGGGTTGAGCGCGTCGTCGCAGCGGACGAAGAAGGCCTCCTCCGGCGTGGCTCCGCTGAACGCGTCCGCCCGGAACAGCCGCTCCAGGTAGCCCTCCAGCATGCGCTGCAGCTCGTCGCGCAGCCGCGCGTCGTTGGGCTCGAACACCGTCCACTGCATCTGCTGGAGGAGCGTGCGGCGCAGCATGGTCACCAGCCGGCGCACGCTGAGCTGCCGCCACTGCGGATCGCGCGACAGCGTGCGCCCGGCGGTGAGCCGGATCCCGTCGCGCTCGCCCAGGAACACGTTGACCCCGGCCTGGTGAAGCTCCGCGTGCCGCGCCGGCGACACCGCGTCCAGCGCCGACACCGGTCCCACCGCCACCACGTTGGCCGGCCCGTGCGGCACGCCGAAGGCGATCTCCTGCCGCGCCACGATCCCCGCCGCGAACGCCGAGGGGGGCACCGGCACCAGCGGGTCCCGCAGGTCGTCCGGCCGGGACACGCGCAGCCACGGGTGGTAGCCCGCCGCCCAGGCCGTCGCGAAGCGCGACCGCCACTCCAGCACCTGGCGGTGGTTCAGCCCCGGCGGCACGTCCAGCAGCACCTGCCACGAAGCCAGCGATTCCGCCAGCTCCACCACCCGCGCCTGCAGCCCCACGATGGTCTCCCGGTCGCCGGGGAGCGTGGGGTCCAGCCGCAGCCCGTCCAGCTCCCCCGCCGAGCCGTCGTCCAGCGCCGAGAAGCCGCCCTCGCACTCCCCGGCGGCGGGCTCCGGCGTGGGCGGCGCGTCCAGCTCCACGCAGAGCGCGAAGCGCGGCCCGGCCAGCGTGGGCGCGTCCTCCACCCGCTCCCGCGGGACGAGCGGTCCCGGCGAGTACAGGTCGGGCACCACCACGACCGACAGCTCCTCGATCTCGACGAGCGAGTGGATGCCGCTGCGGGCCTGCTCGTCGCCCGGGGTCCACTCCGCGTCGAAGAAGTCCTCCGGGACCAGCTCCGCGTACCGGTCTCGCCCGCAGGTGAACTGCGGCCGGGGCGGCTCCGCGGGTGTGCGCAGGTCCGGGTCGGGCACGTCCAGCGCGTCGCCGATCCACGCCGCGTCCGGGTACACCAGCGCCGAGTCGCGCCAGAGCATCCGCGCCATCCAGCACGGGTGCAGCGGCGACAGCCCCAGCCCGGAGTGGATCTCCACCCGCTCCACGCCGTCGTCCGCCGCGTCCAGCACCGTAAGCTCCGCATCCACCGTCTCCACGCGCTCCGGCTCCACGTCGGCCGGGTACTCCAGCCCCGCGTACCGCACCCGCTCCGGCCGGTCCGCCCGCCAGTCCTCCCAGGTCCCCGTGACGAAGCGCAGCACCGGCACCCCGCCCGGGAGCCAGAGCCGCAGCAGCGTCCCCACGGGGAGCTCCGCGTCCCCCAGCAGCGCCAGCCGCCCCGGCGCGCTCCCCAGCGTGTCGAACGCCAGCGGCCGCGCCCGGAACGCCAGCGTCGCCCGCAGCCGGTTTCCCCAGCTCCCCTCGCTCCGCGCGCGGAGCACCAATTCCCCGCCCGAGCGAGGAGCCACCCCCGTCACCGTCCCCCGCGCCACCGCGTAGTCGTTGCGCGGGTCTCCCTCCCCGTAGTCGTGGACTACCCGGACCACGTACGCCCGCCGCCCGCCCTGCTCGAAGAACGCGGCCACCGCGTACGGCAGCAGCCCCGGCCCCTCGAACCCCCCGAAGAGCCGCCGGTACGCGCCCCAGCTCTCCACCGGCACCGCGACGGAGCGCAGCGAGGCCGAGGGCGAGGCGACCCCCCGCGGCGGCTCCGCCCACCACGCCTGGAACGCCGGCAGCCGCGCCGGCCCCCGCGGGGCCACCCCCACGAACGCCGCCACGTCCATCCGGACCCCGGTGAGCGCCCTCACCGGCTCCTCCGGGGCCACGTAGATCCCCGGCGCGCCGAGCTGGAGTCGTTCCCGCATCAGAGAAGCAGTGCAGTTCCGTAGTTCGCCGTTCAGCAGTTGCGAAAGCGATCGTAACCCGAAGGGCGGAGACCCGCGGGGCAGTTTCCGCGGGGCTCCGTTCCGCTGGACACGGTAGTTTCGTGTCCAGCGGAATAGAGCGCGGTCCCGGCGCCAGCCGGGATTCGCCCGAACCCGGCTGTACCCGTTACGACATCTCCAGCCCTTCGTGCACCAGCGACAGCTCCTCCATGGACACCTCGCCCCCGCCCTTGGCCGCCAGCGTGGGCCCGGTCCACTTCTTCGGCTGCGCGTTCCGCAGAGACCAGGTCACCACCGGCCGCCGCGCCTCGTCCAGCAGCTGGATGATGACGTTGCGCGGATCCGCCGTCCCGTCCCGGACGCCCCGGAGCCAAGCCCACAGGTCCTCCGACCCGACGAGCCCGCGCTTCAGGGTCACGTCGTCCACGGAGTGCGTGTTCGGCACCTTGCGCACGGTGTTGAACCGCTCGTTGCCGTTGCGGTACTCCGAGTACTTCACCTCCGTCCCCAGCCCGCTCACGTCGGAGAAGCCGCCGATGATGGTGCCCTCCGCCCCGTCGCCCTGCGCGCCCCCCAGGGTGACGAGGAAGTTGAAGGCACCGTAAGGGTTCTCGCGAAAAGTCGGCATGGCGTCCTCGTCAGCTCGTCGGTGAGGTCACGGCGTCGCCCGTCCACTGCCCGATGCGGAAGATCACGAACTCCGCGGGCTTGACCGGGGCCACGCCGATCAGGCAGATCATCCGCCCGTTGTCCAGGTCGTTCTGCGTCATGGTGGTCCGGTCGCAGCGGACGAAGAACGCCCGGTCCGGCTTCTCGCCCAGCAGCGCCCCGTTCTTCCACTGCACCAGGAGGAAGTCCTCCACCGTGCGCCGGATGTTGGCCCACAGCCGCTCGCCGTTGGGCTCGAACACCGCCCACTGCGTGGCCTTGTCGATGGAGTGCTCCAGGAAGATGAAGAGCCGGCGGACGTTGACGTACTTCCACTCCGGGTCGGAGCTCATGGTGCGCGCGCCCCACACCCGGCTGCCGCGCCCCTCGAAGAAGCGCAGCGCGTTGATCCCCTCCGGGTTGAGCACGTCCTGGCGCGGCTTGTTGATGTTGATCTCGAAGCTGGTGAGCCCGCGCACCACCTCGTTCGCCGGGGCCTTGTGCACGCCGCGCTCGATGTCGGTGCGGGCGTAGATGCCGCACACGAAGCCGGAGGGCGGGAGGAGCAGCTTGCGCGGGGGGGCCCCCTGGGCGGCCCGCTCCAGCGGGTCCAGGGTGACGATCCAGGGGTGGTACAGCGCGGCGTACTTGCTGTCGAACCGGCCGCGGAAGCGGCGGATCTCGTTCATCGACGACTCCGGCGGCCCGTCCACCACCGCGATCCGGTAGCGCAGGCGGGTCGCGTGGGTGATCACGTTGTCGGTCGCCAGCGCGATCTCGTCGTCGTTGGCCAGCGTGGACGCGTCGGGCGTGGCCACGATGGCGATGTCGTCCACCTCGCCCAGCGCCTCCAGCCCGGTGGCCTTCTTCGAGGCGATGTCCACGTCCGCGGGCAGCCCCATCAGGTCGGCCGCGCTCGCCAGCGCCCCGTCGTTGCCGTCGATCAGGCGCCCCTCCGCCAGCCCCGCGGCCAGCTGGAGCGCGGCGGTCAGCCGCTCCGGCTCGCCCTTGCCCAGGTAGTCCGGCTTCCAGTCCAGCCACACCACGGCGTTCTCGTCCGCCGGGTCGTCGCGCTGCAGGATCCGCCCGATGAACCGCTTGTGGTCCGGGTAGAAGGAGAGCTCCGGGTAGAAGTCCTCGCGCTCGCCGTCCACCACCACCCGCACGTTGACCTCCACCACCTGCACCACGGAGGCGGCGTCCACCGTGGTCGGCGTGCCGTCGGTCGCGGTGAAGGTGAGCGTCCCGTCCGTGGCCCGGGTGACGATGTTCAGCGCCGTGGGCACGACGGGGTCGTTCGCCTTGGGGAGGTCGGCGGCGGGGACCCCGTTGTAGACCTCCACCACGGTGCCGGTGCGCACCCGGTTGACGGTGAAGGCGCCCCCCGGGAGCGTCTGCACCACGTTGCCGCTGCGCTGCACCTGCACCCGCACCCACACGTTCCCCATGGCCCCGGGCCAGCGCGCGCGCCAGGCGGTGGGCTCGGTCCCCACCGTGAACTCCAGCCGGGCCACGCCGTCGTCCGAGCCGGCGGCGAACACCCGCGACACGTACAGGCGCTGCCCGCCGTTCAGGAAGAAGGCGCGGGCGGCGTGGGCCAGGTAGGGGATGCGCTCGTCGCTCCCCAGCAGCAGCGGCTCCAGCCCGCCGTACACCCGCTCGAACTCGGTGAAGCTGGTGATCAGCCGCGGCTCCGTGGTGGTGGGGCCGTCGGTGTACTGCACCGGCCCGAAGCGGGTCATCCCGGCGAAGCCGGTGGTGCTGGTGGGAACCCCCTCGATGCTCTTCGAGCGGAAGCTCACCTCCTCGACGTAGACCCCTGGTGCCAGGTATTCGGGCATGTCTCGCTCCTTGCCTGCGCGCGCGGGCGCTATGAAAAGTCGAACTTCTCCCGGCCCGGCCCTCCCAGGCCGATCACCACCTCGCGGGAGACCCCCTCCCGGTACCCGTCGGGGAGGCGCGCCCCCGCCAGCGCCTCGGCCCCGCCGCCGTCCAGCTCCGCCTCTTCCAGCGGCAGGTCCCAGAGCGGGTCCGCGGCCGGGTCCGGCGCGTCGTCCGGGTCGGGCGGCTCGTCCGGGCCGAACACCGCCACCCGCACCCGCAGCGGGCGCGGCAGCTCCGCCCCGGCGGCGGCGGCGGGCTCCAGCAGCAGCAGGAACTCGCCGTGCTCGTCGCCATGGGCCCGCCCCACCACGGCGCCCCCGCCGGGGCGCCGCGCCTCCACCCGCGCCCAGCGCATGGGCACGCCGCCGCGCAGCACCTGTCCCCGCACCCCGAGCGCGCCCGTCGGGACGGGGTACGCCGCCCCGGGGAAGAGCGCCGGCCGCACGATGCGCCCGGTGTCCACCGGGTCGGGGAGGTGGATGCGCATGCGCCGCGGGACGTAGCGCTGCGCCCGGTCCAGGAAGCGCAGCTCCAGCGGCCCCGCCGTCCCGTCCCGCAGCGTCACCACGAAGCGGCAGCTGTCGCGGCGCTCCACCCGCCGCAGCACGTCCGTCCCGTCCCATGGACCCGCGCGGGGATCCCGCAGCGTCCGCGGCGCGGGGTACGGCACGCCGTCGGCGGCCACCTCCAGCGGCCAGGCGATGCGCGAGCGCCGCACCGGGTCCGTGGGTTCGATCCCCAGCGCCAGCCGGGCGACCAGCTCGTCCCAGCGCGGGGCCAGGAACTCGTTGGGGCTCACGTGCCGGAGGGGACCGTGACGCCCGCCACCGCGGTGACCACCTCCGGGTCCGGGGCGGCGACGCGGCCGTCCAGCCGGACCACCCGGGCCACGTACGGCACGCTGAGCTTGTAGTCGTGCGGGAGCGAGTCGAAGGTCCGCATCACCGCCTCCGTGGAAAGCTCCTCCATCACCACCTGCACCGAGTCGCCCGCGCTCCACCCGCCCGAGGCCACCAGCAGCGGCCCGGACAGGGAGGCGTGCTCCTCCAGGACCTGCATCGTCCGCCCCAGGATCCGCATCTCGTACTCGGCGTTCTGCGCCCAGGGCGTGATCAGGAAGTGCAGGTCCAGCGGGAGGTACGCCCGCCCGTCCATGCTCCCCACCGCCGACCACCCGGCGCGCGTGGTCTTGTTGAAGTCCACCCGGTACAGGAACACCGACAGCCCGGGGAGCTGGAGCGGGTTCCCCGACTCCCCCGGCTTGGCGAAGTCCTCGGCGCGGACCAGCGCCGCCTTCGGGCGCGTGGTCGCGTCGGGGATCGGGTCCGCCTCGGCGAAGCCGGCGTTGATCAGCCGCTCGATGCTCCTCCCGGTCGCCGCGATGCACTCGAAGCCCGCCATTGCCTACGCCTCCGCGCCGGGGCCCGGGCGCGCCGCGGCGCGGATCGCCGCCGCGAGCCCGCCGGGCGTCACCTCGGCCAGGAGGCGCCGCTCGGGGACCAGCCGGTACAGCGCCGCCTGGCGGCCGTCGGGGGACACGGTGAGCAGCCGGAGGTGCGGGTGGCGGTACATCAGGCGCAGGTACGGGTCGGGGAGGTCGGCGCTCCCTTCCTCCACCAGGACCACGTCGGCGCCGGAGCGGGCGACGCTTCGGTCCAGGTCCTCCCCCGCCCCGCCCTGCACCACCTCCATCCCGCTTTCCTCCGCCAGCACGTCCGTGAGGATGTCGCGCAGGATGGGCGGAAAGGAGGCGAGGAGGAGGCGTGTGTGCGGCACGGGGGGCGCGGGGGTGAGGAGCGCGGGCACGGCAGACAGGAATAGGCGGCGCGGCGCCCCGGACCAATGGGCCGGAAGATCCAGGGAGGATCCGGTCGGGGATCCGGATCCTCCCGGCCCGCGCGCCCGTTCGCCTGCGCGCCGCCGACTCCCGGTCGGAGAGGGCGTAACTCGCTGTGGCGTAACCTCTTGGGTGGGGAAATAAATCGCGCGCGCAGCGCGGTCGGCGTGACCGCGCTGCGCGCGCGTGGGGTGCGGGGAGGATCTAGATCCGTGCCTGGGCGGCGAGCGGCTCGGGGGCGGCTTCCAGGCCGCGCAGGCGGGCCGCGGCGGCGGTGCGGCCGGGCACCTGCAGCTTCTCCAGCAGGTTGTGGACGTGGTTCTTGACCGTGGAGAGCCCGATGCGCAGCCGGCGGGAGATCTCCTTGTTGGAGAGCCCCTGCCCGATCAGCGCGGCGATCTCGCGCTCGCGCGGGGTGAGGCGGGCGAGCGCCGGGTCCTCGCGCGGCTCCGTGAGCGCCCCCACCCGCCGGAAGAGCGATCCCGCGATGGTCCGCGAGCACACCAGCTCGCCGCGGGCCACCGAGCCCAGCGTGTCCACCAGCTCGTCCAGGGACGCGCCGCGGGACACGTACCCGGCCACCCCGGCCGCCGCGCAGCGCAGCACCACCTCCTCCGTCTCCACGATGGCGAGCGCGACCACCCGCACCGGCGCGTGCGCCTCCCGCACCTCGCGCACCAGCCGCGGCGCCTCGTCCGTCGCCATGTCCAGCAGCAGCACGTCGGGGCGCTCGCGCCGCACCAGCTCCACCGATTCGGCGCGGGCGGCGGCGGTCCCCACCACCTCGGTCTCGGCGCGGCGGCCCAGGCTGAACGCCAGCCCCTCGCGGTACAGGCACACCTCGGTGACGATGGCGACGCGGAGCCGGTCGGCGGCGGGGTCCGCGGCGGGAACGGGTCGGGCACCCACGGTGACTTCCTCGGTCATCGATCGGGAGCGAGCGGTGGTGCGTTCGGACGGCGGCGAGCGGCGCGGCGGCGCCGGGACCCGGCCCCGGACCTCCCCGGCGGGCACGGAGGGATTCGGGCGTGCGGCCGGGGAACAGGGCTCGGCGGCGCGCATCTTCTGTGCCTCGCGCGCCCTTTCCGCCACCCCTCGCACCAACCCCCGCCGATGCAACGAAATGCCGGAAAACGTTTCGCGGCGATGGTACCAGGTTCTCCCCAACCTGGGGCGAGATCGGGGCGATCGGGTGGGGAGATCCTGTCCCACGTCGTGCCGCGGCGGCTCCCGCTACATCTTCACCACGATCTTGCCGACGCTCCGCCGCGACTCCATGAGCCGGTGCGCCGCGGCCATCTCATCGAACCGGAAGGCCGCCCCCACCACCGGCCGGATCCCGTGCGCGGCGACGAACGCCCCCAACTCGCCCCAGACCCGCGCCAGCCGCGGCGGGTCGTCCAGCAGGTAGCCGAGGTGCGTCGCCATGAAGCCGTGCGAGGCGGGCGCCAGCGAGCGGACGTCCGCCTTCGGCAGGTCGCGCCAGGTGCGGAGCCAGGAGAGCGGGTTCCAGCGCTGCAGCTCCAGGCCGGCGAAGCCGGCGACGACCACCCGGCCGAACGGGGCCAGCACCGGCCACGCCGCGCGGAACACCTCGCCGCCGACCACCTCCAGCACCACGTCGAAGCGCGCGGGCCCGGCGGCCTCGCGGAGCCGCTCCTCCCAGCCGGCGCGGCGGTAGTTCACGGCCGCCTCCGCTCCGAGGGCGCGGACGGTGTCCAGCTTGGCGTCGCTCCCGGCCAGCCCGACGGTCGCGCAGCCGAAGCGCGTGGCGATCTGCACGGCCGCGGTTCCCACGCCGCCCGCCGCGGCGGTCACCAGGACGCGGTCGGTGGGGCGGAGCCGCGCCATCTCCACCAGCGAGACCCACGCGGTGAGGTAGTTGACCGCGATCGCGGCGTTCTCCTCCACGGAGAAGCCGGGGACGGCGGGGAGCGCCTGGCGCTCCGGCACCACCACCCTCTCCGCGTAGGCCCCGAACTGCGCGCCGACGATCACCTGCTCGCCCACCGTGCGCCCCCCGACGCCGGGGCCCAGCGCGTCGATCGTGCCGGTCGCCTCCATCCCGGGCGTGTAGGGCAGCGCCGGCGCCCAGCCGTACAGCCCCCGGCGGGAAAGGACCTCGGCGAAGTTGACGCCGATCGCCTCCACCCGCACCCGCACCTCGCCCGCTCCCGGCGCGGGATCTGGCACCGTACCGACGCGCAGCACCTCCGGCCCGCCGTGCCGTTCCAGGACGATCGCCTTCATCCCGCCGCTCCGCCGTCCGTCATCGCGATTCCTCCTCCACAGGTGGCTCCCCGCGACCGAGTCCGCCGCACCCGGAAGAAGCGCGCCCGCCCCATGGCGGCGCCGATGCGCTCCGCTGGCCCGGCGCATGCCGGAGGCACGCCGAAGCCTGCCGGTCGCACCCCGACAACCACGCGTGAATCCATGACGGAGCTGTCGCCGCGGGAAGTGAATCGTCTGGTGGACGCCGCGAACGCCGTCCGCCGGCTGGGCGACGGAGCAGCCCGGCCGGAGCACGCGGCCCTGGCCGACGCCGAGCGGCGGCTGGACGCGCTCTTCGGCACCGGCCGCACCCTGGCGGTCTACGGCACGCTCGCCCCGGGCCGGCCGAACCACCACGTGGTCGCTCCGCTGGGCGGGGAGTGGACGGACGGGGTGGTCGAGGGCGACCTCGTCCCCGTGGGCTGGGGAGCGGAGCTCGGCTACCCGGCCTTCCGCCCCCGCGCCGGGGGCGACACGCTCGCGGTGCAGGTGCTGGCGTCGCCGGCGCTGGAGGCCGCCTGGCCCGAGCTGGACCGCTTCGAGGGCGCGGAGTACCGGCGCATCCTGGTGCCCGTGTTCACCCCCGGCCCGGCGGACGGGCGCCGGCTGCTCACGGTCGCCAACCTGTACGCCGCCGCCGGCGCCTCGCCCGGCGGCCGCGGATGAACACCCCCTCCCGGACACAGGAGACCCATCGTGCACCCCCCGCTCACGGACGTCGAAGTGCGTGTCCTCGGCTCCCTGCTGGAGAAGGAGGTCACCACCCCGGACAATTATCCGCTCTCCCTGAACGCGCTGCTGGCGGCCTGCAACCAGACCACCAACCGGGAGCCGGTCCTGCGGCTGGACGAGGACGAGGTCGTCCCGGCGACCGTGATGCTCCGCCGCCGCGGCCTGCTGCGGCAGATCCAGCCGGCGGGCTCCCGGGTGACCAAGTACGAGCAGCTGCTGGGGGAGGAGATGGAGCTGGACCGGCGCGCGCTGGCGGTGCTGGGCGTGCTCATGCTCCGGGGCCCGCAGACCCCGGCCGAGCTCTTCGCCCGCACCGCGCGGCTGGAGCCGTTCGCCGACCCGGCCGACCTGGAGGGGGTGCTGGAGGCGCTGATGGCGCGGCAGCCGGCGCCGCTCGTCGCGCGCCTCGCCCGCCGGCCCGGGCAGAAGGAGGTCCGCTACGCGCACCTGCTCGGCGGCGAGCCGCCGCAGGCGGATGTGCCCGAGAGGCAGGAGGAGCGGACCGCCCCCGCCCGCCGCGCGGACGCGGAGGACGACCGGGTTGCGGCCCTGGAGCGGACGGTGGAGGAGCTGCGGGCGGAGGTCGCCGCGCTGCGCGCCGACCTGGACGCCTTCCGCGCGCAATTCCAGTGACATGGGCGCAGTCGCAGGCCCGCACCCGGCGGCCTGAGAAGCCGCCACCCTCTCCCCCATTCCTGGGAGAGGGGACAACTGCTGAACTCCCACACAGTTCTCCCCCTCTCCCGCTTGCGGGGGAGGGGGCCGGGGGGAGGGGGCCTGCCACGGCGCGCCGATCTCGCCCCCCGGGAAGCCCTCCCCCGGCAGGGGGAGGGAAGCCGCCAGGTGGGGGCCGCAGCGGGCGCCAGCGTGGACCCGCGTGAGGGATGCGAGCGCGAAGCGGCGAAACCCAACAGCAGTACCGTTGGGGTTCGCCTCCGTTACGCAGCGTTGTTTGCTGCGTTACGGAGCCGCAGCCCGACCCCGCGCCAGCGGGGGCACGCCCAACCCGGCAGTTCCTTCCCGAAACGCCGGAAAACACGAAGGGCCGGCCCAGCAACGACGCTGGACCGGCCCTTCGCGGTCTTTCAGGAATGGAGATGAGGGGAGTCGAACCCCTGTCCGCCTACAGATCCCCCACAGCGTCTACGTGCGTATTCCACCGTTCTTTTCTCCTCGTCCGCTCATCGGCCGGTGGAAGGCCCATCGCGAACCAGCCGTGTAAGTCTCGTCTACCCTGCCACGACGCTCAGGTAGACCAGCCCGATTTTAGCGACGCCCGTTGACCCGCCTCCGGCGGGGCTGATCAACGACCGGGAGGTAAGGATTCCCCGAAGGGACTCTACTTACGCAGCCAGAGCGAAGTTGTCGTTCGCGGTTACTAGTTTTCCAGAGGCTTAACGAGGTGTCTGGAACCTCGGCACGCTGCTATGGCTTCACCATACACGTCGAAACCATGACATCCCCATGACCCGTGTTTTCAACCGACGTAACCAATCTAGCCCCCGCCCCGCCCCCTGTCAACCCCTCGCCACGATGTCTAAGTCGTTGCGAACAGGGGCTATGCGGTCGGCTTGCCGGGCGCGCCCGCCACCCCTTCCCCGCCCTTGCCGGTCCCCACCGACCCGCCCCCCGGGGGCGCCGCGGTGGTGCGGTTGCGCCCGGAGCCCTTGGAGCGGTACAGCGCCGCGTCGGCGGCGGCCAGCAGCTCGTGCGGCGACTCCACCGAGTCCGGGCAGGTGGCCACGCCCAGCGACGCCGTCACGGAGAGCGGCCGCCCGTGCCACACCACCGGCTTGCCGGCGATGGTCTTCCGGACCCGCTCCGCCACCTCCAGCGCCGGCATCAGCGGCGTCTCCGGGAGGATCACCACGAACTCCTCGCCGCCCAGGCGCGCCGGGAGGTCCACCTCGCGCACCGAGCCGCGCACCAGCTCCGCCACGTGCTGGAGCACCCGGTCGCCCGCCTCGTGGCCGTAGGTGTCGTTGAACTTCTTGAAGTGGTCCACGTCCAGGATCAGCAGCGAGAACGGCCGCTGGTAGCGCTCGAAGTGGCTGGACGCGGCGGCCAGGCGCGCCTCGAAGGTGCGCCGGTTGGGGAGGCCGGTGAGCGCGTCCTCGGATGCGCGGCGGTCCAGCGCCTCGTACTGGCGGGCGCTGCGCAGCGGCAGGGGAGCGAGCGCCCCGAGCAGCCGCAGGAACTCCATCTCCGTCTCGCCGATGCGGTCCGGGCGCGGGTCCCACGCCGCCACCACCCCCACCACCCGCCCGTCCGCCGCCAGCGGCACCACCGCCGCCGAGCGCGGCGCGTCGGCCCAGCGCTCGCCGGGGACGCACAGCGGCAGGGCGTCGCGCTCCCGCCGCAGGTCGCCGTACGACAGGGCGACGCCGTGCTTGGCCGCCAGCCCCAGCCGCGACTCGCCGTCCGCGAAGGCGTGCCCCGGGCCCACGCGGCCGGGAGGGTCGCCCACCACGCCCAGGATCTCGCCGCGCCCGGCCTCCGCGTCCCACACGGCCACCGCGGCGCCGGCGGCGTCCGTGCTGCGCCGCACCGCCTCGCCCAGCTCCTCGGCGAAGCGCTCCAGGTCCAGCTCGCCGGGGAGGTTGCGGACCGCCTCGAACAGCGTCCGCACCCGCGTCTCCGTCTTGGCCGAGGCGTCGCGCCGGTGCAGCAGCGTGGAGATGGCGCCCAGCTGCGTGGCCGCCAGCAGCGCGTTGGGCTCCGCGCCGGGGGGGACGCCGCCGGTGTACGCCAGCGCCAGCAGCCCGGAGGGCGCGTCCACCGGCACCAGCAGCATCTCCGCCGCCCAGCCGGTGGGGAGCGGCTTGCGGCCGCGCTCCAGCCGCACGTGCACCCGCTCCGTCATCGCCCACCCGAAGGGGTGCCCCAGCAGCGAGATCTCGTCGGCCTCCGGCGCGTAGCCCGGCAGCGCCGACCACCCCAGCAGCGTGGCGCGCGTCTCGTCCGGCCACATGCGCCAGAGCGCCGCCTCGTGCGCGTCGGTGGCCAGGCGCACCAGCTCCAGCTCGCGCGACAGCACGTCGGGGTCGTCGTCCGACGCGTCGGCCCCGGCGGACGGGGTCTCGGGCTCTGCGGGGGCGGAGGGAGCCGCGGGACGGGCGGCGCCGGAGCGGGACAGGAGGGGGGCGGCGAGCACGCCGGCGAGGAGGCCCGCGAGCAGGGCCGGGAGCGCGCTCCACGGCGCGGGAGCGAGCAGGGCGCCCAGGGCCGCGGCGACCGCCGCGGCGAGGAGCACGAGCGTCCGCCGGTCGGCGGGGAGGGCCCTGGGTGCGATCTCAGTCCGCGGGAAGCAGGTTGATGCGCGAGGCGGCGGCCGCCGCGCCGAAGCCGTTGTCGATGTTCACCACGGTGATCCCGGAGGCGCAGGAGTTCAGCATCCCCAGCAGCGCCGACACCCCGCCGAACGAGGCGCCGTAGCCCACGCTGGTGGGGACGGCGATCACCGGCGCGGACACCAGCCCGCCGACGACCGACGGGAGGGCCCCCTCCATCCCCGCCACCACGATCACCACCGCGGCGCCCAGCAGCGTGTCGCGCGCGGCCAGCACCCGGTGCAGTCCGGCCACCCCCACGTCGGTGAGCCGCTCCACGGGGTTGCCGAAGGCGCGCGCCGTCACCGCGGCCTCCTCGGCCACCGGCAGGTCGCTGGTGCCGGCGGTCACCACCAGCACCGGCCCGCGCACGCGGCGGGCCACGGGCTCCGCGGGGGCTAGGTACGCGGTGCGCCCCAGCTCGTTGATCTCCACCTCCGGGAGCGCCGCCCGCAGCGCGTCCTCCGCCGCCTCGGACACCCGCGTCACCAGGCAGCCGTCGCCGCGCGCCGCGATCCGCCGGGCGATCTCCACCGTGTGCTCCGGCGTCTTTCCCTGGCCGAACACCACCTCCGGGTATCCCTGCCGCAGCGCCCGGTGGTGGTCCACCGTGGCGAACCCGGTCTCCTCCACCGGCGCCCAGGCCAGCGCGCGCTCCGCCTCCACGGGCGACACGCGCCCCTCCGCCACCCCCGCGAGCAGGGTCCGCAGCCGCTCGGAGTTCAAACCCCCGCCCCCTCGTGCGCTTCCAGGTACCCCTCCAGCAGCCGCTCCGCCTCCGCCAGCCGCTTCACCGCGAACAATTCCTGGCGCAGCGCCTTGCCGTTGGGGAGCCCCTTGGTGTACCACCCCAGGTGCTTGCGGAACTCGATCATCGACTTCTCCTCGTCGTCCTCCCAGGCGATGGCGAGCCGCGCGTGCTCCAGCACGATCCGGAAGCGCTCCCCCGCCTCCGGGTCCGGCGGCACCGGCTCGCCGGACAGGGCGGCGCGCGCCTGCCGGAAGATCCACGGCGCCCCGTGCGAGCCGCGGGCGATCATGATCCCGTCGCACCCGGTGTGGTCGCGCATCCGCTTCGCGTCCGCGCCGCTCCACACGTCGCCGTTGCCGATCACCGGGATGTCCAGCGCCGCCTTGACGGCCGCGATCTCGTCCCAGTTGGCCACGCCGCTGTACATCTGCGTGCGGGTGCGGGCGTGCAGCGTCAGCACCTCCGCGCCGGCGTCCTGGCAGCGCAGGGCGATCTCCACCGGGTTGCGCGTGTCCTCGCTCCACCCGCTGCGGATCTTGACCGTGGTGGGGATGGAGATCGCTCCCTTGACCGCGCGGATGATGTCGCGCACCAGGTCCAGGTCGCGCAGGCAGCCGGAGCCGCCGTTGCGGCTCACCACCTTCTTGACCGGGCACCCGAAGTTGATGTCCAGGAAGTCGGGCTCGTACACCTCCTCCACCAGCGCCGCGGCCTGCGCCATGGCCTCCGGGTCCGCCCCGAAGATCTGGATGCCGATGGGGCGCTCGTCGTCGTGGAAGCGCAGGAAGCCGTGCGTCTTGCGGTCGTTGCGGCGGATTCCCTCCGCCGACACGAACTCGGACACGACGACGTCGGCCCCGAACGCGCGGCACAGCCGGCGGAAGGGGGATTCGCTGACGCCCGCCTGGGGCGCCAGGTACAGCGGCACGGAGCCGCCGCGGAGCAGGTCTACAGGGTTCGCAAACATCCTTGAAATATACCCTTTCAGCCCCGTCGCTTCAACCGCGCCGACGCCCGGGGAGCGGAACCCGTTGAATTTTGACAGGCTACGCGGTGGCACTTACATTGCCAGCCTCCGCAGCCCGTACGCGTTCGGGAAACATACGAGAGGATAAGACGACATGGAACTTCGGGAGTTCTTCACCGAGGATTCGGTTAGCCTTGATCTCCAGGGGGAGACCAAGGACGAGATATTGAAGGAGCTCATCGCCCTCCTGGGGCTGGACGACAAGTCCCAGGCCATCCTCTACAAGATGCTCAAGCGGCGCGAGAACCTGGGCTCCACCGGCATCGGCAAGGGGATCGCCATCCCCCACTGCCGCTCCCTGGTGGTCAACCGCCTCCGCGTCGCCTTCGGCCGCAAGCCGCAGGGCGTGGACTTCAAGGCCATCGACGAGCAGCCCGTCCACAACTTCTTCCTGATCGTGGCGCCCCCGCTGGAGGTGTCCAACCAGTACCTCCCCGTGCTGGGGAAGATCGCCCAGTTCTCCAAGGAGCCGGACGTGGCGCAGCGGCTGGGGCAGCTCTCCTCCGGCAGGGAGTTCCTGGCCCTGCTGGACGAGAAGGGCGTCTGAGGGAGGAGCGAGACACATGAACCCGCAGCTCGAGATCCTCCTGGAGATCCAGGACCTGAAGAGCCAGCGCAAGGAGCTGGAAGCCTCCGAGCGCCAGATGGAGGAGGAGGTCTTCGGCATCAGCATCGACGACGCCCTCCGCCAGCTGGACGAGAAGATCGGCGAGATGGAGGAGTCGCTCGCCCCGCTGGTGCGCAACCGCTACCGCCGCATCGCCGGCCGCCACCCGCGTCCGGTGGTCCCCGTGATCGGCGGCACCTGCTACGGGTGCTTCGTCAACATCCCCACCGCCGTGGCCTCCGACGCCGAGCGCAACCAGGAGATCAGCCACTGCGAGAACTGCGGCCGGTTCCTGTACCTGATCGGCTAGTTTTTTCGTAGATAGATACGGGGCCCCTACGGAGCCCGGCCAAACTACCGGCCGGTCTCCTCCGGGGGCTCCGGGAGCCACCGGAAACTGCCCCGGTGTCTCCCTGCGCACGGGAGGAGCCTCGCCAAACAGCCGGCGAGTCTCCTCCCGTACAGCTTGTGGGAACTGTGGGGAACTGCAACGGCAACGGCCCGGCGCTCCGG
>DASVQR010000201.1:0-30179 GCA_036389055.1 Longimicrobiaceae bacterium | reverse complement strand
GACGGGCGCGGCGCGCAGCTCAGGACTTCCGGGCACGCTTCGCCGCGGGCTGCAGCACCACCCCGGCCACCGGGACGCCCAGCCGCTCGCACGCCTCCACGGTGCGGCGCAGCGCGTCGCGGTGCACGCGGCCGGCGCGCGCCACCACCACCACGGGGCGCTCCGGGGCGAGCACCGCCACCGTCTGCGGCCCCTCGATGCCGGGGAGCGCGGCGGCCACGAAGCCGTAGCGCGCCTCCAGGTCGCCCAGGGCGCTGCGCATCCCGCCGGCCGAGGCCCCGTTGCCGTTTGCAAGCGGGCCGGGGCGCCCCTCCGCCAGCGTCGCCACGCCGCCCGCCTCCGCGCCGCGCGCCGCGGGGACCACCGCGGCCAGCCGCGGCGGCGCCACGCTCACCGGCTGCGTCAGGTCGGCGGCCATCGCCTCGCGGCCCCGCAGCGACGCCGTGGCCACCAGCTGCTCGGCCACCGCCAGCGCGTCGGCGGAGCGCCCGGCGGGCACCACCAGCGCCGAGCGCGCCTCGCCGATCCCCGCCAGCCAGAGCGGCAGCCCGGGCTCCATCCCCACCGCCGGGGCGCCGGTCGCCAGCTCCGCCTCCCAGGGCTCGCGCACCTCGCCGCGGGCCAGCGAGGCGGCCACCGCCGCCACCATCCCGAAGAACAGCCCGCCCAGCAGCCCGCCCAGCAGGTTGAGCGGCGGGTTGGGGAAGGCCGGCTTGCGCGGCGGCACCGCCACGTCCACCTGGCGCACCTCGCCGCCCTCGCTGATGGCGCCCAGCCGGGCCTCCACCAGCTGGGTCTGCATGGCGATCAGCGTTTCCGACAGGCGCCGCACCTCGCGCTGGCGGCGCAGGCTCTCCTCGGCCTGGCCGGGGAGCGCGGCGAGCGTGGACTGGTAGCCGCCCAGCTCCCGGCGCAGCTCCGACTGGCGGCTGTTCAGCCCGGCCAGGTAGTCGCGCGACAGGGAGACGAGCTGCCCCTCCAGGTGGTCGATGCTGCTGGAAAGGGCCATCACCTCGGGGTCCCTCTCGGTGCGCCGCTCCAGCAGGACGATGCGGTCCGTCTCCAGCTTGAGCAGGCGCGAAAGGACGTCGTTGATGGCGGGGTTGTTCAGGAAGGTGGGGAACGCCGCCAGCTCCCGCGGCGAGAAGCCGCCGGAGGCGCCCCGCGCCACGATCCGCTGGAGCGAGCGCGCCTCGATCTCTGCGGTCTCCAGCTCCGACTGGATCGTCATGGCGCGCTCCAGCTCGGTCTTGCCGGACAGCTCCGGGTCCAGCACCCCGCTCGTCTCCTGGTGACGCCGCAGGGCGTTCTCGGCCACCGCCAGCTGCGTGGCGATGCTGTCCGTGTGCGCCGTCAGGAACTCGTAGCGGTGCTGGTTCACCCCGCGGTCGGTGGTCCGCCGGCGCGCCAGGTAGCGCGCGATCATCGCGTTGGGGACCTCGGCCGCCAGCCGGGGCTCCCCGGCGCGGAAGGAGATCCCCACCACCTCGCCGCCGGTGACCTCGGCGCTCAGGCTCTTTTCCACCGCCAGCACCGCCCCCTGCCGGTCGCTCACCGACACCGTGAACTCGTCCGGCAGCCCGGAGCGCCGCAGCGCCAGCACCCCGCCGGGAACGCGCAGCGACCCGCCGGGCGCCACCGTGGCCGAGAAACCCTCGCCCTCGACCGCGTAGCTCCCCCCGCGCCGCTCGAAGCGGAACTCGCCGCCCGCGGCGTCCGGGGCGACCCGGTACGACGAGAACAGCTCGTCCGCGCGCGTGCCGGAGGGCTCCGTCACCCGCACCTGGAGCCCCAGCGAGTCCACCACCTCGCCGAGCACGGCCCGGCTGGTGAGGATCTGCTGCTCGGTCTCCACCTCGGAGCCGCCGAGCCCGCCCCCGCCGAGGCCGCCCAGCATCCCGGAGATGCGCGACAGGGCGAGCGCCGACGAGCTCCCCCCCACCTGGCTGCGCAGCAGCACGGTGGCGGACGCCTCGTACTGGCGGTCCAAGGTGACCAGCGTCAGCGCCCCCAGGCCGAGCCCAAGCAGCCCGCCGCCCAGGATCCAGGGGAGCCCTCGGCGCAGCGCGGCCGCGAGCTCCTTGAGGTCCATCACGTCCCTCCGGTCGTCCATCCGGTCACCCCTCCTTCTCGTCCGAGCCGACGATGTCTTCGATCAGGGGCCACACCACCGCCCGGAAGGTGCCCACCAGGCCGATCGCCCCCCCGATCCACGCCATGGGGTTGCGGGCGAGGGCGCTGCGCGGCCGGACGAAGATCTGGTCGCCGGACTGGAGCTCCGAGGCGAAGAAGCCGCCCTCCGTGTCGCGCCCGTAGCGGATGCGCTTTCCCTCGCGCACGATCACGATGTTGCGGGGGTTGCCGGCCTCGGTGTAGCCGCCGGCGCGGGCGATGATCTCGGGGAGGCCCATGGTCAGGTCGGCCAGGTAGATCCCCGGCTGGCGCACCTCGCCCTGCACGGAGATGCGCCGGAGCACCGAGATCTCCACCGAGGGGTTGCGCAGGTACACCGCGTACGCGCGGCGCAGCGAATCCTGGAGCTGGGCGAGCGGCAGCTCGGTGACGCGGAGGGAGCCCAGCTTGGGGAGGGTCGCCTCGCCGCGCTCGGAGATGTTGAACGTGTCGCTCATCTCCGGCTCGTTCCAGATCTTGAGCGCGATCCGGTCGCCCGGCCTGGGGAGCGCCGACGCCGACACGCGCGCGTCCGCCGTGTCGCTCCCCTGCTGCGCGCCGAGGCTCGCCGGAAGCACCGCGAGCGTCGCCAGCAGGAAGAGGAGCGTGCGGAGATGAAGGGTCATGGCAATGGTCGGGGTCCTGGGTCCCGCGGCCCGCCGCGCTGGCGGTGCCGCGGCGTGGGACGGGTGCCGCAACGAGCCGGAAAACGATCCACCGAGCGCGCCGCCCGGAGGCCGCCGCTCGGTGATCCAAAAGCAACAATGATAGCGTTTTGCGAAGGCACGGTCAACGCGCCGGCGCGTCCCTGCGCTGCCGGCGCGCGATCGGCCCCGCCAAAAAGCCCGGATTTTCCGCGCACCCTCCCGGTGAGGCGCGGCGGTCCGGGGGCATTGACGAGTCCTGGGGCGGGAAGGTCACGCTCGTCTGGCGGGCGGCGCGTGTGACGACGACTGGCGTAACGATGCGCTCCGACTGGGCTCCGACGTAGGTGGTCGGCCGGGGGATGCTGCTCCGGGGGAGCCGAACTCGCCCGCCCTCCGTCTGCGTCGTGGGGATCACGCTGGCTTCGAACATGACGTTCCCCCTACGCAGCCTCCCCCGACCTCCCTGCGCAGATCGCAGGAACTGCAACGGCAACGGCACCAGCAGTTCTCCCCCTCTCCCGCTTGCGGGGGAGGGGGCCGGGGGGAGGGGGCCTGCCACGGCGCACCGATCCCTGACCTCCGGGCAGCCCTCCCCCGGCACGGGGGAGGGTGGCGGCTCTCAGGCCGCCGGGTGGGGGCCGGCGGACGCAGCCCGGTCCCCGTTCACGCACAAGAAAAAGCCCCTCCCCCGCTTGCGGGGGAAGGGAGGGGGCAGGCCGTGGGGAGGGGGCCTCCCGCGGACGCCAGCGCGAACCCCGCGTGAGGGATGTCGGCCCGAAGGGGCGAGACCGCGCGGCAGTTTGCGCGGGCTCGACTCCGTTGCGGACGGTAGTTTCGTCCGCTACGGAGCCGCAGCCCGACCCCGGCGCAGCCGGGGGCACGCCCAAACCCAGCAGTTCACGAGCAGTTCGAACCAGGGCTCAGCCCCGATCTTCCTCCCACAGCCCCGCCCCGAAGTGGTCCCAGGCCAGCCGCCCCTCGTCCGGAGCTTCGAGGTCGAACTGCCGGTCCATGGCGTACACCAGCAGCGCCCCCTCCGGCCCCGCACGGTACCCGTGCGCCACCCCCGCGGGAATGTACAGCTGCGCCGGCTCCTCGCCGCTGAGCACCACCCGCTGCCGCACCCCCGCGGTCGCCGAGCCGGCCCGGCAGTCCACCAGCCACACCAGCAGCTGCCCCTGGAGCACCGTCCACAGCTCGTTCTGCCCGCGGCGCGGGTGGATGTGGAACGCGTTGATCCGCCCCGCCACGGCGTACGAGGCGGAGAGCTGGCGCACCTCCATGGGCGCGCCGGAGAGGCCCTCCACCGTGCCGCCCCCCAGCCGCAGGAGCTCGGCGAACCAGCCGTTCTCCGCCCGGTGCTTGCGCACGGGCCGCGCGAACACCCCCTCGATCGTGGGCGCGCGCTCGTAGCTCTGGAAGGCCAGCGCCTCCCGCGCCTCGTCGACGAGCGGGACGGCGAGGTCCCCGGATGCGGTGCCGTTGCGGTCGTCCGTCATGGCGCGGCGGGCCCGGAAGGGCTCAGAAGGCCCCCGTCCGGCGCATGACCGCGGGGAAGGTGAGCATCAGGATCTTGATGTCGAGCCACACCGACCAGCCATCGATGTACTCGCGGTCGAACCTCACCACCTCCTCGAAGTCCACCACCTGGCTGCGCCCGCACACCTGCCAGAGCCCGGTGATGCCGGGGAGCACGGCGAGGCGCTCGAAGTGGTGGTCCGAGTACTGTTGCAGGTCGTCCGGGAAGAAGGGGCGCGGGCCGATCAGGCTCATGTCCCCGCCCAGCACGTTGAACAGCTGCGGGAGCTCGTCCAGCGAGGTCTTGCGGAGCAGCCGCCCCACCCGGGTGACCCGGGGGTCGTTGCGGATCTTGAACAGGCGCGGGTCGCCGGACTCGTTGAGGTGGTGGAGCTGCTCCTTCATGGCGTCCGCGTCGATGACCATCGTGCGGAACTTGTACATCAGGAAGGGGCGCCCGCCCAGCCCGGCGCGGACCTGCTTGAAGAGCACCGGCCCGCGCGAGTCCAGCTTGATCGCGATGGCGATGAACAGGAACAGGGGCCAGGTGAGCAGCAGCCCGACGATGCTCAGCGTCAGGTCGATGGTGCGCTTCATCGCGAGCTGGGGAAAGCCGAGGCCGACGGGGCGGAGGCGGAGGAGCGTGCCGCCCCGCACCTGCCGCGATTCGAACTGCATCCCCATGAGGTGCAGCGTCTTGGGCGCCAGCGACACGACCACGCCCCGCTGCATGCAGCGGTGGATCAGCGTTTCCAGCGCCTCGAAGCTGAGCTTGGCGGAGGCGACGATCACCTCCTGGGCGTCGGTGGCCTCCAGCGCCAGGCCGATCTCGGCGATGGCGTGGATCGCGCCCGGCTCGCGCTCGCGGGTGGGGGAAAGGCGGCCCATGATGCGCAGGTCGGCGCCGTTGCGGTCGCGCAGCATCTCCACCACGCCCTGCAATTCCTCGCCGGAGCCCACCACCAGCGCGCGCCGCCGCCCGATCCCCAGGGAGTAGGCGAAGCTCACCCCGCGGTCGATCACCAGGCGGACCGCGAAGATGGCGATGGAGGCCCACAGCACGTAGGCGAGCAGCCCCAGCGCCTCCCGGGGGAGCGAAGCGCCCATCCCGCCGCCCAAAAAGGCCTGCATCCCGGTGGCGGAGACGCCCAGCAGCAGCCCCATGCACACGCGCACGAAGCTCACCCGGCTCTCGCCGGAGCGGTAGGCGCCGCTGACGCTGAGCGCCAGCGGCTGGATGCACACCGCGGTGACGAAGGTGCTCCAGGTCGCGGTCGCGCTCCCGAAGGCGTCCGGCCAGGCGTCGGTGCGGAGCGAGAGCATGGCCCACGCGGCGCCCAGCGCGGCCGCGAGGTCCGTGAGCATGAGCACGATCACGCGCAGGGTGCGGCGCGCCATCTCCAGCCAGCCGCGCCGGATCGCCTCGTCCACGGCCTGCCGTACGTCCGCGCTGGAAAGCCCCTCCACCTGCGGCTCGGTGGCGGCCCCGGGGATCACCCTGCCGTTCATATCGCTGCGACCTCGAGCATCCGAATGCTTCCTCCTCCTTTGCCCGCGAGGGCCGTCATCCCTGCCTGGGGTCCGGCGGGTCACGCCGACTCCAGGTACTCCGCGGCGATGGTCGGGACCGCCGGACGCGCGGCGCGGGCGGCCTGCAGCTGCCGCTCGATCGCCGCGCCCAGCTGCGCGCGGAACACGTCGCTCCCGAACCGCTCGGCGTTGCGCCGGCACGTGGCCGGGTCGAACGCGATCCCGTCCGCGCGGAGCATCGCCTCCGCGAGCGAATCCGTCGTCTGCTCCTCGAACAGCACCCCGGTGGCGCCGTCGACCACCGTCTCAGCCGCCCCGCCGCGCCCGTAGGCGATCACGGGGCGCCCGGCGGCCTGCGCCTCCACCGGCGCGATCCCGAAGTCCTCCCACCCGGGGAACAGGAAGGCGCGGCAGCGCGCCAGCAGATCCGCCACCTCGTCGTCGCCGCGCCGCCCCAGGAACTCCACCGTGGGCCCGGCGAGCGCTTCTAGCCTGCGGCGCTCGGAGCCGTCGCCCACCACCACCAGCCGCCGGCCCAGCCGGCTCGCGGCCTGCACCGCCAGGTCCACCCGCTTGTAGGGGACGAGCCGCGCGACCACCAGGTAGAAGTCCTCCGGCGGGAGCCCGTTGGGCCGGATCCGGTCCACGTCCACGGGCGGGTACACCACCTCGGCGTCGCGCCGGTAGTGCCGGCGGATGCGCGAGCCCACCTCGTGCGAGATCCCGATGAAATGGTCCACGCGGTCGGCGGCGAGGCGGTCCCAGACGCGCAGCCAGTGGGCGACCGGCGCGAAGAGCGCCCGGGTGCGCATGCCGCGCGTGTACTCGTGGTACAGGTCCCAGATGTAGCGGCAGGGAGTGTAGCAGTAGCAGAGGTTGAGGGCCCCGGGGCGGGTGATCACGCCCTTGGCGCAGGCGCTGTTGGTGGTGATCACCAGGTCGTACTCGCTCATGTCGAACTGCTCGAAGGCCATCGGCATGAACGGCAGGAACGGCTGGTGGCGCCGCTTCGCGAACGGGACGCGCTGGAGGAACGACGTGCGGATGTCCCAGTCGCGCATGGCGGCGGGGATGGCGTCGCGGTCGCACACCGTGGTGTACACGGGCGCATCCGGGAACATGCGGTGCAGCTGCATCAGCACCCGCTCGCCGCCCCCGGAGGTGTTCAGCCAGTCCGCGGTGATCGCGACCTTCATCCGCGCGCTCCGGCGGGCCGTCGTGCCGACGAGCCGCGGGCCGGCCCGCCCGTGCGATCGTCGGGCATTCCGAGAGGGTCCTTGTTCTCCATGTGCCACCGGGCGCGGCGCCTCACGCGCCGGCCCCGCCCGCTTGCAGGTACTCCGCCAGGGAGGCGCGCCAGTGCGGGAGCCCCGCCCCGGTCCGCGCCTCCGTCTCCGAGCAGTCCAGCACCGACCAGGCGGGGCGCCGCGCGGGCCGCGGGAACGCCGCGGAGCCCACCGCCGCCACCTCGGCGCCGGGGGCGCCCAGCGCCACCACCTCGCGGGCGAAGCCGTGCCAGCTCACCGGCTCCCCGCCGCCGGTGGCGTGGAAGATACCCCGCGCCCCGGCCTCCATCAACGAAGCCATCGCTTCCGCCAGCGCGCCGGTCCAGGTGGGCCGCCCCCACTGGTCGTCGACCACGCGGAGCGGCTTCCCCTCGCGGGCGAGCCGGAGGATGGTGTCCACGAAGTGGCTCCCCCCCGCGCCGTACAGCCAGCTCGTCCGCACCACCAGCCCGCCGGGCGACGCCAGGGCCGCCCGCTCCCCCGCCAGCTTGGAGCGCCCGTACGCGTTCACGGGGTCCGTGGGGTCGCCGGGGCGGTAGGGGACCGCCGCCGTGCCCGCGAAAACGTAGTCGGTGCTCGGGTAGACGAACGCGGCCCCCACGCGGTCACACGCTTCCGCCACGTGGCGCGCGGCGTCGGCGTTGACGCGCGTCGCCTCGGCCTCCTCGTCCTCGGCGCGGTCCACCGCCGTGTACGCCGCGCACTGCACCACCGCGTCCGGCCGCTCGCCCAGCACGCGGTCGTGGACGGCGGCCCGGTCCGCCACGTCCAGCGCGGCGCGGTCCAGCGCGACCACCTCGTGCCCCCGGGCGCGGAGCAGGGGGACCAGCGCGTGCGCCAGCATCCCCGCCGCCCCGGTGACCAGCACCTTCATCCGGCCGCCCCCCGGGCGAACTGGCGGGCGTAGTAGGTGATGATGCGGTCCGCGCCCGCCCGGCGGATGGAGGTGAGCACCTCGCGCATCGCCCGGTCGCCGTCGATCCAGCCGCGCTCGGCGGCCGCCAGCACCATGGCGTACTCCCCGGACACGTGGTAGGCGAACACCGGGTATTCCGTCTCCGTCCTCACCCGGTGGATCACGTCCAGGTACGGCAGCGCCGGCTTCACCATCACCATGTCGGCGCCCTCGGCGATGTCCGCCATGACCTCGCGCAGCGCCTCGCGCGCGTTTGCCGGGTCCATCTGGTAGGCGCGCCGGTCGCCGAAGGCGGGGGTGCTCTCCGCCGCCTCGCGGAACGGTCCGTAGAACGCCGAAGCGAACTTGGCCGAATACGCGAGGATGGGGACGCTTGCAAATCCCGATCCATCCAGCGCTTCGCGGATCGACCCCACCCGCCCGTCCATCATGTCGGAGGGGGCGACCACGTCGGCGCCGGCCTCGGCGTGGGAGACCGCCATGCGCGCCAGCAGCGGCAGGGTGGCGTCGTTGTCCACCTCGTGCCCGCGCAGCACCCCGCAGTGGCCGTGCGAGGTGTACTCGCACAGGCACACGTCGGTGACCACCAGCAGCTCGGGGAGCTCGCGCTTCAGCGCACGCACGGCGTTCTGCACCACCCCGTGCTCGTGCCAGCCGGAGGACCCCACCTCGTCCTTGCTCTCCGGGATCCCGAAGAGGAGGACGGCGGGGATCCCCAGCTCCAGCGCCTCCTCGGCGTCGCGCAGGAGCTCGTCCACGGAGGTCTGGTCCACGCCGGGCATGGACCCCACGGGGTTCCTGAAGCGCTCGCCGGGAGCGGCGAAGAGGGGGAGGACGAGGTCCGACGGAGACACCACGGTCTCGCGGACGAAGGCGCGCAGCTCCCCGGTCCGGCGCAGCCGGCGGGGGCGGTTTTCCGGATATGCCATCAGAAAAGCACCGAAGCGTTCAGGTCCAGCTCGTGGCTCCGCCACTCGCTCCCCACCTCGCGGAGCGCCCGCAGGCGCAGCTCGGTGTGGGGCGTCACCCGCCAGCGCGTGGCCAGGGAGGCGCCGGTGCTCCACCCCGCCAGCTCGGGGGCGAAGAGGTTGCCGGCGCGGGGAAAGGCGTCGTACCCCTCGCGGCCGCGCTCGCGGCGGAAGGCCCGTCCCTCCAGGCGCAGGCGGGCGTCCTCCAGCTCCGCGTGCGAGTACAGCAGGAACTCCTGCCCCTCGCCGCCCAGCGGGTGACCCAGCGTCGCGCCCTCGGCGGCCCAGCCGCCGGGCTGCGCCGCGTGGGTGTACCAGCCGGGGTTGCCGCAGCACAGCGCGGCGAACCGGGTGTACTCCGCGCCGGCCGCCACCGCGGGGAGACCGGGCACGGCCGGCACGTACGCGCCCAGCACCCGGGCCGGCACGTCCCACCAGGCGCCGGCGCCGTCGTCCGCGCCCCACTCCAGGTACAGGACGAGCGGCAGCACGCGCTCGGTGGGCGGACGGTAGCGGAACTCCGCCGCGACCACCTGGTTCTCGAAGTCGTCGGACAGGATCCCCAGCAGCATCCGCCCCACGCTCCGCGGGCCCACCTCCGTCGCCACGCTGTCGCCGCCGAAGATGGAGGCGCGGTTGATCCCCACCGTGAGGCGGGGGTGCGGCCGCAGGGCCACGCGCATCCCCCACAGGTACGGGTCGCCGGGGTGGCGCCGCTCGTCCAGCCGCGAGACGAAGGTGTGGAAGGCGACCGGGCCCGCGAAGCGGAGGAAGCCGGGGAGCGCCAGCGGGCGGGAAGTTTCCAGCTGCACCCTCGGCAGCGCCTGCGCCCCGGACAGCACGATCCCCCCGCCCTCGCCCGGGCCGTACCCCACCGGCTCCTCGCCGGCGGACAGCGCCACCGGCCCCCACCCCGCCGTGACGTCCCACCGCGCGACGACCACGCCCTCCTCGGAGAGGCGGGGCTCGGCGACCGCGGCGAGCGACGGCGTGAGCGCCCCGGCCACGGTCCCGGTCCCCACCAGCGTGCTGTGCAGCGGCAGGGCGGTGATGCCAGTCCGCCGGCCGAACAGCCCCGCGCCCGGCTCCGCCAGGCCGCCGCGCCGCTCGTACCCGCCGCCCGCGGCGCCCCCCAGCAGGGCGAGCGTCCCGCGCTCCGCGCCGCCGGCCTCCGGGAACTCCTCCACGAAGCGCTCCCACCACCCCCGCGCCAGCGCGGCGACGCGCGGGTCGCGCGCCTCCGCCGCGAGCGCGGCCCGGCGCAGCGCCTCGCCCACCGCCGCGCGCGGCGCGGAGCGCTGCGCGGGCAGGTACCCGGGCGCGAGCCCCAGCGCCTCCGCGCGCGCGGCGGCGCGCAGCGCCCAGTGGTCCGCCGGCAGGAGGGGCGACGCCGCCGGAAGCGCCGCGGCCCCGCCCTCCGCCGGCTGCTGGGCGGCGGAGGGAGCGGGGACCAGGTGCAGGAGGAGCGCGGCGGCGAGCGCCCGGGCGAGCGGGAGGGGCCACCTCACCTCCGGGCGCCCTCGAAGCGATCGCGGATGGCGCGCACCAGCCCCGGGATGGTGAACTCCGCGGCCTCCACGTGCACCGGGAGCCCCAGCTCCCGCGCCGTGGCGGAGGTGATCGGGCCGATGGAGGCCACCTCCGCGCCGCCGACGTCCGCCCCCACCGCGTCCACGTAGTTCCTCACCGTGGAGCTCGCCGTGAAGGTGACCATGTCGATCCCGCCCTCCCGCAGCCGCGCGCGCAGCTCCTGGGCTTCGGCGGCGTCGGGGACGGTGCGGTACGCGGCCACCTCCACCACCTCCGCGCCCCGCTCGCGCAGCGTGTCGGGGAGGACGGAGCGCGCCGTCTCGGCGCGGGCCAGGAGGATGCGGGCGCCGCGCAGCTCCGCCTCGCGCTCCAGCGCCTCCAGCACCGACTCGGCCACGTAGCGCTCCGGCACCAGGTCCGGGCGGGCGCCCTCCATCTCGATCGCCGCCGCCGTCGCGGGGCCGATGGCGCAGAGCGACACCCCGGCGAGCGAGCGCGTGTCGCGCCCGGCCTCGCGCAGCGCCGACCAGAAGCGCGCCACCCCGTTGACGCTGGTGAAGACGATCCAGTCGAAGCGGTCCGCCTCCGCCGCGGCGCGCCGCAGCGGCTCGCGGTCGGCCGCGTCCACGATGCGGATGGTGGGGAACTGGAGCACCTCGGCGCCCAGCGCCTCCAGCGTGGCGGCGAAGTCGCTGGCCTGCGCGCGGGCGCGGGTCACCACGATGCGCCGGCCGAAGAGCGGGCGCGACTCGAACCAGGCCAGCTTCTCCCGCAGCTCCACCACCTCGCCCACCACCACGATGGCCGGGGCGCCGATCCCCGCCTCGGCCACCAGCGCCGGGAGGGTGCGGACGGTGCCCTGCACCACCCGCTGCCGGGGGTACGTCCCCCACTCCACCGCGGCGGCCGGCGTGTCGGGCGAGCGCCCGGCGGCGACCAGGCGCTCGAAGTTGGCCGCCATCCTGCCGACGCTCATGTAGAACACCACCGTCCCCACGCCGCGGCCCAGGTGCTCCCAGTCCAGGTCGCTGTCCGACTTGACCGGGTCCTCGTGCCCCGTGGCGAAGGCCACGCTGGAGGTGATCCCCCGGTGCGTCACCGGGATCCCGGCGTACGCCGTGGCCGCCACGCCCGCGGTGACGCCGGGGACCACCTCGAAGGGGATCCCCGCCTCCACCAGCGCCAGCGCCTCCTCGCCGCCCCGCCCGAACACGAAGGGGTCGCCGCCCTTGAGGCGGACCACGGAGCCGTGCCGCCGCCCCAGCTCCACCAGCAGGGCGTTGATCTCCTCCTGGGTGCGGGAGTGCTCGCCGCCGCGCTTCCCCACGTAGATGCGCTCCGCGTCCGGCGGGCAGCGCTCCACGATCTGCGGGCTCACCAGCGCGTCGTACACCAGCACGTCAGCGCGCGCGATCAATTCCGCCGCGCGCAGGGTGAGCAGCCCCGGGTCGCCGGGCCCCGCGCCCACCAGGTACACCCGGCCGGGCGCGCCGGAGGCGTCGCCGCTCATCGCCGCTCCGCGTCCGCCAGCAGGTCCGAGAGCGTCTGCCGCAGCGGGATCCGCGGCTCCCAGCCCAGCGCCCGCAGGCGGCTGCCGTCGCCCAGCAGCAGCGGCAGGTCCACCGGGCGGAAGCGCTCCGGGTCGACCTCGATGCGGGCCCCCGTCTCGGAAAGCTCGATCATCTCCTCCACCATCTCGCGCAGCTCCTGCGCCCGGCCCGAGCACACGTTGTACACCCCGCCCGGCTCGCCGCGCTCCACCAGGCACACGTACGCCCGCACCACGTCGCGCGCGTCCAGCACGTCGCGCCGCACGGACAGGTTCCCCACCCGCAGCACCGGCTCGCAGCGGCCCGCGCGCACGCCGGCCAGCTGGTGCGCGAAGCTGGGGATGGCGAAGCGGCCGTCCTGGCCTGGCCCCGTGTGCACGAAGCTGCGCGCCACCACCACCAGGGGGCCGCCGCTCGCGCTCGCCTGGCGCGCCGCCATCTCCGCCGCCGCCTTGGAGGCGGCGTAGGGGCTCGCCGGGTTCAGCGGCCGCGACTCGCGGATCGGCTGCTCGTCCTCGGGCACGGGCCCGTACACGTCCGCCGAGCTGGCGAGCAGCACCCGCGCCTCCCCGAGGCCCGCCTCCGCCAGCGCGCAGGTGAGGCGCAGCGTACCGGTCGCGTTCACGTCCCAGGTGTCCACCGGGCGCGAGAACGACAGCGCCACCGAGCTCTGCCCCGCCAGGTGGAAGACCCGCTCGGGGCGGGAGCGGGCCACGGCCGCGGCCACCGACTCGGCGGAGGTCACGTCCATGGGGAGCCAGCACACCCGCGCCGACTCGTCCGCGTCGAGCACCCCCTCCGCCGGGGGAGCGCCGTCCTGCGTCCCCCCGAACACCGAGTGGTCCGCCGCCAGCAGCTCCCGGATCAGGTGCTGGCCGACGAACCCCGCGGCACCCGTGACCAGGATCCGCACGCCGTCAGCCCACCCCGGCGAGCGGCCGCTGCGGCTGCTGGTGCCGCTCCAGGTCGGCGTCGACCATCATGTGCACCAGCTCCTCGAAGCCCACCTCCGGCTCCCAGCCCAGCGCCTCGCGCGCCTTGGCCGGGTCGCCCACCAGCAGGTCCACCTCGGCCGGCCGCATGAAGCGGGGGTCCAGCACCACGAACTCCTCCCAGTCCAGGTCCACGTACGAGAACGCCGTCTCCACCAGATGGCGCACGCTCCAGGTCTTGCCGGTGGCGATCACGTAGTCGTCCGGCTGGTCCTGCTGGAGCATCATCCACATGGCGCGCACGTAGTCGCCGGCGAAGCCCCAGTCGCGCTCCGCGTCCAGGTTGCCCAGGCGCAGCTCCTTCGCCTTCCCCAGCTTGATCCGGGCGGCGGCGTCCGTCACCTTGCGCGTCACGAACTCCAGCCCGCGGCGCGGCGACTCGTGGTTGAACAGAATCCCGCTCACCGCGAACATGTCGTAGCTCTCGCGGTAGTTGATCGTCGCCCAGTGGCCGTACACCTTGGCGACGCCGTACGGCGAGCGCGGGTACAGCGGCGTGTCCTCCTTCTGGGGGACCGCCTGCACCTTGCCGAACATCTCGCTGGAGGAAGCCTGGTAGAAGCGCGTCTTCGGGTTGAAGACCTTGATCGCCTCCAGCACCCGGGTGACCCCGATGGCGGTCACGTCGCCGGTGAGCACCGGCTGCGTCCACGACGTCTGCACGAACGACTGCGCGGCCAGGTTGTACACCTCGTCCGGCATGGCCTGCTGCAGCGCGTACAGGAGCGAGTTCTGGTCGGTGAGGTCGCCGGAAAGGAGCTCGACGCGGTCCTGGATGTGGGCGATGCGCTCGAAGTTGAGCGTGGAGCTCCGCCGGACCAGCCCGAACACCTTGTATCCCTTCTCCAGGAGGAACTCCGCCAGGTAGCTCCCGTCCTGGCCGGTGATCCCGGTAATCAGCGCGCTTTTCATACTCGACTGGTTGGGTGCGTTACCTGTACTCGCCGGCCGCTGCCGGAGCAATCCGAAAACCTATCCACCGGGCGGGGGGATGTCAACGCGAGTGGACACGGGCCAAGGCTTGACCGGAGTGGAGCATAGTCCTAGATTCAGGGTCTTGTCGTACAATCGACCCACGAATTCAGGAGATACCGATGAGCGGCTTCTGCGCCGTTTGTGGCAAGGGCCCGCGCAGCGGGAACAACGTCAGCCACGCGAACAACAAGACCAAGCGGCGCTGGCTGCCCAACCTGCAGAGCGCCCACGTGGTCACCGCCAACGGGACCCGCAAGCGGCTCCGCGTCTGCACCAGCTGCATCTCGGCCGGCAAGATCCGCAAGGCGGGGTGAGCGGTTCGGGGTTGTTCGAGGATTGAGGGGCCGCATGATTCGTCGTGCGGCCCTTCGTTCGTTTACGGCAGGGGGGTTCGGGCATGACCCCCGCTGGCGCGGGGGTCGGGCTTCGGCTCCGTAAGGCAGCAAACAACGCTGCCTAACGGAGTCGAGACCCGGCGGAAACTGCCCCGCCGGGTCTCGCCCCTTCGGGCCGAAATCCCTCATGCAACTGCAAAAAGCGACGGCCGGATCCCGAGGGGTCCGGCCGTCGCTTTTTACCTGACCTCGGCTTTTCAGCCGCGGTCCACCAGCTCGATCATGGCCAACTCGGCGCCGTCGCCGCGGCGGTGGCCGAGCTTCAGCACGCGGGTGTAGCCGCCCGGACGCGCCGCGAAGCGCGGGGCGATGGCGTCGAAGAGCTGCACCAGCACGTCGCGGTCCGCGATGTCGCGGGCGGCGAGGCGGCGGGCGTGCAGGTCGCCGCGCTTCGCGAGCGTGATCAGGCGCTCGGCGAAGGGACGCAGCTCCTTGGCCTTCTCGGTGGTGGTGTTGATCCGGCCGTGCCGGAAGAGGCTGATCGCCATATTGCGGAGCAGCGCCTCACGGTGCTCCGCGGTGCGGCCGAGCTTGCGGCCCCTGTTCGCATGACGCATATGAACTACTCCCTCTCGGAATCCGTTTCGGTCTGGTCGTCAGCGGCGTCCTGGATCTCGCCGGTGCCGCTGGGCTGCTCGGTCGCCCACCACAGAGAGCCGTCCTCCCCCTCCTCGAACTGGATGCCGAAGCGGAGGCCCTGGCCCAGCAGGAACTCGTTGATCTCCTGCAGGGACTTCTTGCCGAAGTTGTCGATCCCCAGCATCTGGGCCTCGGTCCGCTGCACCAGGTCCCGCACCGTCTGGATGTTTTCCTTCTGGAGCGAGTTGCGGCTGCGGACGCTCAGCTCCGTCAGGTCCTCGATGGGACGGCTGAGGAGGTCGCGGATGCGCGTCGGGACGGCTGCCCGCCCGTCCACGCCGGCCGCGATGGCGCCGCCGCCGTCCGAGCCCCACTGGCGGCTCTCGGACCACTCCGGGCGCCCGCCGGCGAGGAAGCTCAGGTGCTCGATGGCGAGCCGCGAGGCGTACTGCACCGCCGCGCGCACCTCGATGGCGCCGTTGGTCTCCACGTCCAGGACCAGGCGGTCGAAGTCGGTGCGCTGGCCCACGCGGGTCTCCTCGACCACGAAGTTGGCGCGCGTCACCGGGTTGTAGATCGCGTCCACGCGGACCAGGTCCGCCGGCATGCCGCGGGGAACCGCGTGCTGCTCGGCCAGGACGAAGCCGCGGCCCTTGTTCACGTACAGCTCGATGCGCAGGTCGCGGTCGTCCTGCAGCTCGAGGATGTGGTGATCGGGGTTGATCACCTGCACCGACGCGTGCGGCCGGATGTTGCGCGCCGTCACGGCGCCCGCCTCGTTGGCCCGCAGCTCCAGAACCGCCTCCTCCACGTCCTCGTCCATGCGCAGGACCAGCGACTTGAGGTTGCGGATCACCTGGTGCACGTCCTCCACCACGCCGCCGATGGTCTGGTGCTCGTGCAGCACGCCGTCCGCCCGGAACGCCCAGACGGCGGCGCCGCGCAGGCTGGACAGCAGGATGCGGCGCATGGTGTTGCCGAGCGTGTGGCCGAAGCCCCGCTCCAGCGGCCGAAGTACGATCTGCCCTGTCCGCGGCTGCTCCGGCAGTCCCGGCATCTGGAGGCCGGTAAGATCGAGTTCCACTATATCCCTCCGGGATAAGTTCGGGATGCACAAGACGGATCGAGCGGCGAGGGCCCGTCCGCCCCCGCCGCCGACCCGGTCTTCAGCTTACTTGCTGTAGAGCTCGACGATCAACTGCTCCTGAACAGCGAGCGGGATGTCCGCGCGGGTCGGGCGTCCCACCATCCGGCCCGTGCGCGAGCCCTCGTCCACCGCCAGCCAGCCCACCGTGGTCGGCTTGGTCTTGGCGGCGAGCGACGCCTGCACGGGGAGGATGTCCTTGCTCTTGGGCGCGATGCGCACTTCGTCGCCGGGCTCCACCGAGAAGCTCGGGATGTCCACCAGGCGGCCGTTCACCTGCACGTGGCGGTGGCGGATGATCTGGCGGGCCTCCTTGCGGGAGGAGCCGAAGCCCATCCGGTACACGATGTTGTCGAGACGGCTCTCGAGCGCCACCAGGAGGTTCTCACCGGTGATGCCGGGCTGGTGCGCGGCCTTCTCGAACAGCGTGCGGAACGGCTTCTCGGAAACGCCGTAGATGCGCTTCACCTTCTGCTTCTCGCGAAGCTGGTGCGCGTACTCCGACGCCTTGCGGCGGCGGGAGGTCGCCTGCCCGTGCTGCCCGGGGGCGTACGGACGGCGCTCGATCGGGCACTTCTCGGTGAAGCACTTGGTTCCCTTGAGGAACAGCTTCTGTCCCTCGCGGCGGCACAGCTTGCAGACGGGTCCGGTGTAACGGGCCATGAACCGTGTTCTCCTGAGTAGGATTTTTTCGCGGCTTCTTCCCCCCGACGGTCGCGGAGGTTTACACCTGAACTACAGGGGATAGGGGCGAAGCGAGCGAGTGCCCGCAGCTCAACAGGTGACAGGGAACAGCCGGCAGTTGCAGGCTGTTCCCTGTTCCCTCATCCCTGTTCCCTGCTTCTTACACGCGGCGCTTCTTGGGAGGCCGGCAGCCGTTGTGCGGGATCGGCGTCACGTCGCGGATCGAGCGGATCTGCAGGCCGGCGGCGGCCAGGGCCTGGATCGCCGACTCGCGCCCGGAGCCGGGCCCCTGCACGTACACGTGCACGCGGCGCACGCCCAGGTTCAGCGCCTCCTTGGCGGCCTGCTCGGCGGCCACGGTCGCGGCGAACGGGGTGGACTTCTTGGAGCCCTTGAACCCGGCCTTGCCGGCGCTCCCCCACACGACGGCGTTGCCCGCCATGTCGGTGATGTTGACGATCGTGTTGTTGAAGGTCGCCTTGACGTGCGCGACCCCCTCGCTCTCTACGTGGCGCTTCGTCTTGGGACGGGCGCCCTGCTTCGGCTTCGCCATTCGCTCGATTCCTTGTGTGTGTTTCGCGGCCTACCGCGATTCCGGTCCCGCTCCCCGCCGGCGCCCGGCGGGGTGATCGCCGGGCAGGGTGCCCGGCCCGACGCCCACCGCGGCCTACTTCTTCCCGGGCTTCTTCTTCCCGGCGATCGCGCGGCGCGGACCCTTCTTGGTCCGGGCGTTGGTGTGCGTGCGCTGCCCGCGGACGGGGAGACCCCGCCGGTGGCGAAGCCCGCGGTACGAACCGATGTCCATCAGCCGCTTGATGTTGCGGGCGATCTCCGAACGGAGCGCACCCTCCACCCGAATGGTGGTGTCGATGACGCGGCGCAGACGGTTGACCTCCTCGTCGCCCAGCGCATGCACCCGGGTGTCCGGGTTCACCCCGGCTTCGGCGAGGATCTTCTGCGCCGTCGGGCGGCCGATCCCGAAGATGTACGTCAGGCCGATCTCGATCCGCTTCTCGCGCGGAAGGTCGACCCCGGCGATACGAGCCATCGTGCCTCCTGAAAGTGCCGGACCTGTGGATTAACCCTGGCGCTGCTTGTGGCGCGGGTTCTTCTTGCAGATGATGCGAACAACGCCACGCCGCCGGATCACCTTGCAGTGCTCACAGATCGGCTTTACACTCGCGCGGACCTTCATCGTCGCCTCCCCCGTCGTGATTAAACTGGAGCCTTGAAATGTACCCTGACTTCCGCGATCCCGCAACCCCGAGAGGAGTTACGGGCGCGCGGAAGCGTCGTTTCCGAGCAGCTCCAGGATCTCGCCCTGCACCTGGTCGATCGGCCGATCGCCGTCGACGGCGTGGAGCGGTACGCCCGACTCGCGGTAGTACGCGACCAGCGGCTCGGTGGTGGTCCGGTACACCTCCAGGCGGTGCCGGACCGTTGCTTCACGGTCGTCGTCGCGCTGCACCAGCCGGTCCTGCACCTCCGCCGGGGGCGGGTTGTGCACCAGGTGGTACACGCGCCCGGTCTCCGGGTCGGTGCGGCGGCCGGTCATCCGCTGCACGATGGCGTCCTCCGCGACGTCGATGGAGACCACCGCGTCGATGGAGCGCCCCAGCTCCGCCAGCATGCGGCCCAGGCTCTCGGCCTGCGCCGCGTTGCGGGGGTAGCCGTCGAAGATGGCGCCCCCCGCGGCGTCCGGCTGGGAAAGGCGCTCCCGCACCATCCCCAGGATCACCGCGTCGGGGACCAGCTCCCCGGCGTCCATGTACCGCTTCGCCTCCAGCCCCAGGGCGGTGCCCTGGCGAACCGCGTCGCGGAGCATGTCGCCGGTGGCGATCTTGGGGATCCCCAGCTTCTCGGCCAGCAGCGCCCCCTGCGTTCCCTTCCCCGCCCCGGGGGCGCCCAAAAGGATCAGGTCCATGCGCCGCTCACATGAAGCGGGTGCGGCCGCGGAGCTTCACCCGCCCCTTGCGCATGAAGCCGTCGTAGCGGCGCAGGAGGAGGTGCTGCTGCATCTGCTGCACGGTGTCCAGCGCCACGCCCACCATGATCAGCACGCCCGTCCCGCCCAGCACGCGCCCCAGGAAGGGGACGCCCACCGAGTTCAGGACCAGCCCGGGGATGATCGCGATCGCCGCCAGGAACACGGCGCCCGGGAGCGTGATGCGGGTGAGCACGCGGTCGATGTACTCGGCCGTGCGCGCGCCGGGCTTCACGCCCGGGACGAACGCCCCCTGCTTCTTCAGGTTCTCCGCCAGGTCGACCGGGTTGAAGATGATCGCCGTGTAGAAGTACGTGAAGAAGATGATCAGCAGCCCGAAGGTGATCTCGTACGGCCAGGTGCCGAACTGGAACCAGTTCGAGAACGTACGGATGTACTCGCTCTGCGAGAACTGCTGGAGCGTGCTGGGCACGATCACGATCGACTGCGCGAAGATGATCGGCATCACGCCCGCGGAGTTGATGCGCAGGGGGACGAACGACTTCTGCCCCTCGCGGATCCGCCCCTTCCCCATGACCTTGCGCGGGATCTGCACCGGGATCTTCCGGGCCGCCAGTGTCACCGCGACGGTGGCCGCGATCACCAGCAGCATCACCACCACCAGCCCGACCAGCGCCAGGCCCGAGACCTCGCCCAGGCGAACCAGGCGGTAGGTCTCGTAGAGCGCCGTGGGGAGGCTCTCGATGATGGAGAAGAAGATGAGCAGGCTCATCCCGTTGCCGATGCCGCGCTCGGTGATCTGCTCCCCGAGCCACATGATGAACACCGCACCCGTGGTCAGGGTGAGGATCATCGTCAGCTTGAAGCCGAAGCCGGGGTCCACCACCGCCCCCGGGATGTTCTCCAGGAACAGGGAGTACCCGTAGGCCTGGACGATCGAGAGGGCGACGGTGGCGTAGCGCGTGTACTGCGTGAGCCGCTTCCGCCCCTCCTCCCCCTCCTTCTGCATCTTCTCGATGGTCGGGAACACCGCGGCCAGCAGCTGGAACATGATGCTGGCCGAGATGTAGGGCATGATGCCGAGGGCGAACACCGTGGCCTTGGAGAGCCCGCCCCCGACGAACATGTCGTAAATCCCGAACACCGTCCCCTGCAACTGGCCCGTGTACGCCCGGAGCGCTTCCACATCGATGCCGGGGGCGGCGATGTGGGCGCCGATGCGGTAGATCAGCAGAGCCAGGAGGGTGAAGACGATCTTGTCCTTCACCTCCGGGATCCGGAACAGGGTCGCGACGGGATTCGCCATGGTCAGTCGATCTCCTGGACCTGGCCGCCCAGACCCTCGATCTTCTCGCGCGCGGTCTTGCTGAACGCGTGCGCGGAGATGGTGATCTTCCGGGTAAGGTCGCCGGTGCCCAGGACCTTGACCGGACGGCGCGCGTGCCCGATCAGCCCGCGCTCCTTGAGGAGCTCGGGGGTGAAGTCGGTCTCGCCGCTGTCCTCCAGCTGGTACAGGTTCACCACCTGGTACTCGACGCGGTCGAGCGGGCGGAAGCCGCGCTTGGGCAGCCGCCGCTGCAGCGGCATCTGGCCGCCCTCGAACGCCGGCTTGCTGCCGCCGGGGCCGTGGTGGCCCGCGCGGGCCTTGGAGCCCTTGTGGCCGAAGCCGGACGTCTTGCCCGTGCCGGAGCCGGGGCCGCGCCCGATGCGCTTCCGGTCCCGGTGCGACCCTTCGGGCCGCGGGAGGTTGTGCAGATCAGCCATTGGTCTCCTGCCCTTCCACTTCGGTCACCTTGACGAGGTGGCGAACCTGGAAGACCATCCCGCGGATCGCGGGGTTGTCCTCCTGCACCACCGAGCGCTGATGCTTGAGCCCGAGCGCCTTGAGGGTGTTCCGGTGCTTCTCCGGAGCGCCCAGGCCGCTCTTGGTCTGCGTGATCTTGATCTTAGCCACGGGCACCTCCCAGCGCTTCCACGGGGATGCCGCGCTCCATCGCGATCTGCTCCCGGGTGGTGAGGTGGGTGAGCGCATCCATGGTCGCGTGGACCATGTTGAACGGGTTGTTGGACCCGAGGCTCTTGGTGAGGATGTCGTGGATCCCCACGCACTCCAGCACCGCGCGCACCGCGCCGCCGGCGATCACGCCGGTGCCCGGGGTCGCGGGGCGGAGGAGCACCTTGCCCGCGCCGGCGTGCCCGACGATCTCGTGCGGGAGCGTGCCCTTGGTCACCGGGACGGTCACCATGGCGCGGCGCGCCGAGTCGATCGCCTTGCGGACCGCCTCGGACACCTCGTTCGCCTTGCCGGTGCCGATCCCCACCTTGCCCTGCTGGTCGCCGACGGCGACGAGCGCGGTGAAGGAGAAGCGGCGCCCGCCCTTGACGACCTTGGCGACGCGGTTGATGTGGATCACGTTCTCCTTGAGGTCGGACTCGCGGCCGCCCTGGCCGCCGCGCCCGCCCCGGTCGCCGCCGCCGCCGCCGCGGCCCTCGCCGCCGCGCCCGCGCCCCTCGCCGCCCTGGCCGCCGCGACCGCCACGGTCGCCGCCGCCGAAGCCGCCCGGACCGCCGCCGGGGCCGCGACCGCCGCCCGGGCCGCCGCGCCCACCCCGACCACCGCCGCCGCCGCCCTGCCTGTTCTCAGCCATGTGGAAGCTCCTAGAACTCGAGGCCGCCCTCGCGGGCGCCCTCCGCGAAGGCCTTGACGCGGCCGTGATACAGGTAGCCGCCGCGATCGAAGACCACCGAAGTGATCCCCATCTCGCGGGCCTTCTCGGCGAGCGCCTTCCCGGCGGCCCGGCTCAGGTCCGTCTTGGTGAGCCCCTCCGCGGCCTTGCGCTCGCGGATGGACGGGGCGAGGGTGGACAGGCCCACCAGGGTGCGCCCCTGGACGTCGTCCACCACCTGCCCCTCCATGTGGTTCAGGGAGCGGTAGACGACCAGCCGCGGGCGCTCGCCCGTGCCGTTCACCTTGCCCCGGACGCGGCGGTGCCGCCGCAGGCGGCGGTCCCGGCGCGTCTTGATCTTTGTCCTTGCCATCGATCGGTTCCGTAAGTGTGACTATACGATGACCCGCGCGCGAACCGGCGGGATTACTTCCCGCCGGCCTTGCCGGCCTTGCGGCGGATCACCTCGCCTTGGTACTTCACGCCCTTGCCCTTGTACGGCTCGGGCGGCCGGAGCGACCGGATCTCGGCCGCGACCTGTCCGACGACCTCCTTGTTGGCCCCCGTCACCTCGACCGTGGTCGGGTTGACGGCGCGGAGCTCGATCCCCTCCGGGGCCTTGTAGTCGATGGGGTGCGAGTAGCCCAGCGCCAGCGTCAGCCCGAAGGGCTTGTTCTCGGCGCGGTACCCGACGCCCACGATCTCCAGGGTCTTCTTGAAGCCCGTGGTCACCCCGTCGATCATGTTGGCGACCAGGGTGCGCGTCAGGCCGTGCAGCGAGCGGTGCTCGGGGCTGTCGGACGGACGCTCCACCACGATCTCGTCGCCCTCGCGGCGGATCGCGACCTTGTCGTTCAGGGTGCGGCTGAGCTCGCCCCTGGGGCCCTTGACGCGGATGCTGCTGCCGTCGAGGACCACGTCCACGCCGGCCGGGACCGGGATCGGCCTTCTTCCAATACGCGACATCGTAGCTCTCCTTACCAGACGATGGCGAGAAGCTCGCCACCCACCTTGGCGGCGCGCGCCTGGATGTCGGTCATCACGCCACGGGAGGTGGAAAGGACCGCCATGCCCAGGCCGTTGCGCACGCGGGGGATCTCGTCGACGCCCACGTACTTGCGGAGGCCCGGCTTGGAGACGCGGCGCAGCTCGCGGATGACCGGCTTGTCCTGGAAGTACTTCAGGTACAGGCGCAGCACCTGGCGCTTGCCGTCGTCCAGCAGCTTGTAGTCGTGGATGTAGTGGTTCTCCTTGAGAAGCCGAGCGAGCTCGATCTTCAGCTTGGAGACCGGGACGTCAACCCGGCGATGGCGCGCGAGGTTGGCGTTGCGGATGCGCGTGAGCATGTCCGCAATCGGATCCGTCACCATGAAGCTCTTCTCCTATAGTATCCGGCGGAGCGCCGGACTCGTAGGAAGTGAAAGGATGAGGGGACAGGGAAGAGGGAACAGGTCGCAGCCCGCAACTACGAAGGGCAGTTCGCAGGCTGTCCCCTGTCCCCTGTAACCTGTTCCCTGATGTTACCAGCTCGCCTTGCGCACGCCGGGGATCTCGCCGCGAAGCGCCATCTCCCGGAAGCAGATGCGGCAGAGCCCGAACTTGCGGATGAACGCGCGCGGGCGGCCGCAGCGGTTGCAGCGGTTGTAGCCGCGCACGCCGAACTTGGGCTTGCTGTTCGCCTTCTCGATCAGGGCCTTGCGTGCCATGATGTCTCGCCGATTTGAAAGTTACGCCTGGACCAGAACCGGAGAGGCACCCCGGAACGGCATCCCCATCTCGCGCAGCAGCGCAAGGGCCTCGTCGTCCTTGCTGGTGGACGTCACGATGGTGATGTCCATGCCGTGGACCCGCTCGACCTTGTCGTACTCGATCTCCGGGAAGATCAGCTGCTCCTTGACGCCCATGGTGTAGTTCCCCCGCCCGTCGAACGAGCGGGTGGACACGCCGCGGAAGTCGCGGATGCGCGGCATCGCCACGTTGATCAGGCGGTCGAGGAACTCGTACATCCGCTCGCGGCGGAGCGTCACCGAGGCGCCGACCGGCTGGTTCTCGCGCAGGCTGAAGTTGGAGATCGCCTTCTTGGCGCGGGTGACCACCGGCTTCTGGCCGGAGATCAGCCCCAGCTCCGCCGTCACGCCGTCCAGGAGCTTGGGGTTCTTGTTCGCCTCGCCCATGCCGACGTTGATGACGATCTTTTCCAGCTTCGGGACCTGCATGGGGGTCTTGTAGCCGAACTCGCTCTGCAGACGCGCCCGGACCTGCTCCTCGTAGTAGCGCTGCAGGCGCGGCTTTCCGTTCTCGTTGGCCATTCTGGGATCTCCTGCGTTCCGTATCCGGCCGCGGCGTCGTGCCCGGCGGGGCGGTCACGCTGTGTATGAAGCGGGCTCCGCGGCGGAGCCCGCCGTGCTGCCCTACGCCCGGGGGATCACCTTGCCGGAGCGCACCCCGACGCGGTCCTTGGTCCCGTCGGCGTTGACCACCGCGCGCACCCGGGTGGGCTCGCCCGTGGAGGGGTCCACCAGCATCACGTTGGACGCGTGGATGGGCGCCTCGAACTGGACGATGCCGCCCTCGGGGCTGGTCTGCGACGGCTTCATGTGCCGCTTGCGCAGGTTCACGCCCTGGATGACGACGCGGTTCTTGCCGGGCTCGACGCGGAGGACGGTGCCCTCCTCGCCCTTGTGGTTGCCGCTGATCACCTTGACGCGGTCACCCTTGCGGATCTTGAGGCGCGCCATCAGATCACCTCCGGGGCCAGCGAGACGATCTTCATGAACCGGCGCTCGCGCAGTTCGCGGCCCACCGGGCCGAAGATGCGGGTGGCGCGGGGCTCGCCCTCGTTGTTGATGATGACGGCCGCGTTCTCGTCGAAGCGGATGTACGAGCCGTCCTTGCGGCGTACTTCCTTGGTGGTGCGGACCACCACGGCCTTGGCCACGTCGCCCTTCTTGACGGTCCCGTCCGGGAGCGCGTCCTTGATCGCGACGACGACGATGTCGCCGATGCGGGCGTAGCGCCGCTTGCTGCCGCCGAGAACCCGGATCACCAGCGCCCGCTTCGCGCCGCTGTTGTCCGCGATCCTGACGATCGATTCTTGCTGGATCATGTCTTCCCCTCAGGATTCGGAACGCCTGGCGGGGAGAGGCGGGCCCTGCCCTCCCCTCCCCCCGGCGGCTGTTATCTGGCGCGCTCGATCACCTCGGCGACCCGCCACCGCTTCAGCTTGCTGAGCGGACGCGTCTCGACGATCCGCACCACGTCGCCGACGTGGTAGTCGTTGTTCTCGTCGTGCGCGTGGAACTTCTTGCTGCGGGTCATCTGCTTCCCGTACAGCGGGTGCGGGAAGCGGCGCTCCACGCTGACCACCACCGTCTTGTCCATCTTGTCGGACACGACGGTGCCGATCCGCGACTTGCGGCGGTTGCGCTCTTCCTGGCCCTGGGTGTTCTGGTTCTCGGTCATCAGCGTGCGCCCTCACCGGAAAGTTGCCGCTCGCGCAGGATCGTGTTGATCCGCGCGATGTCGCGCCGGATGTCCCGGACCAGCATCGGGTTCTCCAGCTGGGTCGTCGTCGCCCGGAAGCGGAGCCGGAACTGCTCCTCGCGGAGCTGCTCGGCGCGCGCCAGGAGGTCCTCCTCGCTCATGCCGCGGAGGGTCTCCGCGTCGGTGCCGCGCTTGCGGTCGGACTTCATTCGGCACCTCCCTCGGCGTCGGCGGCGGCGGCCACGGCGGCCGGCTTCTCGCGCTCCACGATCTTGCACTTCACCGGGAGCTTGGCGGCGGCGAGCTCCAGGGCCCGGCGAGCCATCTCGTGGTTGCTGTGCTCCAGCTCGAACATGATCCGGCCCGGCTTGACCACGGCCACCCAGAACTCCGGGTTGCCCTTGCCCTTGCCCATGCGCACCTCAAGGGGCTTCTTGGTCAGGGACTTGTCGGGAAAGATCCGGATCCAGACCTTGCCGCCACGCTTGATGTGGCGGGTCATGGCGATACGGGCGGCTTCGATGGAGCGGTTGGTGATCCAGCCGGGCTCCATCGCCTGAAGGCCGAAGTCGCCGAAGGCAACGTAGTTGCCCCGGGTCGCCTTCCCCTTCATGCGGCCCTTCATCTGCTTACGGTATTTTACTCGCTTGGGGGCAAGCATCTTCTAGTCCTCCTCAGGCGTCGCTGGAGTAGGTGCGGCCGCGGCGGTTCTCCACCACCTCGCCCTTGAACACCCACACCTTGACGCCGATGGTCCCGTACGTGGTGCGCGCGGTGCTCTGCGCGTAGTCGATGTCCGCGCGGAGCGTCTGGAGGGGGATCCGCCCCTCCTTGTAGCCCTCGGAGCGCGCGATCTCCGCGCCGTTCAGGCGCCCGCCGACCTGGATCTTGATCCCCTCGGCGCCGGCGCGCATCGCGTTCTGCACCGCGCGCTTCATGGCGCGGCGGAAGGAGACGCGCTGCACCAGCTGGTGCGCGATGCTGTCGGCGACGAGCTGGGCATCCACCTCGGGACGCTTCACCTCCTCGACGTTGATCGCGACCTCGGCCACCTTGGTCAGTCGGCCCAGCTCGTCACGCAGCTTGTCGACCTCGGAGCCGCCCTTGCCGATCACCACGCCCGGACGGGCGGTGTGCACGGTGACGATGACCTTCCCGGGCTTGCGCTCGATCTCCACCTCGGAGATGGACGCGTGCCCCAGGCGCTGGTTCAGGTACTTGCGGATCGTCTCGTCCTCGGCCAGGAGCCGGGGGAAGTCGCGCTCGGCGTACCAGCGGGACTTCCAGGGAGCGACGATGCCGAGCCGGAACCCTCTCGGATGGGTCTTCTGTCCCACGGGTTACTCCTTCTCGTCGACGATGATGGTGATGTGGCTGGACCGCTTCATGATCGGCGTGGCGCGGCCCATGGCGCGCGGAGAGAACCGCTTCATCGTCGGACCCTCGTTCACGTACGCCTCACGGACGACCAGGTCGTCCACGTCGAGGAAGGTGCCCTGCGCGTCGGCCTTCTGCTGGGCATTGGCGACGGCGGAGCGGAGCGCCTTCTCGATCGGGGTGGTGGCCGCCTTCTTCGAGAACTTCAGGATGGAGTAGGCCTCGTTGACGCCGCGTCCGCGGATCAGGTCGATGACCATCCGCATCTTGCGCGGCGACATCCCGACGTTCTTGGCCATTGCACGAGCTTGCATTCTTGTGTCTCCTTGTCAGCTCGTGTGGGCTACCGCGCCTTGGCGCGCTTGTCGGCCAGCTTGCCGCCGTGCCCGCGGAACATGCGGGTGGGGGCGAACTCGCCGAGCTTGTGCCCGACCATGTTCTCCGTGAGGTACACCGGGATGAACTTGTTCCCGTTGTGCACCGCGAGGGTGTGGCCGATGAACTCGGGGGTGATCGTGGAGCTGCGCGACCAGGTCTTGACCACGCGCTTCTCACCCCGCTCGTTCATCTGCCGGACCTTGTTGAGGAGGCTCTCCTCTACGAAGGGCCCCTTCTTCAGACTTCTCGGCATGTGATCTGCTCTCGCTCTTAGCTTCGTCCCCCGCACCATGCGGCGGACAAGGTCCACATGCTGCCCGCAGCCGGGCAGGTCCAGTGGTGGACGCGACATGCCGCGAGCTCGCGCTCGCGGCATAGCCAGTAAACCTAACATACAACCAGCAATCCGTCCACCCCGCCGGAGCGGAGTGGACGGACCGCCGTGTTCCAGCCTCCCGAGCCTCGCCCCCGGAGGGGCGCGGCCGTCCTACTTGGTCGCCCGGCCGCGCTTGCGCCCGCGGACGATGAGCCGGTTGGAAGCCTTCTTGTTCTTGCGGGTCTTGACGCCTTCCTTCTTGCCCCACGGGGTGACCGGGGGACGGCCGCCGGACGTCTTGCCCTCGCCGCCGCCCATCGGGTGGTCGACCGGGTTCATCGCCACGCCGCGGACCTTGGGGCGCTTGCCGCGCCAGCGGTTCGCGCCGGCCTTGCCGATGGACTGCTTCTCGTGGTCCACGTTCCCCACCTGGCCCACGGTCGCCACGCACTCGCGGCGGACCTGGCGGACCTCGGTGGAGGGCATGCGCAGGGTGACGTAGTCCCCCTCCTTGGCCACGATCTGCACCCCGGCGCCCGCCGAGCGGGCCATCTGGGCGCCCTTGCCGGGGCGGAGCTCCACGTTGTGGACGGTGGTCCCCAGGGGGATCTCCGCCAGCGGGAGCGAGTTGCCCACCTTGATGTCGGAGCCGGGGCCCGACTCGATGGTGTCGCCCACGTTCAGGCCGCGCGGGTGCACGATGTAGCGGCGCTCGCCGTCCTCGTACACCAGCAGGGCCAGGTTGGCCGTGCGGTTGGGATCGTACTCGATGCGCTCCACGCGGGCCTTGACGCCGTGCTTGTTGCGCTTGAAGTCCACGATCCGGTACAGGCGCTTGTGCCCGCCGCCGCGGCGGCGCGAGGTCACGTGCCCGTGGTGGTTCCGCCCGCCGGACTTGCTGATGGACTCGGTCAGCGCCTTCTCGGGACGGCCCTTGTGGGTGACCTCGGCGAAGTCACTGATCGAGCGGAAGCGAGTCCCGGCGGTGACCGGCTTGAATTGCTTGGTCGGCATCGTCAGACTCCCTCAAAGATCTCGATGGTGTCGCCCTCCTGGAGGGTGACGACAGCCTTCTTCCAGGAGGCGCGGCGGCCGACGTACTTGCCGACGCGGCGGTCCTTCCCGGCGTACCGCATGGTGCGGACGCTCTTCACCTTGACGCCGAACTGCTTCTCGACCGCGCTGGCGATCTCGATCTTGTTGGCGGTCTTGTCGACGACGAACGTGTAGGCGTTCAGGGCGTCCAGCTGCTGCGTGGACTTCTCGGTCAGCAGCGGGCGCACGATCACGTCGTGGATGCTACGCATTGACGGTCTCCTCCTGCTCGGCGCCGGCGCCCACGGACTGCAGGGCGGCGGACTCGATCACCAGCTGGTTGGCGGTCATCACGTCGTACGCCGAGGCCTCGCGGAACGGCATCACGCGCACGTTCTGGAGGTTCCGCACCGAGAGGAACAGCGCGTTGTTGATCCCGTCGGTGAGGACGAGGACCTTCTTGTCGGCCACGCCGATCTTGCCGAGAAGCTCGGAGACGCGGCGGGTCTTGGGGGCGTCCAGGTCGAAGCGCTCCAGCACGGTCACCTGCTCCGCCAGCGCTCGCGTGTTGAACGCGGAGCGGCGGGCGAGCGACTTGACCTTGCGGGGCACGTCCTGGTGGTACGAGCGCGGGCTGGGGCCGAACACGATCCCGCCGCCGCGCCAGTGCGGGGCGCGGATGGAGCCCTGGCGCGCGCGCCCGGTCCCCTTCTGCCGCCACACCTTGCTGTTCCCGCCGGACACCATGCCGCGGGTCTTGGTGGCGGCGTTGCCCTGCCGCTTGTTGGCCAGGTGGGCCTTGACCACCTGGTGGAGCACGGCGTCGTTGACGACCCCGTCGAACAGCTCCTGGGGGAGCTGCACGGCGTCGCCGGGCTCGCCGGCCGCGTTGAAGTAGCGTGCGCTGAGCATCTTCTCCCCCTTACTGCTTCGTGATGAAGACGAACCCGTTCACCGGGCCCGGCACGGCGCCGCGGATGTAGATCAGGTTCCGCTCGGCGTCGACCTTGGCGACCCGGAGGTTGCGCACGGTCTGCTGCACGTTCCCCATCTGGCCGGGCATCCGCTTGCCCTTGATGACGCGCGACGGGTTGGTGCCCGCGCCGATGGAGCCCGGGGCGCGGTGGATGCGGGTGGCGCCGTGCGAGGCGCGTCCGCCGCCGAAGCCGTGGCGCTTCATCACGCCCTGGAAGCCGCGGCCCTTGGTGGTGCCGGTCACCTTGACCCTGGCGCCCACCTCGAACTGGTCGACGGTGACCTTGTCGCCGACGGCCGGGGTCGCGTCCCCGCCGAACTGGAACTCACGAAGCACCTGGGGGGCGCTCTCCAGGCCCGCCTTGACCGCGTGGCCCAGCTCCGCCTTGCTGGCGCGGGTCGCCTTGCGCGCCCCGAAGCCCAGCTGCACGGCCTGGTAGCCGTTCTTCTCCTGGGTGCGGACCTGCACCACGGCGCAGGGGCCCGCCTCGACGACGGTCACCGGCACCACGGCGCCGGTCGCGTCGAACAGCTGGGTCATGCCCAGCTTCTTTCCGATGATTCCTGACATCGCGTCCTCCTCAGTCCACCTTGATCTCGACGTCCACACCGGCCGGCAGATCCAGCTTGGTGAGGGCGTCGACGGTCTGCGGGCGCGAGTCAAGGATGTCGATGACGCGCTTGTGCGTCTTCAGCTCGAACTGCTCGCGGCTCTTCTTGTCCACGTGGGGGGACCGGAGAACGGTCCAGCGCTGCACGCGGGTGGGGAGCGGGATCGGGCCGCTGACGCGGGCGCCGGTCTTCTCCGCCGTGCGGACGATGTCGGCCGTGGTCTGGTCGATCACCGCGTGATCGAAGCCCTTCAGCCGGATACGGATCTTGCCAGCCATATGTCCTTCAAGCTCGGTTGACGGTTGTTGAAAGCCTCGTGAAAAGCGGATGGCGCGACGGAAGACGCCGCGCCATGCCGCCAACCGGCTTTACTCGACGATCTCGGTGACGACGCCGGCGCCGACGGTGCGCCCGCCCTCGCGGATGGCGAAGCGAAGCTCCTTCTCCATCGCGATCGGCGTGATCAGCTCCACCACCATCTGCACGTTGTCCCCCGGCATCACCAT
>DASVQR010000200.1:0-24441 GCA_036389055.1 Longimicrobiaceae bacterium | reverse complement strand
GACGCGGAGGTCAACTACGGGATCGGCGGGATCAGCTGGGAGACCTGGCACAAGATCGAGGTGCAGCTGATCGTCAACCACCGCGGCGTGGCGGACGGCACGGTGCGGGTGTGGCTGGACGGGCGGCTGGTCAAGGAGCGCAGCAACGTGATCGTCTTCGACTACAGCGCGAGCACCGCCAGCGACTTCATCTACGAGTGGGGGATCGGCAACCAGGAGCAGTGGGCGGCCGACGAGACGCTCCCCATGAAGGACTACCGGATGTGGGACAACATCGAGTTCCGCACCGGGCGGCCGTAGCCCCGGCCACCGACGACGAGGAGCCTCCGGCGGACGCGGGTCCGCCGGAGGCTCTTTTTTTCGTGGGCCGGGGCGCGGCGGCGCTCAGCGCACGGCCGGCTCGCGCACGGCGCGCGGACGGGGGCTGGAGGCCGCTGCGGGGAGCAGGCGGAGCGCGCGGAACAGGGCGATGGAGCGCCCGACGAAGTAGGCGTAGTACAGCACCGCCAGCTGCGGGATCTCGGCGGGGGGCGAGCGCCGGTACTTGGCCAGCGCCATGGCGAGGCAGAGCCCCGCCACCCCGCCCAGGGCGAGCAGCGACGCCGGGGGGAAGAGCGGCGCCGCCGCCACCGCGGCGACGTGCAGGAGCACGAACAGCACCGTGGCCAGCGCCACGCGCGACGCGAGCAGGTCGCGCAGCGTGGCGAAGTCGCCCGCGCCGTGCCACGCCTCGCGGCGGACGAACTGCCGCAGCGTCCGCGGCCACCCGCGGTGCTCCACCGCCAGCCCGTTCTCGTGCAGGACCCGGCCGCCGGCCAGCCTTGCCCTTCGGCACACGTCGTAGTCCTCCCCCGTTTCCAGCCGCGCGTCGAAGCCCCCCAGCTCCCGGAAGAACGGGCGCGGGGCCACCAGGTTGGCTCCGGGGAGGTAGTTGGCGCCGGTGCGCTTCGCCGGGTCGAACCAGAGGCGCTCGATCCAGGAGGGCGGGTCGGCGATCCCCGGCTTCGCGCCCGCCAGGGTCCGGGGCTCCAGGGCGAATTCCCGCAGCGCGCTCTCCAGCCCGTCGCCCCAGCCCGGCCGCAGCACCGTGTCGCCGTCGATGAAGGCCAGGACCTCGCCCCGGGCCCGCCCCGCCCCCGCGTTGCGCACCGCGGCCACCGTCCCGCCCGGGTGGCCGAGGACCAGCGCCCCGCGGGCCTCCGCGATCGCCGCGGTGTCGTCGGTGGAGCCGTGGTCCACCACGATCCGCTCGTACGTCCAGCGGCCGTCCATCGCCGCGGCGATGCTGTCCAGGCAGCCGCCGACGTGCTCGGCTTCGTTGCGGGCGGGGACGACGAAGGAGACCTGAACGCGCTCGGGCATCGGGGAGACGGCTTCCGGGTTCGGGTGATCGCGGGCGGGGCGCCCCCGGCAGACGGGGGCGGCGCGGCGGGAGAGTGCAGGACCCGGACCCCGCCGGCCGGGGCGGCGCGCGGCCCGGCGCCGCCGGATCTCCGCGCCGGCCCGTGGCGCCGGCGCAACGGCTGTTGCGCGCGGAGCGCAGGGCGCCGGGGGGTGGGGTCGGGCTTCCCCCGCGCGCCCCCGGCGGGATTGTTGCAACTTCGCCCGCGTCCGTCGCAGCCGTTCTCCACGCTCCCGACCCGTCAGGATGAGATCCCGCCCCCGCCTCCTCTTTCTCGCGCAGACGCTCCCCTTCCCGCCGGACACCGGGGTGGCGGTCCGGACCTACAACGTGCTGCGGCTCCTGGCCCGCGCCTTCGACGTCACCGCGCTCTGCTTCTACCGGACGGACGCCTGCCCGTCGGAGGCCGCGGTGCGCACGGCGGTGGCCGGGCTGGAGGCGCTGCCCGGGGTGGCGGGGGTGGAGGCGTTCCCCATCCCCCAGGAGCACGGCCGGGCGCGGCTGGCCTGGGACCACCTGCGCAGCCTGGTCACCCGACGCCCGTACACGGTGTTCTCGTACGAGTCCGCCGCCTTCCGCGGCCGCCTGGAGGCGCTGCTCCGCGCCGGGGCCTTCGACCTGGCGCACGTGGACAGCCTGGACCTGTCCGCGTACCTGCCGCTGCTGGAGGGAACGCCCGTGGTGTGCGTGCACCACAACGTGGAGTCGGCGCTGCTGCGGCGGCGCGCGGCGAGCGAGCGCTACGCGCCGCTGCGCCGCTACATCGCCCACCAGGCCGGGCTGCTGGAAGCGGAGGAGCGCCGCTGGTGCCCTCAGGTGGCGCTCAACGTGGCCGTCTCGGACGAGGACCGCCGCCGCTTCGAGGCGCTGGTGCCGGGCGGGCGCTTCGCCGTGGTGCCCAACGGGGTGGACACCCACGCCTTCCGGCCGGCGCCTGCCCCCGGGCGGGACGGGATCGTCTTCGTGGGCGGGTACGGCTGGTATCCGAACCGCGACGCCCTGGAGCACTTCGCGGCGGACGTGCTCCCGCTGCTGCGCGGCACGGGGCCCGAGGTGCCGGTGCGCTGGGTGGGGCGCGCCCCGGAGCCGGTGCGAGAGGAGCACCGGGAGCGGTACGGCATCGAGCTGACCGGCTACGTGGAGGACACCCGCCCCCTGGTGCACGCCGCGGCGTGCTACGTGGTGCCGCTGCGGGTGGGCGGGGGGACGCGCCTCAAGATCCTGGACGCCTGGGCGATGGGGAAGGCGGTGGTCAGCACCTCGGTGGGGTGCGAGGGGCTGGACGCCCGCGACGGGGAGAACATCCTGGTGCGCGACGACCCGGCGGAGTTCGCCGCGGCGGTGCGCCGGGTGCTGGACGACGAGGCGCTGCGCGCGCGCCTGGGCGAGGGCGCCCGCCGCACGGCGGAGGAGGTGTACGAGTGGGACGTGATCGGCCGCTCCATGACCGCCGCCTACCTGGCCCTGGCGGCGCGGCGCGGGTCCGCGGAGTCCGCCCCCGCCCTGGCAGCGGCGCGCTGACCGCCGCGCCGCCGCCCCGCCCGTCCCCGCGCCGGGCGCGCGACTGTCGCGGCGGCCCTCCCCCCGCGGCGCCCGCCGCGCACCCCACCCGGGCGACACCTGTCGCGCACGCGCCACACTCCCCAGCAAGCACCTGCGGGTCCGCCGCGCGTCTTCCCCTGGCCGCGCCTGGCTTCCCGGCCCGTCGCGCCCCCGCCCGCCGGGGGCACGCGATGTGACTGTCCACTGCGGCGCGGCGCCCGGGCCACACGCCGGGCGCGCGGCCCGAGGCGGGCGCCTCCCCGGCGCTCCGCACCCCTCCACCGTTCCTCCCGGCGGGAATGAATAGGTCGACGGTCGACTTCCTGGTCATCGGCGGCGGCGTCATGGGCCTTGCCCTGGCGCTGGAGGCGCGCAGGCGCCACCCCGGGGCCCGCGTCGTGGTGCTGGAGAAGGAAGCCGCCTGCGGGCTGCACGCCAGCGGGCGGAACAGCGGGGTGCTGCACGCCGGCTTCTACTACACGGCGGACAGCCTCAAGGCGCGCTTCACCCGCGACGGGCAGCGGGAGTGGATCCGCTACTGCGAGGAGCGGGGCCTCGGCATCAACCGCTGCGGCAAGCTGGTGGTCGCCCGCTCCGAGGCCGACCTCCCGGGGCTGGACGAGCTGCTGCGCCGCGCCGCCCTGAACGGGGTGGAGGTGCACGAGGTCACCGCCGCCGAGGCGCGCGAGCTGGAGCCGCGGGCGCGGACGCACGAGCGCGCGCTGTGGAGCCCCAGCACCGCCTCCGTGGACCCGGCCGAGCTCATGGCCTCGCTGGCCCGCGACGCGGCGGCCGCGGGGGTGGAGGTGAGGTCCGGGACCGCGTACCTGGGGCGCACCCCGGAGGGGGTGCTCACCTCCGGGGGGACGCTGTCGGCCGGGTACGTGGTCAACGCCGCGGGGCTGTACGCCGACCGCATCGCGCGCGACTACGGCTTCTCGGAGGACTTCCGCATCCTCCCCTTCCGCGGGCTGTACCTGTACGCCGACGGCGCCGACGGCCTGCTGCGCCGGCACGTGTACCCGGTGCCCGAGCTGCGCTACCCGTTCCTGGGCGTGCACTTCACCGTCACCGCGGCGGGGCGGGTCAAGATCGGCCCCACCGCGCTCCCCGCCCTGTGGCGCGAGCACTACGGCGGGCTGGCCGGCTTCCGCTGGGACGAGTTCCTGGAGGTGGGGCGCCGCGTGGCCGGGCTGTTCCGCGCCGACGACTTCGAGTTCCGCAAGCTCGCCCGGCGCGAGCTCCCCAAGGGGTGGAAGGGGGAGCTGGTGAAGCTGGCCGGCGAGCTGGTCTCCGTCCCCATCGGCCGGCTGGGGTGGCGGTGGGGAAAGCCGGGGATCCGCGCGCAATTGGTGAACGTGCGCGAGCGCCGGCTGGAGATGGACTTCCGCTACGAGGGGGACGGGCGCTCGTTCCACGTGCTCAACGCCGTCTCTCCGGCGTTCACCTGCGCCTTCCCCTTCGCCGCGCACGTGTGGGACCAGATCGACACCCGGCTCCGCGGCGACACGGCCGCGCCCGCCGACCTCGCCCTTCAAACCGTCTCGCAGACATGAAAGCAGTGATCCTTGCCGGGGGGTTCGGAACGCGCATCAGCGAGGAGAGCAGCGTCCGCCCCAAGCCGATGGTGGAGATCGGGGGCGAGCCGATCCTGTGGCACATCATGAAGATCTACTCGGCCCACGGGATCAACGACTTCGTGGTGTGCCTGGGCTACAAGGGGTACATCATCAAGGACTACTTCCACGACTACTACCTGCGGGCCGCGGACGTCACCTTCGACATCCGCAACCACCGCGTGGAGATCCACCGCAACGACGCGGAGCCCTGGCGGGTGACGCTGGTGGAGACCGGCGGCTCCACCATGACGGGCGGCCGCATCAAGCGCATCCGCGACCACGTGGGCGACGAGACCTTCTGCCTGACCTACGGCGACGGGGTCAGCGACGTGAACGTCGGCGAGCTGGTCGAGTTCCACCGCAGGCAGCAGGTGCTGGCCACGCTCACCGCGGTGCAGCCGCCGGGCCGCTTCGGGGCGTTCACCATCGGCGAGGACGCGGACCGCATCGACGGGTTCCGCGAGAAGCCGGCGGGCGACGGCGCCTGGATCAACGGCGGCTTCTTCGTGCTGGAGCCGAAGGTGTTCGACTACATCGAGGGCGACGACACGGTGTGGGAGCAGGCGCCCATGGAGCGGCTGGCGCACGACGGGCAGCTCGCCGCCTACCGGCACCGCGGCTTCTGGCAGCCCATGGACACCCTGCGCGACAAGACCGTGCTCAACGAGCTGTGGGAGAGCGGCCGCGCCCCCTGGAAGGTGTGGTCCGACCGGCCCGCCGCCGAGATCCAGGACGAGCACGCGCCCGAGCTGATCACCATCGTGTCGGCGCCGGTGGCCCCGGCGCGCACCCTCCCGGCGGACATCCCCGCGCACGACGCGGCCGCCCCCGAGACCACACCCCTGGCCCGCGCAACCGCATGAGAGTCCTGGTCACCGGAAGCGAAGGATACATCGGCTCGCTGCTCGCCCCGCTGCTCGTGGAGCGCGGGCACGACGTGGTGGGGCTGGACACCGGCTTCTACGCCGACGCGGCGCTGTACGACGCGGGGCTGCGCCCCGTCCCCACGCTGCGCCGCGACATCCGCGGGCTGGGCGAGGCCGACCTGGCCGGCTTCGACGCGGTGGTGCACCTGGCGGAGCTCTCCAACGACCCGCTGGGCCAGCTCAACCCGGACATCACCTTCCGCATCAACCACCTGGGGAGCGTCGCCCTGGCCGAGGCGGCGCGCCGCGCCGGCGTGCCGCGCTTCGTCTACACCTCGTCGTGCAGCGTCTACGGCATCGGCACGGGCGACCTCAAGGACGAGACCTCCGCCCCCAACCCGCAGACGGCCTACGCCGAGTGCAAGGTGCGGGTGGAGCGCGACGTGTCCGCCCTGGCCGGCGACGACTTCTCGCCCGTGTTCCTGCGCAACGCCACGGCGTACGGGGCGAGCCCGCGCATGCGGTTCGACCTGGTGGTCAACAACCTGTCGGGGCTGGCCTGGACCACCCGCGAGATCCGCATGACCAGCGACGGCTCGCCCTGGCGCCCGCTGGTGCACGTGGCCGACATCTGCGAGGCGGTGGCCGCCGCGCTGGAGGCCCCCCGCGAGGCGGTGCACGGCGAGATCTTCAACGTGGGCGACTCCCGCGAGAACTACCAGGTGCGCGACGTGGCCCGCATCGTGGCCGAGGTGTTCCCGGGGTGCTCGCTCGCCTTCGGCAACAGCGACGGCGACAACCGCAGCTACCGGGTCTCCTTCGACAAGATCGCGGAGCGGCTCCCCGCCTTCCGCTGCCGGCGCGACGTGCAGGCCGGCGCGGAGGAGCTGCGCGGCATCTTCGAGCGCATCGCCATGACGCCCGAGGTGTTCGAGCACCGCACCTTCACCCGCCTCAAGCAGCTCCAGCACCTGCTGGGCACGGGGCGGGTGGGCCAGGAGCTGTTCTGGCTGGAGGAGGCGGCCGCCGCATGATCTTTTCCGAGACGCGGCTCCCCGGCGCCTTCACCATCGACCCGGAGCGCCGCGAGGACGACCGCGGCTTCTTCGCCCGGGTGTACTGCGAGCGCGAGTTCCGCGAGCACGGGCTGATGCCGCACATCGCGCAGGCCAACATGTCCAGCAACCCGCGGCGCGGCACGCTGCGGGGGATGCACTACCAGGTGGAGCCGTACCGGGAGGCCAAGCTGGTGCGCTGCACCCGCGGGGCGATCCACGACGTGATCGCCGACCTGCGCCCGGAATCGCCCACGTACATGCAGTGGATCGGGGTGGACCTGACGGCGGACAACGCCCGCATGCTCTACGTCCCCGAGGGATTCGCGCACGGCTTCGTCACCCTGGAGGACGACACGGAGGTCACCTACCAGGTCTCCGAGTTCTACGCCCCCGGCGCCGAGCAGGGGATCCGCTGGGACGACCCTGCGCTGGGGATCGCGTGGCCCGTGGAGCCGCAGCTGATCTCCGACAAGGACCGGGGCTGGCCGCTGCTGGAAGGAACTGCGGGCTCGGGCGTGTCCCCCGCTGGCGCGGGGGCCGGGCTGCGCGCTCGGTAACGCACGAAACTACCGTGCGTAACCGAGCCGAGCCCCGCAAACTGCCGCGGTTCTCGGCCCTGCCGGGCGCGCATCCCTCACGCAACCACAACAGGAACCGCTACTGATGATTCTGGTCGATCGGGCGCTGGAGCGCCGCGCGGCGGAGGGGAGGCCCATCCGCGTGGGGATGGTGGGCGCCGGCTTCATGGCGCGCGGCGTCGCCCTGCAGATGATGAGCTTCACGAAGGGGATGGAGCTGGTGGCCATCGCCAACCGCACGCTGTCCGGCGCCGAGCGGGCGTACCGCGAGGCGGGGGTGGAGCGCCCGCGCGTGGTGGAGACGGTGGCCGCGCTGGAGGAGGCCATCGCACGGGGCGAGCGCGCCGTCACCGACGACGCGCTCCTGCTCTGCCGGGCGGAGGGGATCGACTGCATCGTGGAGGTGACGGGCGCGGTGGAGTTCGGCGCTCACGTGGTGATGGAGGCGATCGCGCACGGCAAGCACGTGGTCACCATGAACGCGGAGCTGGACGGCACGGTGGGCTCCATCCTGCGGGTGTACGCGGACCGCGCCGGCGTGGTGCTCACCGGCTCGGACGGCGACCAGCCCGGCGTGATCATGAACCTGTACCGGTTCGTGAAGGGGATCGGGGTCAAGCCGGTGCTCTGCGGCAACATCAAGGGCCTGCACGACCCCTACCGCAACCCGACCACGCAGAAGGGGTTCGCGGAGAAGTGGGGGCAGAACCCGCAGATGGTCACCTCGTTCGCGGACGGCACCAAGATCTCGTTCGAGCAGGCGATCGTGGCCAACGCCACGGGGATGCGGGTGGCCCGGCGGGGGATGTTCGGCCCCACGGTGCCGGCCGGCACGCCGATCACCGAGACCGTGTCGCTGTACCCGCTGGAAGCGCTGACCGAGGGCCCCGGGATCGTGGACTACGTGGTGGGCGCCGCCCCCGGGCCCGGCGTGTTCGTGCTGGGGACGCACGACCACCCCGTCCAGCAGCACTACCTCAACCTGTACAAGCTGGGCGAGGGGCCGCTGTACTGCTTCTACACGCCCTACCACCTCTGCCACTTCGAGGTGCCCAACACCGTGGCGCGCGCCGTCCTGTTCGGCGACGCGGCGATCCAGCCGCTGGGCGCCCCCTGCGTGGACGTGGTCACCGCCGCCAAGACCGACCTTCCCGCCGGCGAGACGCTGGACGGCCTGGGCGGCTACCACACCTACGGCCTGGCCGAGAACTCGGACGTGGCCGCGCGGGAGCGCCTCCTCCCCATCGGCCTGGCCGAGGGGTGCCGCCTGGTGCGCGACCTCCCCCGCGACGCCGTGCTCACCTACGACGACGTGGAGATCCCCGCCGGGCGCCTGTGCGACCGCCTCCGCGCCGAGCAGGACGCGCACTTCGCCGCCCCGGCCTCCGCCGCCGCGCCGGTGCTGGAGGCCGTGGCCCGGTGACGATGTCTGCGCGGGGCTGCTGAGCCGCTCCGCGCTCCTTGAATGACGAGAGCCCCTGTGCCGCGGCGCGGGGGCTCTCGTGCGTCCTGGGCCCGCTTCGACAGGGCTCCGGTGTTTGGGGTCGGCCGGGGGATGCTGCTCCGGGGGAGCCGAACTCGCCCACCGCCGGAGTGAGGGCGAGATCACGCTGGCTTCGAACATGACGTTCCCCCTGCGCAGCCTCCCCCGACCTCCCTGCGCAGATCGCAGGAACTGCAACGGCAACAGCCCGGCTGTTCTCCCCCTCTCCCGCTTGCGGGGGAGGGGGCCGGGGGGAGGGGGCCTGCCACGGCGCGCCGATCCCCGCCCCCCGGGAAGCCCTCCCCCGGCACGGGGGAGGGTGGCGGCTCTCAGGCCGCCGGGTGGGGGCCTCCCGCGGACGCCAGCACCAGCCCCGCGTGAGGGATTTCGGCCCGAAGGGGCGAGACCGCGCGGCAGTTTGCGCGGGCTCGACTCCGTTGCAGACGGTCGTTTCGTCTGCTACGGAGCCGAAGCCCGACCCCGGCGCAGCCGGGGGCACGCCCGAACCCGCCGTCCAGCAGTGCCGTCCTTCCCGACCAGCAAATCGATCAGGAAGACGCCACCGCAGGCTCCGCGCTGCCCACGACCGCCGCACCCCCCGCACGCGACGCCAGGTGGTCCGCCAGCCGCAGCGAAAGTGCGATGATGGTGAGCGTCGCGTTGATGTACCCGCCCGTGGGGAACACCGAGCACCCCGCCACGAACAGGTTCCCCACCCCGTGCACGCGCCCGTTCTCGTCCACCACCCCCTGCTTCGGGTCCACGTGCATGCGCGTGGTGCCCATGTGGTGGTGAAGCCCGGCCGCGCGCAGCACCGGCCCCCCGTCCGCGTCCGTGGCGGGGGCGTACGTCCCGAGCCCTGCGCGCTCCACCTCCGCCGCGAACAGCCGCTGCGCCCGCGTGACGTTGTCGCGGTCCGCCTCGCGCCAGCGCCACTGGAGCTCGGCCCGCCGGCACCCCAGCCGGTCGCGCTCCTCCGTGAGCACCACGCGGTTGTCCGGGTGCGGCACCTGCTCGGTGTGCAGGAGCACGGCGAACGCGCCGAAGCGGCGGCGGCGGTCCGGGAGCGCCGACCAGCCGTCGCCCTCCACCAGGTCCGGCCCGCGGACGAAGTGGCTGAACAGCCGCTGCCCCGACGCCTTGCGCAGCAGCGACGCGCCCACGTAGTCCCACGAGCCCAGCACCCGCCGCAGGTGCTGCCCGGCGTCGGCCGGGGGGCGCAGGCGCAGCGCTCCCTTCGCCAGCGCCTCGAACGAGTGGATGGCGTCGTCGCGGATGCGGTGGTGGCGGGGGTGCCGCGGGTACAGCGCGAAGCTCAGGTTGAACAGGCGCTCGCGCCGCATGACCGCCTCGTTGAAGCGGACCTGCCCCAGCACCCAGGTGCCGTCCACGGGGCGCTCGTCGTAGAGCGCCGCCGAGTCGAAGATCGCGCGGTCGGCGGGGGTGAGGATCCCGCCCGTGACCACCTGGTGCTCCATGAAGTAGCGGCCCACCAGGTCGTGGTCGTTCCCCAGCCCGGCCCGCCGCACCCGGTCGGAGAGCAGGAGCAGGCGCGCGTTCTCGATCCCGCCCGCGGCCATGACCACCGTCCGCGCCCGCACGCCGAACGGCTTTCCGTCCGGCGTCGCCGCGCGCACCCGGGTGACCGAGCCGGCGGTCTCGTCGGTTTCCAGCTCCGTGACGTTGGCGTGCGTCCACACCGTGATGCGCGGCGAGCGCTCCACCTCGCCCACCAGCTTTTCCGTGAAGTGGTGCAGCGGGGAGAACTGCCACACCGAGGTGTTGCACGTCTCCGGGTCCAGCGGGAGCTGGGGGGCGTCCGCCGTCTCCCAGCTCGCCCCGTCGTAGGCGTAGCGGCCCAGGCCGCAGCTCTCCTGGGCGAGGCGGTAGTACGGCTCCAGCTCCTCCAGCCCGAAGGGCCAGCCGCTCCCGGGGAGCCAGTCGCGGCGCTCGAAGTCGATGGCGTCCAGCGGCGCGGCCCGGAAGCCGAACTGGTCGCCGAGGCGCGTGTTCCACAGGTGCGGCGTGCCTCCCAGCTGGCGCCTGCGCGTCTCCTCCAGCGGGGGGTAGCAGTCGCCGCGGGTCTGCCCCTCGGCGAGCGCCTGGGCGGCCGGGTCGAACTCCCTGCCGCCGCCCTCCAGCACCAGGGTGTCCACCCCGCGCCGGGCGAGCTCCAGGGCCAGGGTGATTCCCGCGGGCCCGCCGCCGATGATGCAGATGTCCGCTTCCAGCACGGCGTCGGGGGCGAGGCTGCGCGCGTCGTTCAGCATGCGTCGAGTGGTGCGGGGGATGCCGCGCGGGCGGCTCAGGAGAAGATGCTCTGCAGCAGGACCGGGTGGACGGGGAGGCCGACCAGGTTCTTGACCGCCCGGCCGCGGGCGCCCGGGTAGCCCAGCGCCCGCGCGAAGGCCCGCACGGCGTACGCGGGGCGCTTCTGCCGCAGCGCCGCCTGCCCGGACTCGATCCACGCCTGACCGATGCGCCGCCGCAGGGCGGCGCGCTGCCCCGGGTCGAGCGGCTCGTCCTCCAGCATCCGGAAGGCCACGACCTTGGCGTGCGTCATCTCGGACAGGTCGCGGGTCAGGTTGCTGTCGTGGCGGCGGACCTCGGCCAGCGCGTCCTCGATGTAGGCGGTGTCGGCGCGGCGGTACACGCGCAGCCCGAAGTGCGTGTCCTGGCAGAGCCGCATCCCGGGGACCAGGCGCACCCCGTCCAGCACCTCCCGCCGGAAGAGCATGGTCTGCAGCCAGGCGGGCGGGTCGTCCATCTCCACGAAGGCGCTGAACGTGTCGGCGGTGATGCGGCGGCCGCCGCCGGCCCGGGTGGGCTCGCTGGGGAGCCGGCCGATCTCGGGGAACAGGTCGAACTGGGTGCGCGGGCGCACCCCCTCCGCGTCGAACCAGGCGAAGTTGCAGAAGACCACGCCCACCCCGGGCTCGCTCCTCATCAGCTCCATCTGCCGGCGGAGCTTGCCCGGCCGCCAGCGGTCGTCCGCGTCCAGGTAGGCGACGAACTCCCCGCGGACGCTCTCCAGCCCCAGGTTGAAGGCGCCGCTGAGCCCCTGGTTCACCTCCAGCGTCAGCACCCGCATGCGGGGCTCGTGGATGGAGGCGAGCACCGCCTGGGTGTCGTCGGTGGAGGCGTTGTCCACCACCACGATCTCCAGCTCGGCGTAGTCCTGGGCCTGGATGCTCTCGATCGCTTCGCGCAGGTAGCGGCCGTAGTTGTATGCGGGAACGATGACGCTGACCAGGGCCATTGAGCTTCGCGGTGTCGGTTCGGTCGGGGGGACTGCGCCGGGCCCGGAGAGTGGCCCGCCGTTCGTGGACCTTTGCACGCCGCGAGCCATGTTCGCGGGGCGGGCGCCTCACCGGGCGGGCCGCTTTCGCCCTCCCGGAGTGCGGGGCGAGTGTGGCAGGTGTGGTGCGAACGCCACACGTGGCGGCGCTCGCCGGCTCCGGGTCCGGGCGCCCTCCGCCGCGCGCCGGGTGGAACGCGGGATGCCTGCATGGCCGCCGCCCGCCCGGCGCCGCGGCGCCGGGCGGGCGCGAAGCCACCTTCCGACCACTCCGTCCCTCAAGGGCGTGCGAACCATCCTGAAGCGCTCCGTCGAGCGGGTCCTGTGCGGGACCGGGCTTGCCCGGCTGGCGCGGGTCCACCGCCGCACCGGCACCCTGGTGCTGGCGTACCACAACGTCGTCCCCGAGGGCGGCGCGGGCGGGGGCGACCGCAGCCTCCACCTGCCGCAGCGGGAGTTCGCGCGGCAGCTGGACCTGGTGCAGCGCACCCACGAGGTCGTCCCCCTCGACCAGCTCTTCGCCCCCCCGGCGGGGTGCCGGCCGCGGGTGGTCGTCACCTTCGACGACGCCTACCAGGGCGCGGTGACGGCGGGGGTGGAGGAGCTGGCGCGGCGCGGGCTCCCGGCCACCGTGTTCGTGACTCCGGGGTTCGTGGGCGGGCGGTCGTTCTGGTGGGACGCGCTCGCCCGGCCGGGGGACGCGGGGCTGCCGGACGAGCTGCGGCGGCGCTGCCTCACGGAATTGCGCGGGCAGGACGCGGAGATCCGGCGCTGGGCGGAGGACAACGGCGTCGCCTCGAACCCCGTGGAGCCGCACCAGACCGGGGCCACGGAGGCCCAGCTGGAGGCGGCCTTCCGCACGGAGGGGATCACGGCCGCGGCGCACACCTGGAGCCACCCCAACCTGGCCGCGCTCCGCCCGGACGAGCTGGAGGACGAGATGGTCCGCCCGCTGGCCTGGCTTCGCGAGCGCTTCCCGGGCGTGCTCCCCTGGCTCACCTACCCGTACGGGCTGAGCTCCCCCGCGGTGGAGGAGGCGGCGCGCCGGGCGGGGTACCGGGGCGCCTTCCGGGTGGAGGGCGGGTGGATGCCGCGCCCCGGCGCGGCGCAGCGGCCGCACGCGCTCCCCCGGAGCAACGTCCCCGCGGGCGCCTCGCTGGAGCACTTCGAGCTGCGGACCTCCGGCCTGCTCGTGCGCTGACCTTGAGCGAATCCTCCGGGACCACGAGGGGCGGGCGGGGGGCGCGCATCGCCGGCGTCGTGCTGGCGGCGGCCTCCGTGGCCGTGATCGCGGCGCTGACGCTGTTCCCCACCGACGACGAGTCGGCGGGGCCCACGCTCTGCCTGCTGTGCGGCGACCGCGGGCTGGCGGACGCGCTCCTCAACGTGCTGATGTTCGTGCCGCTGGGGGCGGGGCTCGTCCTCGGCGGCGTCCCCCTGCTCCTGGCGGCGCTGCTCGGCGCGGTGTTCACGGCGGGGATCGAGTTCCTCCAGGCGATCATCCCCGGGCGCGACGCCAGCATCTCCGACCTGGTGTTCAACACCACGGGGTGCGTGGTGGGCGCGGCCCTGGTCCGCTCGGCCCGCCTGTGGATCGCGCCGCCTCCCGCGCGGAGGCGCCGGCTGCTGGCCGCGGGAGTGGCGGCGCCCCTGCTCCTGCTCCTGGCGGCGGGGCTGCTGCTGGGCCCGCGGCCCTCGCGCGACACCTACGCCGGCCAGTGGACGGCGGAGCTGGGCCACCTGCAGGCGTACCGCGGCCGGGTGACGGCGGCGTGGGTCGGCAAGGTCCCCGTCCCCTCGGTGCAGATGCCGGAGCAGTCCGGGCGGCTGCGGGCGCTGGTGGCGGAGGGCGCGCCCATCCGGGTGGCGGGGGTGGCCGGGCCGCCGCCCGGCGGGCTGGCGCCCATCTTCAGCATCTACGACGACGAGGACCGCGAGATCCTGCTGCTGGGCACCGACGGCGAGGACGCGGTGTTCCAGTTCCGCACCGTGGGGATGGCGCTGCGCATGGACCGGCCGGGGCTGCGCCTGCCGGGCGCGTTCCGCGGCGTGCGCGAGGGGGAGCCGCTGAGGATGGCGGTGGCCCGCCGGGGCGGCGGCTTCTGCATGGAGGTGAACCGGGTGGGCTCCTGCTCGGTCGGCTACACCCTGGCGGACACCTGGGGGGTGTTCCTCGCGCTCTTCTCGCTGCGGGGCGGGGCGCGCACGCTGCTGGGGCTCCTGTGGCTGGCCGCGCTCTTCGTGCCGGCCGGGTGGTGGCTGCGCACCCGGCGGGAGGCGCTCGCGGCCGGCGCCTGCGTCGCGGCGGGGCTGCTCCTGGCGCCCCTGGCCGCGGGGCTGCTCGCCACGCCGGCCGCGGGGTACCTCGCGGCGCTGGCGGGACTCGCCGCCGGGGCGCTGGCGAGCCGGGCGGCCGGACTCGCCCGCCCCGCCTCCGGGCCTGCGGGCGGCCGCCGGTAGTCCGCTGGGTCGAACTCCCCAGGGAGCCCGGCGCGCTGCGCCGCGCTGTGGCGGCGCCGTCCCGCAGGTGGGGAGGGCGCGCCCCACGCGCGCCGCGGGTGGCGGCGGACGACCGTTCGGAATTCGCCAGCAACGGCGCGGTTTTCGGCGGCGCGTCCCCCCGTGCGCGGAAATTGAAATGGCGGCGGCCGTCGGCCGGGAGCTGCCCGAGCCGCGCAACCCATTCGTACCCAAGGAGCGACGATGTTTTCCCGAACGATATTCGTTTCGGCCGTCGTCCTGCTCGCCATGACGAGTCCACTCAGGGCGCAGGACACCGCGACCGTGACCGATCGCCAGCTGCGGCAGCGGCTGGACTATGCGCTGGGCGACACCCGGAAGTCCATCCAGGAGCTGACGGCGCTGCTCACCCGGATGGAGACGCTTCGTACCGCCGTGCACGCCAGGATCACGCGCGACAGCCTGGCCGTGCGGACCGGCGCCAACAACACGCGCCCGACGACGAGCACCGGAGGCCCGACCGCCCCGTCCACCAGCGGCGGGCCGACGGCTCCGTCCACCAGCGGCGGCCCGTCCCTGCCGACGGCCGGGAACAGCGTGCGGGTGCAGGGGCACGACTTCGACGACGGCACCACCGGACCTTTCGGCCAGTGGGGCGGCTACACCCCCCGGCCCGTGAGCGTCGTCCCCGACCCCACGGGCTCCGGGCGCGGCAAGGTGGCGCGCGTGGTGTACGAGCGCGACCCGGCGAGCGGCGGCTCGGTGGACGTCAACGGCGGCATGTACATCCGCCCAAACCCGCCGGGCGGGCACCCGGACGGGGTCGGCTTCGGGGACTCCATCTACTTCCGCGCGGACCTGTGGATGCCCCGCTACCCCGGCGGCCGTCCCAACCGGCCGCAGGTCGACCAGCGCAAGCTGCTGTACATCAAGTTCGGCGAGCCCAGCAACCGCTCCTCGTCGCTGGTGCTGAACAGCTGGGGCCGGGCGGACGGGAGCGGCCTGGACCTGGCGCTGGTCTCCGAGCGCACCCTGGGCGACGCCGACGTGAACTACGGGCTGGGCCCCATCAACTGGGACACCTGGCACAAGCTGGAGATGCAGCTGATCGTCAACCGCCGCGGCGCCTCGGACGGCATCGTGCGCGTCTGGCTGGACGGGCGGCTGGTCAAGGAGCGGAAGAACGTGGTGATCTTCGATCCCAGCGCGAGCACCGCCACCGACTTCATCTACGAGTGGGGCGTCGGCAACCAGGAGCAGTGGGCGCCGGACGAGAGGACGCCGATGAAGGACTACCGGCTCTGGGACAACATCGAGTTCCGCACCGGGCGGCCGTAGCCGCAGCGGGCGAGCGACAACAAAGCCTCCGGCGGACCCGTTCCGCCGGAGGCTTTCTCCGTTCCGCGGCCCGCGTTCGGAACGCAGCCGCCCCGCGCCTTTCGGAGGCGTGGGGCTGTGTCGTAACCCGTGATCTACCGCCCCAGCCGGGGCCTCCACAATCCAAGGCCGCAGCGGTCGCGGGCGTGGAGGCGTCCCAACTACGTCGAGAGGGCGCTCCGCGTTGCCCTGGATCCCGAGGTAAGTAGACTGGGTGGGAGCAAGAGGGGGTGCAGCCACGTCTGGCAGGGGAGGGGAGTATTACCCCCGGACCTCTACCCGCTCGTCGGCTAGCCATCGCAACTAGTGCTCACACGTACTCCACCGCAGCCGCGAATTCCACCTCGGCTCACCCGTAGGCAACCACTCGTTAGCTCAGTCAGCGGTAGTGTCGGCCCTGGGCCTCCGGACAACGGTACAGCTGGAGTTAGTGGAGGGGGGAGAACTCAGGTCACCCGCCGGATCCCTGCGTCCCAGGACCCTGGTGCCTGTTGCTGTTCTTTGTGTTGGGGTCTCTCACTTGCCGCTTCTCGTACCGGTTCGCCCGTGACAGTTCTTCTGCTTCCGACCAGACCCACATTCGCACAGCTCGGGATACTCGGTGTGGCGACCTGGCGACAGACGCCGCCCCTGCCCCACAAGGCCTCCGAGCAGCAATTTTAACGGGCTGTCATTGATTGGGATTGGCGGGCCCTCCCGGGTTCTTGACACCGTCCAGTCCATCATGATCAAGTCAGCCTGCTGCGGTTCCTTGGAGTACTCGGGGTTGATGCTCTTTAGCAATTCGTGAGCAATCTGCCTCACGGAACACAGGTGCACGCCATTGAGCGGAACGTCTCCGGCGAGCTCGTTCACCCACCCAATCGCGTTGTCTCGCGACATGAGCGCGTAGGCCTCATTGACGCCAGGGTCTACGTGCGCCCCCCCATCCTGTTCAGCTAGACTGAGCACGAGGTCGCGTCGGCTCAATCGGATCTGGGGCGGTGCTGCCAACGCGAGGCCGCCCCACCACTCTTCGAAGCCAACGAGTCGCACGCTCCGAGCACGGTCGAGCAGTGCCATGTAAAACGCCGTCTCGCCGCGGAACCCGATCGCTGCAAGGGGATGCCGCTGCACGTCCCCTCCTGGGTGCCCCATGTGGGTGCTATCTACGAACTTCCCTCCGAGCATTCCGAGTTGGCCCAGCAGAGAGCGTGAATTACGTGTGTCGTGCACGAGGATGCGGATTGCCATCGCGAGGCGCTTCGCCTCACCTGTGACCCCCATGTCAAAGGAATTCGCGGATGCCTCCAAAAACTGGAGTTGCTCTTCCAAGTGGGCTTTCAACTCAACCCGAGACTGAGGACGTTTAGACGCCATTGTTCAAGCTGGTGTCGTGAGGTATTCACTCAATTTAAAGAAACGTACTTTCCCAAAGAGAACCTAGTGGGCGGCGTGCGGCCCGCGTCAGCGGCCGCGCAGCCAGTCCAGCGTCTCGCGCAGCGCGGGGAGCGGGTCGGAGGGGCGGAACACCTCGTCGCGGCTCCCCGGGCCGAAGGCGGCCAGGAAGCGCGCGACGGCGCCCCCCAGGCCTGGCTCGTCGTCCGGGAGCGCCAGCTCCTCGCGCGAGCGGCGCGCCCGGGCGAGCAGGTGGTCCACCTCGCCCCAGGTCCAGCGCAGCCGCACGCCGGTGCGGAAATCGCGCACCGGCCGCGGCTTCCGCCCGGCGGCGGCCTCCAGGAGCAGGGCGGGGAAGTCCACCCCCGCGTCCAGCGCCAGCTGGAGCGAGCCCCAGAAGCGCCCGTTGATCTCCATGATGTAGGGGGTCCCGGTGGCGGCGTCCACCTTGAACTCCACCATCGCCACCCCTCGCCAGCCGAAGGAGCGCAGCAGCGCCGTCGAGCGCTCCAGCAGCGCCGGGTCCAGCGGGTGGCTCTCGCGGAACACGCTGACCCCGCCCGAGGGCGGCTTCTCGCGGATGCGGCGGTGGGAGAAGGCGGCCACCACCTCGTCCTCCCAGAGCAGCAAAAAGATCCCCACCCCCGGACCCACGATCCGCTCCTGGAGGAGCACCGGGTAGGCGCCCGCCGGCAGCGCGTCCAGCGCCGCCCGCAGCGCCCCGGCGTCGCGCACGTGCGCCACCGCCGACTTGGCGCGCACCCCGTCCTCCTGCACCACCGAGCGCGAGGGCTTGAGCACCAGCGGAAAGCGCAGCCCGGCCGGGTCCAGCGCCCGCGCCTCCGCCGCGCTCGCCAGGGCGCGCTGCTCCGGCACCCCGATCCCCACGGCGCGCGCGGCCTCCATCACCGCGGCCTTGTCACAGATCCGCTCGAACTCGGCGAGCCCCGCGAAGGGGAGCGCCGCCCCCAGCGAGTCGCGCTCCGGGAGCACGGCGAGCAGCGACGGCTCGCTGATGGGGAGGAGCACCTCCACCCCGTGCCGGGCGACGATCCCGCGCAGGGCGGCCACGTACCCGGCCGGGTCGCGGAGCGGGTCGGGGACCGTGGCGTGGGCGCGGCACCAGCGCGAGGCTCCGGCGAGCGAGCGCGGGCGCGCGGAGCACGCGTACACCGTGTGCCCGGCGCGCCCCAGCGAGCGGACGGCGGCGAGCGCGGCGCGCTGCTCGCCGTCGGTGACCAGGACCGTGGCCACGCTACACCGCCGCGGGCGCGGCGGCGCCGGGGGCGGGCGCGCGCCCGGCGATCCCCAGCGCGTCGCGGTACACGGCCTCGTAGCCGGCGGTCATGGCCTCCGTGCTGAACTCGCGCTCCACCCGGGCCCGCCCGGCCCGCGACATCCGCGCGCGGCGCTCCGGGTCGCCGGCCAGGGCGTGGACGGCGTCGGCGAGGGCGGCCGGGTCGCGGGCGGGGACCAGCACCCCGCTCACCCCGTCCTCCACGATCTCCTCCGGGCCGCCGCAGCGCGTCGCCACGGTGGGGACGCCGCAGGCCAGCGCCTGCACCGTGGAGAGCGAGAAGCCCTCGGCGTGCGAGCTGATGGCGTACAGGTCGAGCCCCTGCATGATGCGCGGCACGTCCTCCCGGAAGCCGGTGAAGTGCACGTGCTCGCGGAGCCCCATCCCGTCGCGCATCGCCAGCAGGTCGTGGTACATCTGCCCGCGGTTGTCGCCCACCACCACGAACTTGTAGGCGTCGGAGCGCTCCCGCAGCAGGGCGGCGGCGCGCAGCAGGTCCGGGTACGCCTTCGCCGTGCGCAGGTTGCCCACCGCGCCCACCAGGACCTGTCCGGGCTCCACCCCCAGCTCGCGGCGCAGTCCGTCGTCGCTGCCGGGGCGGAAGGCGCTGGCGTCGATGCCGTTGTGGACCACGCGCGTGCGCGACGGCTCCAGGCGGTTCCCCGCCAGCACCCAGCGCCGCAGCGACTCGGACACGAACACCACGCGGTTGCTGCGGCGGTCGATGATGCGGAACTTGGCCGCGCGGTACGACTCGTCCGGCGCCACGTCCGCCTGCCCGTGGAAGGTGCACACCACCGGCACCCCGGCGAGGCGCCCGGCCAGGCTCCCGTACACGCTGGGACCCAGCAGGTGGGCGTGGACCAGCTCCACCCCGTGGCGCTTCACGATGCGCAGCAGGGCGCGCAGGTACCCCAGGTCGAAGGCGCCCTGCGGCGGGACGATCAGCGCCTCGATCCCCTCCGGGCGGAGCGCCTCCGAGAGCCACCCCGCCTCGGAGACGGCCACCACCGGGCGCCAGCGGTCGGGGTCCAGCCCCGTGGCCAGGTTGAAGAGGATGGTCTCCGCCCCGCCGGGGCCCGCCATGTCGATCAGGTGGAGGACGGTCCTGCGCCGTGCGCCGCGCGGGTCGGTCAAGGCTGGGCTCCGGTGAAGCTGCTGCGGAAGGTGGACGGTCGTGGTGCCGGCGCCCCGCCCGGTGGGCAGGGAGCGTACCGGAAGCTGGCCGGGGCGCCGCGCCCCCGCAACCCCGCGCCCGCCGGGCCGGGGCCCCGCGGCGCCGGGGGCCCGGGTTGTGGCGCCGATGCCGCTGGGGTGTGGGACGGGCGCAACACGGCCGCCGCGCCGCGGGCCCCCCACGACCCGGGGACGCCCGCCCCAACTCCGCTCCCCGGGCGCGCGCCGGGGCTCCGCCGAGGTTGCGGCGGGGGCGGAACGGCGTATGCTACCTGCCGCCGCCGGCGGCGCCCCCGCGGGCCGCCCTCCTCCGCGTCCGGACCTCACCTCCACGGGTGCACCGGAGCACCCGTCCGCAGACGACAGGGATTTTCGGCGTTCATGAGCGGCAAGACAAAGAGCCTGGGGAAGCAGTCGGCGATCTACGGGGCGGGGATCGTCCTGGGGAAGCTGGCCAGCTTCATCATGCTCCCCGTGTACACGCGCTACCTCACCCCGGCGGACTACGGGGTGCTGGAGCTGCTGTCGATGACCATCGACGTGATCGGGATGATCGCGGGCATCGGCATCGGCTCGGCCGTGTTCAAGTTCTACTCGGACGAGGCGGACGAGGCGGGAAAGCGCGAGGTGATCGGCACCGCCGCGCTCGCCGCCCAGGGGATGGCCGCCCTCACCGCGGCGCTGGGGATCCTGTTCGCGCCGCAGCTCACCCGCCTGGTGGTGGGCCCGGAGACCGACCCGCTGTACCTGCGGATCTTTTTTCTCACCTACCTGTTCCAGACCTGCGAGCACGTCCCCATGCTCCTGCTGCGCGCCCGGCAGCAGGCGACCCGGGTGGTCGCGCTCAACGTGGCGCGGCTGGTCCTGAACCTGTCGCTCAACATCCTGTTCGTGGTGCACTTCCGCATGGGGGTGCTCGGCGTGCTGCTCAGCGGCGCCATCACCGGCGCCGCCATGGCGACCGGGCTCACCGGCTACCTGCTCCGGGAGGTGGGGATCCGGTTCTCGATGGCGCGCTTCCGGGAGATGGTCCGGTTCGGGAGCCCCATGGTGCTGTGGACGCTGGGGAGCTTCGTGCTGGTCTTCTCCGACCGGTTCTTCTTGAAGGCCTACGTGGGCGTCGCCGACGTGGGGATCTACTCGCTGGCGTACAAGTTCGCGTTCATGCTCAGCGCGCTGGCCTTCAACCCCTTCGACATGGTGTGGGACCCGCACCGCTACGAGGTGGCAAAGCGGCCGGACGCAAAGGAGGTGTACGCGCGGGTGTTCCTGTACATGAACGTGGTGGTGGGGCTGGGGGCGCTGGGGATCTCGCTGTTCGTCAGGGACTTCCTGAGCGTGATGTCGGACCCGGCCTTCCTCCCGGCGTACCGCTACGTGCCGCTGCTGCTGCTGGCGCAGACCTTTTCGCACGCGGTCAGCTACTGCACCCTGGGGATGTTCGTCACCGGCAACACCCGGTCGCTGGGGCGCATCGCCTTCCTGGCGACCGTGGCCGCCCTGGCGCTCAACTTCCTCCTGGTGCCCCGGTACGGGATCATGGGGGCGACTGCGGCCACGGTGCTCGCCTACGGGCTGCGCCTGGTGTGGACGTACCGCTCGGCCCAGCGGCACTACCCCATCCGCTACGGGTGGGGCACGCTGGCCCGGCTGTACGCCATCTTCGCCGTGGCGGTGGCGCTGCGCTGGATGGTGCAGCCGCCGCACCTGGCCGGCTCGCTGGCCTGGAGCGCCCTGCTCATGGCGGGGGCGGCGGCGCTGGTGTACCTGCACATCCTGGGTCCGTCCGAGCGGGACGTGGTCCGCTCCCACTTCGCGCGGTCGCGGGTCGGCCTGGCGCTGGGGGCGTCGCGGGCGTGAGCGGGCTTTCCGCGGCCGCCGCCGGCGCGGAGGGCGTCGCACCGCCCGCGGTGAGCGTCATCGTCCCCGTGTACAACACGGCGCCCTTCGTGGCGGAGGCGCTGGATTCCATCCTGGCGCAGACGTTCACCGACTACGAGATCCTGGTGGTCAACGACGGCTCCCCCGACACCGACCTGCTGGAGGAGGTGCTGGCGCCGTACGCCGGCCGCATCCGCTACCTCCGCCAGGAAAACGCCGGGGTGAGCGCCGCCCGCAACCACGCCCTGGCCGTGGCGCGCGGGCGCTACGCGGCCATGCTGGACAGCGACGACACCTGGCACCCGGAGTACCTGGCCTCGCAGGTGGCCGTGCTGGAGGCGGACCCCGGCGTCCACGTGGTGTACCCGGACGCCGTCCGCTTCGGCGGCGGGCCGGAGCAGCGCTACTCGGAGCAGTACGCGGTGGGGGGGGAGATCACCTTCGCCCGGGTGCTCGCGCGCGAGGTCCAGGTGTACGGCGGGGTGACCGCCCGGGTGGACGCCATCGCCGCGGCGGGGCTGTACGACCCGGAGCTGCGCCTCGCCGAGGACTTCGAGCTCTGGCTGCGCATCCTGGCCCGCGGCGGGCGCATCGTCTACAACGACCGGGTGCTGGCGTACTACCGCTACCGCCCCGGGAGCCACACGGCCAGCCCGCGGCCGCTGTTCGAGAGCCTGCTCCGCGTGCTGGACAAGGTGGAGCGCACCCTGCCGCTGGAGCCCGGCGAGCGCGAGTCGCTGGTGAAGCAGCGCGACTGGGTGCGCTCCAAGCTCCGGCTCATCGAGGGCAAGGCGGCCTTCCAGGCGGGGGAGACGCGGACCGCCATCGAGAAGCTTCGGGAGTCGCGCTCGCTCGCCACCCGGCGCAGGTGGAAGCTGTCGCTGGTGCTCGCGCTGCTGTACGTCGCCCCGGGCCCGCTCCGCGCGCTGTACCTGCTGCGCGAGCGGCTGGGCGCGCGCCGCTGACGGCGGGGCGAAGCCCCGGGACCACGCCGCGCCTCCCTCACACCCTACGATCGCATGCTCGCTCGCCGCAGCGCCCCCGACTCCTACGCGCAGTGGAACCGCGCGCACGGCGCCCCCTTCGGCGTGCCGCTGCGCGGGGAGGCGCTGCTGAAGCGCGTCCTCCCCCGCTCCGCCTTCACCCGGCTGCGCGGGCCGTTCGCCATCCAGCCCAACAACAACACCCGCGTCTGGGAGTACCCGTGGGCCTTCCACGCCGCCGAGCCGCGGCCGGGGCTGGACGTGCTGGAGATCGGCGGCGGGCTGGCCGGCTTCCAGTTCGTGCTTTCCCGCATGGGGTGCCGCGTGGTCAACGTGGACCCGGGAATGGAGGCCACCGGGGTGGGCTGGCCCTGCGATGCCGACAGCATGCGGCGCCTGAACGGGCTGTTCGGGACCTCGGTGGAGCTGCGCAACACCGTGATCGAGCAGGCCGGGCTCCCCGACGCGTCGTTCGACCGGGTCTTCAGCATCAGCGTGCTGGAGCACCTCCCCGAGCACGAGATCGCCGCCGCGGTGCGCGAGGCGTTCCGGGTGCTGCGCCCGGGCGGCCGCCTGGTGATGACGGTGGACCTGTTCCTCAACGTCCGCCCGTTCACCACGGAGGAGCGCAACCGCTACGGCTCCAACGTGGACCTCAGGTGGCTCCTCGCCCAGGCCCCGTTCGAGCTGGAGCAGGGGACGCCCGCCGAGCTGTACGGCTTCCCAGAGTTCTCCGCCGAACGGGTGCTCGCCCGCCTGGACGAGCTGCTCGTGGGCGAATACCCCGCCGCCGCGCAATGCCTGGTCCTGCGGAAGCCCTGACCGCCGCCCCGGTGGCGGAGGCCGCGGGCGGGGAGCGCCGGCACGTGCTCTTCCTGGCCAAGCAGTTTCCCTGGCCGCTCAACGTGGGCGCCCGCCAGCGCTCCTTCCACGTGGCGCGGGGGCTCGCGCGCGGCCACGAGGTCACGGTGGTGGCGCTGGACGACCCGCCCGCCGACGCCGCGCGGGAAGCGTTCCTGGCCGCGTCCGGGTGCGCGCGGGCGCGCTTCGTCCCCACCTCCACCTGCCTGGGCAACCGGCCGCGCGGCGCCCCCGCCTCCCTCCCGGCGCGCGTGCTGAATGCCGTGCGCGGCCTGTTCGCGCCCCTGCCGGACGCGCTCCAGTACTGGTGGTCGGACGCGCTGGTGGCCGAGCTGGAGGGATTGCGCCGCGAGCGGCCCGTGGACGTGGTGTTCGCCTCGCAGTCGTGGATGGCCGAGCACGCGCGCGCGGCCGGCTTCGAGCGGGTGGTGGTGGACGTGGACGACCTGCTGAGCGAGGTGTCGCGGCAGCGGCTGCGCCAGGCCGGGTGGTACCCGCGCCGGCCGCTGGACCAGCTGCGCGCCGCGCAGGAGCGCAGCTACGAGCGCGCCCTCCCCGCGCGCTTCACCCGCGTGCTGGTGGCAAAGGACGACGACCGCGCCTTCTTCCCCCCGGCCACCCGGGGCCGCGTGGCCGTGCTCCCCAACGGCGTGTCCGTGCCGGACGCTCCCGCCCCGGAGCCGGAGCGCGCCGACACCCTGCTGTTCGTGGGGACGCTGGGCTACCCGCCCAACGTGGACGCGGTCACCTGGTTCGCCCGCGAGGTGCTGCCGCTGGTGTGGGAGGCGCGCCCCGACGTCCGCTTCCAGGTGGCCGGCTTTGGAAAGGGGGCGCACCTGGCGGAGGCCCTCGCCGACCCCCGCTGCGCCGTCGCCGAGTCGCCGCCGGAGCTGGCCCCCTTCTACGCCGCCGCCGCCGTGGTGGTCACCCCGGTGAGGACCGGCGGCGGCACCCGCATCAAGATCCTGGAAGCGCTGGCGCACGGAAAGGCGCTGGTGAGCACCCGCTTCGGCCCCGAGGGGCTGGGGCTGCGGGAGGGCGTGGACCTGGAGCTCGCCGACACCCCCCGCGCCCTGGCCGACGCCTGCCTGGCGCTGCTCGCCGACCCCGCCCGCCGCCGCGCCCTTGGCGCCGCCGGCCGCGCCCACGTCGCCGACCGCTTCGACTGGCGTCGCATCGAGGA
>DASVQR010000199.1:0-29200 GCA_036389055.1 Longimicrobiaceae bacterium | reverse complement strand
CTGCCGGCGGGTCTCCCTGCGCCGGAGGGAGCCCCGCCAAACTGCCGGCGGGTCTCCCTGCGCCGGAGGGAGCCCCGCCAAACTGCCGGCGGGTCTCCCTGCGCCGGAGGGAGCCCCGCCAAACTGCCGGCGGGTCTCCCTCCGCAACGGATCTTTTGGGTACTGCGGAACCGCGAACGGCCCGCGGACAACCTACCCGCCCGCGCGCCGTGCCTCAACACCCCGCGCTCGGTCGCGCCGTGGGGGCAGTACCGCAGTGGCGCTGCACGCTTCGCGTGCACCGTATGAAGCAGGCTGTTCCCTGTCCCCTGTCCCCTGTCCCCTGTCCCCTGTTCCCTAGCCGTTCACCAGCGGCATCACCTCCTCGGCGAAGCGCTCCATCTCCTCGTGCTGGGGCGAGAACTGGAGCAGCAGCAGGTCCAGGCCGGCGCGCTCGAACTCCAGGATGCGCTCGGCCACCTGCTCGGGGGTGCCCACCAGGCCGGAGCGCAGGCCGCGGTTGGAGACGGAGTAGTCCTCCAGCGAGACGCGCTGCTCCAGCCGGGTGTTGTCGATCCAGTCCTGGTAGTTGGCGTAGCCGCGGGCGCTCTGCTGCACGTCGGTGATGCGCTCCACCTCGCGGCGGGCTGAAGCTTCCGTGGAGCGGACCACGGCGTAGCCCGCCGCGCCGAAGGCCATGGGCGGCAGGGCGTGGCGCTCGCGGCGCTCGCGCATGTCGGCCACCTTGGGGGCGATGGTCTCCGGCGGGTCGCCGTGGGTGAGCCAGGCGTCGCACTTGCGCGAGATGAGGTCCTTGGCCGCGGGGGACTCGCCGCCGGCGTACAGCGTGGGCCGGGGGCGGCGAAGCGGCTTGGGCTCCAGCACCGCCTCCTCGACCTTGTAGTACCGGCCCTCGTACGAGAACTCCGGCTCCCTCCACATCCCGTCCACCACGTCCAGCCACTCGGAGGTGCGGGCGTAGCGGTCGTCGTGCTCGTCGAACTGCACGCCGTACTTGCGGGCCTCGGTGGCCCACCACGAGGAGACCACGTTGAGCGCCAGCCGGCCGCCGGAGATGCGGTCGATGCTGGCGGCCTGCTTGGCGAGCAGGGCGGGGGCGTGGAAGGTGGGGCGCACGGCGGTCATGATCTCCAGCCGCTCGGTGACGGCGGCCAGCGCGGCCGTGGTGCTCCACGCGTCCAGCGAGGGGGCGTCCACCCCCTTGATGTCGTTGAGGTTGAGCTCGGCCACCAGCGTCAGGTCGAAGCCGATCCGCTCGCTCCTCTGCGCCAGGCGGCGGACGTAGTCCCAGCTCGCCTCCATCCCCTCGTCCTCGACGTTGCGGAGCCACCCGCCGAAGACCGGGAGCCAGTACCCGAACCTCATCAGGCCGCCTCCTTCCCCGCGGGGCGGGCGAGCGCCGCCTCGGCCTCGCGCTCCAGGTAGTCGGCGAGCCGCGCGAACGGGTCGAAGCCCACCACGTTGGGGGCGTCGGCCACGAAGTTGGAAAGGGCGTTGACGTCGTAGTAGTACAGCCGGCCGTCGCGGGCGTCCACCATGTACTCGATGCCGCCCACCTCGATCCCCGCGGCCCTCATGATGCGCTCCACGTCGGCGCGCTGCTGCGCGGGGGGCTCGTACCCCTCCACCCGCAGCCCCCGCTTGGGGGCGTCCACGGCGCAGATCTGCGCGTCCAGCTCCACCCCGTCCACGCGCTGGCAGACGTCGGCGGGGCACAGGTCGAACGAGTTGCCGGGGGTGTAGATGCGGATGCCGTACAGGTACTCGCCGCCCAGCACCTCCACCCGCACGATGCGGCTCTCCTCCTGGGGGATGAACTCCTGCACCAGCGCGGTGGAGTCGATCCCCAGCTCCAGCCCCCCGGACACCACGGCCGCGCGCAATTCCTCCGCGGAGTCGAAGCGGCGCACGCCGGCGCCGCTCCCGCCGATGTTGGGCTTGACCGCGACGGGCCAGCGCAGCCCCTCCGCCGCGGCGGGCGCCTGCTCCGCGCGGTGGATGACGCGGGCGTGCGGGTAGGGGAGGCCCAGCTCGTCCAGCAGCGCCAGCTGCCCGGCCTTGCTGATCTCGCTCTCGAAGGCGCGGTACCCGTTGACCACGCGCACGCCCTTGCGCTCCAGGTACGCAAGCCACGACAGCGTGTAGAAGATGGCGTCGCCGCGGCCGCGCAGGTACGCGGAGGGGCTCATGCGGTTGAACACCAGCGAGTAGGGCGGCTGCTCCGCCGGGTCGAACAGGTGCTCGTCGGCGTGCAGCTTCATGTACGGGGTGCCGCGGCGGTCCAGCTCGGCGAAGAGCGGCCTGAACCACTCGGGATGCTCGTAGAAGACGGCGATGGGGCGGTCGGCCGGGATCGGCATGCGCGGGTTCCTGTTCCGGGTACGGTGCGGGGGACGCGCCTCAGCGCGCGTCCCCGGGAAAGTCGACGACGTGCGGGATCCCCCGGTTCAGGGGGTACGCGGCGTGGACCAGGGCCCACCGCTCCCGCTCGGAGAGGGCGCCGCGGCTCCGGCCGGGCTCGGGGTGTGTGGGCCGCGCCTCCGGGCGCGGCTGGCTGCCTGCGGGGCTCATGGTCGTGGGTCCTTCCTGGATCGTGACAAAAACAAGCCCGGCCCTCTCGCGGGAGAGGGCCGGGCTGGAGACCTTTCGGTTCTCGCTGGGGCTCTACACGTCCACCGGGTACGCGCATGCCCGCCCGTCCGCTTCTCCCGCGGGAGAACGGTCGTGACACATGCACATATGCCAGCAGGTGGAGCGGATCGCCTTCATCGTCTCGTCCGTCGAAATCAGTTTAGCTCTGAACCATTTTCCACGATAACCGCGCGGCGGGGGCGGGTCAACCCCTGCTTCTTCGCACGGGTCTTGCGAGCCGGCAGGCCCCCGGTCCCGATCACCCGAGCATGGGGCGGCCCCCGATGGCTCCTGGCAAGGCCCGGCGGCGCGCGGCGCGGGCCGCGGCCGCCGCGCTCGCGGCGACCGCGCTCCTCCCCGGCGCGGCCCGGGCGCACGTGAAGTGGTTCGCGGAGTTCGGCCCGGGCGACCCCCCGGCGCCGCTGTCGGCCGTGCTCACCCCCACCTTCCTGGCGCTGGCGGCGCTCGGCACCGTGGCGGTGGGGGTGCTGGCCCTGCTGGAGCGCCGGGTGGAGGGGGCGCCCTGGTACCTGCGCGTGGACCGCTGGCTCGCCGAGCGCGCCGGCCAGGCGCTCCTGGTGCTGCGGGTGACCACCGGCGCGACGCTGCTCCTTTGCTGGCAGTCGGGGGCGATGCTGGCGCCGGAGCTGGAGGCGCCGGAGTGGGTGGGGTGGTACCAGTTCGCCCTGGCGCTGCTCCTCCTCTTCGGGCGCACCGTGCCGGCGGCCGGGGCGGGGCTGGCGCTGCTGTACGCGGGGGCGGCGGCGCGCTACGGCCTGTTCCACATGCTGGACTACCTGCACTACCTGGGAATCGCCTGGTACCTGGCGGTGGCGGGGGCCCGCGCCGAGCGGCTCCGGGAGAGCCGCATCCCGGCGCTGTACCTGACGGTGGGCTTCGCGCTCTGCTGGCTTGCCCTGGAAAAGGTGGTCTACCCGCAGTGGACGGCGTACATCCTGGAGCAGAACCCGCAGCTGGCGCTGGGCTTCGACCCCGACTTTTTCCGCGTGGGCGCGGCGTTCGTGGAGTTCACGCTGGGGTACCTGTTCGTCATCAACCTGTTCGAGCGCCCCATCGCCGCGCTGGTCACCCTGGTCTTCTTCACCACCACGCTGGTCTTCGGCAAGGTGGAGGTGATCGGCCACACGGCCATCCACGGCGCGCTCGTCGTGTTCCTGCTGGAGGGACAGGGCCGCTTCTACCGCCCCCCCATCGAGCTGCACCGGCGGCCCGCCCTGCGGAGCGCCTTCGCGTCCGTGAACTACGCGCTGCTGCTCGCGGCCGGTCTCGCCGCCTACCACCTGGGCGCGCGGCGGGTCTCCGCCGCCGCGGAGGAGCCGCCCGCGGGCGTCGTCGCGGGACCGGTCCGGCGCTAGCGGCCTCTTTCCGCGGAGCTCACGCCGCCCGGCAGACGCACACCTGGTGGCGGCTGGCGCCGGTGAACGCGCCCCCGGCGAAGTCGCCGTGGCGGGTCTCCAGCCGCAGCCCCCCGGCGGCCAGGAGCAGCGGCAATTCCTGCGGGAAGATGCTGCGCAGGTGGAGCGGGGCCGCCAGGAAGTCCGGCGCGTCCGCCGCGGAAAAGTACCACGTGGCGCGGTTCACCTGCGCCGCCGCGTCGTAGTCGCTGCTGGCCTCGACGCTCACCTCGCCGCGGCGGGGGTGCGTCACCCGCATCAGCGGGAAGCGCTCGCCGGGCGGCCGTGCCAGGATGGCCGGGTCCGGGTTGAACACGTCGAGCGCGAAGGCGCCGCCGGGGAGCAGGTGCCGCCGCACGCAGGCGAAGCAGGCGAGCAGGTCGTCCACGGTGTGCAGGTGGAGCAGCGAGTTCCTGGCGACGTACACCAGCGCGAAGCGCTCCCCCAGGTCGAAGGCGCGCATGTCGCCCTCCACCCACCGCACGTCGGCGGCGGCCGCGGCGGCGCGGGCCCGCGCCGCCGCGAGCATGGGCGCGGACAGGTCCAGCCCCGCGGCCCCCGCGCCGCCGCGCGCAATGGGGACCAGCAGCTGGCCGGTGCCGCAGGCCAGCTCCAGCACCGGGCCGCCCTCGCGCCGCGCCAGGCCGGCGTAGTACGGGCCGTGCACGCGCGGCGAAAAGAGCAGGTCGTACAGCTCATGGCGGGGCGCGGCGAGGAAGGGCGGCTACAGGCGGGCGAGCCAGGGGTGCCCGGGGTGGACCTGCTCCAGGGCGGCGCGCAGCCACGCGCGGCGGGCGCCGCCGAGCCCGTCCCGCGCCGCCGCGAAGTCCAGCTCGTCCTGCGGGCGGAGGTGCTTGGCCTTGTACAGCAGGACCACGGCGGGGCACAGCAGGGGGAGCCCGGCCGCCCCCTGGACGACGACGCGGTCCGCCGGGCAGCGGACGCGCGCGTCGCGCCGGAACACCCACTCCCCGCCCTCGCGCTCGTTGAGCAGGAGCTCCAGCTCGGGGCCCGCCCCGCCGGGAGGGCCCGCGTACACCTCGTGAACGGGCGGGAGCAGCCGCTCGCCCGCCGGCCAGTCCACCACCCGGCCGCCGACGGCCTTGCGGAAGCTCCACCCGGCCAGGTGCTCGCGGAGCCGCGCCTGGTCGTCCCGGAACAGCGCCAGGTCCACGTCGCCGTGGGGGCGGGTGGCGCGCCCCAGGAACAGGTCCAGCGCCCACCCCCCGGCGACGCACCACGGCGCCCCGAAGCCGCGCATCGCCCCGGCCGCGGCGAGCAGGGCGGGCGGGGGAAACCCGCCGGGCATGGGCCGCGTCACGTCCGCCCGGCGGGGGCGCGCGTCAGCTGGGGTTGGGGGCGCCGGGCGTGCGGTAGGTGTAGCCGAAGCTCACCTGGTCGCGCACCTCGGACCAGTCGCCGTGGCTCTCGCGCCCCACCTTTTCCCAGGCCCGCTCCACCTGCGCCTCCACCTGGTCGAAGGGCCGGCTGGCGTACTCCGGGTTCCGGCTCGCCACGTGGCCGAACCGGTACGCCTCGCGCGCCCGCTCGTAGTCCCCCGCGCCGCCGGCCGAGCCCGCGGAGCCGGTCGGTCCCGTCGAGCTCGTGGAGCCGGTCGAAGCGGCCGTCCCTGTCGAACCGGAGGAGCCCGTGGACCCGGACGAGCCCGTCGACCCGCTGCCCCGGGACGTGAAGTGCTCGCGGCAGGCGCGGTCCTCGGCGTCGCCGAAGGAGCCGGCCGCCCGCTGCGCGTCCGGGGTGGCCCACCACGAGCCCAGCATCTGCATCGCCGATCCTACCACCGATCCTACGGCGCTGGCCGCCATGTCGTTGGCCCGCCCGGCCGCCTTGCCCAGCGCCCCGCCCACCGCTTCGCCCAGCTGCTCGAAAGGTCCCTCGCGCCGCTCCTGTGTCATCGCTCCCTCCTGGTTGGATCCGCCGCGCGCCCGGAGGCGCCGTAGAATCCGGGACACCGGCAAGGTGCGCGCCGGAGGGGCGCGTCAGGCGGGACCGCCGGCTCCCTCCGCGGGGGGGCGCGGCCAGGCGGTGTCCAGGATGGTGATCTTCTGCCAGATCTTGCGGGACAGGTCGGCGGTCAGGCTCTCGATGTCGTTGACGGCGTCCAGCACCACCGGGTCCTGCAGGTGCTGCGCGTGCAGGGCGGCCAGCTTGCTGGTGAGCGCCAGCAGCTCGGAGCAGTAGTCCAGGTAGCGGGCGAGCTGCTCGCGCGACAGGGTGCGCGCGGGCGAGGAGGGGGTGGCTTCCAGCGGCCGGAGGGCGTGGTCCGGGTCCTTGGTGAGCTGGTGCATGTCCACCACGTGGGCGATGCTGCGCAGCCGGTGCAGCATGCCGAGCGCCGTGCGCCGCTTGAGGCGGGTCTCCAGCGACGCAAGGAAGAGCGCGGCCAGCGACAGGAAGATCATCTCGTTGATCGCCGCGTCCACGCCCTGCACCAGGTCGGCGCCGCCGATGCCGCCCGCGGCGATGCGCACGAACTGCCGCCCCGCCCACAGCGACACGGCCACCACCGCCGCGATGCCCAGGCCGGTGAGCGCCCGCAGCCACCAGAGCGGGTGCCGCAGGCGCTCCACCACCGCCTCGTTGTGCTCGGCGAGCACGGCAAGCTCGGCGGCCAGGCGGCTCAGCCCGGAGCCGGGAAAGCGCTCGTCGATGCGGCGCGCCAGCTGCGCGATGGTGGCGCGCACCGGCGCCGAGCGCAGCTCGCTGTAGGCGTACGCGCCGGGGCGGGGCCGGCCCGCGGGCGGCGTCAGCGCCACGCCGGCACCTCCTCCCGGACGGCCTCCGCCAGCGCCGCGAGCGCCCCGCGGAGGGTGGCGGCCATCTCCGGGTCGGCGGCGATGGCGGCGGCGTCCAGCCCGCGGCCCAGCAGCGGCACCGCGACGGAGGCCCGCTCCACCAGCCGGCCGGACATGGTGGCCACCGTTTCCGCCAGCGAGGCCTGCGCGTGCACCGCGCGCGGCGAGGCGTTGAGCAGGGCCACCGGCTTGCCCACGAACTCCGGCCCGCCCACCAGCCAGTCCAGCGCGTTCTTGAGCGAGCCGGGGACGCCGTGGGCGTACTCGGGGCTGGACACCAGCAGGGCGCCGGCCGCGCCCACGCGGGCCCGCAGGTCGGCCGCGGCGGCGGGGAGGACGCCCGCCTCCAGGTCCGGGTTGAAGTGCGGAAGGGCGCCCAGCCCCGTGTACTCCACGACCTCCATCCCCGGCGGGGCCAGCAGCGCCGCCGCGCGGAGGAGCTCGGTGTTGGAGGAGACGGCGCGGAGGCTGCCGGAGACGGCGAGGACGATCACGGGGCCGCGTCAGGCCATGGTGAGCCCGGCGTCCACGGCGAGCGTCTGGCCGGTGACCGCGTTGCTCCAGTCCGAGGCGAAGAACGCGACCGCGCGCGCGAACTCCGCCGGGGTGACCACCTCGCGCAGCGGCGACGAGCCGGCGATCAGCTCGAAGACCTCGGGGGTGGTGACGCGGCTGGCGTCGGTGACGGCGAGCAGCCCGCCCGCCACCAGGTTGACGCGGATCCCGTGCGGCCCCAGCTCGGCGGCCAGGTTGCGGGTCAGCCCCAGCATGGCCGCCTTCGCCGTGGTGTAGTCGTAGTACGTCACCACCGGGTTGAAGATCAGGTTGGTGGCGATGTTGACGATCTTGCCGAAGCGCTGCGCCTTCATGTACGGGAGCGCCGCCCGGGTGGTGTTGACCACCGCCCGCACGGCGCCCTGGAACTGCCGGTCGAAGTCCTCCCAGGCCACCGTCTCGATGCGGGTGTACGCGGCGCCGGGATCGAAGCTGTACGCGGGGAGCGCGTTGTTGACCACCACGTCCACCCGCCCGAAGCGCTCCGCCGCGGCGCGCACCAGCGCCTCGGTCTCGTCCGGCCGCGTGACGTCGGCGCGGTGGGCGAAGGCGCGCCCCCCGGCCGCCGCGATCGCCTCCACCACGGCCTCCGCCTGCTCGCGGCTGCGGAAGTAGTTGACGCACACGGCGGCGCCCTCGCGCGCCAGCTCCGCGGCGATGGCCGCGCCCACGCCGCGGCTCGCCCCCGTGACCACCGCGACCCGATTTCCGAGATCCATGTGCCCTGCCCGTTGAGCGGAAGAGGAGGTGCCGGCCGGCGGGCAAGGTGGCGGACGGAGCCCCCGCCCGCAACGATCCGGGGGGAGGGCCGCCTCAGCCGCGGGCCCGCCGCGCCCGCTCGCGGAGCATGTACAGGTACATCCCCTCCACCTTTTCGCGCGCCCACGGGGTCTTCCGCAGGAACTTGAGGCTGGACGGGATGCTGGGGTCGCTGGTGAAGCAGCGGATGCGGATGCGCTCTCCCATCGCTTCCCAGCCGAAGTGGTCCACCAGCTCCGTGAGCATGCGCTCCAGCGTGACGCCGTGCAGCGGGTTGCGGGAGTGGTCGTGCGGGGGCGCGGCGGGCTCGTCGGGCGGGTCGTGCATGCGTCGTGGCTGCGGGCGTGGGTCGGGGTGCGCGGGGCCGCTCGGGGTCACTGCACGGATGCGGCCAGCTCCACGCGGTTGCGGCCGGCCTCCTTGGCCCGGTACAGCCGGTCGTCGGCGCGCCGCAGCGTGTCGGCGAAGCCGGCGTCGCCGGGCTCGCGCACGGCGGCGCCCACGCTGACGGTGACGCGCAGCTCGGGGTGCAGGTCGCGGAAGTCGGTCCGCTCCACGGCCGCGCGGACCCGCTCGGCGACCTCCGCCGCGGCGGGGCCGGACGCGCCGGGGAGCACGGCCACGAACTCCTCGCCGCCGGTGCGGCCCAGGTGGTCGCCCTCGCGCAGCGCGGAGCGGAGGGCCGTGGCCACCCGCCAGAGCACGGCGTCGCCCACGTCGTGCCCGAACCGGTCGTTGACCTGCTTGAAGTGGTCCACGTCCAGCGCCAGCACCGCGAAGCCGCCGCCGTCGCCGCGCGCAGCCCTCACCTGCTCGTCGGCCAGCAGCAGCAGGTGGCGGCGGTTGGGGAGGCGGGTCAGCTCGTCGGTGAGGGCGACCACGCGCAGGCGCCGCGCGCTGCGGAGCTGCCGCACCGCGAGCAGCACCAGGGCGGCGATCACCACGGCGCTGAGCCCCAGCACCGCCAGCTGGAGGCGGCGGATGCGCGCCGCCGCGGCGAGCGCCTGGCCGCGCAGGGCGTTCTCGCGCAGCAGCGCGCGGTTCTCGGCTTCCTTCTTCTCGGCGTCGAACTGCACGCGCAGCCGCGAGGTGTGCTCGTCGCGCGCCTGGTCGCCCAGGGCGCGCTGCAGCGCCACCTGCTCGGCGGCGGCGTGGTACGCCTCGCGCCAGCGGCCCGCCGCCGCGAAGGCCGCGGCGCGCTCCTCCTGCACCTTTTCCAGGAAGCGCCGGTTGCCGGTCGTCGCGAAGCGCGCCCGGGCCGCCTCCAGCTCGGCCAGCGCCTCGCCCGTCCTCCCCAGCATGCGCAGCGCGACGCCGCGCGAGAGCCGCGCCTGGGCGATGCGCTCCGGGTCGCCGGAGCGCCGGAAGCGGGCGAGCGCCCCGTCCAGCTCCGCCAGCGCCTCCGCGGGCCTTCCCATGCGGGTGAGCAGCGCGCCGATGGCCCTCCGGTCCACCGCGGCCTCGTCGGCGTCGCCGCGCTCCAGGTCCAGGGCCAGCCCGCGGCGGTACTGCGCCAGCGCCTCGTCCAGCCGCCCCATCCGCTCCAGCGTGCCGCCCAGGTTGAAGTGCGCCGTGGCGACGCCGCGCGCGGAGCCGGCGGCCTGGTGGGAGGCCAGCACCTGCCGGTAGTACTCCAGCGCCCGGCCGTACTGCCCCACCCGGTCGTCGGCGTACAGGTTGGCGATGGCGTTCAGCGCGTAGCGCTGCTGGCGGCGGTCGTCCAGCGCCGTGAAGAGCCGGTAGGCGGTGCTCAGGTCCGCCACCGCCGCGGTGTACTCGCCGCGGTAGTAGCGCAGCTCGCCGCGCAGCACCAGCGCCTCCGCGCGCAGGTCGCGCGCCCCCAGCCGCTCCCCCTCCGCCACCCCGAAGTCGAAGTCCTCCATGGCCTCCGCGGGCCTGCCCGCCTGGTCGCGCCCGTACCCCCGGCACACCCGCAGCCGGGCGAGCGCGAGCGCGTCGCCGTGGCGCGCCGCGTCCGCGACGCCCCGGTCCGCGTAGGCCGGCAGCGAGTCGGGCGCGGCCTCGGCCGCGGCCCAGCAGCGCAGCACGAGGGCGCGCATGCGCGCTTCGGCGCCAGCGGGGCCGCGCAGCAGCGGCAGCGCGCGCTGCGCCAGCCGCAGGGTGGCCGCGGCGTCGACCCCGCGGAGGCGCTCGGCCTCGGCGACCAGGCGCGCGGCGTCGGACGGCGGCGGGGAGACGGTCTGCGCGGCGGCCGGGGAGCAGGCGAGGAGCAGGGCCGCGAGCGCACGGCGGTGCGTGCGGGGCATGGGGAACGGGGCGGGGAGGAGGACGCGGGCCGGGCGGACGCCCGGGGAGCACGGCGGATCCGACCAAGTTAATCGCCCGCGCGCGGTCCGCGCTACGCCTGCCTGGCGCGGGCGGACTCGTCGGTCCAGTACGCCCTGCGGAACGCCACCACCCGCGCCCCCGCCTCCTCCAGCAGCGCCAGCGCCTCGGCGGTGAAGACGGTCCCCACCGCCACGATCCCGTCCGGCGCGGGCGCGCCCAGCCGCCGCAGCGCCCTGCGCACCGGCGGCGAGGGCACCACGTCGCGCGGCGAGTGGGCGAACAGCAGCACCGAGTACGTCCCTTCCGGCAGCGTGGCCTCCGCCACTCCCTCGCGGTACGCGGGCGGCACCAGGCCGCGCAGCTTTGCGCCGGCGATCCTGCCGTAGACCGTGACCTTCACGATCCCGCTCCCCGCCCCCCGATCTGCCGGAACGCGGGCGCCGTGTCTACGCCCAGGGCTTCGTTGAGCGGGCACACGCGGGTGACCGCCGTTTCCGTGACCAGCGCCCCGGCCAGCATCGCCGCCAGCCCGCCGAGGCCGCCGCGCGAGCCGCCCCAGCGGGCGTAGCCCAGCGCCAGGAGCGCCGGCCCCGCGATCCACCGGGCCGCCCGGTCCCAGCCGCCCACGTTCTCCCTCATCGCGCCCTCCGCGAGCCGGTTCCCCCTGGTCCCGCGGCGGCGCCGCGGGCTCCGTGCGGGGGATGAGGCACGCACGGCACATGCCCGCCGCGCGCCGTCCGCCGGGAGCAGACTTTTCGCAATTCTCGAACTGCGGACGGCGGGATTCCAGCGCGCATCCTTCTTGCTTTCGCCCGGCCTCCCTGCGGCGTTCGCCCGTTTCCGGGCGGCCCCCGCCGGCGCGAACTCGCGCAGTTTTTCACCCGGCAACACGTGGAGGAAGCATGAACAAGACCGGCATCCGTCTGGCGGCATTCCTGTGCGCCCTCGCCCTGGCGGGCGTGGGGAGTGGCTGCGCCGGCATGGGCGCGAACCTGAGCCCGGAGGCCAAGGGCGCGCACATGACCATCCTGGCGATGAACATGGCCTCGGACCAGGCGGAGATCGCCGAGAGCCAGCTGGCGCTCGCCAACGCGTCTGCGCCCGCCGTGCGCGAGTTCGCCCAGGAGATGGTGACCGAGCACACCGCGAACATGCAGCGGCAGCAGCAAGTGCTGGGGCCGATGGGGATCACGCCGGAGATGCTGATGGCGATGCCGGCGTACCAGGCCATGAACCAGAACCACCAGGCGGCCATGCAGGCCATGCAGTCTGCCCGCGGCGCCGCCTTCGACCGGGCGTACATGGAGCGCCAGGCCGCCATGCACCGGTACCTGCTCACCTCGGTGGACGCGCTGATGCGGAACGCCACCGGCGAGGCGGAGTTCACCGGCACCCCGGTGGCCGTGGCGGTCCCCGCCGTGGACCCGGCTCCGGTGATGACGCTGGAGCAGCAGGCGCGCGCCCTGATCGCCGAGCACGCCCAGCACGCCGAGCAGATCCGCGCCACCCTGGGCGGGGCGATGTAGCCCCGACGCGCGAGGGGGCGGCCCGCCGGCCGCCCCCTCGCGCATGATTACGATCTCCAGGCACGCCGGGGCCCCCGCGTGAGGGATGCGCGCCCGGAGGGCCGAGACCCGCCGGCAGTTTGGCGGGGCTCGGCTGCGTTGGCGAGCGGTGTTTGCTCGCCTACGCAGCGCGCAGCCCGACCCGAGCGCCAGCGAGGGGCACGCCCAACCCCGCAGTTCAAAGCCGTTCAGCCGTAAAAGCCCGCCCTCACTCCCGCAGCCGGAACTTCAAAACCCGGTGCTGGTTGCGGTACGCGCCGACCACCTCCTCGCGCTCGGTGAGGTCGATGCCGAACACCACGCCCGGCCCGAACCCCCCCAGCAGCCGCCCCTCCGGCGAGAACACGCGGATCCCGTCCCCCGTGTGGCTCACGAACACCCTGCCGCGCCCGTCCACGGCCACGTCCGCCGGCACGCGGAAGGCCGCGGGCCCCTCGCCCTCGCCGCCGAAGCGGTCCACGAACCGCCCCGAGGGGTCCAGGTGGAAGACGTCCGCCTTCCACTGGTCGATCACGTACAGGTCGCCCGAGCCGGCCACCGCCACGCCCCCGGGCATGGCATCCTCCCCGATCACCTCGCGGGCGTCGATGCTGCGCAGCTCCTCGCCGTCCCGGCCCAGGTGGACGATGCCATGCGGCCAGACCACGGCCCAGAAGCTCCCGTCCGGCGCCAGCGCCACGTCGTTGACGGTGCGGCCGCCCCCGCCGGGCACCGCTCCCAGCGACTTCCCCGTGGCCCCCTCGTAGCGGTGGATGCGCCCCGACTGCACCACGTACACGGTCCCGCGCCGGTCGGCCTCCATGTCCACCAGCGGCATCTTCGGGTCCGCCGTCCACTGGGTGAGGAACGCGCCGGCCGAGTCGAACACCTGCACCTTCCCCCCGGAGTACTCGGCCACGTAGATCCTCCCCTGCCCGTCCACGGCGACGCTGCGGGCGTCGGTGAAGCGCCCCGCGCCCGTGCCCTCGCTCCCGAAGCCGAGCACCGAGTCGGCGAAGGCCGGCGGCTCGGGGGGGCGCGCGGGCTGCGCGGGCGCGGCGGGCGTCGGCACGAACACGTCGATGGCGACGCGCTCCGGCTCCGGGTCGCGCGTGGCGAGCAGGGCGCCGACTCCCACGGCGACCGCCACCAGCACCGCCGCGCAGCCGATGAGCAGGGGCGCCCGGTTCGGGGACCGCGGCGGGCCGGCCACGGCCGCCTCCACCCGCCCGTGGCGCTCGGTGAGCAGCACGCCGGCGCCGCAGTAGGGGCACTTGGTGGTGGTGGCGCGCTCGTCGGGCACGGTGAGCGGCGCGGAGCAGGCGGGGCACTGGAGGCGTACGGGCATCGCTCACCGTCGAAGGGGAGGGACGGGAAGGGGACCGGGAGGATGGTAGCGGGCGGAGGCGGCCGGGACAACGGAGTCGTCGCCCGGCGGGCGGGTCAGCCGCCGCCGGTGTTCTCGGACACGTCCTCCAGGAACACGCGCCTGCGGGGGATGCGCTCGCTCCGGGTGCTCTCTCGCGCCACGACGCCGTCGCGCACGTGGCCCGTGGTGGTCAGGCGCACGCCGGTGAGGTGTCTCACGGGCGGGTTCCTCCGGTCGGGGAGATGGGAGGTGTGTGGGGCGCTTTTTCGATCGCGGGGGACTGCTTGCCGACAGGAACCCGGAGCGGCTATTCGGAGAGGATCTGCCGCAGGTCGCGGTGCAGGTCGGGGATGTTGATGCGGACTACTCCCCAGACGAGCTCGTAGTCCACCCCGAAATAGCCGTGAATGAGGCGGTCCCGCATCCGGGCCATGGAATGCCACTCCACGTGGGGGTGGGCGGCGCGGAACTCGGATGGCAGCTTCTTGGCGGCCTCTCCGATGATCTCCAGGCTGCGCACGAAGGCTCGCCGGAGCGTCTCGTCCGCGAGGAACTGCTCGGCGGAGATGCCTTCGCTCGCCCGGAGCAGGTACTCGGTCTCCGTCAGGATGTGCCGAACGTAGTCACGCGGCTCGAAGGACATCCTGCGCCTCGGCCAGAATGTGGGGCCCGATGAAGGGGCTCAGCGCTTCCGTGGTGACGACCTCCACGCGGCGCGCGAGCCGCTCCTCGAGCAGGTCGCAGAGGCGCATGAAGCGGTCGAAGCTCTTCTGCCCGGGGGCGAACTCCACGAGCAGGTCCACGTCGCTGTCGGGGCGCGGCTCGGACCGGGCGAAGGAGCCGAACAGGGCCAGACGGCGCACGCCCAGCCCGCGGATCTCCTCCTCGGCCTCGTGGAGACGCTCGACGACGTCGGCTCGGGTGCGCGCGGGCGTGGTCATGCGGAAGAATGTAGGCCGGACCGCGGCGGCTGGCTACGGAGCCGAGGCGTCCCGCTCTGCAGCGAATCACTCGCCGCAGTCGAACGGGATCTCCTTCTTCATCTCGGACGCGGCGGTCTGGCCGCGCATGCGGGCCGAGAGGCGGACGCGCCGACAGCCGGTGTCGTACAGCCAGAAGCCGGCGTACATCCGGCCGCGCCGGTTGAGGACGGACATCTCCGTGGCGCGGCGGATCACCACCTTGCCCTCCGCCGTGGCGGTGAGCTCCACGGAGCGGTCCGGCTCGTACGAGCCCGGGGCGCCGGTGACCTCCACCACCACCAGCGTGGCGTCCGAGGGCCCGCCGGCCTCGCCCTCCCCGATGGGCGTGTTCCAGAGCGACTTGCCGGGGCTCGCCAGGACGTCGGGGGAGAGGGTGCCGCGGTCGCTGTAGAAGAGCTGCGCGCGCACCGCCGTGATGCGGTACGGCGGCTCCGTGGCCCGGGGGCGGGCGGCCGCCGCGGTCGCAGCGGCGAGGGCGAGCGCGGCGCCCAGGACGAGTGGTGTCCTCCTCAAGATCGGCCTCCTGAAGGTGGGGGGCTGCGCGTCCCGCGCGTCCGCGGACAGCTTACCCGTTTCCGGCCGCGCCGGCCAGCATCCGCTTCGCGCGACCCACGGGTGCCTGTCGCCGCCGGGGCGTCCTCCGCGCGGGCGGCTCAGGCCTGCACGACCGGCCGTGCGGCGGGCGATGCGGGAGAGCGTCGGTGTCCGCGCCTGGCGTCGAGCGACAGGGCGTCCTCGGCCTGGTGCGCCATGAGCACCAGCGCCGCGGCGAAGATGATGAGCGACGGGAAGAACAGGACGTTGCTCCCCTCCAGGTACCAGCCCCACGGGTCCACGACGGAGCGCCACACGCCCACCAGCGTGGTGGCCGTGATGACCACCAGGGCGAGATAGGCGATGCGCCGCGCGGCGCCGAGGACGATCAGCAGGCCCAGCACGATCTGGAGGACGCCGAACGCCTTGAGCAGCGAAGCCGAGCTGAAGAGCCCGAAGTAGAAGGCCTCGGAGACGACCAGCCCGTGCTGCACGTTCACCAGCTTGTCCGCGCCCCAGAGCAGCATCAGGAGGCCGAGCGAGATGCGGAGCAGGAGGAGGGAAGCCGGTTTCATCGGGATCTCCGGGTGAGTGGACGCGTGCCGACATCGGCAGGGTGCGCTCGGGATGTGGACAGGTCAAGCCTCGCGCTCTCGCCGTGTACGCCGCGGCGATGGCCGGCACCTGCCTGCTCGCGTGGATCGTGCATATGCGCCGGGCGCTTGCCGTGGGGCCTACGGGGGGCGATGAAGGCGGAGGCGTAGGTTCAAAAGATTTCGCCGGCTTCGGTCTCTGCAGCCGGTGTGTTCTACAGTGTATTGGTGGTGTCAGGAGGTTGCTGGGGGTGCGCCCAACCGGTTTAGAGCAGCCGAACATGATCACTGCGACACAGTGCGGCAGTTCCACGGCTGGGGGAGTGCCTGTTGCCGCCAGGCAACTACGATCAAGTCTCCTTTTCAGGATCGATCAATTTACCAAGTGTTTCGAAGAGGCGCTTGCCATGGCTGAGCCCCTTCACCCTCTCAGGTCTCACGTCTTCGATGATCAAGTGAGCATGCCCGTGTTGATACGCACCTCTGTTGGAATTGATAGTGGCTCTTTTCAAAGCTTTGAAGATTTCCTCCTTGGGGCGTTGCTCAAGGGCAGTGGTGGGTAGAACATTCGGCGCAAACCCATGTCTGAAGAATCGATGGAGTGCGTCTTGGTCCGTTAGGAGCCAGGTCTCAACTGAGTGCACCATCAAATAGAGATGACTCTCGCCAGCCCAACGTGGCTGAGACCATCGATCATCCGCTCGTTGGGCCACGACATCCCACACCTTGGTTCCCTCGGGTACGGCCCCCTCAGAATCAACGAGCAATACGCACAGGTCGTTCGGATGCCTGTTCCTATGCCTTTCAAAAAGGCGAAATGCGTTGCCCCGACCTCGCCCGCGGACTACCTCCAGGGAGTGGTACCTACCAGTGGCTCTCGCGAGATCGTGTAGCTCATTCAGGAACTTCTTCCAACAGCGCCTGAAGTCGTTGTCTCCGACTCTGCCCTCGGCGCCACCCTCGATGTATACCCGAACGTGTCGTTTCACCACCGGTTCCCTCCCAACTCGCCGGAAGTCCAGAGTTCACCAAGCGAGTGATCTTCCCTCCACTCCCGGTATTCCTCCCGGCTGAAGCTCCTCACAATTGATCCAGCGGTGCCTGCGTCAAAAGCAAAAAGTACGTCGAAGTCGTCTTGGAGCGCCGATAGGAGGTGCTCCGAGTGCGTTGAGACGATCAACTGCGTTTTCTCCGAAGCCTCTGCGATCATTCCTGCCACCATTCTGATCATGTCCGGGTGCATTCCAAGTTCAGGCTCCTCAAGACAAATGAGGGGAGGTGGATCAGGTTGGAGGAGGATGGCTGCCAATGCGAGAAATCGCAGCGTACCATCGGATAGTCGCGTCGCTGGCAACGGAAGACTAGTGTATGGCGCCTCTACCAATTCCAGACCGACCCGCCCAAAGATGATGCGGGTTACGTAGTCACGATACGTCTCTTTCAGTTCCCGGAGGAGAGTACGGATCTTTTCGTGGGCCGTAGTTTCTTCCAGGCCGTTCAGAGCCAGGGCAAGGTCGTCCATCGATTCGGATACCTTGGTGTCGGACCGTCCGGTCGGGGTTGATTCGCGCAACTTGGAGTTGCGACCAAATGTCCATTCCGAATAGATCCGGAAGGCCGAGTAGAGGTTCGCCAACCGCGTGATTTCCGGATACTGGCCGAGATCACGGATCTGACTCAGGATCGAGCGAAACGGATCATACTCGCTCGTATCTAAAGTCCTTTCCCGCCTGCGTTTTCCTCGACCCGAAAGGCTCGCGACAGCGCCGGCGCGGTATGAACCGGCGAAGTAAAGTTCCGATTCTTTCCCCTCGTCACTAGCCTCGCGTACGACCTCCTCAAGTCGAGCTCGCGAGTTGATATCTGGCCCAAGCCTGAGTTGGTGACGGAGTAGAGTTGACAGCCCAGGCACTCGTGCCGTGACTTCAATGAATGCACTGCCGCCTGTCGGCGTGCTCACTCGTCGATACAACCAGTCCTGAAAGCCCGAGTCCCTGAACGCCTCCTGGATATCTAGCGGCGAGAGCCGGAGTACACGCAGGCAGTCGATAAGATTGGACTTCCCGGATCCATTTGGACCGACAAGCAAATTCAGTTGACCGAACAAGAACCGCGTGCTCTCCCCAAAGGATAGTAGCCCCTCCACCAGCAACTCCTTAAGTGGGGGCTGCGGGCTCGTGGAGACCGATTCCGTGTACAGAAGGTCTTCAGCAGAAAGGACCCGGACGGGCTCCTCGGTGCGCTTGGGACTGATACGCTCCACTCCACTCACGTTAGCTCTAGCCAATCCTCCCCCCAATCGCGCGCAGAGTCAGCGCTGTAGAGCGTGAAGAAGTCCTCGCTCCTGATACCATTGGGCTCCGAGGAGTAGCCGAATTCATAGGCGAATACGTCAACGATGTCCTCAATCGAAGGATTATCGCCCATCAGCCCGTAATTGCGGTAGAGGAACACCGCGAGGTCAGCCACCTGAACCTTTTCGGTATACAGAAGATGTTCGAGCGCAAGTTGCGCATGTCCGTCACGAAGAGAATAACGCTTACCTTCTATGTTTACGACCTGGCGAAAGGGCTTGCCAGGCCGCAGCGAGCTGGGGGCATATGAACCCGCAATATTTTCGTTCAGCCATAGATTCTCGGCACTCGCCTTCTGTTCAGTAAATGGTTTGATGTATGGCGCACCGAGTGGGTGATTATTCACATAGAAGAAACGCCTGTAGAACGTAACGAACTCCGGCTGGAGATCACTCAACTTGTTTAGAATAGACGCTCGTTGGTGGAGGTGGAGATAGCCTGCAAAAAGCGGATGCGTTCTCTGGCTCCTGAGACGATTCAGGGAAGCAGCAACTACCTGTTTCTTAATCACATACATCACAGGGGCTCCTCCGCCAAAGACCTGTCAAGATCAACTCCGATTGCGGAACGTCCCAAGCCAACTGCAACATCTAAGGTGGTCCCTGTACCCATAAAAGGATCGAGGACCACCCCGGGCGTGAATGGGGCTCCACATCCACAGTCTGTCCAGCCGACTGAGCGACGCTTTGCGAATGTGAACTCGCGGAAGTACCCACCGAGTAAAGTTTTTGCTTCCTGGGCAAGCCTTCGCACGTGCTCAGCATTCTTGTCTGTACCTGTTTGTACTCGCCTTGCCTTGCCTGCATCCGAAATCCCTGTGGCTTGAATAGCAGCAATATGCTCCGCAGACAAGTTGCTCTTGCGCGCGATTTCCATCGCACGCCTTGCTTGAGGGCGGGAGGTATCCAACTCCGCGGTCCGCTCTACAATTCGCCTGCGAGGATTACCACATCGGGTACATACCTCCTGTGGGCAAGCCAGTATGATAGCCCGCTCTGCTAATTCGGCTGGAAAAGGCGCAAGATGCTTACCCAAATTCCGCTGTGGGGATATTTCCCACACATCTCCAGGATTTGCTCCTTTCCTGCCCTGGCTATACCGTTCAGCATATCCAAACAAGTCGTAGTAATATCCATTTACCGCAAAGTGCAGAATGTACTCGTGCCTACTCGCTAGACGATTTTGAGCAGGATCGGGCATTCCTCCCTTTTTCACCCAAATGATGCGGTTGCGAACTGCCCATCCAGCCCTACGAGCACTCGCTTCGACTAAGCTTGGGATTCCCTGCAGGCTCTTCTTCCAATAGGTGTCGCCAATGTTAAGGAAGATGGAACCAGACGGACGGAGTACCCGCCGCCACTCAGCCATGGCTGCGATGATGGCCGCCACGTACTCTTCCGAGGTCTTCTCCTGGCCGATCTGACCGTCAAATCCGTAATCTCGCTTGCGCCAGTAGGGGGGTGAAGTGACAACTAAGTCGGCACAGTTCTCAGCAAGTGGCAAATGCCGTGCATCGCCGACGTGAACGGCTCGACGAGGTGGGCGAACCTCTGCCCTGGGATCCGCCTCGCAGGTGCCAGGGAGCACCGCAGGGAAAGATTGCGCCATTTTGATCCAATCTCCTTAGTTCTACACTACCGCCGTCACACCAATGGAACTGAAAACCCTTCACCTGGTTTCTACTGCGACTCCGCCTAGCATTTCCCTGGTGTAGAACGGATAATCATGGAATATAGCGGGTTGTCAACCTCCCCATCCGGGAACACGCCGGGCGGCCTCATCAACCCGTGGGCAGCGGCCCCGTGTACCGCGCCCGCGGGCGGAGCACGTCGCGCGAGCCGTACTGCTCCACGGCGTGGGCGATGAGCCCCAGCGAGCGGCCCAGGACCCACAGCACCAGCGGAGCGCCGGCCGGGAGCCCCAGCGTCCGCGCCAGGGCGACCAGTCCCACCTCCACCGTGGGCCGGTCCCCGAGCAGGTCCTCCCCCGCCGCGGCGATCGCGTCGGCGAGCGCCAGCGCGGGGCTCGCCGGGTCGAGTTCGCGCAGGCGCCGCAGCAGCTCCACGGCGCGCGGGTCGCCCGAGGGGTGCAGGCGATGGCCGAACCCGGGCACGCGCTCGCCGCGCTGGAGCCGCGCCTCCAGCACCTCCCGCGCGGCCCGCGGATCGCCCACCTCGGCGAAGAGCGCTTCCACGCGCTCCACGTGGCGGGCGTGGTGGACCCCGTGCATCGCCCCGATGCCGGCGGAAACGGCCGCGTGGAGCGTGGAGCCCGCGGAGGCGACGCACCGCGCGGTGAACGACGCCACGTTCAGCTCGTGGTCGGCCAGCAGGATCAGCGCGGCCCGGATCAGCGGCTCCGCCCCGGGCCGCCCCGGGGCCCACGCCGCCGCGAGCGCGGCGGAGAGGCCGATGGCCTCGCCGCCGCCGCCCGGCGACACCGCCACCGCCACCAGGCGCCGGAGCACGCGCGCGCCGGTGCGGGCGACCCGCTCCGGCCGGAGGTCCCACGCTGACGGGTCGGCGGCCTCCGCCCGCGCCAGCTCCACCTGCATCGCCCGCAGCGGATCCATCCCCGGCTCCACGCGGACCTCCGGCAGCGGCCCGGCGAACCACTCGCCCGGCGCGCTCGCATCCCCCGTCCAGAGCAGCGCCGCCACCTCCTCCACCGTGCTCTTGCGCGACAGCTCCACCGCGTCCCGCCCGCGGTAGTACACGTGCCCGTCGGTGATCAGCGTCAGCGCCGAATCGAGCACCGGCGCCCCCCAGTGCAGCGCCCCGCCCGCGGCCGCGTCCGGCTCCCGCCGCGCGGCGTTGCGCTCCTTGAGCCGGCGCACGTCCTCCGCGTGGTAGCGGCGCGTCCGCCGGCCATCCGGGCTGGGCTCCGAGCGGATCAACCCCCGGCTCACGTACGCGTACAGCGTCTGCGCCGCCACGCCCAGCTCGCGCCGGGCCTCCTCCGCGCTCAGGTACGCCCTCCTCGCCACGTGCATCCTCCACGGCCGAAGGTTGATTCGCCGATCAAGATTGACGACATCGCGACGTAGGTGCAAGATGCGGCGGGAGGGCTGACACACTACTTCGGCACCGGAGGAGACCGTCATGGCTGCACCAGTCGTGGAGATCGGCGCGCTCGCTGCGTACGTGGACGCGGAGACGGAGCGCTGGCGGGAGTGGTTCGAGGGCGCGCCGGCCGGGGTGCTCGACCTGCCGCTGGGTCCGGGCGCCGAGGGGACGGTACGCACCCTGGTGAAGCACGTGTTCGCGGTGGAGCTGCGCTACGCCGAGCGGCTCCTGGACCGGCCGGTGACCGGGTACGAGGAGCTGGCGGAGGGGAGCGTGGAGGAGCTGTGGGCGATCCACCGGAGCGCCGCCGCGCTGCGCGATCGCTTTCTCGTGGATGCCTCGCCCGAGGAGCTGGACCGGGTGCTGGTCTCGGACACCCGCAGGCTGGGCCGCATCGAGGCCAGCGCGCACGCCGTCGTGGTCCACACGCTGGTGCACGGCATCCGCCACTGGGCGCAGATCGCGGCGGTGCTGCGGCAGCACGGGCACGGCGGGCTGTGGGAGCACGACTGGCTGCTGAGCCCCGCGGCGCGCTAGCCGGGCGGGGCTCGCGGTCGCGCGGCTCCGCTCGGGCCTCCAGGCTCACCCGGCGCGAGCTACGCCGGCCGCGAGCGGCGCGCCCGCAGGAACGGCTACAGCTACACGGAGCAGGAGAGGGTGACCGTCAGTCGGGGGACCTCGCCACCGGCCCCGGCCAGGATGCTCACTTTCGGCAGTCCGCCTGCGAGATACAGCGATTTCAGATTTCCGGGATGCCAAGATCGCGGCAGATCTTCCGCGAGAGCAGGTTGTCCACCTCCGAATGGCGCGGAACCGCACTCCGCTGCCCGTTCGCCGGATTGCCCCACCAGGAGTGCTTTGCGCCCTCCCGCACGAGGACGCAGCCGTGTGCCGCGAGATGGGCCAGCAGCGCGCGGCGCTTCACGCGGCCGGGCTCACCCGCACTTCCTCGTACGGGGCGCCCTGCGTCGCTGCGAGGGCATCTGCGCGGTTCATCTCCAGCGCCTCCTCCAGCGCGGACCGCAGGTTGTCCAGCAGTTCCTCCCGTGTCGTGCCCTGCGAGTTGACACCCGGCACCTCCTCGATCCAGCCGATCCACCACTCGTCCCGCTGCTGAATCAGCGCCGTGTAGCCTCCTTCCATGTTCCCCTCCGGGTTCTGGGTCCTCGCCCGTACCGTAGCAAGCCGCCTGCCTGCGCGAAACCTGGTCGGCTATGCTATTCCCTCGCGGTGTCATCGACTGCCGCCGCCCCCGCCGCAAGCTCCCGCAGCGAATCCCAGAAGATCCGCATGTCCTCCGCCGTGAGCGCGGGGGACAGCGCCATCCAGCGGATGGCGCGGACGCCGCCCACCACGGTGGGCGAGATCCAGCTGCGCCCGTCGCGCACCACCGCGTCCACCACCCGGTCCTGGAGCGCGTCCAGCTCCGCCTCGCCCGCGCCGGCCGGCCGGTAGCGGAAGCACAGGATGTTGAGGTCCGGCGGCACCACGATCTCCCAGTCCGCGTCCTCCTCCAGGCGCGCCACCAGCCAGCCGGTGAGCTCCATGTGCCGGTCGATGGTGGCCTCGTACCATTCGAGCCCCAGCGTCTTCAGCGCCACCCACAGCTTGAGCGCGTCCATGCGCTTGCTCCCCACGATCCCCCAGCGCCGGAAGTCCGTCCGGTCGTCGTCGTCGGTGGGGATGTAGACCGCGTCCGCCGAAAAGGTGCGCGGCAGCGCCTCCGCCCGGCGGGTGAGCACGGCGCCGGCCGCGATGGGGAGGAAGAACCATTTGTGCGGGTCGAAGGTGATGGAGTCCGCCCGCTCCACCCCCGCCAGCAATTCCCGGTGCCGCCCCGACACCAGCGCCCCGCTCCCCCACGCCGCGTCCACGTGGTACCAGAGCCCCTCCTCCGCGGCCAGGTCGGCAAGCGGGACCAGGGGGTCGATCGCGCCCGCGCTGGTGGTCCCCGCCGTGGCCACCAGCGCGAAGGGGCGCAGTCCGGCCGCGCGGTCCGCGCGGATCCGGTCGCGCAGGGCGTCCACGTCGATGCGCGAGCGCCCGTCCACGGCCGCGGGGCGCAGCCCGGAGGTGCCCAGCCCCAGCGTGGTGGCTGCCTTCTTGAAGGAGTAGTGCGCCTCGGCCGAGACGTAGAACACCGGCTGCTGCGGGAGCGCCTGGAGCCCGCCCTCCAGCGACTCCGGGAGCATGTGGGCCATGGCGGCGCGCAGGGCGACCAGGTTGGCGACGCTGCCGCCGCTGGTGAAGGTGCCCGCGGCGCCCGCCGGGTAGCCCACCAGGTCGCAGAGCCAGCGGACCACGCGCTTCTCCACCGCGGTGCCGGCGGGCGCGTGGGACCACGCGGACATGTTCTGGTTGAGCGCGGACACCACCACCTCGGCGAGCACCGCCGGCACCACCGGCGTGGGGTTCATCAGCCCGAAGTAGCGCGGGTGGGGGATCGCCAGCGAGTGGGCCACCACCCGGTCGCGCACCTGGGCGAAGGCCGCGTCGAAGCCCAGGCCGCGGCGGGGGATGGGCTCGTCGAAGAGCGCGTCGCTCTCCGCGGGGGTGATCGCCGGGGCGATGGGGCGCTCCTCCAGGCCGCCGTAGTAGTCGGCGGCCCAGCGGACGACCTGCTCGCCCATGCGGGCGATCTCTTCGGGGGCCCACTGGTCTCGCATGCGCGCCGTGCCGTGGCCGGGGTGGGGAAGGGCCGCTGAATGTAACGCTTCGCCCCCGGCGCGCGAGCCGGGACCCCGGCGCCTTGACGCCGGGCGGCGCGGGCCGCACCGTGCGGCGGAGGCCGTCCACACCAGGAGAGCGGAGGAGGCGGTGAGGGGACCGACCATCGAGGAGCACGGCGTCATCGGCGACCTGCACACCGTGGCGCTGGTGGGGACGGACGGCACCATCGACTTCATGTGCGCGCCGCGCTTCGACTCGCCCACGGTGTTCGCGGCGCTGCTGGACCGCGAGCGCGGCGGCTGCTTCGAGCTGGCGCCCGTGCTGGAGGACGCGCGGCGCACGCAGATGTACCTGCCGGACACCAACGTCCTGCTCACCCGCTTCCTGTCCCCCGCCGGCCTGGCCGAGGTCTCCGACTTCATGCCGGTGAACTCGGCGCGGGAGCACCACCGCATCATCCGCCGCGTCAAGGCGGTGCGCGGCGAGGTCCGGTTCCGCGCCCGCTGCGCCCCGCGCTTCGACTACGCCCGCTCCCCGCACCGCGCCGAGGCCGGGGAGGCGAGCGTGCTCTTTTCGCCGGAGGCGGCGGGGAGCCCGGCCCTGCGGCTGCTCGCCACCGTGCCGCTGCGGGTGGAGGGGGGCGACGCCGTAGCCGAGTTCACCCTGCGCGCCGGGGAGACGGCCCGCTTCGTCCTGGAGGAGGCGCGGCCCGGGGTGCCCCCGTCGTCGCTGGAGCGCGAGCAGGTGGCGCACGCCTTCAAGGAGACGGTGAACTTCTGGCGCCGGTGGATCGGGCGGTCCACGTACCGGGGGCGCTGGAGCGACCAGGTGCACCGCTCCGCGCTGGTGCTCAAGCTGCTGGTGTCGGAGGAGTTCGGGTCGCTGGTGGCCGCGCCCACCTTCGGGCTGCCGGAGGCGCTGGGCGGCGAAAGGAACTGGGACTACCGCTACACCTGGATCCGCGACTCCACCTTCGCGCTGTACGCGCTGATCCGCCTGGGGCTCACCGAGGAGACCGGCGCCTTCATGCGCTGGATCGAGGCGCGCTGCGCCGAGTCCGACTGGGGGCACGAGGGGCCGCTCCAGGCGCTCTACGGCATCGACGGGCGGCACGAGCTGCCGGAGACCCTGCTCCCCCACCTGCGCGGCTACGCCGGCTCGCAGCCGGTCCGCATCGGCAACGCGGCGCACGGGCAACTGCAGCTGGACCTGTACGGGGCGCTGATGGACTCGGTGTACCTGTACGACAAGTACGGCCAGCCGCTCTCCTACGAGTTCTGGTGCGACCTGTCGCGCATCACGGACTGGGTGTGCGACAACTGGCACCGCCCGGACGAGGGGATCTGGGAGGTGCGCGGCGGCCGGCGCGAGTTCGTTCACTCGCGCCTGCTCACCTGGGTGGCGGTGGACCGCGCGACCCGCCTGGCCTGGAAGCGCTCCGCCCCCGCGCCGCTGGCCCGCTGGCGCCGCACGCGCGACCGCATCCACCGCGACATCATGACCGGCTTCTGGGACCCGGAGCTGAATGCGTTCGTGCAGCACCGCGGATCGAAGGAGGTGGACGCCGCGACGCTGCTGATGCCGCTGCTGCGCTTCATCGCCCCGCGCGACCCGCGCTGGCTGGGCACCATGCGCCGCATCCGCGAGACGCTGCTGGACGACTCTCTGGTGCACCGCTACCGCGTGGACCGCGCCGCCCCCGACGGCCTGGAGGGCGCGGAGGGCACCTTTTCCATGTGCTCCTTCTGGTACGTGGAGTGCCTGTCCCGCGCCGGCGACCTGCAGCAGGCCCGCTTCCTCTTCGAGAAGATGCTGGGCTACGCCAACCACCTGGGCCTCTACGCCGAGGAGCTGGGCCCCAGCGGCGAGCACCTGGGCAACTTCCCCCAGGCCTTCACCCACCTGTCGCTGATCAGCGCCGCGTACGACCTGGACCGGCGGCTGACGAAGGCGGGGTGGGGAGCTTGAACGGCAGGGGACAGGGGACAGGTTACAGGGGATAGCCTGCAACGGCGGCCCTCACCCCCCGGCCCCCTCTCCCAATTCTGGGAGAGGGGGAGCACCACACGGAGAAGGCGCGGATCGTTAGCGTGGAGATTCCCCTCCCCCGGAACGGGGGAGGGTGGCGGCGATAAAGCCGCCGGGTGGGGGCCCCGGCGGACGCCAGCACCAGCCCCGCGTGAGGGATGCGAGCGCGAAGCGGCGAGACCGCACAGCAGTATCGTGCGGGCTCGCCTCCGTTACGCACGGTTGTATCGTGCGTTACGGAGCCGCAGCCCGACCCGAGCGCCAGCGAGGGGCACGCCCGAACCCGCACCTAACAACCGTCCCAGAGCAACTCCGTTCTACACAGCCCATTGACGCACCCGCTAGCATACCAGGGGCCCACGCACCAATCGCAGGAGACGAAGAGCATGGCAAAGCCGGTGCTGCTGACGGTAGACGACGACCCGGACGTCCTGCGGGCCGTGGAGCGCGACCTACGGCGCCGCTTCGGGGGGGAGTTCCGCGTGCTGCGGGCGGAGAGCGGCGACAGCGCCCTGGAGGCGCTGCGCCAGGTGAAGCAGCGCGGCGACGAGGTGGCGCTCTTCCTGGTGGACCAGCGCATGCCGCGGATGAACGGGGTGGAGCTGCTGGAAAAGGCCATCCCCCTGTTCCCCGCGGCCAAGCGCGTGCTGCTGACCGCCTACGCGGACACGGACGCGGCGATCCGCGCCATCAACGCCACCCACATCGACCACTACCTGCTCAAGCCCTGGGACCCGCCCGAGGAGCAGCTGTACCCCGTGCTGGAGGACCTGCTGGAGGACTGGCGCGCCAACCGCCCGGCGACGCTGGAGGGGGTGCGGCTGGTGGGGCACCGCTGGTCGCCGCGGGCGCACGCGCTCAAGGACTTCCTGGCCCGCAACGGCGTCCCCTACACCTGGCTGGACGTGGAGGCGGGGCCCGAGGGATGCGACCTGCTGGAAAAGACGGGGATGGAGGACGCCCGCCTCCCCGTGGTGCTGCTGCCGGACGGGCCGCCGCTGCAGGACCCGGAGATCCCGGCGCTGGCCGGGAGGGTGGGCTTCCAGATGAAGCCGGAGCTGCCGTTCTACGACCTGGCCATCGTGGGCGGCGGGCCCTCCGGGCTGGCGGCGGCGGTGTACGGCGCCAGCGAGGGGCTGCGGACGCTGCTGATCGAGCGGGAGGCGCCGGGAGGGCAGGCGGGGCAGAGCTCCAGGATCGAGAACTACCTGGGCTTCCCGTCGGGCCTCTCGGGGGCGGACCTGGCGCGGCGGGCGGTGGCGCAGGCCCGCAAGTTCGGGGTGGAGATCCTGAGCCCGCTGGAGGTGTGCGGGCTGCGGGTGGACGGCCCCTACCGCCACCTGCAGATGCGGGACGAGAGCGAGATCTCCTGCCACTCGCTGATCATCACCTCCGGGGTGTCGTACCGGAAGCTGGAGGCGCCCGGCGTGGAGCGGCTCACCGGGGCGGGCGTGTACTACGGCGCGGCCATGACCGAGGCCATGAGCTGCAAGGACCTGGGCGTGTACGTGGTGGGCGGGGGGAACTCGGCGGGGCAGGCGGCGATGTTCTTTTCGCGCTACGCCAGCGAGGTCACCATCCTGGTGCGCGGCGAGGGGCTGGCGGCCACCATGTCGCGCTACCTGATCGACCAGATCGAGGAGACCCCCACCGTGCGCGTGTCCCCGTTCACGCAGGTGGTGGAGGCGCACGGCGACGAGCACCTGGAGGCGCTGACGCTGCTGCACTCGGACACGGGGACGCGCGAGACGGTGCCGGCCACCGCGCTGTTCATCTTCATCGGCGCGGCGCCGCGCACCGAGTGGCTGGAGGGCACCGTGCAGCGCGACCGCTACGGCTTCATCCCCACCGGGAGCGAGCTGCTGCGCGAGGGCCGGCGCCCCCGCGGGTGGGACGCGGACCGGGAGCCCTTCCTGCTGGAGGCCAGCGTCCCCGGGGTGTTCGCCGCGGGCGACGTGCGCTCGGGCTCGGTGAAGCGGGTGGCCTCGGGGGTGGGCGAGGGGGCGATCGCCGTGTCCTTCGTGCACCAGTACCTGGCCCGGCTGTGAGGCCCATCCCCGCGGACCCGGCGCTGCTGCGCGGCATCGCCCTGCTCGCCGACCTCCCCGACGCCGACCTGGCCTGGCTGGCGGAGCACGGCGAGTGGCTGGAGTTCGACCACGACGAGCTGGCGATCCGCCGCGGCGAGCCGGCCGACGCCATGGGGATGGTGCTGGAAGGGGAGCTCCAGGCGCGCATGCAGGAGACCGGGGACGAGGTGGTGTTCCGGGCGAGGACCGGGGAGGTCACCGGGCTGCTCCCCTTTTCGCGCATGACGGAGTACCCGGCCGATTCGCGCTCCTTCGGCACGACGCGGCTGGTGAGGATCGCGCGCGAGGACTTCCCGGAGATGCTGCGCGAGATCCCCGTGCTGGAAGGGCGGCTGGTGGGGCTGATGACGGACCGGGTGCGCGAGACCACCCGCCGCGACCAGCAGCGCGAGAAGCTGATGGCGCTGGGGCGCCTTTCGGCCGGGCTGGCGCACGAGCTGAACAACCCCGCCGCCGCCGCCGTGCGCGCCGCCCACAACCTGGGGCAGGCGCTCTCGGACGCGCAGCGGCGCACCGCGGTGCTGGCCGAGCGGCTGGGGGTGCAGGGGGTGCTGGCGCTGGAGGAGCACCTGCGCGGCCTGGAGCCGCCGCCCGCCGCGGACCCGCTGGCCCGCAGCGACCAGGAGGAGCGGGTGGCGGAGTGGCTGGAGTCGCACGGCGCCGCGGAGGCGTGGGAGTGGGCGCCCACGCTGGTGGAGGCCGGGGTGGACGAGGCGTGCCTGGCCGACGTGGCCGCGGACGCGGACGGGGCGCTGGCGGAGACGCTGGGGTGGCTGGAGGCCACGCTGCGGGTGCGCGAGCTGCTCTGGGCGGTGGAGGCGAGCACCGGCCGCATCTCCACCCTGGTCAAGGCGGTCAAGAGCTACACCTACATGGACCAGGCCCCGCGCAAGGAGGTGGACCTGCACGAGGGGCTGGAAAGCACGCTGACCCTGCTGGGCCACAAGCTGCGCGGGGTGGACGTGAAGCGCGACTACCGCCGCGACCTCCCCCGCATCCCCGCCTGGGGCGGAGACCTGAACCAGGTGTGGACCAACCTGATCGACAACGCCGCCGACGCCATGGGCGGCTCCGGGACGCTGCGGGTCCGCACCGCATGCGAGGGCGGCCGCGCCCTGGTGGAGATCGCCGACACCGGCCCCGGCATCCCGGCGGACGTGCTGGGCCGCATCTGGGACCCCTTCTTCACCACCAAGGAGCCCGGCAAGGGCACCGGCCTGGGCCTGGAGATCGCCCGCCGCATCGTGGAGGAGAAGCACGGCGGCCAGGTGGAGGTGGAGTCCCGCCCGGGCGACACGCGGTTCCGGGTGTGGCTGCCGATGGGGTGAGGAGGGGAACGGCAGGGAACAGGGAATAGGGAACAGGGAACAGCCTGCAACTGCGGCCCTCACCCGGCTCGCTTGAGGCTCGCCACCCTCTCCCAATTCTGGGAGAGGGGGCAACGGCAGGATACCCAGGCTCGGCAAGCAGTGCTCCCCCTCTCCCGCTTGCGGGGGAGGGGGCCG
>DASVQR010000198.1:0-13409 GCA_036389055.1 Longimicrobiaceae bacterium | reverse complement strand
GACCACCTGCTCCGTGCCCCAGGCGTGGCCCCGCGGGTCGCGGTGGAACGAGTCGGTCAGGTCGCGGCACAGCACCGGCCGCTTGCCCAGCAGCACCAGCTGCCGGATCCCGTACGGCCTGCCGAGGACGCACACGTTGGCGTGCACCCCCATCACCACCACGTCCGCGATCCCCCGCTCCTCCAGCAGGTTGAACAGCTCCTGCCCGTCGTCGCTCACGGCGTCTCCCGGATCGATCCGGATCAGCGGCGTCTGGCGGGTCCAGGGGTAGGGCGGCCCCGCCTCGCAGCACGGCTCGGGCGTGTCGCACGAGCACGCTCCCGGGGCGGTGAGCGTCGCGGGAAGGCCGGTCTCGCCGTCGTGCTCCCAGCCGTTCCAGTCGATAGGGGCCGGCGCCGGGGCGTGGGGAGCGCGGAGGGCGCGCAGGCGGGTGGGATGATCCCGGTAGAAGTTCATGCACCCCGCCGGCGCGTGGACCACGAGCGCGCCCCGCTCGCGCAGGCGGGCAGCCACCTCGTCCACCCGGGGCGCCATCTCCGCGACCCGCCGCGCCGCCGAGACGCAGTGGTGCGCGTCCCACATGTCGCACACGACCACGGCGATCCGGGCGGGATCCAGGTCGGGGGACCGCGCGCTCCGGCCCGCCGGAGCAGCGGGACCGGTCAGGACTCCTCCGGGAGTTCCAGGGCGGGGTTCCACACGACCTCCCACAGGTGCCGGTCGGGGTCCTCGAAGTAGCCGGCGTACCCGCCCCAGAACGTGTCCCCCGCCTCCTTGACCATGCGCGCTCCGGCGCGGCGCGCCTGCTCCATCACGGCGTCCACCTCCTCCCGCGAGGCGACGTTGTGCCCCAGCGTCAGCTCCGTCGGCGACGGCGGCCCGGCGGGGATGCCGGCGTCGTGCGCGATGCTCGCCCGCGGCCAGAGGGCCAGCCTCACCCCCGCCTGCAGCTCGAAGAACGCCACCGCGCCGTGCTCGAACTCCGTCCCCACGATCCCCGGGGTCGGCAGGCCGAGCCCGTCGCGGTAGAAGCGGAGCGAGCGCTCCAGGTCGTCCACGCCCAGCGTGATCACGGTGATGCGCGGCTTCATGCCCGCCTCCGGCAGGAGAGCGCCGGGCCGTCCGCCGGTTCGGCGTGGGGTCTCAGAACGCCTCCCCCTGGCACTCGGGACACTGGATGGCGAGGTAGCGGAGCCAGGACACCACCGCGTCCGGCTCCGGGAAGCGGTGCTCCTCTCCGGCCTCGTGGACTTCGTGCACCTCGCCCCACCGGTCGGCGACGACGACCGCCGGCGGACCGACCGACAGCGCCGCGCCGAGCCGCCGCTCCGGGTCCGCGAGGACGGGGAGGCCGGTTCGGCGCCCCAGGCCACCCGCCCGCGCCAGGTCCTCCGGGGCGACCACCAGTGGCCGGCCGTCCCACTCCTCGATCGGGCCGGCCTCCGCCTCCAGCCGCGCGACGTACTCGACGCAGGCGGCGCAGCCCGCGCCGTGCACCAGAACCAGCACGGGAGACCGTCGGCCCGGCGGCCGGAGCGGGCAGGGCTCGCCGCCGGGCGCCCGGGGCAGCGCCAGGTCCGGAAGCCTGCGCTGCGGGTTGGTCAGCTCGCCGCGGTCGCTCGTCACGTCTGCGTCTGCTCGGGGCCGGTGGAGGATGGGGGTGTCAGGCGATCAGCATCGCATACGTTGCCACGACCTCGTCCCGCACGATTGCGTAGCCGCCCTCGCCGGTCTCGCCGCGGAACGGGATGCAGTACTCCCACAGCTCCGCGCCGCCGTACAGCCCGGTGAGGAACTCCTCCCACCGCTCGCCGCGCGGCGGCCCCACCCACGCCGGCTCCCCGAAGACCTCCGCCCATGCCGGGAGCCGCATCGCCGCCGCCTCCGGCGTCGTCCGCCGCGTCAGCGCCCCGGTGTACTCCCTGCGCTCGCTTTCGTGCATCCACATTCGTTTTGCCAGGAATGTACAATGTGCCAGCGAGCTTGCCCCCAGCGAGCATAACAGCTAAGGGTGTATAACGATGCACAGAGAGCGTAGACCATTCACGCGAGGTTCTACTCGGAGTTGGCGTTAATTACCGCAGCGCCAAACAACTCCTCATACATTTGTTGGTAGAGATGTGGTCCAGCAACGGTTAGAAGGATTTCGACACGTCGATTGACTGCTCGGCCTCGGTGAGATCCATCGGGTGCAAGTGGCCTATACTCCCCGAACGAGGTTGCGACCATCTCGGTGTCCGCTGGATCCAGTCCCGCTGCCTGCATGAATCGCACGACACGCGCCGCCCGTAAACCTGCCAACTCGAGATTAAACGGTCCATCATACGAGTTGGGATTGATCGGCGTCGCGTCTGTATGACCCTGTACTTCAACTCGGCGAATTAGCTCTTTCTGGCGCTGAATCGCCGTCGTGAGTGTCGTTAGGAAAGCCATACCTTCCGAGCTCAGTTTCGTCGATACCGTCGCAAAGAGAAGATCGGTGCTAGCCGTAATCCGCTGCTTGTCCCCCTCATTCGTGATAACCACCTCACGATCGCGAGTCCTAATAATAAAACGTCGGTCGTCCTGCAGTTCTGTTAGAGTACCATTTAGCCCTGCGGCGACTTCCGCTGCCAAGCGGCGTCGTGCCCGCATGATTTCTCGGTCATACACTTGTCGAATCACATCTCTCCGTTCCAATGCCAGCTGGTCCTGGATACCATCAATCTGCTGCTGGAAATAAGTATTCTGTTGACGAATGATTTCGTTCTGCTGGTGCAGCAGTACTGTTTGAATGCCTAATACAATTACTGGCAAGAGAGCTGCCACGAACGCGAATAATCCCACACGTACGAAGCGATGAACAACAGCCGCAGCCAGCTCCGATGTCTCATTTATCGGAACTCTGTGTTCTTGAAGTATTCTTTGTAACCATGATCGCAACGCCGCTGCGACTGATCGTCCGACGACGATCTTGTAGGCCAAGGAACCGAGGCGACGATAGAGAGTGGCCTCCAGTTTGTCGCGGGTGCGCAGTCGTTCAATTTCAATCTTGAGTTGGGTATTTTCCTCATGGAGGCGTGCGAGATCCTCCTGCTCCGGTGAAGGTGAGCCTGCCGTCATAAGGAAGTAGGCATCGGGGGTGTACGTTTGGAGTTCGGCGACGTTGCGGGTTGATATTGGTGGACTGCTCTGTCACCCCCGGATCTGCTCACCCCCAACGGGGCCATGCGGACGCGATTCGCTTCTCCGGTGGTTGGTCTCGCGGTCTTCAGAGGCGGAGTCGTTGTTGTAGATCTTTATGTCACTATCGAGGGCGGAGAACGATGCCCACGGGCCGGATCAATCATGTGCTTCCGCGCTATCGCTGATATCCCGGGCGCCGGTCAGAGGGCCACGTCCACCGCCAGCGAGACCGCGCCCCGGCCGTCCGGGAGCCCGGGGGCGAGCCGCAGCCGGGCCCCCTCCTCCGGCCCGGCCGAGCGGCCGGGCGTGCCGATCGCGGCCCCGATGAGCGCGCCCGCCGCGCCCCCGACCGCGCCTCCCAGCACCAGGGAAAAGGTGGTGTAGTTGGTGGTGGGCGGCTTGCTCTTCAGGTAGTTCATCCTCGCGAACCAGACTCCGCCCACCGCCGCCCCGACCCCAAATCCGATGGCCGCGCCGGCCAGGCGGTTGCGCCGCGGCCGGGGCGCGTCGTACGGAGCGCCTGCGTCCGCCGCCTGCCGCAGCTGCAGCGAGTGGATCGGCACCGGGCGCGCCGGGCCGGCGGGCGGGGCGTCGGCGGCCTGCGCGCGGGCGGTCCCCCACGGGAGCAGCAGCGCGGCCATGAGGAGCAGCATGGAAGCTCGCATTCGATTTCTCCGGGATGGTCGGGAAGGGGTGCCTGGCGGCCTGCTGCTCACCGGCCGGCGGAGGTTGCGCCCGCCGGGGTGGCGGCCGCGGATCCTGCCCAATTTGTGCCCCGCCTTTACACGTCAGCAAGACAGATGATTCCACTCCGGCGGCGGAATCATCGTGTCTGAACCGTTGTGGAGAATCCGTCAATCCGTGCTGACAGCACGATCAGCGCTCTCGTCAGGCTGCGGACTTCCCGTCCTCCCCCTTTTGCCTGGTGGGGTCGAGCAGCCGATCCCCGTACTGCTGCTGCATCTCCATGTAGTAGGCTACCAGGCGAGCGGGATCGTGGTCGAAGCGGGCCGAGATACGACGGCGCGCGTCACGAACCTCCTCGATCACCGGGTCACTCGGGGTCGTCTTCTCGCTCATAGCTGCCTCCCAGGAGTTCCAGCGGGGTCACCAGGGCAGGTACGTAGAGGCCCAGGAGAGTGTTCACCCGCCGGATGTGCCCGAACTTGTTCGCATTGGCCAGGTGCCGGCAATTCCAGGTCACCAGGAAGTCGCACTTGTGGTATGACGCGAGCGCAAGGTGCAGCGCATCTCCGCCTGGATCCGCAGGCATCAGCTTGTGCTGGATGTACGCCTGCACGATCTCGACCACCGCGGGCTCGATCGGCACCAGCGGAACGTCCCGCAGGAGAGCGAGCCGCTGGGCACTCCGCTCGGGAATGCCTTCGCCCAGTTCGTCCAGAACGGCAGGACTGGTGACGAGCTCGTAGTGACCGGCTGCCGTGGCCCACCACTGACGCGTCCAGTCGCGCCGCGCCACGATGTCGGGCGCGGTCCGAACCTCGTGGTAGACGCTGGGAATCGTCGTTTCGACGTAGATGCGTGGCGTGGGCATGCACGCAAGATATCGCGCCCGGGGCGAGGGACAACACCCAGGCGGGACCGGCTCTCAGTGCACTGCTGCCGTCTCGCTCCTCTACAGGCCCAGCCATCCGTAGGGGATCCCCGCACATCCCCGCCCGCATCCGCACCACCCGCCTGCAATCCCGCGCCGCACCGAAGTGTCGAGCCCGACCGGACACCCCGCCGGCCGGGCATTCCGCATATTCGTATCCGGAAATCGGGAAGCGCAGCGAACCGGACCCCGCAGGAGAAGTCCCATGCTTTCGCAGACCGCCGAACACGCACTGAGGGCCGTGCTCTACCTGGCGCAGCGCGCGCCGGGCGAGTCGGTGGCGGCGGACGCGATCGCCGACGCCCTGGGCGCGCCCCGGAACTACCTCTCCAAGACGCTCAACGCCCTCGCCCGGCAGGGGATCGTGAGCAGCATGCGCGGCCCCACCGGCGGATTCCGCCTGGCGGTGGGGGCGGAGCGGCTGACGCTGGAGGAGGTGGTCCGCGCCTTCGACGAGCCGCGCGAGCGGGGCGCCTGCCTGCTGGGAGGGAGGCCGTGCCGCGACGAGCACCCGTGCGAGGCACACTTCCGCTGGAAGGCGGTCGCGCGCGACGTGTGGGAGCCGCTCCGGCGCACCACCGTCGCCGACCTGCTGGGCCGGACGACGTTCGAGGTGGAGGAGGTCGGCGCCGCCGGCGCCCGTGCCGGCACACCCCGCCGGACCGCGCCCGCGGTCCGCGCCACAGAAAGGACACATCCATGAGCACGATCGTCGAGTTCGAGGCACCCGCCGCGCGCGAGACCCAGGCCGCCCGTCCGCCCCGCGTTCCCGGCCGGCCGCCGCAGGGCCCGGGCGGCACCGGCCGCTCCCCCCGGAAGGCGCCGTGGATCGCCCTGGGCGCGGCGCTGGTCCTGGCCACGGCGGGGACGCTGGCGGTCGCCACGCTCCGCGCGGGCGAGGGGGAGGACGCCCCCTTCCAGGCCGCCATCCCGGTGCGCACGGCGCCCGCGGTGCGCGGCCAGGAGGTCGCCCGGCTCACCTTCGCGCCGGACGTGCCGGCGCCCATCACCCGCGACTACGCGACCCGGGTGGTGGTGAACCTAGAGGTGATCGAGAAGACCATGCGGATGGCCGACGGGGTGGAGTACAACTTCTGGACGTTCGGGGGGAGGGTGCCGGGGCAGTTCATCCGGGTGCGCGAGGGCGACCAGGTGGAGTTCCACCTCAAGAACCACCCCGGCAGCACCGTGCCGCACAACATCGACCTGCACGCCGTGACCGGCCCCGGCGGCGGCGCGAAGGCGAGCATGACGCTGCCGGGGCAGGAGAGCGTGTTCAACTTCGCCGCGCTCAACCCCGGGCTGTACGTCTACCACTGCGCCACCGGCCCCGTGCCGCTGCACATCGCCAACGGCATGTACGGGCTGATCCTGGTGGAGCCCAGGGAGGGGCTGCCGAAGGTGGACCGCGAGTACTACGTGATGCAGGGCGACTTCTACACCCGCGGCAAGCACGGCGAGCCGGGGCTGCAGCCCTTCGACATGCAGAAGGCGATCGACGAGAAGCCGGACTACGTGGTGTTCAACGGCTCGGTGGGCTCGCTGGCGGGCGACAACGCGCTCAAGGCCAGCGTGGGCGAGACGGTACGGCTGTTCGTGGGCAACGGCGGCCCCAACCTGACCTCCAGCTTCCACGTGATCGGCGAGGTGTTCGACAACGTGTACAGGGAGGGCGGCACCGAGGTCACGCACAACGTGCAGACCACGCTGGTCCCCGCGGGCGGCAGCTCCATCGTGGAGTTCCGCGCCGACTACCCCGGCGAGCTGGTGCTGGTGGACCACGCCATCTTCCGGGCCTTCAACAAGGGCACGGTGGGCTTCCTGAAGGTGGAGGGCAGGGCGGACGACCGGGTCTTCAAGGGCGGGTCCGGCTACGCCGGCGGGCACTGAGCCGGGATCACACCGGAGCACGCGGGAGACACACCATGCGCACGCTCGCCGTCGCCCTCGCGCTCCTCGCCGCCCTCCCGCTCCCCGCGCAGGGGAGCGGGAGGGCGCCCGCGAGGGCGGCGGTGATGGTCGCGGTGCCGGCGGGGAGCTACCTGCCGCTGTACGCGCCGGGGCGCGCCCGGGTGCGGGTGGCCGCCTTCCGGCTCGACCGCTACCCCGTGACCCGCGGCGAGTACCTGGCCTGGGTGCGCGCCGACCCGCGCTGGCGGCGCGGCGCTGCGAAGCCGGTGTTCGTGGGGAGCGGGTACCTGGCCGGGTGGCGCACCCCGCTGGACGCCGGCGCCCCCGCCGACCTGCGGCGCCCGGCGACGGAGGTGTCGTGGTTCGCGGCGCGGGCCTACTGCCGCGCCCAGGGGAAGCGCCTCCCCACCGCGGACGAGTGGGAGTACGCCGCGGCGGCCAGCGAGACGGCGCGGGACGCTTCCGGGAGCCCGGAGTTCGTCCGGCGCCTGCTGGCGCTGTACTCGGCGCGGACGGCCGTGCCCCCGCCGGTGGGCTCCACCTTCCGCAACGCGTACGGCGCGTGGGACATGCACGGGCTGGTGTGGGAGTGGGTGGACGACTTCGACAACCAGCTCGTCTCGGACGACTCGCGCTCGGCGGGCGAGCGCGACCACGGGCTGTACTGCGCGGCCGGCGCCGTGGGCGCCACCGACCCGTCCAACTTCCCGGCGTTCCTGCGCCTTGCCTTCCGGGCCGGCCTCACCGGGCGGAGCACCGCCGGGAGCCTCGGCTTCCGCTGCGCCACCGGTCCCTGACCATGCACACGCACCTCCGCCGCGCCGCCGGCCTGCTGCTCTCCCTCGCGCTCCTCGGCCTCGCCGCGTGCGACGCCGCCGGCGCGCCCGCCGCCCCGCCGACGCCTACCGGGTCCGCCGCGCACTCCGGGCACGCCGCGCAGGCCCCGGCGCCCGGCGAGCCGACGGGCGAGTCCGTGTACAACCTGGAGTCGGTCTGGCGCGACCAGCTGGGGCGCGAGCGCACGCTGGGCTCGCTCGCCGGGCGGGTGCAGGTGGTCTCCATGGTCTACACCTACTGCGGCCGCACCTGCCCGCAGGTGCTGCTGGACATGAAGCGCATCGAGGGGGCGACCGGCAGCGGCGCGGGCTTCGTGCTGGTGTCCATCGACCCGGAGCGCGACACGCCGGACCGGCTGCGCACCTTTGCCGAGGGGGCGCGGCTGGACCCGGCGCGCTGGACGCTGCTGAGCGGCGGCGACGTCCTGGAGCTGGCGGCGCTGCTCGGCGTCAAGTACCGCCGGGAGAGCGCGACGGAGCTGTCGCACTCCAACGTGCTGGTGGTGCTGGACCGCCGGGGCGAGATCGTCCACCGGCAGCTGGGGCTGGGCGGCGAGGGGGTGGACCGCACGGCGCAGGCGGTGCGCGCGGCGCTCCGCCCGGAGCCGTGACGCCCGTCACGGCGGGCGGGCGCCCGTCGCCCGAACTTTTTCGCTCGCGAAGCTGACGACCACGCCACAAGGAGGTGCCCATGTCCGCCATCGAACGCCCGCTCTCCGGCCACGACCTCGTCTTCCGCCTGGAGGAACAGGCCGCCGAGCTGCTCGCGTCGGATGCGTGCATGCGCGCGGGCCGCAGCGCTCGCGCCCTGCTGCGCGAGGGGCCGCTGCGCGTCACGCTGGTGGCCGTGGCCCCGGCCGGCGGCATCGCCGCGCACCACGCCGAGGGGCCCATCGCGGTGCAGGGGATCGCCGGGGAGATTGTGTTCCGCGTGGACGACGGCCGGGAGCACCGCCTGGGGCGAGGCGACCTGCTGACGCTTGCGGCCGGGGTGCGCCACGCGGTGGAGTCGCGGGCCGGCGGAGCCTTCCTGCTCACCACGGTGGCGCCCGGCGCGCATGTGTAGACGCCCGGCCGCCGACCTACGCCGGGGCCCCGCGTGAGGGATGCGCGCCCGGCAGGGCCGAGACCCCGCGGGGCAGTTTCCGCGGGGGCTCGGCGGAGTTACGCACGGTAGCTTCGTGCGTTACTCCGCGCGCAGCCCGACCCGAGCGCCAGCGAGGGGCACGCCCAATCCGCATTTGAATGCCGTTCGACCCCCCGACTCGTGCGATGGGAAAACCCCTACACGGCGCCCGGGCAAGGTCGGGCACCACGGCGCGCCCCGCGGCGACAGCTTGGGAGCTACAGGATCGCGCACATGCGCCCGGAGCCAAGGAGGGGTAGAGAGATGGAGCCCGTACGAGTCCTGGTCGTGGACGACCACGCGCTGGTCCGCGCGGGGATCCGCGTCCTGCTGGACACCCAGTCCGACCTGAGGGTGGTCGGCGAGGCCGCCACCGGCGAGGAGGGCGTGCGCCTGGCCGCCGAGCTGCGCCCGGACGTGGTGGTGATGGACGTCACCATGCCCGGGTGCGGCGGGCTGGCCGCCACCCGCCGGATCACGTCCTCGAACAGCGGCGCGCGAGTGCTGGTGCTCACCATGCACGACCCCGGGCAGTTCCTGGTGCCCGTGCTGGAGGCCGGGGGGAGCGGCTACGTGGGCAAGGAGACCGCCGACCGCGACCTCGTCGCCGCGGTGCGCGCCGTCGCCGCCGGCGAGGTCTTCGTCCCGCCCTCGGCGGCGCGGGTGCTGGTGGACGTCTGCCGGACGCCCGCGCGCGCCGACCCGCTGGACGTGCTCAGCGGCCGCGAGCGCGAGGTGTTGGCGCTGACCGCGGAGGGCTTCAACTCCTCGGAGATCGGCGAGCGGCTGCGCATCAGCGCGAAGACGGTGGACACCTACCGCCAGCGGCTGATGGAGAAGCTTCACCTGCACCACCGCAGCGAGCTGGTGAGGTTCGCCCTCCGCCACGGGATGCTGGCCGCCGCCGGATGACGCCCCTGCACCTCTGGATCGTCCACGGTTCGGGCGTGCTTCCGCGCATCCGCCGGCCGGCGTCGGGCCCGTCGTCGCGAAACGTGACCTACGGCTCGGTGTCCAGCATCAACGCCCGGAAACCCGCCTGGACGAAATGCCGGTCACCGGTGACGGCGTCCTGTGGAAGAAGTGTCAGGGCGCGGGCGTGGTGGAGATCCTTGGGATTGAGGAGAGCCTGGACGAAGTAGGTGTCCAGGAAGAGGGCGGGCACCGGGCATGGGAGAGATCAAGCCGCGGGAGAGCGCTTCGGAGTGCCGTACAGGTAGTGGTCGTGTTCGGCGGCCCAGTCCTCCGGCATCTCCACCGTACCGGCGCTGCGCTCCAGCAGGTCCCACACCCCGCCCTCGTCGGGGTTCGCCTCGTCCACGGTGGAGGGCTCGCCGGCTGCCCCGGGTTCGAGGCGCCGGAGCTTCTCGACGATCTCCTCGATCGTAGAATCCTCGGGGAGCGTCTCGATCACCTGAATGGCCCGTTCTTTCGTGGTCATGGCTCTCCGTACCTGAAGCCCGGCGATCCGGATCCCCCGCTACGGGTCAGTATGCCGTTTGCGGCGCCCGCTCGATTCACGCGCGATGCAATCAAGATACCTCCGACCCGCCGGCGGAGGCACCCTTTTGAGCCGGGCCCGCAGCATCCTGCTTCGGAGCGGATGCCAGGCGCGCCGCCTTCAGGGTGAGGTAGTCGCGCTCGGGCGTGCTGGCGGTGCGGGCGGCGGCGGCGCGGTAGTGGGCCAGGGCGCGCTCCGGGTCGCCGGCCATCTCGTGCAGGTGTCCGCGCACGGCGTCCAGGCGGTGGGTGCCGCGCAGGCGAGCGTCGGCGCCCAGCCGGTCGATGATCTCCAGGCCCGCGGCGGGGCCGTGCACCATGGCGGCGGCGACGGCGCGGTTGAGGGAGACCATGGGATTGTCGGACATCCGCTCCAGCACGCCGTACAGCGCCAGGACCTGCGGCCAGTCGGTGTCGGCGGCGCGGGGGGCCTCGTCGTGGAGGGCGGCGACGGCGGCCTGCAGCCCGTAGGGGCCGGGGGCTCCGCGCGACAGCGCGGCAGGCACCAGCGCGATCCCCTCCTCGATCATGGCGCGGTCCCACAGCGTGCGGTCCTGCTCGTCCAGCGGGACCAGCTCGCCGCCGGGGCCGGCGCGGGCGGCGCGGCGGGCGTCGGTGAGCAGCATCAGCGCGAGCAGCCCCGCCACCTCGCCCTCGTCGGGGAGCAGGGCGTGGAGGGCGCGGGCCAGGCGGATGGCCTCGTCCGACAGGTCGGCGCGGTGCAGCGCGGCGCCGGCGCTGGCGGTGTAGCCCTCGTTGAAGACCAGGTAGAGCACGTGCAGCACGGAGGCCAGCCGCCCGGCGCGCTCGGCCGGCCCCGGCAGGGCGAAGGGGATCCCCGAGGCGCGGATGCTCTGCTTGGCGCGGCTGATCCGCTGCGCCATGGTGGCCTCCGGCACCAGGAAGGCGGCGGCGATCTCCGCGGTGGTCAGCCCGCCCACCGCGCGCAGCGTCAGCGCGATCGCCGAGGCGGGCGTGAGCGAGGGGTGGCAGCACATGAAGAGCAGCACCAGCGTGTCGTCCCGCTCCACTCCCACCTCCGCGTCCGGCGGCGGCACGAACGCCCACTCCGCCCACACCTCCGTCGCCACCGCGTCCTCGCGGCGGCGGCGGGCCATCTCGCTGCGCAGGTGGTCGGTGAGGCGCCGCAGCGCCACGTGGTACAGCCAGCCGCGCGGGTTCGCGGGGACGCCCCCCGCCGGCCACTGGACGGCCGCGGCGATCAGCGCCTCCTGCACCGCGTCCTCCGCGGCGGCGAAGTCGCCGTGCCGCCGCGCGACCGCGCCGAGCACCTGCGGCGCGAGCTCGCGCAGCAAGCGCTCGACGTCGCGCTCCGGGTGGGTCCCGGTCACGCGTCCGCGGGCGGGCCGCTCATCACGCGGCGCACCTCGATGGGCATGTCCAGCGGGACGCCGCCCGGCCCCGGCGCTGCCGACGCCTTCGCCGCCAGCTCGTACGCGCGCTCCGGCGAGTCCACGTCCACGATCCAGAAGCCGGCCAGGAACTCCTTGGTCTCCGGGAACGGCCCGTCCGTCACCGGCGCGCCGTCCTTGCCCGCGCGCACCAGCTTGGCCTCGCCCGGCGGGGTCAGGGCCAGCACGTCCACCCACTCGCCGGCCTCGCGGAGCTCCCGGTTGAAGCGGTTCAGGAAGTCCATGTGGGCCTGGAAGTCCTCCGGGGCCCAGTCGAAGATCTCGTACTTCCCGGTCCCGCGCGGCGCGTGCATCATCAGCAGGTATCTCATCGTCTCCTCCTCACGCTTCCGCGGGCGGCGCGCTCATCACCCGGCGCACCTCGATGGGCATGTTCAGCGGGGCGCCGCCGGGGCCGGGCGCCGCGGAGGCGCGGGCCGCGATCTCGTAGGCGCGCTCCGGCGAGTCCACCTCCACGATCCAGTAGCCGGCCAGGAACTCCTTGGCTTCGGGGAAGGGGCCGTCGGTTACCGGCGCGCCGTCCCCGCCGGCCCGCACCAGCCTGGCCTCGCCCGGAGAGGCCAGCCCCTGCGCGTCCGCCCACTCCCCGGACTCGGTGAGCTCCCGGTTGAAGCGGTGCATGAACGCGATGTGGGCCTGGAAGTCCTCGGGCGACCACTGGTCGACCTGGTAGTCCCCGGTGCCGCGCGGCGCGTGCATCATCAGCATGTACTTCATGGCTCGCTCTCCTTGGGGTGGGTGCCGTTGCCGGCGATGGCGATCGCCCGTCGCGGGCGCCTTCGTGGAGTAGTCGGAGCCGGCGCCGCGTTCTCTACATCGTCCTGGACGCGGAGCGGATCGCCCGGCCGCCCGGTCCAGCCTGGAGCCCGGGTCGGTGCGGGGAACGGGGTTCCTTCCGGGAACGCGGGCGCGGCGGTATCCTGTCTCCGCACCGGCTTCCGGGGGGTGGACGCGCCGCCCGGCGCGCCTCGTGGACGCCCCGCCTCCTGATCATGGAACCCGCTCCCGACCCCTCGCAACCGCCCGGCCGCTGGCGCATCCTCCTCCTGCTCTCGCTGGCGGAGCTGCTGGGGATGTCGCTCTGGTTCACCGCCAGCGCCGTGGCGCCGCAGCTCCAGGCGCTCTGGGGGCTCAGCGCGCAGCAGGCGGGGTGGCTCACCACGGTGGTGCAGCTCGGCTTCGTGGCGGGCACGGCCGTCGCCGCGCTCCTCAACCTGGCCGACGTGCTGCCGGCGCGCCCGTACTTCGCGATCTCCGCCCTGTGCGGCGCGCTCGCCAACGCGCTGCTGGTGGCGGCGCCGGGGTTCGGCGCGGCGCTGGCGCTCCGCTTCCTCACCGGGTTCTTTCTGGCGGGGGTGTATCCGCCGGCCATGAAGATGATCGCCACCTGGTTCCGCTCCGGGCGCGGGCTGGCGATCGGCACGGTAGTGGGGGCGCTGACCCTGGGCAAGGCGACGCCCTACCTGCTGCGGGCGTTCGAGGGGGTGGGGCTGGAGCCGGTGGTGCTGACAGCGTCGGCCGGGGCCGTCGCGGCGGCGCTGCTGGTGGGGTGGGGGTACCGGGAGGGGCCCTTTCCGTTTGCGCGGCGGCCGTTCTCGTGGGCGCTGGTGGGGACGGTGGTCCGGCACCGGCCCACGCGGCTGGCCATCGGGGGCTACCTGGGGCACATGTGGGAGCTGTATGCCATGTGGGCTTTCGTCGCCGTGTTCTTTTCGGACTACTTCCTGGCGCGGGGAGCCGCCGGTGCGCGTGCGGGGATGCTCTCGGGGGCGGTGGCGTTCGCGACCATCGGGGCAGGCGCGCTGGGGTGCGTGGTGGCGGGC
>DASVQR010000197.1:0-7071 GCA_036389055.1 Longimicrobiaceae bacterium | reverse complement strand
GGACCCGGCCGGGTCCGCCCCCCTCGTCACATCCCGCGACGGCGACCCAGGGTCAGAAGACCTCGAGGTTGATGTACTTGCGGGGGTTGCGCTTGATGTCCGCCATGAGCGAGTCGGCGCTGCTCGCCGTGCGGTTGGCGCTCAGCGCGGCCTGGTTCAGGTTGTTGTACAGCGTCTCGTCCGCGGACAGCTTGCCCAGCGTCCCCTCGCCGCGCTCCATCCGCCCCAGCACCGCCTCCAGCGAGGTGGTGGAGCGGTTCAGCGACGCCGTGCTCCGGTCCAGCTGCAGGGTGATGGAGTCCATGCGCGCCACGGCCCGCACCAGCTCCGGGCGCGTGGTGGCCGACTCCACGCCCTGCGCCGAGCGGCGCAGGCTGGCGGAGAGCAGGGCGATCTCGCGGCGCTGCTCGGTGGCGAGCCCCGCCAGCGAGGTGAGCATGGTCTGCAGCTCCTGCGCGCTCCCCCCCACCGCCTGGATGGTGGCGGGGTCCAGCAGCGCCGCGGCGCGGCCCAGCACCGTGTCGGCGCGGGTGCCCACGGTGGCGGCCACGTCGAACATCCCCGGCGATGCGGTGCCGGGGAGCTCGGCGCCGTCGCGGACGCGCTCCGGGGAGCGGCCGGGGACCACCTCCACGATCATCCCCCCCAGCAGGCCGCCCGATTCCATGGAGATGCGCGAGTCCGCGGGGACCTCGTACTCCCGCTCCATCTCCATGTTGATGGTCACGCCGCTCTGCGTGATGTGGAAGCCGCGCACGCGGCCCACGTTGACGCCGCGCATCTGCACCGGGTCGCCCTTGCGGAGCCCGCCCGCGTCGGCCACGGTGGTGGTGATGTCGTAGCGGCCGCGGAAGGTCCCCGGATCGGTCAGCATGAGCAGCGCGGTGACCACCGCCACGATGCCGAGGAGAAAGAAGAAGCCGATCTGGATCTCACGTCGCGAAGAGCGCATGGGCACGGTCGAAGAAAGGTCGTTTCCACCGCCGCGCTTCGCCGGGGGCGGCGGGGCGGTGCGGGCCTGCTGAATCATACCACCTCCAGGAGATCCTCGGTCGGCACTTCCCGGTGCAGGAAGGCGCGGACCAGGATGTCGTCGCTGTTTCGGAAGTCGTCGGGAGTCCCCACGAAGCGGATCTTCCCCTTGTCGAGCATGGCGACGCGGTCGGCGATGGGGAGCACCCCCTCGATGTCGTGCGTCACGATGATGGAGGTGACCCCCATCTCCTCGGCCAGCTGCGCGATCAGGCGGTGCACCACCGTCCCGTTCACCGGGTCCAGCCCGGTGACCGGCTCGTCGTACAGCAGGATCTCCGGGCGGCCCACGATGGCGCGGGCCAGCCCCACGCGCTTCCTCATCCCGCCGGAAAGCTCCGAGGGGAGCTTGGTGAGCACGGCGCCGGGGTCCAGGTTGACGTGCTCCAGCGCCTCGCCCACGCGGCGCAGCAGCTCCTTGGCCGGCAGCGTCTTGAGCTCGGCCTCGGTGATCCCCTGCGACACGTTCTCCATCACGTTCATGGAGTCGAAGAGCGCCGCGTTCTGGAACACGTAGCCCACCTTGCGGCGGATGCGCTCCAATTCCTTGCCGCGGGCGCGGAAAACCGACTCCCCGTCGATCCGCACGTCGCCCCGGTCCGGGGCGATCAGGCCGATCGTGGTCTTGAGCAGCACGCTCTTGCCGGTCCCCGAGTGGCCCACCACGGCGATGGTCTCGCCCTGGGGGATCGCCAGGTCCACGCCGGCCAGCACGGGCGCGTCGAAGGTCTTGTACAGGTCCTGATATTCGACCATCTCTCTTGTCTCTCCCGCCCCGCCTACTGGAGCAGCAGGGGCGTCAGCAGGGCGTCCAGGAACAGCACGGCCAGCAGCATGAACACCACCGACGAGGTGGTGGCGCGGCCCACGCCCTCGGCGCCCCCGCGCGTGACCAGCCCCATGTGCGTCGCGATCAGGGGGATGACCAGCCCGAAGGTGGTCCCCTTGGCGAGCGAGTAGAACATGTCCCAGTTGTGCCAGAACAGCTGGGCCCCGTACATGAAGCTCTCCGGGGAGAGCCCCAGGGTGAAGCGCGCGGCGATCATCCCGGCCAGGATCCCCACCGTGTCCGCGATCGCCACCAGCACCGGGAAGGCCAGCGCCCCCGCGATCACGCGCGGCGCGGCGAGCACCCGCACCGGGTCGCGCCCCAGCGAGTGGAGCGCGTCGATCTGCTCGGACACCTGCATGGTGCCCAGCTCGGCGGTGATGCGCGCCCCCACCCGGCCGATGAGCACCACCGCGGTGAGCACGGGCCCCAGCTCCAGCACCACGCTGGACACCACCACGCTCCCCAGGATGTAGAGCGGGACCGAGCCGGTGAACTGGTAGCCGCCCTGCTGCGAGGTGACCACGCCGGCCAGCGTGGAGGTCACCAGCACGATGGGGAGGCTCTGCACCCCCATCCAGTAGATGTGCCGCACGATCTCGCGCAGCGACACCTTGCCGGTGAAGGTCAGCGCCAGGATCCCCCACCCCAGCAGGGCGAACTGCCCCGCGTGCCGGGCGATGTCCTCGGCGCGGCGCCCCAGCTTCCCCAGGAAGCGCCCGGCGGGGGCCACGGGGGAGAAGCTCCGCCCCGTCCCCGCCTCCTCCAGCGCCTCCGTGACTCTCGATTGCATCTGCATCCCGCTCTATCCAAAGAAACCGCCGGACCCGGAGCCCCGGGCCCGGCCGCATGAACTTCTCAAGGAGACGGAGGCGACCGTGCGGCGGTCGGCCCTCCCGGAGTGGCGCGCGGCGGGCGAAATTTCCCGCCGCGGGCCGGCCTCCATACACCCCACCCCCGCCGTTGCTCCCCCGCGAACGGGGGTTCGTGGACGGGTCCGGGCTCAGTCGCCGGGCTCGAACGCCGGCTCCAGCGCGGGGCGGCGGGGCGGCTTCGCCGGCTTGCCGTGCTCCCCGTGGCCGCCATGTCCTCCCTGCGCGCCGTGCTCCCCGGGCGCGCCGCCGCGGCGGAACACCCGCCGCAGCATCCACTCGCGCCACTCGCTGAGGATCTCGTAGATGGTGGGGATCACCAGCAGCGTCAGGAACGTGGAGGTGATCACCCCGCCGATGACCGCCCGGCCCAGCGGCGCGCGGAAGTCCGCGCCCTCGCCGGTGCCCAGCGCCACCGGGAGCATTCCGGCCACCAGGGCGAAGGTGGTCATCAGGATGGGCCGCAGCCGGGTCCGCCCCGCCTCGATCAGCGCCTCGCGCAGCGGCATCCCCGCCTCGTGCGACCACTTGGCGAAGTCGATGAGGAGGATCGCGTTCTTGGCCACCAGCCCCATGAGCAGGATCACGCCGATCATGCTCATGATGTTGAGCGTGGAGCCCGTGAGCAGCAGCGCCAGCATCACCCCGATCAGCGACAGCGGCAGCGACAGCATGATGGCGAACGGGTCCAGGAAGCTCCCGAACTGCACCACCAGCACGAAGTACATCAGCATCACGGCCAGCCCCAGCGCCGCGAAGATCTGCCCGAACACCTCGCCCTGGTCTTCGGTCTCGCCACCCTGCGACACGGCGTAGCCGGCCGGCACGGGGACGCTCTCCAGGCGCTCGGTGATGTCGGCGACCACCTCCGAGAGGGGGCGCCCCTGGGTGTTCGCCTCCACGTTGATCACCCGCTCGCGGTCCAGGCGGTTGATCTGCGCCGGCCCCAGGCTCTGCTCCACCTGGGCCACCTGCCCCAGCGGCAGCGTCACCGGGCCCTGCGCCCCCTGGATGGTCAGCGGCAGCGTCTCCAGGTCGGACACCCGCTCGCGCGACTGCGGGTCGATCCTCACGGTGACGTCGCGGGTCTCGTTCTGCGGGTCGACCCAGTCGCCCACGTCGATCCCGGCGAAGGCCGGCCGCAGCGCCTGCGCCACCTGCCCCACCGTGACCCCCAGGCTCCCCGCCACCCCGCGGTCGAGCACCACGTCCAGCTCCGGCTTCTGCCCCTTGGTGGAAAGCCCCACGTCCACCGCGCCGGGGACCTGCGCCACCTGCGCCATGACCTGCTCGGCCAGGCGGTTCAGCGTGGCGACGTCCGGCCCCTGCAGCTGGATCTGGATCTGCTTCTGGCCGCCGAAGCCGCCGGCCGCGATCCCCGCCGTCGCCCCGCCGACGGCGCCCAGCTGCTCGCGGATGCGCGCCTCCAGCACCCGCTGGTGCACGTCGCGCTCGGCCTTGGGGACGAGGCGCACGTACACGTTCGCCTCGTCCACGGCGCCGGTCTGCCCGCCGATGGTGGTGTACGTGTACGCCACCTCCTTGTGCGAGCGGGCGACGGCGGCCGCCTCCTCCGCCTTGAGCCGTGCGTAGTCCAGGTTGGAGCCCGGGGGCGTCTCCACGGTGATGTTGAACTCGGACACGTCCTGCACCGGGAAGAACTCGCCGCCCACCGCGCCGGTGGCGGGGAGCGCCAGCGCGCCCGCGAACGAGCCCACGGCCAGCCCCACCATGGCGAGGCGGTGGTCCAGCGCCCACCCGATCACCCGCTTGTAGCCCTCGGCCTGGCGGTCGAACCAGCGGTTGAAGCGGTCCAGCAGCCGGGTCAGGCGGCTCTTCTGGTGCTCCTCCAGCTCCGGGTCCGCCCAGTAGGCGGAGAGCATGGGGTCCAGCGAGAACGACACGAACAGCGACACCAGCACCGAGCAGGCGATGGTCAGCGCCAGCGGCTTGAACCACTGCCCCGCGATGCCGCTCATGAAGCCGATGGGGATGAACACCACCACGATGGAAAAGGTGGTGGCCGCCACGGCCAGCCCGATCTCCGCCGTGCCCTCGCGGGCCGCGGTGTAGTGGTCCTTCCCCATCTCCACGTGGCGCACGATGTTTTCTCGCACCACGATGGCGTCGTCGATCAGGATGCCGATGGCCAGCGACAGCCCCAGCAGCGACATGGTGTTGAGCGTGAAGCCGTACGCCCACACCGCCACGAAGCTGGCGAGCACCGACACCGGGAGCGCCAGGCCGGTGATGACCGTGGAGCGCCACGAGTTCAGGAACAGGAACACCACCAGCACGGTGAGCAGCGCGCCCTCCAGCAGCGTCTCCTGGACGTTGCTGACCGAGCTCTCCACGCGCTCGCCGGCGTTCTGCACCACCCGGAACTCCACGCCCGGCGGCAGCGTCCCCTGGATCTCCTCCACCCGGGCGATCACCTGCTCGGCGACCGCCGTGGTGCTGTAGCCCTGCGCCTTGGTGATGTTGATCCCCACCGCCTCGGCCCCGTTGAAGAGCGCAAGCGTGCGCTGCTCCTCGGTGCCGTCGCGCACGGTGGCCACCTGGCCCAGCCGCACCACCCGTCCGCCCTGCTGCGACACCACCAGCTGCGCGAAGTCGGCGGGGGTCTCCAGCCGGCCGCGCAGGCGGATGGTGCGCTCGCTGAGGCTCTCCTCCAGCCGGCCCACCGGGGCGGCCAGGTTCTGGGTCTGCAGCGCCTGCACCACCTGCCCCACGCCGATGCCCGCGGCGGCCAGCGCCTGCGGGCGCAGCTCCACCACCAGCTCGCGCTCCTGCCCGCCCACCACCTCCACCTCGGCCACGCCGGCGATGCCGCGCAGCTCGCGGGTGATCCCCGGGTCCACCAGGCGCGTCAGTTCCGGCGCGCTCAGGCTGGCCGAGGTGAGCGACAGCGAGACGATGGGCAGGTCGTTGGGATCGAACCGCGTAAGGATCGGCTCCTCCAGCTCCTGCGGCAGGTCGCCGCGGATCTGCGAGATCTGGTCGCGGATGTCCTGCGTGGCCTGCTGGATGTCCTTTTCGAAGTCGAACTCGGCGATGATGATGGCGAAGCCGTCCAGCGACTGCGAGGTGATCCGGTCGATGCCGCTGATGGAGGAGATCGCCTCCTCGATGGGCTCGACCACCTCGCGCTCCACCACGTCCGGCGAGGCGCCCGGGTACGGGAGCGCCACCGACACCACCGGCGGGTTGACCTCGGGGAACTCGTCGGTGTCCAGGTTGACCAGGGCAAAGGCCCCGAACACCACCAGCGCCAGCATGGTGACGATGGTGATGATGGGCCTTCGGATGGCGAAATCTGAGATCCACATCGCTCCCTCCTAGCGTGCCGCCGGCACCGCCGCGGGCGCGCGCCCGATGCGGACCCTGGTTCCCGGCGTGGTCGCCACGGCGGCCCCGGTGAGGACGGTGTCCCCCGCGGCCAGCCCGGCGACGACCTCCAGCCGCTCCGTCTCGGAGTCGGTCTCGCCCAGCCGCACCGCCACCCGCTCCACCCGGCCGGCGCGCAGTCGCAGCACCGACGGCGACCCCGAGTGGCTCACGGCCGAGGCGGGAACGAGGATGGCCTGCCGCTCCACGGCGGCCACGCGCCCCTCGGCGAAGAGCCCGGCCACCAGCGTCCCGTCGGCGTTGGGGATGGAGATGAACACCGGCACCTGCCCCGTGGCCGGGTCGGCGGCGGGGTTGATGCGCTGCACCTTGCCCGTGAAGCTGCGGCCCGGGTAGCCGCTCACCGTGAAGGTGACCGGCGCCCCCACCCGCAGCAGCCCCAGCTGCGCCGCGGGGACCGCGGCCTCCAGCTGCATGCTCCGCGGGTCCACCACGGTGAAGAGCGCGGCGCCCGGCGCCACCACGTCGCCGGCGTTGACCGGGCGGGCGCTCACCACCCCGGAGATGGGGGAGCGGACGACGGTCTTCTCCTGCTGCTCCTGCGCCTGGCTGAGCCGGGCGCGGGCGTCGGCGAGCTGCGCCTGGGCGGCCACCTGCGCGTTCCTGGCGTTGTCCAGGTCGCGCTGGGCGATCGCCCCGGCCTGCGTCAGGCGCGAGGTGCGCTCCACGTCGCGGCCGGCCACCTGGGCGGCGTTGCTCGCGGAGCGCACCCCGGACTGCGCCGAGAGCAGCGCGTCGCGCAACGCCGCGTCGTCCAGCCGCGCCAGCACCTGCCCCCGCGACACCGCCTGCCCCTGCTCGGCCATGACCTGGAGCACCGAGCCGCCCAGCTCGGCGCGCACGGCGGACTCGCGCTCCGCCCTGAGGTTGCCCGAGATGGTGGGGCCGCTGCGCAGCTCGTCCTGGCTCACCACCAGCACGTTCTCCGGG
>DASVQR010000196.1:0-43363 GCA_036389055.1 Longimicrobiaceae bacterium | reverse complement strand
ACCTGCACCAGCGGGCTCCGGCTCAGGTCCCGCTCCACCTTGAGCTCCTCCACCAGCCGCTCGAACGGCACCTCCTGGTGCGCGTACGCCCCCAGCGCCCCCTCCCGCACCCGCCCCACCACCTCCCGGAACGCCGGGTCGCCGGACAGGTCGGTGCGCAGCGCCAGCGTGTTGACGAACAGCCCGATCAGCCCCTCGGTCTCTCGCCGCGTCCGCCCCGCGATGGGGCTCCCCACCACCACGTCCTCCGACTCCGCGTACCGCCCCAGCAGCACCTGCAGCCCGCCCATCAGCACCATGAACAGCGTCGCCCCCTCCCGCCGCGCCAGGCGCCTCAACCCCTCCGTCTCGTCCGCGCCGAGCGTCAGCGAGTGGCGCGCGCCCGCGAAGCCCTGCACCGCCGGGCGGGGATGGTCGGTGGGCAGCTCCAGCGCGGGCGCGCCGGCAAGGCGCCCCCGCCAGTACGCCAGCTGCGCCTCCAGCGCCTCGCCGTGCAGCCACGCGCGCTGCCACACCGCGTAGTCGCCGTACTGCACCGCCGGCTCCTCCAGCGGAGAGGCCTCCCGCCGGGCGTACGCGGCGTACAGCGCGCTCCACTCCCGGAAGAGCACCCCCAGGCTCCAGCCGTCGCAGACCACGTGGTGCATCGACAGCACCAGCACGTGCTCGTCCGCGCCCGGCCGCAGCAGCGCCGCCCGGAAGAGCGGCCCGCGCTCCAGGTCGAAGGGGCGCTCCACCTCCGCCCGGATCCGCCCCTCCGCCTCCGCCGCCGCGACGGGCTCCACGCGCAGCCGGAACGCGTCGGGCGAGCCGGGGGGGAGCACCTCCTGCCAGGGGTGCCCGCCGTCGCTGGGGAAGCGGGTGCGCAGCGCCTCGTGCCGGCGCACGATCTCCCCCAGCGCCGCCTCCAGCGCCCCGGCGTCCAGCGGCCCCTCCAGGCGCAGCACCCCGGGAACGGTGTAGACGTGCCCCCCGGGCGAGAGCTGCTCCAGGAACCAGAGCCGCTCCTGCGCGAAGGACAGCGGCAGCCGTCCCGCGCGCTCCACCGGCACAAGCGGCGGCGCGGCCGTGCCCGGCCCGCCGGCGCGCTGCGCCTCCACGCGCGCGGCAAGGCGCTCCAGGGTGGGGGCCTCGAACAGGGCGCGCAGCGGCAGCTCCACCCCGAAGGCCTCGCGGATGCGCGACACCACCCGGGTGGCCAGCAGCGAGTGGCCGCCCAGCTCGAAGAAGCTCTCCCCCACGCCCACCCGCTCCCGGCGCAGCACGTCCGCCCAGATCCCCGCCAGCAGCTCTTCCGTGGGGGTGCGCGGCGCCACGTGCGCGGCGGCGGGGGCGGCGAGCTCCGGGGCCGGGAGCGACGCGCGGTCGGTCTTGCCGTGGGGGGTGAGCGGGAGGCGCTCCAGCGCCACGATCGCCGCGGGCACCAGGTGCTCCGGGAGCCGCTCCCGCAGGTGCGTCCTCAGCTCGGCGGCGGTGGGGACCGCGCCCGGCTCGCCCACCACGTAGCCCACCAGCCGCCGCTCCCCGGGGGCGTCCTCGCGGAGGAGGACCACGGCCTCGCGCACGGCGGGGTGGGCCTCCAGCGCGGCCTCGATCTCGCCGGGCTCGATGCGGAAGCCGCGCAGCTTCACCTGCTGGTCCGTCCGCCCCAGGAACTCCAGCGTCCCGTCGGCGCGCCAGCGGGCGCGGTCGCCGGTGCGGTACAGCCGCACGCCGGGCGCGGCGGCGAAGGGATCGGGGACGAACTTCTCCGCCGTGAGCGCGGGGCGCCCCAGGTAGCCGCGCCCCACCCCGTCGCCGCCCACGCACAGCTCGCCGGGCACCCCCACGGGCACCGGCTCCGAGCGCGCGTCCAGCACGTGGACGCGCCGGTCCCCCACCGGCCGCCCGATGGGGACGGCCGCCCCCGCGAAGTCCGGCGGGACCGGCCAGCAGGAGGCGAAGACGGTGCACTCGCTGGGGCCGTAGCCGTTGACCAGCCGCAGTCCCGGGTGCAGCTCCAGGGCGCGGCGCAGGTGCGGCGCGGAGACCGCCTCCCCGCCCACCATCAGCTGCCGGACGCCCGCGAGCGCCTCCGGGTGGGTGTCCACCACCAGGTTGAAGTAGGCGCTGCTGATCCACAGCGTCGTCACCCCGTGCGCGCGGACCTGCTCGCCCAGGCCGAGCGGCTCCGAGATCCGCTCCGGGTACAGCACGCAGCGGCCCCCCTTGAGGAGCGCCGGCCACAGCTCCAGGGTGAGCGCGTCCCACGAGGTGGAGGAGTGCTGGAGGAGGACCTGCCGCTCGTCGAAGCGGACGTAGTCCACGTCCCAGAAGAAGCCCGGCACGGCGCGGTGGGGGACCTCGGTGCCCTTGGGCTCGCCGGTGGAGCCGGAGGTGTAGACGACGTAGGCCAGGTGCTCCGGCGTGACCCGGACCTCCGGGGCGTCCGCGCCCTCGCGGCCGATGGCGGCGCGGTCGCGGTCCACGCACACGGCCATGGCGCCGTGCTCCCCCAGGCGGTCGAGCAGCCCCTCCCGGGTGAGCAGCAGGGGAACGGCGGAGTCGGCCAGGAGGAAGGCGAGGCGGTCCGCGGGGTAGCCGGGGTCCAGGGGGACGTAGGCGGCGCCCGCCTTGAGGATCCCCAGCAGCCCCACCACCATCTCCGGCGACCGCTCCAGGCAGATCCCCACGCGGTCGCCCGGCCGGACGCCCCGCCGCAGCAGGTGGCGCGCGAGCCGGTTCGCCCGCCGGTCCAGCTCCCCGTACGCCAGGACCTCCCCGCCGTGCACCAGCGCGGGCGCCTCCGGGGTGCGCGCCGCCTGCCCGGCGAACAGCTCGTGCACGCAGAGGCGCGGGGCGGCCTCCGCCCCGGCCCGGCTCCACCCCTCCAGCAGCGCGCGCTCGGCTGGCCCCAGCAGCGGGAGCCCGGCCGCGACCGCCCGCGGCCGGGCGACGGCGCCCTCCAGCAGCACGCGGAAGTGCTCCGCCAGCCGGGCCACGGTCTCCCGCTCGAACAGGTCGGCGGCGTACTCCAGCGAGCCGTCCATCCCCCGCCCGCTCTCCGCGAGCGCCAGGGTGAGGTCGAACTTTGCCGTGGTGCTCTCCACGGCCACCGGCTCCAGCGCGGCGCCGGCCAGGCGGGGGCCGCCCGCCGGGGCGTTCTGCAGCGCGAACATCACCGGGAAGAGCGGGCTGCGGCCCAGGTCCCGCTCCACCCCCAGCTCCTCCACCAGCTTCTCGAAGGGGAGGTCCTGGTGGGCGTACGCTTCCAGGGTGGCCTCCCGCACCCGGGCCAGCAGCTCCCGGAAGGTGGGCCCGCCCCCCAGCCGGGTGCGGATCGCCAGCGTGTTCACGAAGAACCCGATCAGCTCCTCCGTCTCGCGCCGCGTGCGGCCGGCGATGGGGGTGCCCACCACCACGTCGTCCTCGCCCGCGTAGCGCGACAGCAGGAGCTGGAAGGCGGCCAGGAGCAACATGTACGGGGTGGCCCCCTCCTCCCTGGCAAGCGCCGCCACCCCCTCCGCCAGCGGGGCGTCGAGCGCGAAGAACAGCTCGCCCCCCCGGTAGCTCTTGACGGCCGGGCGCGGGTGGTCGGTGGGCAGGTCGAGCACCGCGGCCCCGGCCAGGCGCTCCCGCCAGTACGCCGCCTGCCGCTCGATGCGCTCCCCGCGGAGCCATTCCCGCTGCCAGGCGGCGAAGTCGGCGTACTGCACCGGGAGCTCCGGCAGCGCGGGGGCCCGGCCCTCCCGGAGCGCCGCGTGGACCTCCTCCAGCTCGCGGAAGAGGATCCCCATGCTCCAGCCGTCGCTGGCGATGTGGTGCACCGTGAGCGAGAGGACGGCCTCCCCGGGGGCGACGCGGAAGAAGCGCGTCCGGAGCAGCGGCCCGGCCTCCAGGTCGAACGGGCGGGCCGCCTCCTCCCGCAGCAGGCGCCGCAGCTCCGCCTCCGCCCTCCCTCCCGCCGCCGCGGCGAGGTCCACCACCGGGAGCGGCACCGGCGCGGGGGGGCGCACCGTCTGCACCGGTCCGCCGCTCCCGCCGGCGAACCCGCTCCGCAGCACGGCGTGCCTGCGCACCACCTCCGACACGGCGCGCGCAAGCAGCCCGGCGTCCGCGGCGCCGCGCACGCGGAAGGCGACGGGGACGTTGTAGACGGCGCTCCCCGGGTCCATCCGGTCCAGGAACCAGAGCCGCTCCTGCGCAAAGGACAGGGGCGCGGGGCCGTCGTCGGCGCGCGGCAGCAGCGGCGGGTCCCCCGCGCCCGTCCCCGCGGCGTCCTCCGCCTCCCTGTCCAGGCGGGCGGCGAGCGCGGCGAGCGTCGGCGCCTCGAAGACCGCGTGCAGGGGGAGCTCGATCCCCAGCAGCGCCCGCACCCGCGACGCCACGCGGGTGGCGAGCAGGGAGTGTCCGCCCAGGGCGAAGAAGTCGTCGTGGATCCCCACCGGCCCGGTCCCGAGCACCTCCTCCCAGACGCGCGCGAGCCGCGCCTCCCCCGCCGTCCGCGGGGCCTCGTACCCCGCGGCGGCGCCCTCCGGCCGGACCCCGGGAGCCGGGAGCGCGCGGCGGTCCACCTTGCCGCTGGGGGTCAGCGGCAGCTCGTCCAGCGGCTGGATGGCGGAGGGGACCATGTACTCCGGGAGCGCCTCCCGGAGCGCGGCGCGCAGCTCCGCCGCCGGGGGGGCCTCCGCCCCGGCCGGCACCACGTAGGCCACCAGGCGCCGCTCGCTGGGGACGTCCTCCCTGGCCACCGCGACCGCGTCGCGCACGCCGGGGTGCCGCCGCAGCACGGCCTCGATCTCGCCCGGCTCGATGCGGAAGCCGCGCACCTTGACCTGCGTGTCGGTGCGGCCCAGGTACTCCAGCGTCCCGTCCGGCAGCCAGCGCACGCGGTCCATGACCCGGTACATCCGCTCGCCCGGCCCGCCGAACGGGTCGGGGAGGAAGCGCGCGGCGGTCAGGTCGGGGCGGCCGGCGTAGCCGCGCGCCAGCCCGGCACCGGCCAGGTACAATTCCCCCGGCACCCCCACCGGCGCCGGCTGCAGCTCGCCGTCCAGGACCCGCGCCCGCGTGTCCGCCACCGGGCGGCCCACGTCCACCCAGGCCCCGCCCTCCGCCACCAGGGCGAAGGTGGAGTAGGTGGTGTCCTCGGTGGGGCCGTACAGGTTGCCCACCCTGCGCACGTGCCCCAGCGCGTACAGCCCGCGCGCCAGGTCGGGGGGGAGCGGCTCCCCGCCCAGGAAGAGCGTGCGGACGCTGGGGGGGAACCCGCCGGTGCGCAGCAGCTCCGCGGCGGCGGTGGGGACCATGCTGGCGTAGCGGATCCCCTCCCCGGCGACCGAGGGGAGCTCCAGCGCGTTCTCCACCATCACCAGCCGTCCGCCCCAGCAGAGCGTGCCCAGCACCTCGGCGACGCTGACGTCGAAGCTGATGGAGGTGGAGAAGAGGACGGAGGCGCGCTCCTCGTCCGACACGACCTCCCGCATCCAGTGGACGAGGACGGAGGTGCTCCGGTGGCGGATCATCACCCCCTTGGGCCGCCCGGTGGAGCCGGAGGTGAAGATGACGTGCGACAGGTTCTCCGGCCCCACGCCGCTCTCCGGGGAGGCGTCCCCGCTCCCCGGGCCGGGCTCCGGCGCCGCGTCCAGCAGGAGCGGCTCCGCCGCCCCGGCGGGGAGCCGCCCGGCGAGCGCGCCGGTGGTGAGCACCACCCGCACCCCGGCGTCCTCCAGCATGTAGCCCAGGCGCTCCCGGGGGTACGCGGGGTCGAGCGGCACGTACGCGCCCCCGGCCTTGAGCACCGCGAGCAGCGCCACCACCATGGCCGGGGTGCGCTCCAGGTACACGCCCACCCGGCTCTCCGGCCCCGTCCCCCGCGCGCGCAGCAGGTGGGCGAGGCGGTCGGCGCGCCGGTCCAATTCCGCGTAGTCCAGCGTCTCGCCGCGCCACAGCAGCGCCGGGGCCCCGGGGGTGCGCCGGGCCTGCGCCTCGAAGAGGCGGTGGACCAGGGCGTCGGCCGGGTACTCCCGCGCGGTGTCGTTCCACGCCTCCAGCACCCGCCGCTCGGCCTCCGGGAGCAGGGGGAGCTCCGCGACCCGGCCCTCCGGGCGGGCGGCGATCCCCTCCAGGAGCACGCGGAAGCGCTCCAGCATCCGCTCCGCCGTCGCCCGGTCGAACAGGTCGGCGGCGTACTCCGCCTCCACCACCAGCCGGCCGCCGCGCTCCTCCACCGCCAGCGTCAGGTCGAACTTGGCGGTCCCGAGCGGCACCTCCTCCACATCCGCCGCCACGCCCGGGATCTCCAGCTCGGCGAGCGGCCCCTCCCGCAGGACGAACATCACCTGGAAGAGCGGGGCGTACCCGGGGCTCCGCTCCACGCGCAGCTCCTCCACCAGCCGCTCGAAGGGGAGCTCCTGGTGGTCGTGGGCGTCGAGCACCGCCCGGCGCACCCGCGCCAGCAGCTCGCGGAAGCCCGGGCTGCCGCCCAGCTCCATGCGCAGCGCCAGCGAGTTGACGAAGAACCCGATGTTCCCTTCCAGCTCGGGCCGGACCCGGCCGGCGGCCGGCGTCCCCACCACCACGTCGTCCTGCCCCGCGTGGCGCGCCAGGAGGACCCCGAAGGCGGCCAGGAGCAGCATGTAGCGCGTGGCGCCCTCGCGCCGCGCCAGCTCGCCGAGCGCGTCGGCCAGCGGCCGTGGGAGGGTGGCGGAGACGCGGGACCCGCGGTGGCTCTGCACCGACGGGCGCGGCCGGTCGGCGGGGAGCTCCAGGAGCGGCGGCGCGCCCGCCAGCCGGGCCCGCCAGTACGCCAGCTGCCGCTCCATCTCCGGGCCGCGCATGCGCTTCCGCTGCCAGACGGCGTAGTCCGCGTACTGCGCCGGGAGCGGGGCGAGCGGGGGGCGCGGCCGCCCGGACGGGGCCCGGTAGAGCGCCCCCAGCTCCGCGAAGAAGACGCGGAGCGACCACTGGTCCGTGACCGCGTGGTGCAGGGTCGCGGACAGGACGTGCTCGTCCCCGGCGAGCCGGAACAGCCTGCAGCGGAGGAGCGGGCCGCGCGCCAGGTCGAAGGGGGCGGCCGCCGCCTCCCGCAGGCGCCGGCGCAGCTCCACGTCGCGCTCCGCCCCCGGGAGACCGGACAGGTCGTCCACCGGGAGGGGGAGCGGCGAGGGGGGGAGCACCACCTGCACCGGCTCGTCGCCCGCCGTCGGGAAGACGGTGCGGAGCGCCTCGTGCCGGCGCACGATCTCCCCCAGCGCCCGCCGCAGGGCGCGCGCGTCTAGCGGGCCGCGCAGCCGGGCCGCCGTGGACTCGTTGTAGAAGGGGCTCAGCGGCTGCATCCGGTGCAGGAACCAGAGCCGCTGCTGCCCGAAGGAGAGCGGGAGCGGGGCGTCCCGGGGGGCGCGCTCCAGCGGGGCGGGCACCGCCGCCCCGCCGCCCCGCCCGGCCTCCACCCGGCGGGCCAGCTGCTCCACGGTGGGAGCCTCGAAGAGCGCGCGCAGCGGCAGCTCCACCCCCAGCGCCTCCCGCAGGCGCATCGTCACCCGGGTGCCCAGGAGCGAGTGCCCGCCCAGCTCCAGGAAGCCGTCGCGCACGCCGACCGCCTCCACCCCCAGCACCTCTTCCCAGATCGCCGCGATCCGCCGCTCCACCTCCGTGCGCGGGGGGACGCGCTCCCGCCCGGGTCCGGCGCGCGCGGGGTCGGGGGCCGGGAGGGCGAGCCGGTCGGTCTTGCCGCTCGGCGTCAGGGGGAGCGCGTCCAGCACCACGAACGACGCGGGGACCATCGGCTCCGGGAGCCGCTCCCGCAGCGAGGCGCGCAGCGCCGGCACCAGCGCGTGCGCGCGCCGCTCCCACCCCGGGTCGCTGGCGAGCTCCCGCGGCGGCCGCGCCGCGGCGGCCGGGCGCGGGAGGGCGGCGCGCGCCCCCGCCCCGCCCGCCGGGTGGAAGAGCGCGTCGCAGCGCCCCCCCTCGCCCGGGCGGACCTCCACCTCGCGCCCCAGCGACTCGCCGAGCCGCCACAGCGCCTCCGGGTCCACCCCCGCGCCGGCGGGCCCGGCCAGCGCGGCGCGGAGCTCCCCCGCCGTGGCGGGGCCGTCGTCGCGCGCCAGCAGCTCCAGCGCCCGGAAGTCGCGGGCGAGCCGGGCGTCCGGGATCCCCAGCACGGCGAGCGGCTCCCGCGGGGACGCGGCCAGCAGCCGGCGGAGCGCATCCGGGTCCGGGACCTCGTCGCCCCACGCCCGGCACGGCGCCGCCGCGGGCTCCCCCTCCCCGTCCAGGTGGAGGACCACGTCGCAGCGGTAGCGGACCACCTCGTTGTCGTGGACGGAGCGCTTCGCCAGCACCTCCACGCGCCCCAGCCGCGGGATCCGCTCCCGCAGGGCGTGGAACAGCGCCGGGTCCACCACCAGCTCCTTCTCTTCCGCCACCGCTCGGCGGACGCGGGCGCGGAGCGTCCGCGCCGGGAGGTCGCCGGGCGCGCGGAAGAGCTCCACCGAGGCGTGGTACGCCTCCAGCAGGGGGAGGCTGCGCACGTCGCCGACGAAGATGCGCCCCCCCGGGCGGAGGCACGCCGCCGCCCCCTCCAGGACGCGCAGCAGGTAGTCCACCCCCGGGAAGTACTGCACCACGCAGTTGACGACGACGGTGTCGAACCCCTCCGCCGCGAGGCCGTCCAGCCGGTCGGCGCCGCGGAGCGAGAGCCGCACCCCGGGAAGCCCGTCCAGCCGCTGCCCGACGTACTCCAGCGCCGCGGGGGAAAGCTCGGTGCCGTGGTAGGCGCGGACGCGCGGGGCCACCCGGAAGAGGAGCATCCCGGTCCCGAACCCCACCTCCAGCACCCGCTCCGGGCGGAGGGCGAGGATCCGCTCCACGGTGCGGTCCACCCACTCCCGCATCTCCTCCCGCGGGATCGGCTCCCGGGTGTAGCTGCTCATCCACCCCGCCACGTTGAGCGCGGGCTCCCCGTCCGCGTCCGCCGCCCGGTAGGTGTCGTCCCAGAGCGCCGTCCACTCCTCCGTCCGCCCCCCGGCCGCGTCCGCCGGGGCCGCCTCGCCGCCGGGGGCCGCCGGCACCACGTACGCCACCAGCGCCGCGTCGCCGCCGGCGCCGCCGCGCGCCACCACCACCGCGTCCGCCACCCCCGCGTGCCCGCGCAGCGCCGCCTCCACCTCCCGCAGCTCCACCCGGACCCCGCGCACCTTGACCTGGTGGTCCTCCCGGCCCAGGAATTCCAGCGTCCCGTCCGGGAGCCGGCGCCCCCGGTCCCCGGTCCGGTACATCCGCTCCCCGGGGGCGCCCCCGAAGGGGTCGGGGACGAACGCCTCCGCCGTCGCCGCCGGGTTCCCCATGTACCCCCGCGCCAGCCCGGCGCCCGCCACGCACAGCTCCCCCGCCGCGCCCTCCGGCACCGGCTCCAATTCCGCGCCGGCCACGTGGACCCGCGTGTTCCGGATGGGCCGCCCGATGGGCACCCGCTCCCCCGGGTCCGGTCCGCCCGGCGGGAGCGCGTGCGCGGTGCAGTCCGCCGCCACCTCCGACGACCCGTACAGGTTCAGCAGCGTCGCCCCGGGCGCCGCCTCCGCGAAGCGGCGGGCCAGCCCGGGCGGCAGCTCCTCGCCGCTGCTCACCACCAGCCGCAGGCGCGGGCAGCGCTCCCCCAGCTCCGGGTGGCGGTCGAGGAGCGCGCGCAGCAGCGAGGGAACCAGCACCACGCGGGTCACCCCGTGCCGCGCCAGGATCGCGGCCAGCGCCTCCGGGTCGCGGGCCTCGTCGTCCGGGACGAGCACCGAGGGGACGCCGGCCAGCAGCGGCCCGAACACCTCCCACACCGAGTCCACGAAGGCGAGCGACGTCTTCTGGCAGCACACCTCGCCCGCGGCGAACGGGTGCTCGCTCCACATCCAGGCCAGGCGGTTGACGATGCCGCGGTGCGTGCCGAGGACCCCCTTGGGCGTGCCGGTGGAGCCGGAGGTGTAGACGACGTAGGCGAGGGACGACGGGTGCGAAAGTGCGGGAGTGCGGGAGTGCGGGAGTGGCGCGTCCTCGGATGACGCGTCCTGCTGCGCGCTCCCGGCTTCGTATCCTGCGCCGCCGTTCGGGACCATCACCTCCACCCCGCAGTCGACCAGGCGCTCCGCCGCGGCGGGGTCCGCCAGCAGGAGCGCCGCGCCCGAGTCGGCCAGCATGAAGCGCAGCCGCTCGCGGGGGTAGCCGGGGTCCAGGGGGACGTATGCGCCCCCGGCCCGGAGGACGGCGAGCAGCGCCGCCACCAGCTCCGGCGTGCGGCCCATGCACACGCCCACCCGCGTCTCCGGCCGCACCCCCCGCGCGCGGAGGCGGCGCGCCAGCTCGGCCGACCGCCGGTCCAGCTCGCCGTAGGTGACCTCCCCGGCCGGGCCCGCCAGCGCGACCGCGCCGGGGCTCCGCCGCGCGGCCTCCTCGAAGAGCTCCGGGAGCGTCGCGTCCGGGGCGCCGCCCGGACCGTGGGGGACGCGCGGCCGCTCCGCCCCCGCCGAGCGGGCGTGGGGTTCCGGGGTGTCGATGCCGGGCGTCGGCTGCGGGGTTCCGGGAGGGACGTTCATGTCTCGGCGAGCGGCTCCAGGCGGACCTCGGCGAGCCGGGCGCCGATCCGCGCCTGGTCCGCCAGGACCGCGTCGATGTCGGCCTCGGAGGTGAGGGGGTTGGCGATCACCGCGCGCAGCGCCACCGTCGGCGCGGCCGCCTCCCGCCGCCGCACGGCGGTCCGCGAGACGAAGGTGGACCCCGCCTGGCGCTGGACCCTCTGCAGGCGGGCGTTGAAGGCGTCGATCGACCTCTCGTCCTCGTCCGTCAGCGCGCCGGCGGCCGCGGCGGCGCGGAAGGGCTCCGGGAGGTAGCGGTAGAGGAGGATGTTGGTCTGCGGCTCCAGGAGCAGCTCGAAGTCGGCGCGGCCGCGGAGCGCGGCGGACATGTAGCGGGCCTTGCGGATCCCCTCGTCCACCAGGTGCTCGTAGCCCCGCCGGCCGATCAGGTTGAGCGCCGCGTGGAGGAAGAGCGCCATCCCCGGGCGCGACCCCTCCAGCGACCTCCGCCCCTGGTCCATGGACCCCCTGCGGATGATGTACTGCGCGTGCTTCTCGATGACGCCCGCCAGCGCCGCGTCGCGGAAGAGCACCATCCCGATCCCCAGGGGGAGGTAGAGCTGCTTGTGCCCGTCGATCGTCACCGAGTCGGCCAGCTCGATCCCGTCCAGCTGCGCGCGGTGCCGCTCCGAGAAGAGGAGCGGCCCCCCCCAGGCGGCGTCCACGTGGAAGCGGGCTCCCGCGTCCCGGGCGATCCCGGCCAGGTCGCGGAGCGGGTCGACGGCCCCGGACTCGGTGGTCCCGGCGATCCCGATCACGGCCAGCACCAGGTCCCCGCGCGAGCGGCACTCCCGCGCCGCCCGCTCCAGCGCGGCGGGCCGCACCCGGTGGTCCGCCCCCACCGGGACGCGCACCACGCTCCCCTCCCCCAGCCCCAGGAGCCCCATCGCCTTGGCGACCGAGTAGTGGAGCAGCTCGGAGCCGATCACCACCGCCCGCCGGCAGCCGTGGAAGTGGAGGGCCGCGGGAAGCCCCTCCTCCTCCACCCCGGCGAAGCCCTCCCCCGGGCCCAGCGCCGCGTTCCGGGCGCACCAGAGGGCGGTGATGTTCGCCACCGTCCCCCCCGAGGCGAGGATCCCCAGCGTGCTCGCGTCGTTCTGCATCCGCTCGCGGTAGAACTCCTCCGGGAAGCCGAACACCAGCCGGTGCAGCATCCCCAGCGCCTGCCTCTCGTGCAGGCTCCCCGCCCGGGAGGTCTCCACCTTGACCACGTTCTGGTTCATTGCCGTCATCAGCTTGGCCAGCGGCCGCACGAAGAACGGCAGCGCGGAGGTCATGTGGCCGATGAAGCGGGGCGACGACACCCGGACCGAGTGGTGCACCAGGTTCCGGGCGAGCCCGTCCAGGTACTCGCCCAGGTCGGCCGGGTGCACCGGGATGTCGCTGCTCCCGAAAGCATCCCGCAGCGACTCCAGCTCCGCCTCGCTGGTGATGGCGGGGGCGCGCAGGAAGTCCTCCGTCACCGAGGCAACCCACTCCTCCGCCTCCCTCTCCATCCGCCCCGAGGCCTCCGAGGGGGAGAAGAGCCGCGCGACCGACCCGGGGAGGGGGTCGCGCGCCGTGCGCTCGGGTGGGACGGGCGTCACCGGGATCGACGACATGGACTCTGGAGTTCGGGAGCGGGTGCCGCGAGCGAGCAATCGCGGCACGGGTGCACGGGCCGGGGAGTTCCCTGGCTCGCCCCGTCGAACGCAGCGAATTGATCCAACAGGAACGTTCGGCGCATTACGAGTCTCAAAATAAGTGTAATCACGCGCCGAGGAAGTGGGCAAGTGCCGTGGGCATGATCGGCGAGGATCCACGGCAGCCTTGCACCGCCCCGCTCTCCACACCCGGAACCGCCCCGTCCCTTTTCTATATATGCCGTGAAATAATCGCAGCGTTTACGACACGACACCTCCTGAGTATACGACCCGCGGGGCGTTCGTCAAGCTTCCGCGGGCCCGGAGGCAGCGGCGGAGCGCGAGGCCGGCGGACGGGCCGTGCTGCGACGAGGCGGCGGTCCAGCGGCGGATCGCCGCGGCCCGCCCCGGCGCTCACGTCCCGAGCCTCCGCTCGACCGGTCGGGCCGGAATCGACGACGGCATCGCACCCGGGGAACCCCGGACGCGGAGCGGGACCCGGTGCGTCCGCGGCCGGCTGGAGCACGGGAACGAAAAAGCCGGAAGCCCCGTGCGAGGAGGGCTTCCGGCGCATCGCCCCCGGAGGATCCCGGGGCCGTCGAGCGACCCTGGAGCGGAAGGGCCGCGGAACGGGCTCAGCCGTTCGGACCCACCGGGCTCAGCGCGCGGGCTCCAGCGGATACGTGCGGACCCCCGGGTACACGCCGCCGCCCAGGTGCTCTTCCGCTTCCACGTACACGCCCCAGGGGAGCCTCGCCCCGTCGTCGACGGTGAGGCCGAAGTGGAGGATGCGGTCTCTCGACTCCGCTCCCTGCGACCCATGGCTGCCACCCACGTGCGAATGGCCGTGGTACAGCGTGGCCGACCAGCTTCCCCCGATGTACGCGCCGTCGCGGCCCCGGCGGGCGGCGAGGTCCACTCCGCCGCCGAACGCCACGCCGCAGGAAAGGTCCACCCCCGCGCCCTTGCCCCAGATGGTGCCCGCCGGCAGGAACACGTAGCTCGGCCAGTCGAGCTGTTTCCCGTCCGGGCCATAGCCGTGGTCGATGAAGAAGGGCCTCGCGTCCAGCCCCGCGTTCGCGGCCTGCCCCATGCCGAGCACCTGCCTGTAGAAGGCCGTGATGGTCCGGCGCGCCAGGCGGTCGCTGGACGAGTTCTCGGGCGCCGCGATCAGCCACCGGAACAGCTCCTGGATGGTCAGCCCGTCGGCGAGCACCTGGTGGCGGTTGACCACGTAGTCGCTCGGGTCGCCGGCCCGGCTCGGGAGACGCGCCCGGATGAACGCCTCGAACTCGGCCGAGGCGAGGACTCCGGACCGCAGCGCGGCCAGTGCCGCGCGGCCTTCCTGGGCGAGCCCGGCGATCGACCGTGCACGCCCGCCGGGCCGGAGGTCGAGAACGGCGTCCGCGAGCCTGGCCCCGAAGACGAAGGCCCGCTCCCGTGCCTTCGCGCTCGCGGCACGCCCGAGCACTTCCAGGAACGGGCGGTCCGGGAAGTCGACGTGCGGGTCGATCGTGTCGTGGGCATCCGTCACCTGCAGCGCCAGGGCGCGCTCGTGGCACGGGCGGAACCGCCTCACGACCTCTTCCACCCCCTCCAGGTGCGGCTCGACGTCCAGCGACGGGAGCTCGCCCAGGCACTCGGCGATGCAGTCCACGCACTGCCCGCGCACGTCCAGAGTGACCATGGAAGAGTCGGAGACGATCGTGCGCACGGTCTCGCGCAGGGCGGCCTCGCCCGTCTCCGTACCGGCGTGCTCGCGGCACACGCGTCCGAGAAGGTCGACCAGCCGGTGGCGCGGGCGCTGCTTCTCGGTGTTCAGCCACGACGTCGCATGCACGTCCGACCTCAGCACCCGGCCGAGATCCGCCAGGACGGCGGGCCCGTCCGTCCGCGAGCCCACCGCGTCGCGGAGCCGGTCGAGGATCGCCTCCCGCACGTCGGGCACGTCGGTCTCGGCGGCCAGCCAGTTCATCCCGAAGCCGTTGATGCCGCACACCAGCTCCAGCATCTCCGGATCGTGGAGGAACGGGTTCGCCCCTCCGCGCAGCGCGGACGCGAGCGCGTCGAGCCGCCCCGCGAGCGCGGCGGAATCCCTGGTCGGTGCTTCGTCCATTTGTCGTTCAGCGAGGATGGAGACGATCCGGTTCGAACCGGCGGCCGGGTCATTCGGCCGCGAGCGTGGAACGTGAACAGACGGCGCCCGGGAGCGTGGTCCCGGGCGTCGGTGGATGTAGCGGCTGCGAATCGACCGGGTGCACTCCAAATCGCCTGGCGCCCGGATGGCTGCAGCGGACGCCCCGCCTGTCAACCGGGACCCGCTCGCCGCCTGTCCTACCGGCGGATCCGTGCGAACGTCTTCGCCCTGTCCATCACGTCGATCACCTTGCGGTTGAAGGTGAGGTCGCTGAGCTGCGGAGAACCGGTGGCGAACCGCGAGTACATGTCGAACAGGCATCGCGCGAGCATGTCGTCGGGCAGCTTCGCGACGCGCGTCTGCTCGATCGACCCGTCGGTGTTGTGGCCGGAGTACTCCATGACCACGCTGGTGTGGTCGTCTCCCGTCACCGGCAGGAACGCCTCGATGTGCTCCAGGTTCGGAAAGCGCAGCTTCAGCTCCCGCGTGCGGGTCAGCGCATCCAGAGAGGAGACGAGGACCGCGATGCACTGGTCCAGCTCCAGGACGACGATGCCGACCCCCATGTTCCGGACCACCTGGCACGGCTCGGTGTCCACCTCCCGGTAGTGCATGTGCCGCACCTCGGCGCGCAGGACCCGGTAGCGCGACGGCTCGGTGAGGTACAGCGCGGTGGCGATCTGGTGCGGCAGCTCGACGTCCATGACGGATTCCGGCCTGGACCGCCCACGCAGCGTCGGCGTCGTCCGCGGCTTGGACATCTCGAACTCCAGGTAGTGGGGCTGCCGCCCTACCTGCCGGATCTTGTCCTTGCAGCTGGCGACCGAGCGGCTGTACAGGTACGGGTTGATCACGGCGACGCCGGCGCCCGTCCGGTCGGCGATGCGCTGCATCTCGTCCACGTCGGCGGTGTTCGCGGCGCAGGGCTTCTCGACGATGATGCGCCGGAACCCGGCCTCGGTCGCGGCGCGCAGCGTCGACGCGTGATCGTCCGCGGGCGTGCAGATGTGCACGATCGTGTTGTCCGGATCCACGCCCGTCAGCTCCGCCAGCGAGGTCGCGCAGCTCACCCGCCGCGGGTCGTAGCCGTAGTCGTATTCGAGGCGATGCAGCGCGCGCCGGATTCCCCCTTCCACGGAGTCGACCAGACCGACGACGGCCCCGAACGGGGAGGCCGCGGCGCTGTCATGGCGGATCTTCTCCAGGACGGGAACGTGCAGGCCCAGGCCTGCCCGTCCCAGGCCGACCACCACCGCGCCCAGGCTGTGGGCAGGCGTGGCCACGCTCGACACGTGGCACAGGTCGGCCGGCAGCAGCCGGGCCGAGGTCGTCGAGTCGGCCACCGTGTGGATGGACGGAACCAGTGCGGCCTCGCGCTCGATCGTCGACATGCGCTGACTCCCCGGGGTGCACGGCGCCCGCGGCACCCGCGGCGCCTCCGGCGCGTCGGGGTGAGGCAGGCATTTCAGGACAGGTCGAGAATAGCGCCCAGGCTTGCGAACCGTCAAGAGAGAGTTGTCGCGTTCGGGTCCCCGGCCGCTCGTGCCGCGCGGCGTCGCGAGACGATCTCCGCTGCGATCACCGGCGACAGCCGCGGCCCGGCACCCGGTTGAAGGTCGTGGAATGAAAAAGCCGGAAGCCCTCGTGCGAGAAGAGCTTCCGGCGCATTGCCCCCGGAGGATTCGAACCTCCACTAACGGTTCCAAAGACCGCTGTGCTGCCATTACACCAGGGGGCAGCCACCGGCCCGCAAAGGCCGGCACAGACCGAAAAAACTAGCCGCTCGCGACGGGAGGGTCAACCCGGAGGGGCGGCTCTTCCGCCAGCGTCCACGCCGTCCACGTGGCCAGCCCGAGCGCCCGGACCTGCCGCTCCGCCTCGTCCCGCTCGTCGGTCGACGGGTACACCGCGAACATGGACGCCCCGCTCCCCGCCAGCAGGCAGACCAGCGCCCCGGGCGCCTGCATCGCCTCGCGGGCCGCCGCCAGCACGGGGATCCGCTCCACGGCCGGCGCCTCGAAGTCGTTCTCGGCCAGCGCGGACACGCCCGGCCACCCGCCCAGCAGCTCCAGCCCGAACGCGAGCGCCTCCGGCTCCCACGCGCCCCCGCGCCGCTCCGCGATCCGCCGGAACGCGTCGCCCGTGGGCATGGCGACGCCGGGGTGCGCCACCAGCACCGGCCGCGGCGGGAGCGCCGGCAGGGCGAGCAGCCGCTCCCCCCTGCCCCACCCCAGCGCCAGCGTGGAGCCGCACAAAAAGAACGGCACGTCGCTCCCCAGCTCGATCGCCATCCCCAGCAGCTCCGCCCGCCCGAACGGCTCGCCGTGCAGCGCGTTCAGGGCGCGCAGCGCGGCCGCCGCGTCCGAGCTCCCCCCGCCCAGCCCCGCCGCCGAGGGGATCCGCTTCTCCAGCCGCACGTCCAGCGCCGCCGGCGTCCCCAGCGCCGCGTGGAAGCGCTCCGCCGCGCGCACCACCAGGTTGCTCTCCGGCGGCCCCGTCTCCACCCCGCCGAGCACCTCCAGCCGGATCCCCGGCTCCCCCGCGCGCACCTCCACCGCGTCGGCGAGCGAGACGGCGCAGAACAGCGACTCCAGCGAGTGGTAGCCCGACGCCTCGCGGGCGAGCACCCGGAGGCGCAGGTTGACCTTTGCCGGCGCCTCCGCGCGGACGCTGCGGACCGTCATCGCTCCGGCGCCGCGGGCGCGGTGGTGACCTCGTCGCGCTCCACGATCTCCTCCACCGTCTCCTCGCTCCGCTCCACGTCCTTCCAGCGGATGTTCAGCCGCCACACGTACCAGATGCCGATGAGCGTCACCGGGATGAAGCCGCCGATGTGGAAGCCGATCGCGAAGGAGACCGCCTGCCCCGCCGGCACCCCCCACAGCCCCAGCCCCAGCTTCGCCCCGGCCTCCCACGGCCCGAAGAAGCCGGGCGACGACGGCACCGCCACCGCCAGCGACACCAGAGACTGGAGGAAGACGGCCCCCGCGAACGGCACCTGCGTGATCCCGAACGCGCGGAAGGCGAGCCAGAACGAGGTCGCCAGGAAGAGCCACTGCCCCAGCGCCCAGGCGACCGAGACCGCCAGCAGCCTGGGGTCGCGGAGGATGCCGAGGCCGGCGAGGAAGGAGTGCAGCGCGTCCACCAGCGGCCGGCGCATGCTGGGCGGGAGCACCCGGTTCGCGACCCGCTCCGCAACCGACACCGAGCGCTCCGGCGCAAGCGCCAGCAGGAACAGGAACACCGCCAGCGCCCCGGTGATCGCCGCCACCACGCGCGCCGCCACCCGCGGGTCCACCCCGCCGATCTCCACGGTGGCGGGGAACGACGGCGCCGCCATGGAGGCGAAGAGCAGCCCCACGATCGCCATGCCGTCGAAGACCCGCTCCATCACCAGCGACGCGAACACCGCCCCCACCGGCACCCCCGCCAGCCGCCCCAGGCTGAAGGCGCGCGCGAACTCGCCGACGCGGGCAGGGAGCAGGTTGTTTGCCGCGAAGCCGATGGAGACCGCCGCGTAGCGCGGGCGGAAGGGGATCTCGCCGTCCACGTGCGCGAGCAGCGACTTCCAGCGCAGCGCGCGGATCGCCAGCCCGGAGGTGGCGACCGCGACGGCGAGGAGGAAGAGCACCGGGTCGGCGCTGCGGATCTCGTGCACCACCTCCGCAAAAGAAACATCGCGGAGAGCCCACCACAGGAGGAGGAGGCTCACCGCGATCCCGAGGACCGCCTTTGCGTTGAACTTCATTCGTCAGGAGCCCGCGGGCTCTTCCATGCCGAGTGTGATCAGGTCGAAAAGCTCTTCCAGCCGGCCGCGCAGCTCCGCCGACCCGGCCCCGTTCGCCGCGGCCAGCCGCTCGATCTCCGGGCGGAGCGACAGCGCCTCGCGGAGCGCCGCGCCGCCGCGGAACAGCAGCGACTCCACGGGGACGACGCCGTCCTCCGCGGGCGCGGTGGCCTCCACGGGCGCGGCGGCCTCCGTCCGGGGGTCGGCCGGGGGCGCGGCTTCCCGCGCGTCCGGCTCCACCGCGGCGACGCCGCCCGCGCCCGGGAGCGAGGCGCGCAGCCGCGCCAGCACGGCCCGCGCCTCCTCGGCGGAGCCGGAGGCGCGCAGCTCGTCCGCGGCGCGCCCGGCGGCGGACGCGACGAAGGCCATGCCGTAGGTGCCCGACAGCTCGCCCACCGACTGGGCAAGCGCCGCCAGCTGCCCCGCCACCCCGCCGAAGCTGCGGTCGCGGCGCGCGGAGGCGATGGCGAGCAGCGCCTCCGCGCGGTCCAGGAAGCCGGTGGCCTCCAGCCGGAGGAAGCGCTCCACCTCCTCCGGGGCGCTCCCGCCGGAGGCGGGCACCGGCGCCAGCGGCGAGGACACGATGTGCGGCCCCGCGTCGTCGTAGAACAGCGCGCTCACCGGGATCACCCCGTCGTCGCCCGCGCCCTGCCCGGCGTCGGCCAGGCGCTCGCGGACGTCGCGGAAGCGCGCCAGCTCGGGGAGGGCACCCGCGTCGCCGCCGCGCTCCACCGCCGCCAGCGCGGCGGCCAGCGCCGTCCGCGCCGCCGCCAGCAGCTCCAGGTGCGCGTCGGCGAGGCCGCCGGGGCGGGAGACCAGCGCGCCCGCGGTCTCCTCCACCCCCTCCAGCACCTCCTGCACGGGGGCGAGCGCATCCACCCCCGTCATCCCGCGCAGCGGGCGCATGCGGCGGACCACCTCGCGCAGCGGCTCGCGCTCCGCGGGGGCGCGGCGCAGGCTCTCCGAGGCGTGGTCCAGCTCCGACACCACCCCCATCACCTCGCGGCGCAGGAACGCCGTGAACTGCCCTTCCGCCCCGTCCGCGGGGCGCGCGGCGCCCCGCTCCGGCGACACACCCGTCCAGCGGGCCGCGGCCTCGCGGGCGCGGGCGTCCTCGGCGGGCGTCCAGCGGCCGCGGGCGCGCACCAGCACGCGCAGGTCGTCCACCGTGCGCACCGCCAGCGCCCGCGTCTCCTCGCTCCACGCCAGCGTACGCTCCTGGAGCGCGCGGGCGGCGCCCTCCAGCGCCTCCGCCACCGCGGCGATCGGCTCCTCCTGCGCCACCCGCGCGCTGCCGCGGACGCCGCGCGCCAGGCGGAAGAAGCGCTCCGCGTCGGGCGTGCCGCCGCCCGCCAGGAGCGCGTCCAGCTGGTCCAGGAACTCGTTCGCTTCGAGTACGAAGTAGTCGCTCAGCGATTGGGACACGGGCTCTCTCCGGGTGGTCAGGCGCGCGCCCGGCGGAGGATCTCCGCCATCTCGCGCGTGGCGCGCTCCAGCCCCACCAGCACGGCGCGGCTGATGATGGAGTGGCCGATGTTCAATTCCTCGATCTCGGGCACGGCGGCCACCGGCGTCACGTTCTCGTAGGTGAGCCCGTGCCCCGCGTGCACCGCCAGCCCCAGCGAGCGCCCCAAGGCGGCGGCGCGGCGCAGGCGGCCCAGCTGTGCGTCGCGCTCGGCGCCGCGCGTGTTGGCGTACTCGCCGGTGTGCAATTCCACCGCCTCCACCCCCATCTGCACCGAGGCGCGGATCGCCTCCGGGTCCGGGTCGATGAACAGCGAAGTGCGGATCCCCGCCGCCCTGAGCCGGTCCGCGGCGGCGGCGACGTGGCGGCGGGCGTCCGGGGTGTCCAGCGCCAGGCCGCCCTCGGTGGTGACCTCCTCCCGCTTCTCCGGGACCAGCGTCGCCTGCATCGGCCGCCACTCCTCGGCCAGCGACAGCACCTCGGAGGCGGCGGCCAGCTCCAGGTTGATCCCCGTGCGGGCGGTCTCCATCAGCAGGCGCACGTCGCGGTCCTGCACGTGGCGGCGGTCCTCGCGCAGGTGCACGGTGATCCCGTCCGCGCCGCCCAGCTCCGCCAGCACCGCGGCCCGCACGGGGTCCGGCTCGTCGGTGCGGCGCGCCTGGCGGACCGTGGCGACGTGGTCGATGTTGACGTACAGCCTCATGCTTGATCAGACCCGGTCTGAGACGAACTGCGAACTACGGGTTCGGGCGTGCCCCTCGCTGGCGCTCGGGTCGGGCTGCGCGCTGCGTAGGCGAGCAAACAACGCTCGCCAACGCAGCCGAGCCCCGGCAAACTGCCGCCGGGTCTCGGCCCTCCGGGCGCGCATCCCTCACGCGGCTCCCGGCGGCTTCGGGTCACGGGGGCGCCGGCGGGGCTTCATCGGCGTCCTCCGCGATCAGGGCGGCCAGCCGCGCGGCGGCGGCATCATCTAGGCCGCGGGCGCGCGCCAGGCGCAGCGCCTCGGCGGCGAGCAGGGAATATAAGCGGCGCTCGTCCCCGGACAACCGCGCCAGGTGCCGCGCCACGACCTCCGCGTCGCCGCGCGCCACGGGGCCGGTGAGCGCGGCGGCGGGGCCGCGGTCGCGCGCGTTCTCCACCGCGCCGGCGGCGAGGCCGGCGAGGGCCGGGCGGGCGCGCTCCGCGGGGACGCCGGCGCGCTCCATCAGGCGCTCCGCCACGGCGAGCAGCGCCACCACGTAGTTGGAGGCGAACACGGCCGCGGCGTGGTAGGGGGTGCGGCTCCCCGGCGCCAGCTCCAGCGCGGTGCCGCCCGCCGCGCGGACGATCCTGTCCGCCAGCTCGCGCGCGGCTCCCTCGCCCTCCACGCCGAAGGTGGCGCCGCGCAGGCGGTCGGCGCCCTCCACCGGGTCGGCCACGGCGCAGAGCGGGTGCAGGCCGCCCACGGGGTGGCCGGCGCGGGCCAGCGGCTCCAGGGCGGCCACCTCCACGCTTCCGCTGAGGTGCAGGACGGGGATGTCGGGGCGGAGAGGAAGTTCCGCGAGGCGGGCGGCGGCGGCGGGGATCGCGGCGTCGGGGACGGCCAGGAGGATGCCGGTGAGGGCGGCGGGCGGGGCGTCGGGCCAGGGGAGGTACGCCGCGGCGGGCGGGTCCGCGGCGAACAGGGGGTGGGGCGGAGCGGCGTCGCCCCGCCCGGTGAACGCGAGCGAGGCGACGGCGCGGGCGCGGTGGAGGAGGAGCCCCAGGGCGAGCCCCGCCCTCCCCGGCCCGACGATCCAGAGTGCGTCCGCGGGCGGGCCGGCTTCGCTCACGCGATCCCGTACACCTTGACGCCGCGGCTGCGCAGGCGGCCCAGGGTGGAGGCGGGAAGGCGGGCGCGCAGGGTGATCTCCGCCCCGCCGTCCTCCCGCTCCAGCACCTCGCCATCCCGGTAGATCTCGGCGAGCATCCCTCCCTGCGTGGACGACAGGGTGATGCGCACCTCGGGCCGCATCTCGTGCACCTTGGCCAGCAGCATCTCGCGCAGCGGCTCCAGGCCGCCCGGCTCCACCGTGGTGACGAAGATGGCCGGGGTCCCCTGGTACGAGGGCGAGCGGGCCCGCAGCGCCTCTTCCTCGTCGTGGGTGAGCCGGTCGATCTTGTTGAACACCAGCACCGTCGGGCGGTCCTGGAGGCCCAGGTCGGCGAGCACGTCCTCCACCACCTCCTTCTGCTCCTCCCAGCTCGGGTGCGAGGCGTCGATCACGTGAAGCAGCACGTCGGCCTCGCGCGCCTCCTCCAGCGTCGCCCGGAAGGAGGCGACCAGGTGGTGGGGGAGCTTGCGGATGAAGCCCACGGTGTCGGTGAGGAGCACCTCGGCGCCCTCGCCCACCTCCACCGCGCGGGTGGTGGGGTCCAGCGTGGCGAAGAGGCGGTCCTCCACGAACACGTCGCTCCCCGACACCCCCCGCAGCACGGACGACTTGCCGGCGTTGGTGTACCCCACCAGCGACGCGCGCAGGATCCCCTCGCGCCCCTTGCGCTGGGTGGCGCGCTGCCGGGCCACGCGCTCCAGCTCGTCCTTGAGCTTGACGATGCGGTGGTCGATGAGCCGGCGGTCGGTCTCCAGCTGGGTCTCGCCGGGGCCGCGCATCCCGGGGCCGGAGCGCGACCGCGAAAGGTGGGTCCACATGCGGGTCAGCCGCGGCCGCATGTACTGGAGCTGGGCCAGCTCCACCTGCGCCCGGGCCTCGGAGCTGCGGGCCCGCGTGGCGAAGATGTCCAGGATCAGCTCGGCGCGGTCCATCACGCGCGTCCCGGTGACCTCCTCCAGGTTGCGTCCCTGGGCCGGCGACAGCTCGTCGTCGAAGATGATCAGCGTGGCGCCGGAGTCCTCGATCAGCGACTTCAGCTCCTCGGCCTTGCCCTCGCCGATGAAGAGGCGGGGGTTGGGCTTGTCGATCTTCTGGGTGAGCGTGCCCACCACCTCCGGCCCGGCGGTGTCGGTGAGGCGGCCGAGCTCCTCGATGTGCTCGTCGGCGAGCTGCTGCGGGAGCCCCTTTTCCGGCGCCCCGACCAGCACCGCGCGCTCCCGCGGCACCGCCAGCTCGTGAAGTTCTCTGGTATTTATGGTCCGGTCTCCTTTTTGGACGAACTGCATCGAACAGCAGGTTCGGGCGTGCCCCCGGCTGACGCCGGGGTCGGGCTGCGCGCGCTGTAGGACACGAAACCACCGTGTCCAACAGCGGCGAGCCCCCGCGGTACTGCTGCGGGGTCTCGCCCCTCCGGGCGCGCATCCCTCACGCGACCACCGCTCGCCCCATACACCCTTGCCCGCCCCCGGTGCGGAAGTTGCCGCCCGTCGCACGGCCCCTCATCGGGAATGGTGCCATGAACCGCCTGCACTCCGCAATGGGCGCCGCCGCCGCGCTCCTCCTGCTCGGGTCCGCCGCCGCGTGCGAGACCGGCGCCCCGGCGCGCGTGCAGGCGCCCGCGGACAGCACGGCCGGCGAGATCGCCTTCGACCTGGCCGGTCCAGGCGACGCCGCGATCATCGTGCCGGTGTTCATCAACGGGCAGGGGCCGTTCCGCTTCGTCCTCGACACGGGGGCCACCTTCACCTGCCTGGACCCCGCCCTGTCGCGGCGGCTGGCGCTCCCGGAGCGGCGCGGCTCGCTGGGCGTGGGGGCCGGCATCGGCGGCGCGGGGCGGGTGCGGCTGGTGCGGATCGACTCGCTGCGCCTCGGCGGAGCCGGCGCGGAGGACCTGACCGCGTGCGAAGTGGACCTCGGCCACACCGCGCAGGTGGGAATCGAGCTGGACGGGCTGCTCGGGCTCAACTTCCTCAAGCCCTTCCGCGTCACCCTGGACTTCCAGCGCGAAGTGCTGACGCTGCGCGAGCCGTAGCCCGGTCCGCGTCTCAGCCCCGGCCTGAAAACACGTCGGGCGAGCAGACCCACGGTCCCGCTCGCCCCACAATGCGACTACCCCCACACTCCGGGTGGCGGTCAGCCCTGCCGCTCCGAGCCCTCACCGTGCTCCGCCCGATCCACCATCACCTCCGCCGCGAGAGCCCAAGCACGCTCGACTGCATCCTCCCGCGTCGTGCCGTAGACGAGAACCCCCGGCAGTTCGACCACCTCCGCGATCCAGCGGCCGTCCTCCTCGCGGTCCGTCTCGACCGTGAGTTGCGACGGGAACCGTTTGACACCCATCAACGACACTCCAGCACGTGGAGCGTTGCAAGATCCTGCTCCAGGTCCATCTCGTCGTAGTGGATCGCCACGTCGCGGCTGGCGAGGAGGTGCTGGAAGCGGATCCTTGGCATGTCGGCGAGGCGGGCGGCCCGCGCCAGCGTCAGCTTCTCCGCCTGGTAGAGCATGACGGCGATCTCGCGCCGCATCTCCGCCTCCGACATCCCGGCGGAATGCAGCACCTCGTCCGTGATCGTAAGGCTCATCTCGTACCTCCCGCGATGGAACGCGTCTACACCCCCGCCAGCTCCTCTCCCACCCGCTCCCACTCCTCGTACAGCGCCGCCACCTCCGCCTGCGCCACGTCCCGCTCCGCCGCGAGCGACTGCGCGCGCTTCGGGTCCGCGCCCGCGGCGTAGAGCGCCGGGTCCGCCAGCGCCCCTTCGATCTCCGCGATGCGCGCCTCCACGGCGTGGATCCGCGCCTCCACCTGCTCCATCCGCTGCCTGCGGCGCTGCATCTCGTTCTTGGAGAGCCCGCCCGCCGCCGAAGACGCAGATGCACCGGCCTTCGCCGCCGAGCCGGACGCCGGGGCCGCGGCGGGTCGGGACGGCGCCGCCGCGACGGCGGCCGGGGCCTCGCGCTGCCGCTCCTGCCACTCGTCGAACCCGCCGGCGAAGTCCGCGATGCGCCCGCCCTCCAGGCTCCAGATGCGCGTCGCCACGTTGGAGAGCAGCGCCCGGTCGTGCGAGATCAGCACCACCGTGCCCTCGAAATTCTCCAGCGCATCCTCCAGCACCTCTCGGCTCTCGATGTCCAGGTGGTTGGTGGGCTCGTCCATCAGCAGCAGGTTGACCCGCTGGAGCGTGATCTTCGCCAGGGCCACGCGCGCCTGCTCGCCGCCGGACAGGTCGCCGACGCGCGCGTCGATCTCGTCCTTGCGGAACAGGAAGCGCGCCAGGTGGTCGCGCAGCTCGCCCATGGCGAGCGAGGGCGACGCCTCCAGCACCTCCTCCCAGATGCGGCGCTCCGGCCGCAGGTGCGTGAAGTCCTGCCGGTAGTACGCCGGCCGCACCCCCGCCCCCAGCAGCACCGAGCCGCCCGTGGGCCGCGTCTCCCCCGCGAGCGCCCGCATCAGCGTGGACTTGCCGCTGCCGTTGGCGCCGACCATCGCCACCCGCTCGTCGCGGCTCACCTCCGCCGAGAAGGGCGCGAACAGGCGCCGCTCCCCGTACGAGGCCGTCACCCCGTCCAGCTTGAGCACCGTGCCCCCGCTGCGGCCGCCCTCGCCGAAGCGCAGCGCCATGGCGCGGCCCTCGTCGTCCGGGCGGTCCACCCGCTCCATCCGGGAGAGCAGCGTGCGCCGGCTCTTTGCCTGCCTGGTCTTCTGCCCGGCCAGGTTGCGGCGGATGAACTCCTCGGTGCGGGCCACGTGCGCCTGCTGCCTCTCCCACTGCTTCAGCTGGACCGCGCGCCGCTCCTCCCGCTGCACCAGGAAGCTCTCGTAGCCGCCGGTGTAGGCGTACGCCGTCCCCTCCTCCAGGTGGAGCACGTGGTCCGCCAGGCGCTCCAGGAACACCCGGTCGTGGGAGACCACCATCACCGTCCCCGCGTAGCCGCGCAGGAAGCTCTCCAGCCACTCGGTGGAGCGCAGGTCCAGGTGGTTGGTGGGCTCGTCCAGCAGCAGCACGTCCGGCTCCGCCAGCAGCGTCTGCGCCAGCCGCAGCCGCCCCAGCTCGCCGCCGCTCAGACGGCGCACTTCCTTTTCCCACGTGTCCTGCGGAAAGCCGAGCCCCTCCAGCGCCGCCTGGGCGCGGGCGTGCGCGTCGTAGCCGCCGCGGCGCCGGAACTCCTCCACGTCGCGGTCGTAGTCGTGCAGCAGCCGCGCGCCCTCCGGCAAGGCCGTGTCCACGCGCCCCAGCTCCGCGGCCATCGCCTCGATGCGCCCCTCCATCGCCAGCAGCTCCGCGAACGGCTCGAGCGCCGCCTCCCGTACGGTGGCGGCGCTCGATTCCCCGCGGTTCTGGCGGAGCAGCGTGAAGCGGATTCCCGGGTGGCGCCAGATCTCGCCCTCGGTGGCGTCGTCGGCGCCGGTCAGCAGGCGGAACAGCGTGGTCTTGCCCACCCCGTTGCGCCCCACGATCCCCCAGCGGTCCCCGGCGGCGACCTGGAAGTCCACGCCGCGCAGGACCCAGCGGTCCCCGAACTGCTTCCCGACGCCCGAGAAGCGGACCAGCGTCACTGCGTGCCGGCCATGGTGAAGGTGCCCCGCTTGGTGAACGGCACCGACCGCGAGCCGATGGGGGTGTCCACGTCCACCTCGCCGCGGGCGCGGTAGTGGAAGGTGCCGTTGCGCAGGATGGACGACGCCGCGCCGCCCAGCCCCGAGTAGGAGAACTCCACCGGGATCTGCACCGTTTCCGTGTCGCGCGCGCCCACCGAGAACTCCCGGTCGTACGAGCCGGTGGCGAAGTCGATCCAGGCGCTGTCACCCGCCTGACCCGGATCGCGGAGCTCCAGGTTGTAGCGCAGGCGCTCGGCGTTCAGGGCGAAGCCGTTGGGGTTCTGCACGCGCAGGTTCACCAGCAGCGTGCCCCCGCGCAGGCCCAGGCCGCCCAGCTGCACCCCGTCCAGCGTCACCTGGGGCTGGCGGAAGCCAAAGCTGCCGCAGGCACTGAGCACCAGCACCACCAGGAGCGAGAGCGCGGCGCGCGTCGTCGTGCGAATCATGTTTCTAGCCTTTCTCGAGATCGTAAGATCGAACTTCCACGTCGTTCGGGCGTGCCCCCGGCTGCGCCGGGGTCGGGCTGCGGCTCCGTAGCAAACGATACAACCGTTTGCAACGGAGGCGAGCCCCGCCAAACTGCCGGCGGGTCTCGCCGCTTCGCGCTCGCATCCCTCACGCGGGCATCGCGCTGGCGTCCGCAGAGCCCCCCCTGCCGTTGCCCCCTCTCCCAGAATTGGGAGAGGGTGGCGAGCCTCAAGCGAGCCGGGTGAGGGCCCGCCGTTGCAGGCTGTTCCCTGTTCCCTGTTCCCTATTCCCTGTTCCCTGCCGTCCCCAGCTCCAGCGTCGGCGCCCTGCGCCAGGCCTCCCAGGCCTCGCCTTCCAGGCTCGCCCAGCGGGCGCCGGGGGCGAGGAGGACGGCGCGGTCGCACCACTCGGCCACCAGCTCCAGGTCGTGGCTGGCAAGGAGCACCGCGGCGCCCTGCGCCCTGCGGCGGTCCAGCTCCTCCACCACGCGGCGCACCGAGGGGGCGTCCAGGCCGTTGAGCGCCTCGTCCAGCACGATGGCGCGGGGGCCGTGCAGGAGCGCCACCGTCAGCGCCGTCTTGCGCCCCATCCCCTGCGACAGCTCGCGGCAGAGCAATTCCTCCGCGCCGTGCAGCCCCATGAGCCCCAGCAGGCGGTGCGCCTCGGCGGCGGACTCCTTCTCCGGCAGGTTGCGCGCCGCCGCGACGAAGCGCAGCAGCTCCGCCACCGTCAGCTCCTCGTACAGGAAGGGGCGCTCCGGAACCACACCCATACACCCCGCCGCCGCGCGGGGGTCCGAGAACGGGTCCGCGCCGCAGACGCGCACGGTGCCGCGGTCGGGCAGGCGGTCGCCGGTGAGGCAGCCCAGCAGCGTGCTCTTGCCGGCCCCGTTGGAGCCCAGCAGCGCCACGCACTCGCCGGCGCGCACGGCGAAGCTCACCTCCTTGAGCACGGCGCGCCTCCGGTACGCCTTGCCGATCCCCTGCACCTCCAGCACGGCCTCGCCCACCCTCACCTCCCCGCCGCGGCCACGGACACGGCCGCCGCGGCGCCGCTCGTCGCCAGCGCAGCCAGCAGCCACTCCCACCCGGGCGTGCCGGAGCCCCGCGCGCCCCAGCACAGCGCCAGCGGCAGGACGAGCCAGAGCGCCATCCCCGCCCCCGCGGCCCAGCGCCCGCCCAGCCGCGTCGCCCACCCCAGCCCCAGCCCCCGGTCGATCCAGCGGGGGCCGCGCTCGTGCCGGCCCAGCCCCACCAGCGCCGCGCCCTGCGCTGCGAGCGCCAGCGCGCCGGCGGCGGCCACCCAGCTGCGCACCCCCTCCACGTCGCCCCAGCGCAGCAGCGCCACGGCGCCGCCCACCGCGACCGGCCAGGCAATGCGCCCCGCCCAGCGGAAGCGCCGCCCCAGCACCACGGCGTCGCGGGCCCAGGCCGTGGCCACCCGGCGCGGCAGCAGCCGCGCCAGCCCCCCGCCGATCACCAGCCCGCCCGTCCCCCTGGCCGGGGGCGGCTCGAACGCCATCTCGTTGGCGGCCGGGGCGAAGCGCGGCAGCGCCCGCTCGAACCGGCGCGCCCCCAGCGCCGCGAGCCCGGCGGCGACCACGGCGACCGTGAGCGCGCGGAGCAGGTCCACGCCCGGCGCGGCGCCCCCGTACCCCGCGCCGGCCGCGCCCGCGACCAGCGGGTAGAGCGGCGCGTACACCAGCGGCGCGGCCTTCACCAGCCCCAGGTCCGGCCCCATCATCATCGCCGAGAGGCCGGGCTTCCCCCCGCCCGCGATGGCGAGCGCCGCGCGCGCCAAGAAGAACAGAGAGGCGCCCCAGGCCGCGGCGCCGGCCGCCAGCCCCACGGCCAGCGGCCGCGCCACGCCTCCGCCGGAGCCGGCGAAGGGGAGCAGGAGGAGCAGCACGATCCCCAGCGCCGCCGCCAGCACGCGTGCGGCGCGGTGCGCGTACAGCGCCCGCGCGGGGACGCCCAGGCGGCGCAGGAAGCCGTCGTCGGAGGGGCGGAGGAGGAGGGGGTGCGCCACGAAGCCGACCGCGCCGCCCACCCACAGGCCCAGCAGCACGGCGCCCTCGGCGTCGTCCACGCGGGGGCGCAGGCGCGGCCCGGCCACCAGCAGCCCGGCCGCGAGCAGCAGCAGCGGCAGGAGCACGCCCACCAGCGGGCCCGGGCGCGGGCGGCGCAGCTCGCCTCGGAGCCTGCGCGCGTCCAGGCGCAGGAGGAGACCGGCGCCTCCGCTCAAGCCGGGGACTCCGGCTCGCCGCCGCGCCGCAGGGCGCGCTCGCGCTCGGCCAGGCGCGCGGCGACCTCGCGCTCGAAGCCGCGGTCGGAGGGCTCGTAGAACCTGCGGTCCGCGATCACGTCGGGGAGGCACTGCTGGTCCACCACCGCGCCCTCGTAGTTGTGGGCGTACTGGTACTGCTTGCCGTAGCCCCACTCCTTCATCAGCCCGGTGGTGGCGTTGCGCAGCGAGAGGGGCACCGGCGCGTCCGGGTGCTGCTCGGCGGCCTCGGTGGCCGCGTGGAGCGCCATGTACGCGCGGTTGGACTTTGGCGCCTGCGCCAGGTACAGGATGGCGTTCGCCATGGGGAGGAAGCCCTCCGGCGCGCCCAGCCGCTCGAACGCCAGCATCGCCTGCACGGCCACCACGCCCGCCTGCGGGTCCGCCAGCCCCACGTCCTCGTAGGCCATTGCGATCATGCGGCGGAAGAGCGTCTTGGGGTCCTCGCCGCCGCGCACCATCCGCATCGCCCAGTACAGCGCCCCCTCGCCCGAGGACGAGCGCAGCGACTTGTGGAAGGCGGAGAGCATCTCGTACGCCAGCGTGGGGTCGTACCGGTCGGTGCGCTGCTGCAGCCCCTCGCGCACCATCTCCTCGGTGAGCGTGGCGCCGGGCCCCGCCAGCCGCGCCGCGATCTCCAGCGCGGTGAGCGCCTGCCGCGCGTCGCCGCCGGTGGCCCGCACCAGCGCCTCCTCCGCCTCCGGGTCCAGCCGCGTCCCCAGCTCCCCCAGCCCGCGCTCGGAGTCTTCCAGCGCGCGGCGCAGCACCGCCCGCACGTCCTCCGGCCGCAGCGGCTCCAGCACCAGCACCCGCGAGCGGGAAAGCACGGCCGGGTTGATCTCGAACCCCGGGTGCTCGGTAGTCGCGCCGATCAGGGTGAGCAGCCCGGACTCGATGAAGGGGAGCAGGAAGTCCTGCTGCCCCTTGTTGAGCCGGTGGATCTCGTCCACGAACACCAGCGTCCCCCGCCCCCCGCGCCGCCGCTGCTCCGCCTCCTTGACCACCTCGCGCAGCCGCGGCACCCCCTCGCTCACCGCGCTGAAGGGGACGAAGGTGGCCTCCGCTTCCTCGGCGATGACCCGCGCCAGCGTGGTCTTTCCGCTCCCCGGCGGCCCGTGCAGGATCAGGTTGGGGAGGTGCCCCGCCCGAAGCAGCCGCCGCAGCGTCCCCTCGGGCCCCGCCAGGTGCTCCTGCCCCACCACCTCGTCCAGGGTGCGCGGCCGCATCCGCTCCGCCAGCGGCGCGCCGGGACGCGGCGGGAACGCGGACGATTCACGCGCGGGCGCAGCCTCGCGCGCGGGAGCCGCCGCCGGCTCCTCGCCGAACAGCGGAAGGGTGTCGTCGCTCATGGGAAAGCCGACCGCGTGAGGGATGCGCGCCCGCAGGGCCGAGACCCGCCGGCAGTTTGGCGGGGCTCGGCTGCGTTGCAGACGGTTGTTTCGTCTGCTACGCAGCGCGCAGCCCGACCCCGGCGCAGCCGGGGGCACGCCCGAACCCGCAGTTCGAATCCGTAGAAGCCGCTCATTCCACGATCCCCCCGACGAGCGAAAGCGCGAGGAAGTACACCGCGAACCCCGCGAACACGGAAAGCGCCGACGTCCAGCTGCGCTCCTTCTGCACCTCGGGGATCAGGTTGGACGCCGCCACGTACAGCGTCACCCCGGCGCTCAGCCCCAGCCCGTGCACGCGCAGCGGCTCCACGAACCCGGTGAGCAGCACCCCCGCCACCGTGGAAAGCCCCAGCAGCACGACGCCGAGAAGCGCCCGCCTGCGGCTGTTCCCGCTGGCGAGCATGATGGAGGCCACCGTGACCCCCTCGGGGATCTTGTGCAGGAGGATGCCGGAAAAGACCAGGAAGCCGAGCGCGGCGGACACGCCGAACCCGCTGGCGATGGCGACGCCGTCGAAGAAGGTGTGCAGCAGCAGGCCGAGCAGGGCGGCCACCCCCACCCAGCGCCCCATCATCTCGTCGGCGTGGGTCTCCTCCCCGAAGTGGAAGTGCGGGGTGACCACGTGCTGCGTGAGGTGCACCAGCAGGTAGCCGGCGGCCACGCTCGCCGCGGCGGCGGGGCCGGCCTCCAGGACGTGCGGGAGCATGCCCAGCAGGACCACGGCGAGCATGAACCCGCCGCCGAACGCGATCAGCATCCGCTGCGCGCGCCGGCCCTGCAGCGAGGCGGTGGTGATGACCAGGCCGCCCGCGAGGTTCGCCCCGGCGGCGACGAGTGCGTACAGGAGGGCTGCGTTCAACGGCTGCGGCGCGCGGGGAGCGTCGGGGACGCGGGAGCCCGGCAAGGTGGAGCGAGGGGAGCGCGCTGTCAACCGGGCGGGCCGCCTTCCAGCACCACGTAGGCGGCGGCCAGCTCGTCGGTGTGGGTGAGGGAGAGGTGGACGCGGCGCACGCCCGCGGCCTCGGCGAGCGCGGCGGCGCCGCCGTGCAGGCGGATGGAGGGGGCGCCGGAGGGGGCGGACACCACCTCCACCTCGGTCCAGGAGCCGCCGCGCCCCCAGCCGGTGCCCAGCGCCTTGAAGAACGCCTCCTTGGCGGCGAAGCGGGCGGCGAACGACTCGCGCGGGCTGCGTCCGCCGCGGCAGCGCGCCGCCTCGGCGGGGGTGAAGAGGCGGGCCAGGGCCCGCTCGCCCTTGCGCTCCAGCAGCGCCTGGACGCGCCCCACCTGGACGAGGTCCATCCCGACCCCTACGATCATGCGGAGGCCGCGCGCGCGAGGGCCGCGCCCGCCCCGGCACGCTCCTCGCAAAGGGCCGGGGGCGCGGGGGCAACCGTTCCAGAACCGTCCAGGGAGGCGACGAGGTGCGAGTCCGGACCAGGGAGAAGATTCAGCTCGGCGGCGTGGTCCTCGCCGGGATCGCGATGGGGATCCTGGTCGGCTGGATCCTGGTGCAGCTCCTCATCCTTCGCTGAGGCGCCGGCCGCGCCGCTCACCCCGCGCCCCCGATCACCCGCCGGGCGCACAGGAAGATCCGCCGCAGCTCCCGCTCGTAGTTCAGCGCCCCCAGCAGGTCGTTGCGCGCCACCCCGCCGTTGCCCAGCGACGAGTGGACGATGCGCGAGCCCCCCGCCGACATCACCACGTGGGTGCAGCGCCCCGGCTCCTCCGCGAAGAACAGCAGGTCGCCGGGGAGGAAGGCGTCGAAGCCGCCGGGGTCCACCTCCTCGCCCGTGCGCGACTGCATGTCGGAGTCGCGGGGGAGGACCAGGCCGTGCAGCCGGTAGGCGGCCTGCACCAGCCCGGAGCAGTCCACCCCCGCGGGGGTGATCCCGCCCCACAGGTACGGCGCCCCCATCCAGCGCTCCGCCGTCGCCACCACCGCCTCGCCGGCCAGCGGAAAGCGCAGCGGGCGCTCCGCGGCGGACACCAGCTCGCCCGCGGGCCGGCCGCGGCGCCCGTCGGGAAGGCGCACGCGGCCGTCCGCCTCGCGCACCACGCGCGCGCCCCAGGGGAGCCGCGCGAACGTCGCGCCGGCGTCGTCGCGGAGCTCGGCGCCCAGCGAGATCCACGCCTCCCCCTCCGTCCCCACCTCCCACGCCGCGGCGTCGGTCTCGTCCAGGAGCGCCACGTAGCCGCAGTGGATCCACCCCAGGTACCCGTCGCCGGCGCGGCACTGGAGCCAGCGCCCGCGCCGCCGCAGCACGACCACGCGGTGCCCCAGCACCACCTGCGACACCTGGGTGGTGTTGATCGCCGGCTCGGCCTGCATGGGCGCGACGGCAGAGGTGACCACCGCGTGCACCGCCTCGGCGCCCTCCGTGTCGGGGAGGCGCGCCACCTCGTCGCGCACGGTGGTCCACCCGCCCAGCGCGGCGACGCCGCGGTGCAGCGCCTCGGCCGCGGCGGGCTCGGAGGTGGCGCCGGCGAGCAGCAGCGCGTCGCCGTCCAGCTCGGCCTCCACCTCCCACACGGCGAGCCGCGGGTCCGGCGCGTACTCGGCGCGGACCTCCTCCAGCAGCTCGCGGACCCGTCCCCGGCGCGGGCTCACCGGCCCACCTCCGCCTCCAGCACCTCCAGCACGCGCGCCAGGTCGCCGGCATCGTTGTACAGGTGCGGGGAGATGCGCACCGCGCCCTGGCGCAGCACGCACACCACCCCCGCCGCCGCCAGCGCCGCGAACGTCGCCTCCGGCTCCGGCGGGCGGAAGCAGAAGATCCCGGAGCGGCGCTCCGGCGAGCGGTCGCTCACCACCCGGAACTCCGGGTGCTCGGCCATCCACGCCTCCAGCGGCTCCAGCAGCTCGGCCAGGTGCGCCTGCACGGCGTCCACGCCGGCCTCCAGCAGCACCTCCAGCGACGCCGCCATGCCGGCGAAGTCGTGGAAGGCCGGGGTCGCCACCTCGAACCTGCGGGCGTCCTCCACGAACTCGTAGCGGTAGTCCAGCAGGTTGGCGTAGTCGGCGGACGCCTGCAGCGAGGTCCACCCCACCACGTGCGGCTGCATGCGCGGCAGCAGCTCGCGGCGCACGTAGGCGAAGCCGGTGCCGAAGGGGCCGCACAGCCACTTCTGCGCGCCGGTGGCGAGCACGTCCACCTCCGCCTCGCGCACGTCCAGCGGGAGCTGCCCCAGCGCCTGGATGGCGTCCACGACAAAAAAGATCCCCCGCTCGCGGCAGAAGCGCCCCAGCCGGGGGAGGTCGGCGCGCCAGCCGGTGGCGAACTGCACCGCCGACACGGCGAACACCGACACGTCGCCGCGGTCCAGCCGCTCCAGCAGCCGGTCCTCGTCGGGGCGGCCCGCCGCGTCGGCGGGCACGGTCTCCAGGCGCCCGGGGCAGCCGGGCCCCATCCACGGGTACACGTTCGCGGGGAACTCGCGGTCGCTCACCACCACGGTGGAGCCCGCGGGGATGGGGAGGCACTGCGCGGCCAGGTTGATGCCGAAGCTGGTGTTCCACCCCAGCGCGATCTCGTCCGGGGCGGCGCCCACCAGCCGCGCCGCGGCGTCGCGCGCGGCGTGCAGCGGCCGGGCGAAGTCGTCGTCCTCCCAGTCCGTGATGCGCGTGCGCCGGCGGTTCGCCTCGTCCAGCGCGCGGCGCGTCCGCTCCGGGGTCGGCGTCACGGAGGCCGCGTTGAGGTAGGCGGCCCCGGCGAGCGCGGGGAACTCCCGCGCGCGGAGCTCCGCGAGCGCGGGTGCGGCGAGCATGGCGGAATGGGCCATCACGACTCGGCTTGCGACGTTTCCAGGATGTGGGAGAGCGGGTAGGATAACCCGCGCCCCCCCGCCCGACAAGGCGGCGCCGGCCCCCCAGGCGGGGCACGCCGGGCCGCCCCGCGGGGTATCAGCGGGGTCCGCTCACCGCATCCGACGTGCCTCCGGAGCCATGAAGATCACCGCCATCGAGCCGCAGAAGCACCACCCCGACCGCGTCAACGTACACGTGGACGGCGCTTTTCGCCTGGCGCTGGGCGCGGAGACCGCCTGGGGCGCGCACCTCCACGTGGGCGACGAGGTGACGGAGGCGCAGCTCGCCGACCTGGAGCGGCAGGACCGGCTCTGGAAGGCGCGCGAGGCCGCGCTGGTGCTGCTCAGCTTCCGCCCGCGCAGCGCGCAGGAGCTGCGCCGCCGGCTGCGCGAAAAGGAGTTCCCGGAGGAGGTCGTGGAGGAGTGCCTGGGCGGCCTGGAGGGAATCGGGATGGTGGACGACGCGGCGTTCGCGGCCACCTTCGTGCGCGACCGGGTGCGCTTCAAGCCGCGCGGCGTGCGCCGGCTCGCCCAGGAGCTGCGGACCAAAGGGGTGGACGCCGAGACGGCGCACGAGGCGATCCGCGGGGTGTTCGAGGACGCCGAGGTGTCGGAGACGGAGCTGGCGCGCGAGGCGGCGGCCAAGTTCTCACGCAGGGCCGGCGAGGACCGGCACAAGGCCCGGCAGCGCTTCTACGGCTTCCTGGCGCGCCGCGGCTTCGGCGGGGACGCGATCCGCGAGGTGATGGACGAGACCTTCGGCGGCGGCGGGGAGTGGGATTGAGCCGCGGCGGGACGGTCCGCGGACGCGACGAGGGCCCCGGGATCCCGGGGCCCTCGTCGCGCTCCGGGGCGAAGGCTCTCGCCTCGCGCCCGGCTACGCCGCCTCCTCCCTGCGCCGGCGCCTCCGCCGCGCCGCTCCAGCCAGCCCGGCGAGCCCGCTGCCCAGGAGCACCAGCGTGGCCGGCTCGGGGGTCACGGTGGTGTCCAGGGTCGCGCTGAAGTTCTGAACGTCCACGGCGCCTTCCACCCTCCAGACGGTCCCGTCCACGTCCAGGCCGGGATCGCGGCTCGCCAGGCGGACCATCTCGCTCCCCGGGGAGGCCGGGGCCTGGCCGGGAACCCACGGGTAGAGCGTGGAGAACTCCCGCATCACCGTGCCGGTGAACCCGGGCACGGGCGGGGTGCCGTCCTGGAGCAGGAAGGCGACGTACCTGCCGGGGTCCAGCCAGATGCCCGGCGTGAACTGCGGGGTGATTCCCCCGGACGCGGTGGGCCCGCTCTCCCACAGCACGCCCGTGAGGGCGCCGGTGGCACCGTCGAAGCCGGCGACGTAGCCCCGGAACAGGCAGGGCCCCGGGAGAGGCGACCGGTAGTACGGCTCCGTGCCGAAGCACCCGTCATGGGGCAGCACCCACCGGAGGAGCGTGCTCCCCCGGTCGATCGTGAACGTCTGCCCGTACCCGCCCCGGGAGACCAGCGCGCCGTCCTCGAAGCTGTTTCCCCATCCATCGAGCATCCCGTGCTCGAAGTTGAAGTAGTCCCCGGGGGCGATCCCGTCGGTCGGCCTGATCGTGTACTGCTGTGCCGCGCCGGTGGCCGGGGCGGCGAGCGCGGCGGCGAGGGCCGCGACGGCGGGGAACCAGCGATGTCTCATGTTCACTCCGGGAACGACGGCGGACGGTGGGGGTCCACGACGGGGCACCCGCCGCGCAGCACCCGCCGTGCCGCCAGCGGCGCCGGTTCGCAAGTCGCAGCGGCGCCGGCGGTTGGCTCTAAGCGGCAGACTCCGGGCGTGCCGGATGGACGTCCCTTTCCTGCCCCAGCCCGTGGCGCCCCCGCTACACCCCGGGGCCGGGTCCAGCGGGGTCGGCGCTCACCGCGGCTGCCGCCGCAGCGCCTCCACCGCGGCGGGGCCCTTCTCGCGGACGACCGTCTGGGTGACGCGCAGCGCGGCCGGCCCGCTCACGCCGCCGTGCCCGGGCACCACCGTGGCCAGGCGCGGGTAGCGCTCGCGCACCCGCTCCACCGCGCCCGGCCATCCCGGCACGTCCGCGTCCGCCACGTTGCCGACGGTGGTGGCGGTGTCCGCCTTGACCAGGCACCCCCCGAAGAGCACGCGCTGCCGCGGAAAGTACACGACCACGTTGTCCGGGGTGTGGCCGTGGCCGGGAAAGTACACCTCCGCGCCCCCGACCTCCACCGCGGCCGACTCCAGCCCGGGGAGCGCCTCGATCCCCGCCGCCTCGCCCGTCAGGCGCGCGGTGGCCGCGAGCCCCACCACCGGGACCCCCGCCCGCCGCATCGCCGCCGCCCCGCCCGTGCGGTCCTCGTGGGAGTGGGTCACCACCGCGCGCCGCACCGGCTTCCCCAGCGTGCGCGAGGCCCAGTCCAGCAGCAGCTGCCCCTGCCGCTCGTCCCACCCCGTGTCCACCAGCAGACTCCCGTCCTCCGTCTCCAGCAGCATCCCGTTGGCCGGCACCGTGCCGAAGCTGCGCGTGGTCGCGGTCGTGGTGTGCACCCACAGCCCCGGCGCGATGCGGCGGACCGTCACGTCGTCGGCCAGCCGCGTCTCGGCCTCGGGAGCGAGGGTGGCGGCGGGAGCGCAGCCGGTCACGGCGAGCGCGGCGAGGAACAGGGAAGCCTTGCGGAGCATGCGTGGAGCCCTCTCGGAAGCGGTGGCGTTGCGGTGCGGCGCGCGGCGTCGACCGGAATCCCAAGATACCGGCAGGCCCGCCGTGGGTCACGGGTGGGACGTGCGCTCCCTGTCTGCTGCCCCATCCACGTCCCACCCCTGCCGCCCTCCCGTGCCGGGGCGCGCCGGCCCGTCCGGCACAAGCCTTTGCGGAAGCGCGACTTGCGCCACCCTTCACCATCCGCCTGGCCGGAGGGTGCGATCGGTGCTACCCAACGCCTGCCATCCGTCGGTTGGATGCCGCTCAACCAGGGAGGAGACCGCCATGCACGTCAGGTGGAACAGGACGAATACCGCGCTCCGGCTGGGAGGGATGCTGCTGGCCGGGGCGCTGGGCGCGGCGCCGCCGGTGGAGGGCCTGGCGGCCGCGCAGTGCGCGACCCTGCCGCGCGACAGCGGGTTCGAGGCGCAGACGCGCACCCGGGTGAGCTCGCCGTGGATCCAGGAAGGGCAGGCCCAGGTCGAGCTGGGGACGGGGAACGCCCGTGCCGGCAACAACAACGCCCTGCTGCGCAACACCCGGGACTGGAACGCGATCCGCTCGCGCGTCCAGCTCACGGCGGGGGCCCGGTACACGCTGCGGGCGTGGGTGCGCACGTCGGGGAACGTGCGCGACGGGTACTTCGGCTTCCGCGACGCCTCCCAGCGCCCCGTTCAGGAGATCAAGTACGGCCCGCTCCCCAGGTACAGCGAGCTGAGGGTCGTCTACCGCCCCCCCGCGACCGGCACCTACAACCTGTTCGCCGGGTTCTGGGCGCCCGGCCAGGACGCCTGGGTCCGCGTGGACGACATGCGCATGGAGGGGCCCTGCGGCGACGTGGTCCTCAACCCGGTGGACGGCTAGACGGCGGCGAGGGAGCGCGCGACGGGCGGGCGGCGGTCGAACCAGGGCCGCGCCTCCTCCAGCTGCGCCGCCAGGCGGAAGAGCACGGCCTCGCCGCCGAAGGGCGCGGTGAAGTGGGCGCCCACGGGGAGCCCCTCCGGCGTCCAGTGCAGCGGCACCGACATGGCGGGCTGGCCGGTGAGGTTGGCGAGCTGGGTGAAGGGGGTGCGGCTCAGGCTCTCCGTCGCCAGGCGGTCCACCAGGCGCATGAAGGGGACGAGCCGCCCCAGCCGCAGCCCGCTCACCAGCTGCATCTGCAGGCGCTCCAGGCGGCGCGGCGCCAGCTCGCCGATGCGGACCGGCGGCTCCGCCACCACGGGGGTGAGGTACAGGTCGTACCGCGCGTGGAAGGCCCCCATCGCCCGGCCGAACTCGTTCCAGCGCTGCTTGCTGCGCACGTACGCCCCCGCCGACAGGTTGCGCCCGATGGCGGCCAGCGCGCGCGTGGGCAGCTCGGCGCGGCGGCTCGTCCCCGGCGCCTCCGCCTCGATGCGGTCCAGCGTGGCCGCCACCTGCCCGAAGTACAGCATGAAGTAGCAGCGCGCCACGGCCAGCCCGTCGATCTCCGGCTCCGCCTCCTCCACGTCGTGCCCCAACTCCTCCAGCAGCGCCGCCGCGGCGCGGACCGCGGCCACGCACTCCGGGTGCACCGGCGTCCCCAGCGGCGAGCGCGCCGAGAAGGCGACGCGCAGGCGCCCCGGCGCGCGCCCCACCTCCTCCGCGTACGGCCGCTCCGGCGCCGCGATGGTGTACGGCGCGCCCGCGTCCGGCCCGGCCACCGCGTCCAGCAGCGCCGCGCTGTCGCGCACGCTGCGGGTGAGCGCGAGGTCCACGGACGCGCCCTCCCACACCTCCGCGTGGAAGGGGCCCGCGGGCACCCGCCCGCGGCTGGGCTTCAGCCCGAAGAGCCCGCAGTGCGAGGCGGGGATGCGGATGGAGCCGCCCCCGTCGTTCGCCCCCGCCAGCGGCACCACCCCGGCCGCAACGGCCGCCGCCGCCCCCCCGCTGGAGCCCCCCGGCGTCCGCGACGGGTCCCAGGGGTTCCGCGTCGCCCCGAACGCCTCCGGCTCGGTCACCCCCATCAGCCCCAGCTCGGGGACGTTGGTCTTCCCCAGCACCACCAGCCCCGCCTCGCGGAAGCGGCGGACCACCTCGGCGTCCCGCTCCGGCACGTACGCCGCCATGCACGCCGACCCCGAGGTGGAGCGCACCCCGGCAAGGTCCTGGAGGATGTCCTTGAGCAGGAAGGGGACGCCGCGGAACGGGCCCTCCGGGATCATGCCGCGCGCCGCCTCCCGCCCGCGCTCGAACAGCGGCGTCACCAGGAAGTTGAGCGCCGGCTGCAGCGCCTCCGCCCTGCGGATCGCCTCCTCCGCCAGCTCCGCGGGGCTCACCTCGCCCCGTCGCACGAGCTCCGCGAGCCCGAGACCGTCGAAATGCTCGTATTCGGGAAAGCTCATGGGGAGGGGACAGGGGACAGGTTACAGGGGACAGCCTGCAAATGCATCGGATTCGACGGGGGCGAGCCGGGAGTCCGGGAATGCGAACTTCACCGAACGGTTCCAAAGACCGCTGTGCCGCCGTTCAGCCGACGATGCGCCCGACCCACTCCGCGAAGCGACGCACCCGGTCGGTGTAGGGCGGGTGGAGCAGGCTCGCCGGGCTGAAGCGGCCGCGCACCAGCACCGCCCGCTCGTGCGAAAAGGTGCGGAAGCCGAAGCGGCCGTGGTAGCTCCCCTGCCCGCTCTCCCCCACCCCGCCGAACGGCAGGTCCGGGTTCGCCAGGTGGATCACCACGTCGTTGACCACCGTGCCGCCCGCCGTGGTGCGCCGCAGCACCCGCTCCTCCACGGCGCCGTCCCGCGCGAACAGGTAGAGCGCCAGCGGCTTGGGACGCTCGGCGATGCGCTCCAGCGCGTCGTCCAGCGAGCGGAAGGCGAGCACCGGGAGCACCGGGCCGAAGATCTCCTCCGCCATCACCGGCATCTCCCAGGAGACGCCGGAGAGCACCGTCGGCGCGACGTACCGCTCCGCCGCGTCGGTCTCGCCGCCGACCTCGACGCGCGCGCCGGCACGGACGGAATCCTCCAGCAGCCCGGCCACGCGGGCGAACGCCCGGTCGTCGATCATCCGGCTGAAGCTGTCGCTGCGCCGCCGCGCCTCCGGCGTGTCGCCGTAGAAGCGGGCGACGGCGGCGCGCAGCGCCTCCAGCAATTCGGCCGCGCGCGACTCGTGCACCAGCACGTAGTCCGGGGCCACGCACGTCTGCCCGCCGTTGATGAACTTGCCCCAGGCGATCCGCTCCGCCGCCCGGGCCACGTCCGCCGACGCGTCCACGACGGCCGGCGACTTTCCGCCCAGCTCCAGGGTGACGCTCGCCATGTGCTCCGCCGCGGCGTGCATCACCTTGCGCCCCACCGCCGTGCTCCCGGTGAAGAAGAAGTGGTCGAAGGGGAGGGCGAGCAGCGCGTCGGCCACCTCCACCCCGCCTCCCACCAGCGCCACGTCGTCCTCCGCGAACGCGTCGGCGACGATGCGCCCCAGCACCTCCGCCGTCGCGGGCGTCTTCTCGGAGGGGCGCACGACGGCGGTGTTCCCGGCCGCCACCGCGGCCACCAGCGGCGCCAGCGTCAGCAGCACCGGGTAGTTCCAGGCGCCCAGCACCAGCACCGTGCCCCGCGGCTCGTAGTGGATGCGGCTGCGCGTCCCCGCCAGCAGCGCCGGCGTCCCCACCCGCCGCGGGCGCATCCAGCGGCGCAGGTGGCGGATGGCGTGCCCCGTCTCCGCCAGCACCTGCTGTACCTCCGTCAATTCCGTCTCGACCGGGTGCTTGTGGAAGTCCGCCCGCATCGCCTCCGCCAGCGCGCCGCGGTGCGCCTCCACCGCCGCGCGGAAGCGCTTCAGCCGCGCGATCCGCTCCGCCGCGGTGGGCGGGTCCGCCCAGCGCCGCCGCGCCCGCTGCGCCTCGAAGACCCGCCGCGCCCGCGCCGCGATCTCCGCGTCGGCGGGGCTCGTGGACGCGCCGACGGGCCCCGGTGCGTCCGTGCGCGCGGGGGCTCCCGATGGTGTCATGGTGTCGCGGGGGAGAGCAGAATACGAGGAGGACCGGCAGGCGACACGCCGGAGCCCGCGTGAGGGATTCCGGCCCGGAGGGGCGAGACCCGGCGGGGCAGTTTCCGCCGGGGCTCGACTCCGTTACGCACGGTTGTATCGTGCGTTACGGAGCCGAAGCCCGACCCCGGCGCAGCCGGGGGCACGCCCGAACCCGCGGCGAAAAGCATTCAGTCGAACATGTCCCAGGCCCGCTCCAGGTCCTGCTTGGAGTACACGCGGAACGCCGTGAGCGTGTTGGTCCGCTCGATCCCGTTCACCTGGGCGATCTCCTCGGTGACGATGGTGGCGATGCGCTCGTACTCCGGCACCCGCACGATGGCGATCAGGTCGTACTCGCCGGACACGGAGTACACCTCCGCCACCCCGTCGATGCCGGCGATGCGGCGGGCGAGCGCGGGAACGTCGCCCGGGACGGAGCGGATCAGCACCACGGCAGCGACCATGTTCGGGACCTCCAGGTTGAGTCGGGCGGACCGGCGCGGGCAGCCCAATCATCCGCCGCCGGCCGCCCGGCGTCAAGAGCCGGCCGCCGCGTCAGGGCTTGCGGGCCGCGGCGAGCGCCTGGATCTCCTGCGGCAGCGCGAAGGCCGACGCGGCGACCGGGGCGTGGCTCACCGACTTGATGGTCGTCACCATCTGCTGCCCCATCATCTGCGCGCTGGCGCGGGTGGGGACACGGATCCCGTCGAACTCCTTGTAGTCGCTGAGCAGCGTGGTCACGTCCAGCGTCCCCATCTGCGACTCCTGCTTCCCCCCGGAGGCCACCATCAGCCCCGTCTCCGTGTCGAAGCACTGCCAGGTCTCCCGCCCGGAGCGGGTGACCAGCTTGACCCGGTAGCAGGGGCGCCCGCCCATCTCGGTGCGCTCCGTCGTCTCCAGGGTCTGGTACAGCTTGTCGTAGTTCAGCGTCCCGAAGAACTCCGCCTGCTGCATCGTCTGCTCCAGCTCCGCGCCCGACATCAGCGCGGGCCCCGTCATGGGGTTGATCTGCCACCCCACCGTGCCGTCGTAGCCGGAGCGCATGGTCCCGGCCCCGCCCGGCATCTCCGCCTGGGTGACCATCCGGTTGGGCGCCGACTGCACCACGCGCATGGGCATCTTCATCCCCATGGCCGGCATCTCGATCTCGATCTCCGTGGTCCGCGAGCTGTGCTTCATGTAGGCCGCGCGGCCCCCGGTGGCCTCCACGTAGCGGTCGACCAGCTGCTTTGCCGGCGGGAGCTGCTGCGCGGCGGCGGCGGCGGGAAGGGCGAGCGCGAGGCAGAGGGCGAGGCCGGCGCGGCGGGCGGCGCCCGCGAGGGCCAGGGTGGCGTGCTGCATGGTGGTTCTCCTTCGTGGTTTGGTTGCCGGCCGGGTCGGCCGGTGGGCGGCGGACGGAGTCCGCCGGAGGTTCAGCGGCTCGCGCCGCGCTGGTCCTGCTCCGCGATCCAGCGGAGGGCGGAGTCCATCGCCGGGTCGCGCCCGGCCAGCAGATCGGCCCGCGTGGGCGGGGCGGCCACGTCGGGCACCACCCCGCTCCCCTCGAAGCGCTTTCCCGTGGGGAGGGCGAAGTCGCCGGTCACGTACTGGAGCACGTCGCCGTTGGGGAGGCGCCGCGTGGCCGAGGGGAGCACCGCCCCCGCGGAGGTCTCGCCGAAGACGCGGGCCCGCCCCACGCCCTGCATCCCCCCCGCGGTGAACTCGGAGGCGCTGGCGGAGAGCGCGTCCACCAGGATGGCGACGGGCCCGGCGAACGGCTCCACCGTGCGGCCGTCCGCGGTCACCCGCCGGGGGTTCGCGGCCACGCGCCACTCCCCGTTCCTCACCTTCATCACCCCCAGCAGGCGGGGCTCCGCGAAGAAGTGGCCGGTCACCCCCGCGGGCATGAAGGCGCTGCCGCCGGGGTTGCCGCGCAGGTCGATGACGATGCCGTCCGTGCCGCGCAGCGCGTCCACCGCGCGGTCGAACTCGCCCACCAGCGAGGGCGCCCACAGGTTGAAGCGGATCACCCCCGCGACCGCGCCGGTGCCGGCCGGCACCCGCCGGCTCTCCAGCCACACGTGCATGGGCGGCAGCCCCGCCATCACCACCTGCTCCCCGCGCAGCGCGGTGCGCGCCAGCTCCACCGCAACCGGGCGGTCGCGGCCGTCGCGGAACCTAACCCGCACCGGCTCGCCGGTCGCGCCCCGCATCCAGCCCTGCACCGCCAGGGCGCCCTGGTACGCGCGGGTGCGGGCGGCCGGCTCCGGGAGCTTGTCCAGCGCGGCGAGCAACTCCGCGGCGGAGTGGCTCCCCACCGAGTCCACGGCCCACCCCGGGCGCACCCCCGCCCGCTCGGCGGGCCCGCCCGCCTCCACCCGCGTCACCACCACCTCGCCGCCCACCAGCCGCACCTCCACCCCCACGCTCCCCGGCGCGGCCCCGGCGTCGCCGCTCCCCGCGGCCGCCTCCTCCACCGCCGCGTACGCCTCGCCGGGGATCACCGCCAGGTGGGACTGGCGCAGCCGCCCCAGCATCTCGTTCAGCACGGCGCGCAGCTGGTCGTTGTCGCGCGCGGCGGCCGCCCGGGGGCCCAGCTCCGCGCGGACCGCGTTCCAGTCCACCCCGTTGTAGGTGGTGTCGTAGTGGGCGCGGCCGATGGTGGCCCACGCCGTGTCGAAGGTGGCGGCCGCCACCGCCGC
>DASVQR010000195.1:0-40524 GCA_036389055.1 Longimicrobiaceae bacterium | reverse complement strand
CCCCCCCCCGGCCGGACGGAATCCGCCAGGACGATCGGCTCAGCGGCGCGGCGGCCCGCCGCGTCCCCTGCCGCCCTGCCCGCCCCCGCCGAAGCCGCGGTCGTACCCGCGGCCGAATCCCCGGTCGGGGCCGCCCCCCGGTCCGCCCGCGCTCCCCCCGTACCCGCCGCCGCGCCGCCACCCCTGCGGGTCCGGCCCGCCCCCCGGGTTCTCCCAGGCGCTCCAGCCGGTGTCCGCGCCGTAGCCGCCGTACTCGGAACCCCCGGCCGCGGGGCCTCCCCGGAAGCCGCGGTCGTAGCCGCCGCCCTGCCACCCGGGCCGCTGCCGCCACCAGCCGCCCGCCTGCCCGTCCTGGGGCCCGCCGCCGTATCCGCCGCCCCGCCGGGGCTCGCCGCGGTCCGCCGGCCGCCCGCCGTAGTCGTTCCCGTACCTCGACATGCGCCCTCCTCGTCTCGGGTTGCAAAGGGTTTGTCTCGGGTCGCAAGTTGCAGGCCCCCGGCAGCCGCGCGGGGCGCAAAACTCGCCCGGCGGTGTACGGGGGCCGGACCCGTCAAACCAGGAGAGCAAGGACACATGGGCAGTACCGAACCGCCGCCTACCCCGGCCCGCACCCCCGCGCACGAGCTCCACCCGGAGCTGAAGCGCTGCGCGGAGTGCGGGCTCCCCTTCGAGGACGGCCCCCACGGCTCCGGCACCGCCGGCTGCGCGGGGTGCGACCCCACCCTCCGGCTCCGCGCAGCGACGCGGGCCTCCCGCCGTGCCCGCAGGGCCGTGCGCGGCGAGCCGCTGCAGGACGCAGCCTGAACGAGGAAGCGAGGGAAACGGAACCGAGCGGCAGGAGCGAAGGGGGCACCGGGCGACCGGTGCCCCCTTCGCGCTCCGTGCAGAACCAGACGCCCCGCGCGGAGCCGCGTGAGGGATGCCGGCCCGTCAGGGGCGAGACCGCGCGGCTGTTTGCGCGGGCTCGACTCCGTTGCGCACAGTAGTTCCGTGCGCTACGGAGCCGCAGCCCGACCCCGCGCCAGCGGGGGCACGCCCAGACCGAGCAGTTCTATAAACATCCGGCCCGGAACTCGCAGGCGCGCCCCCAGGTAGACCCCGTTGATGCGCCCGCTCCGCCGCAAACCCGAAGCACCCCCGGCATGCCCAGAACGCCCCCGCCGCTCCGCTCCGCCGCCCTGCTGGCGCTCGCCCTCGCCGCGTGCGGCCGCTCCCCCGCGACCCAGGCCGAGCGCGGCCCGGCACCTCCGGTGGCGCAGCAGCCCACCACGGCCGCCGCGGCGGACTCCGCCAAGCCCGTGCCGATCCCCGGCCCGGAAGACCGGGCGCGCGGGATCGCCGCGCTGCGCCACGGCCGCGAGCTGGCCCGCACGGGCGACGTCCGGGGCGCGGAGCGGGCGTTCCGCGAGGCCGCGCGGGTGCTCCCGCCCTTCCGCGGCGCCGCCCTGCTGCTGGCCGCCGAGGCCGCCGCCGGCGCGGGCGACACCGCTTCCGTGCGCCGCCTGGCCGACGAGGCCGACGACGCCACCGGCCAGGACCGCGGCTGGCGGGTGCGCGCGAACGCCCTGCGCCGCGCCGGGGACCCGGCCGGGGCCCTGGCCGCCGCCGAGCGGGCCGCCCCCGGCGTCCCCACCCCCGCCCTGCGCGCCGCTGCCTGGCAGACCGCGGGCGCGCTCCGCCTGGAATCGGGCGACGCGGCCGGCGCGCTCGCCGCCTTCCGCCGCGCCATGGCCGCCGCGCCGGCGAGCACGGCGGCACGGGACGCCGCCCGCGCCGCGGCCGAGATGCCGGGCCTGTCGCCCGAGGACCGCCTGCTCGTGGGGCGAACGCTGCTGGAGCACGGCGGCGTGGAGCGCGGCGTGGCCGCCCTGGAAGCGTACCTGGCCGCGGGCCGGGGGACGGAGGCGGAGCGCGCCGCGGTGCGCCTGGAGGCCGGGCGCGCCCTGTTCGCCGCCCGGCGCTACGCCGCCGCCGAGCCGCACCTGCTGGCCGCCGCCGCCACGTCGGGCGAGGCGGCAGTGCTCGCCGGCCGCGCGCAATTGCGGCGCGGGCGCGAGGCGCAGGCCCGCGAGACCTGGCGCGCCGCGGCGGGTCGCTTCCCGGGGCAGGACGCCGCCGCCGAGGCGCTGTTCTTCCTGGGCGACCTGGAGCAGGACGCGGGGCGCTCCGCACCGGCGCGCGAGCTGTACCGCGGGGCCGTGGCCACCGGGGCGCGCGGCCCGGCCGCGGCGGAGGCCGCCCAGCGCCTGGCCGGGATCGCCGTGCTTGCCGGCGACGCCGCCGGCGCCCTGCGCGACATGGACGCCTACCTGGCCGGGCGCCCCCGCGACGCCCTCGCCGCGCCCGCCCTGTACTGGGCCGGCCGCGCGCACCTGCTTGCCGGCGACGCCGAGGCGGCGCGGGCCCGCTTCCGCGAGGCGCGGCAGGCGGACGCCTTCTCGTACTACGGCGTGCTGGCCGGCAAGCGCCTGGGCGAGTCGCTGCGCGGCGCCGCGCTGGCGGAGCCGCCGCGCATGGAGCCGGCGGTGGCGGCGGAGGTGGAGGCGGCGCTGTTCCGCGCCGGGGTGCTGCGGGAGATCGGGATGGAGGAGGAGGGCAGGGCGGAGCTCGCCGGGCTGCGCGAGCGCATGGCCGACCGGCCGGCCGCCCTGTACGCCGTGGCCGAGGCGATGCCGGAGCACGGGCAGCCGGTGGCGGCCGCGCTGCTGGGGCACGAGCTGAGGGGGAGGCTGGGGCGCTGGGACGAGCGGCTGCTGCGCATCGCCTTCCCCTTCCGCTTCCGCGACACGGTGGAGCGCGAGGCGCGCCGCCGCGGGCTGGACCCGTTCATGGTGGCCGGGCTGATCCGCAAGGAGTCCATCTTCAACCCCAACGCCATCAGCCCGGTGGGCGCCGTGGGGCTGATGCAGGTGATGCCCGCCACCGGCCGCGGGCTGGCGAGCCGGGCGGGCGTCGGCGCGGTGGACGCCGCGCGGCTCCGGGACCCGGAGACCAACGTCAAGCTGGGCACGCTGTTCCTCGCCGACCAGGTGCGCCGCTACCGCACCCTCGCCGAGGTGTTCGCGGCCTACAACGCCGGCCCCGGCCGGGTGGCCCGCTGGCGCGCCTTCCCCGAGTACCGCGACGAGGACCTGTTCGTGGAGCGCATCCCCTTCGAGGAGACGCGCGACTACGTCAAGAAGGTGAAGCTGTACTCGGGGGTGTACGAGCTGCTGTACGGGGAGTGAACGGCGGGGTCAGGCGCGGGGGGCGGGCCAGGGCGGGGCGACTTCGACGGGCTCGACGGTGCGGATCAGCTCGAAGTCGCGGAGGTTGTCGGTGACCACCACCAGGCCGTGGTCGCGGGCGGAGGCGGCGATCAGGCAGTCGTTGAGGAAGGAGCGGCGGATCCCGTTCGGGCTCAGCCGCTTTTCCTTTACCAGGCGTGCGACCACGGCGCCAGCGCGCTTCCAGGCGCCGTGGCCGGGGGTCACCAGCCGCCCCGTAGACTCGAACGGGGCGACCAGGTGGCGCTGGGTGCGGCGCTCCAGCTCCGGGCTCGTCGCGCCGGCCAGCAGCTCGCCCGCGACCACGGAGTGGAGGTAGACCGAGGGCGCGAACGCCCGGTAAAAGGCCTGGAGCTCCCGGCTCCAGTCGTCGCTGCGCGTGGCGTACACGTACAGCGACGTGTCCAGCACGTACTTGGGCACCCGCTACCCATCCTCGCCGAAGGGGTCGGCCAGGCCGGCCCCGCGCATCGCCCGCACCCCCTCCACCAGCTCGCCGCGGAACACCACCAGGTCCAGCGCCCGCTCGATGGTCTCCGTTTCCGTGGCCGTCCCCAGCACCCGCATGGCCCGGTCGATCTTGGACTGCCGCAGCCGGTAGTTCTTGCGCATCGCCGCCTCCTCCGCGGGGGACGCCTCGTACACGGCCGGGGGCTCGCGCACCTCCCGCGGCTTCCTTCTCTTCTCGGTCATGGGCGCGGCCTCCGGGGTTGTATGTACAGATGCAATTTATCGTACATCCATCCGAAAGGCAAGCTCTCCGCGGGGGCTACTTCCGGACCGCCTCGCCGACCGGGCGGGCGGGGCGCAGGTGCGGGGCCAGGAAGCGGTAGATCTCGCGGCGCGACTCGCGGGCCAGCGGGGTGTCGATGCGGTTGAAGGCGTGGCCCCCCGGCGCGTTCTCGTACTCCTTGAAGTGCCACCCCGTCTTCCCCGAGGCGCGCAGCGCGTCCACCAGCCGGTGCACCTCCACGGCGTACACGTCCTCGTCGTTGGTGTTGGCGTGGATCAGCAGCGGCGTGCCGCGGTAGCGGTCCACCTGGAAGGCCGGGGAGCGGCGGCGGTACGCTTCCGGGTCTTCCTGCGGCGTCTTCCCCACGTGGTAGTCGGCGGCGAAGAGCTGGGTGTAGCCGGGGCTCTTGTACGACAGGCGGAAGGCCAGGTCGCTCACCGGCACCCCGGCGTAGGCCACGGCGTACGCCTCCGGGTGGTCGAAGATGTTCATCAGGGCGTGCAGACCGCCGTGGCTCCACCCCACCAGCCCCACCCGCTGCGGGTCCAGGAACGGGTACGTGTCCAGCGCCGCCTGACGGGCCGCGTAGGTGTCCTCGGTCTCCAGCCCGCCGTAGTCGATCTGCTCCCAGAAGCCGCGCCCGTAGCCGGTGCTCCCCCGGTAGTCCGGGGCGATCACCGTGTACCCCTGCTGCACCAGCTCCCGCACCACGTTGGCGGCGCCGCTCTCGAAGCTGGCGTGCACCCCGCCGTGCGGCATCACGATCAGCGGCTGCTTGCGGGTGCGGTCCAGGTCGCGCGGAACGAAGACGTAGCCGCGGATCTTGAGCGGGTTGTTCGCGCCGGGGTTGTCGGAGACCACGCGGCGCGCGGGGGGCGGGCCGGTGAAGGTGATGACGTCCACCTGCGCCACGTCGCCCAGCAGGTCGAAGAGCATCAGGTTGTCGACCTGGCGCTCCAGGATGTCGTTCTGGTGCCCGTCGGCCTCCACGTAGCGCTGGAGAGCGGCGCGGAGCTGCCGCACCTCGTCGGCCAGGCGGGCGTGCTCCTCGGCGGAGGGGGCCGGCGCGGGCGCGGAGACCGGGGTACCGCCCGCCGCGGCGGAGCACGCGGCGAGCAGCGCCAGGGCGGGCGCCGCGAGCGCGGCGCGGAGGAGCGGGAGCGGCGGTCGGCTGGGTCTCAAGAGCGTTTCTCCGGGGGGGTGGGTGGGCCGCGGGGGATCCGCGCAAACTGGCGCGGTCCGCCCCGATCTCGCCAGGGGAGCGGCGCCGGCCGCGGCGCACGGCACCATTGCGCCTGGGCCGACGTCGGATTAGCGTGCTTTTCGAGCGTTCCTTTACCGACAACTAAAACAGGAAGCCCGTCGATGACAAAGCGGATCGCGAAGCTCAGGCTCAGCCGGGAGACGGTGCGGCAGCTCGCCCGGGGCGCCTCCGGGACCGCGGCGGGGGCCTCCTTCGACGGATGCACCAGCCGGTACCCGTGCCCCATCCAGTCGTACTACGCAGCCTGCCCGCCCTCCATGGACACTGTGTGCACCCAGTGCGTGGAGTAGGCACGTTGTCCTGCCGACGGCCACCCCGGGCCCCGGCCGGTCCACAATCCATCCACCAAGGAGCAGGCATGACGAAGAAGATCGAGAAGCTGAGGCTTCACAGGGAGACGGTGCAGCGGCTGAGCGACACCCCGCAGCCCGCCGAGGCGGCCGCAGCCGCGGCGTCGTACCCCATCCGCTGCATCACCGACGGCCACTTCACCTGCGTCTGCTGAGCACGCCGGCCGTCCCCTGAACACCCCGAAGAGGAGAGCCCGGCAATGACCAAGCGGATCGGCAAGCTCCAGCTCAACCGCGAGTCCGTGCGCCGCCTCACCGCTGCGCCTCCCGGAGCCTTCGACTACACCGAAACGGAGGCTTGTGCTTCCATCTCGTACTGCGTGAACTGCATCACGGTCAACGGCTACACCTGCAAGTGCCCGTAGCGTCCAGCCGCTCACACCGGGGAGGAGCGAACCATGACGAAGATCGCGAAGCTGAGGCTCGGCAGAGAGACGGTGCGGCGCCTGAGCGAACCGACACAGGCGGCGTACTCCGCACCCTCCGGGTATTTCTGTTCGATCTACAACTGCGGATCCGGAAACGAGCAGTGCTTCAATACGACGACCGCCTACTGCACCAACTGAAGCGGCTCGTGCGCGATCCCGCCGCCACATACGCTGTAAAGCGAGGAGGGCCGGTCCCCCGGGCGGGGACCGGCCCTCCTCGCGTCGTGCACCGACGAGCGAGCCGCGCCTACCGCCCCGCCGCGCCGCCGGCCAGGTAGTCCAGCAGCAGCCCGGACATCACCCGCATCCCCACGGGGATGGACGCGTCGTCCGCCATGAAGGTGGGGGTGTGGTGCCCGCCGGAGACGGTGCCCGGCTTCACCGAGCCAAGCCGGAAGTACAGCCCCGGCACCGCGTTGGAGAAGTACGAGAAGTCCTCCGCGCCGGTGGTGGGGTCCACCCGCACCACGTTGTCCCGGCCGGCCACGCGCTCCATGGTGGGGCGCATCCGCGCCGCCAGCGCCGTGTCGTTCACGGTCACCGGGTAGGCGCGGTTGATGTCCAGCGTGTACGAGCCGCCCCCCGCCCGCGAGATCCCCTCGAAGATCTCGCGCATCCGTCGCTCCACCGTGTCCTGCACCGCCGGGTCGAAGGTGCGGATGGTCCCCTCCAGCTTCACCTCGGCGGGGATGATGTTGAGCCGCTCGCCGCCGCGGATGATCCCCACCGTGACCACGCTGGGGGTGAAGGGCGACAGGTTGCGGGCGCGGATGGTCTGCAGCGCGGTGACCACCTGCGAGGCCATCACCACCGGGTCCACCCCCAGGTGCGGCGACGCCCCGTGCGCCTGCCGGCCCTTGACCACCGCGCGCCACTCCGTGGCCGCCGCCATGGCCGGGCCCGGCGTGTACCCCACCTTGCCCACCTCCATCTCCGAGAAGGTGTGCAGCCCGAACACCGCCGTGGGCTTCCACTTCTCGAACACCCCCTCCTCCAGCATCAGCGCCGCGCCTCCCTTCTCGCCCAACGGCGGCCCCTCCTCCGCCGGCTGGAACAGGAACACCACCGTCCCCGGCACCTGCTCGCGCATGGAGGCCAGCACCGACGCCACCCCCATCTGCACCGCCGTGTGGACGTCGTGCCCGCAGGCGTGCGCCACCCCCACCTCCTGCCCGTTGTAGGTGGTGCGCACGGTGCTCCTGAAGGGGTACGGCGTGTCCTCCGTCACCGGCAGGGCGTCCATGTCGGCGCGAACGGCCACCACGGGCCCCGGCCGGCCGCCGCGCAGCACCCCGACCACGCCGGTGTGGGCCACCCCCGTCTGCACCTCCATCCCCAGCGAGCGCAGGTGCCGGGCGACCATCTCCGCCGTCTTGAACTCGCGGTTGCCCAGCTCCGGGTTCTGGTGGATGCGGTGCCGCGCCTCCACGATGGCGGGCGCGAAGCGGTCCACCGCGGCGCCGAGGCGGGCGTCGGCGGACTGGGCGGCGGCGTGCGCGGGAAGGGCGAGCGCGGCGGCGAGGGCGAGGCCGGCCAGGGGGCGTGCGGAAAGGGTGCGCATGGATCCGGGAGCGTGTGGGGGGTGGCGCCGGGAGGACGGAGACACCACGTTAACCGCCCCCGGGCGGCGGCGCAAAGCCGGGCCCCCGCGGCAGGTGGCGCACGGCTTGCGGAAACGCACCCGCCACCCTCGTGGACGACAGACACCGGACCGGAGAGACCCCTGTGACGCAGACCCGGAATCGCCCTCGCCCCAGCCAGACCTGGCTGTTCGCCAGGAACTTCTTCAAGCACCCGATGATGCTGGGGTCGGTGATCCCGAGCTCGCGCTTCCTGATCGACCACCTGCTGGCGCAGGTGGACTGGGACCGGGCCAAGGTGTTCGTGGAGTACGGCCCCGGCGTGGGCACCATCACCCGGCACGTGCTGAAGCGCATGCGGCCGGACGCCAAGATGATCGTGGTGGAGACCAACCGCGACTTCGTCAACTTCCTGCGCAACACCGTCACCGACCCGCGGCTGCACGTGGTGCACGGCTCCGCGGCCGACGTGCGCAGGGCGCTCTCCGACCTCGGGCTCGGCCAGGCGGACTACGTCATCTCCGGCATCCCCTTCAGCACCCTGCCGCCCGAGGTGGGCGAGGCGGTGATCCGGGCCACGCGCGACGTGCTGTACCCGGAGGGGCAGTTCCTGGTGTACCAGTTCTCCCGCGCCGTGCAGCCGGGGCTGGAGCGCCACTTCCGCCACATCCGCACCGACTTCGAGCCGCTCAACATTCCGCCCGCGCGCCTGTACTACTGTCGTCCCTGACTGCTTACGGCGGGTTCGGGCGTGCCCCCCGCTGACGCGGGGGTCGGGCTTCGGCTCCGTAACGCACGAACAACCGTGCGTAACGGAGTCGAGCCCCGGCAAACTGCCGCCGGGTCTCGCCCCTTCGGGCCGTAATCCCTCACGCAACTGCAGGCCCCCTCCCCCGGCCCCTCCCCCGCAAGCGGGAGAGGGGAGAACTGCTTGCCCTACCTGTAGTTGTCCCCTCTCCCAGGATTGGGAGAGGGTGGCGAGCCTCAAGCGAGCCGGGTGAGGGCCAGCGAAAGGCGCCCCCACCTCGACATCGAGGTGGGGGCGCCTTTGTCGTTGCAGGCTGTCCCCTGTAACCTATCCCCTGTTCCCTGCAGTTCCGATTTCCGCCTTGAGCCGCAGCAGCGCGTCCTCGGCGGTCACCAGCTCGGCGCGAGCCTCGTTGAGCTGCTCCTGCTGCACCTGCACGAAGCGGCGGTAGGGGGCGATGGACTCGTTGACCTTTTCGGTGGAGTCCTCGATGGCGGCGTGCACCTGGCGCGTCAGGGAGTCGCGCAGCTTGCGGCGCAGCTCCTCCACCTTCTGCGCGAACTCCTCCTTGGCCTTGCGGCGCCGGGCCGGGATCACGTACAGGCCCATGACCGTGGCGGTGGTGGCCAGCAGGATGCCGGTGATGTCCATGGCGGCACCGGAGAGGGCGGCGGTGATCAGCACGCCGATCCCGGCGCCGGCGCCGGCGAAGATGGTGGTGCCGTAGGCGCCGCGCACCTCCTCGGCCAGCTCGCGGGCCTCCGCCTCGCGGTTGTAGGTGCCCACCACCTCGCGCGCCGTGCGGCCCACCGAGTCCAGCAGCGCCTGCCGGTTGTAGCCGAACCCCTGCCCCACCTCGCCGATCATCCCCTCGCGGTGGCGGGCGATCTGCCGCCGGTCGATGTACGAGCCGATGTCCTGCCAGAGGCGGAGGTTGCGCTCCACGATCCAGTCGATCACCCGCCCCGTCTCGTCGTCGATGGCGCGCGGCGTGTCGCCCACCACCTCGCGCTCGAAGTCCTTGCGCACCTGGTCCGTCCGCATCAGGTCGCGGATGCGCCCGAAGCGGATGGTCTCGTCGAAGAAGTTCATCCCGCGCACCTCCATCTCCCCGAGCAGCGCGTCCAGGCGGCCCAGGCGCGGCTCGAAGTCGCGGAGCATCTCCTGGTGGAAGGCGGCCAGCTGCGTGTCGATGTTCTGGAGGGTCGACACGTCGTCGGCCAGCAGCTTGAGCCGCTCGAAGGCCACCGTCTTGTACGTCCCCGCCAGCTTGAGCCCCACGTTCAGCGGGTTCAGCAGCTTCAGACGGATCCTCTCCTCCTGGTCCAGCGTCCCCAGCAGGTACTCCTCCACAGCCCCGAAGCCGCTGCTCGCCCAGAGCGCCGCGTCGTCCGTCTCCCGCGCCTGCAGCGCCTGCCGCGCCGACACCGGGAACACCTCCGGCGCCTCGCCCAGCAGCGCCTCGCCGTTGTCGCGCACGTAGCGGATCACCTGCTGCCGGTCCGCGTCGGTGGTCAGGATGTCCGTCTTGTTGACCACGAACACGATCTTCTTTCCCCACTCCCGGATCTGCTGGAGGAAGCCGCGCTCGCTCTCGGTGAACGGGCGGTCCGCCGAGGTCACGAAGATCACCAGGTCCGAGCGGGGGACGAAGTCGCGCGTCAGCTCCTCGTGCTCGCGGACGATGGCGTTGGTCCCCGGGGTGTCCACCACGTGCAGGTCGCGCAGGATCTCCGCCGGGTGGGTGCGCTCCAGCAGGTACGCCTCCAGCAGCTCCTCGCCGGGCGCGTCGCCGTGGCGCAGCAGGTTGATGCGGTCGGTGGTGGGAACCACCCCCTCGGGGAGGATGCGCCCGCCGAGCAGCGCGTTGATGAAGGACGACTTGCCGGAGTTGAACTCCCCCGCGATCACCAGCAGGAACAGCCCGTCCAGCTGCTCGCGGGCCTGGCGGAAGTGGCGCATGTCGTCCGGGACCACGTCGGCCCCGAAGCGGTCCAGCGCCGTCGAGAGTCGGTCCAGCAGCTCGCGCTCCCGGGCGCGCAGCTCGGACTCGCGCTCGCCCAGGATCCGCTTCCGCTTCAGCAGGCGTCCAAGGACCAAGGTCGCTCCTCGCGTTGGGTGTGGCTGCGGCGGGCGCGCTCCCCTCCCGCACGCCGCGGCGGAACGCCGGCCGCTCCTGCATCGTCCGCGCCAGGCGCATACACCCCTGGTGCGGTTCGTGCGTCGGCAGGCGGCGAATCAGAGAAGAGTAAAACCATGAGAGGGAGGAACATCCATGCGTGTCACCACGTTCGTCTGTGCCGCCGCCGCCGTGCTGGCGGCCTGCACGCCCCGCATCAACACCAACCCGGAGACCGGGAAGGTGGACGTCGACATGGAGCCGGTTACCCAGCGGGGGGAGGTGTGGAACGCCGCCCTCGCCTCGCAGGGCGGGTCCGCCGTGCGGGGGACCGCGACCGCCACGGTGCGCGAGGGGCACACCGTCGCGGCCATCTCCGTCACCGGCGGCACCCCGGGCGCCGTGCACCCCTGGCACATCCACGAGGGCACCTGCGGCAGCGGCGGGCCCATCGTGGGAACGGTCAACAACTATCCGCCCCTCCAGGTGGCGAGCAACGGCGCGGCGACCGCCGACGCGCACCTGATGCTCGTCCTCAACGAGGCGCGTGCCTACCACGTGAACGTGCACGCGTCGCCCACGGAGATGGGCAACATCGTCGCCTGCGGGGCCCTGAACGACTGACGGCGACGGCTTTACGGCTGGGTTCGGGCGTGCCCCCGGCTGGCGCCGGGGTCGGGCTGCGGCTCCGTAACGCACGATACGACCGTGCGTAACGGAGTCGAGCCCCGGCGGAAACTGCCCCGCCGGGTCTCGCCCCTTCGGGCCGACATCCCTCACGCGGGGTGTAGCGCGTCGGGCAAGCAGGTACGCGAGAGGGACGCTCCGGTGGGGCGTCCCTCTACTCTTCGTGCCCGTCCGCCTTCGGGTCGGGCGGGGGCGGGTAGCGCTCGGCGATCCAGCGGAGCAGGACGGCCTCCAGGGCGCGGGCGCCGGGCTTGCCGCGCGCGGCGGCGAAGATGGCGCTCACCCGCTCCATCGCCTTCTCGCGGTCCTCCGGGAGCGCGGCGCGGAGGTCGTCCTCCAGCCGGTCCGGGCCGAAGCGGGCGCGGGGCTCGGCCACGCGGCGGCCGCGCTTCCGCGGCTCGGCGCGCACCTGCTGCTCGCGCAGCTCGGCCAGGTACGCTTCGCCCAGCTTGCGCAGGGTCCTCTCCTGGGGGCGGGTGTCCCCGCGGACGAACTGCCGCAGCCCCTCCACCGACATGCGGAAGCGGCGCGCGGCCCGCCGGCTGGACGTACGGGTGGCCACGTCGTCCGCCCAGGCGCGCAGCACGGCCAGCGGCACGTCCCGCCACGACTCGGGGCCGTATGGGCCGGGCGGCTCTCCGTCCCGGCAATTTCGTCCATTATTGGCGGTGGCGCACCGGAGACCCTACGCTCCGACCGCCCGCGGCGCAAGGGTTGGCGCCTACTGACCAGCCGAGCGGGGCCGCGCGGCGTCCACCACGTCCACGAACGCCGCCCCGAAAGCGGCACGAACCATGGACGAAAACTCGCCCGGCGCGCTCCTCCGGCAGCCTTCCGGCGAAAGCTGCGCAGACGGGACCAATACGGCGCATTCCGTCACTCCCGGGCCGCGTCCAGCTTTCTCCCGTACTCCACGCCGGAGATGACTTCCGGTGCGCGCAGGATGACCAGGCCCGGCTTTCCCTGGTAGCGCACGAAGACACCGCTCCACTCCGGTGCCGTCAGCCGGGCCCCGGAGATCCTGCCGCCGTCGAGCCGCAGCTCCTTTCCCACCCAGGTCTCGTTCTCCCAGTCGGCATACCCCAGCGCCCCGCTGACGGCGCTCCCCTGCACTTCCAGGGTCAGGGTGGACTCCCCTTCGGAATCCCCGAAGTGGTACCGGCCGGCGTACTCGGACGGATTGTCCGCCAGGTCGGCGACGAACTCACCGGGGGCGACCTCCACACCGGATCCACCCGGCACCAGGATCGACTGCCCTGCTTCGGCCAGTCGCCGCAGCTCCGTCTCTCCCTCGCTGGCGGTGTCCGCGAGGCGGGGCGACTTCACCGGCGGTGCACCGCTATCCCCCTGTACGCGGACCGGGGCAGCGGTGTCCCGGTGCTCCCTGGAAAGGTTGGCGGACGACCCGTCGGGACCCTTCGGCTCGCCGGTCTCCCCGAGCGGGTTGCAGGCGCACAGGCACAGAGCCGCGACGAATGCCGGGAATCGAACCATGGTCTCCTCGCTCGGGTGGGATGGACGCGGTGCAGACCGCTACGATGAGGAGTAACCGGCCGCGACGCCACGGTGGTGGACTCGCCCGCCGGCGAGTTCGTTTCCCGGTCGTCGCCAAAACGCTGCGCCTGCCCCGGAGATTGGGGGCGGCCGTGAAGCTGTACGGCCGTCCAGGCGCGGCGGCGAGCCTCCGCCACGGCGAGCCTCCGCCACGGCTCGCGCTGCCGACGCTGACGGCGTCTGCGCGGCCGGAAACGGACCCACGTTGCTCAATTTCCTGATCCTCTCACTGCTTGGGCTTCACCAAAACGATGCCGCCGGTCCGCAGCCCGGGAAGGTCCGCGACCCTGCCGCCAACCCGAAACGCAGTGGCCTGGCGGGAGGTCCGCGCGTGTTCGATTTTGTTCGGTATTAGTTCGGGATGGTCTGTTGCGGAACCCCGATTTCTGCACCATATTGTAGCATCGCTGGAATCCGTAGCCGAGCCGCGCCCCCGCAGTCCGGACAGGCGCGCGCCTCCGCGTCGCCGCTGGCGCGACGGATCCCCCGCGGTGCCCCGCAGACGGAGCGCGGAACCGAGGCCGGTCCCACCGGCCCCCGTGCGGCGGGGCGCAGGACCCACAACCCACAGGGACACCCCGATGAGTTCTCCCCTGAGCAGTCGCAGGCGGCCGCGGGCGACCAAGCACGCGAGCGATTTCCGGATCCCGGATGCGCTGGACGTGGAGATCCTCGACACCCAGATGGAGATGTCGAGCGCGCTGATGTACTGCGTGGAGATGCGGGAGCACCAGTTTCAGATTGTCTCGCACTGCGCGCGCGTGGCGATGACGGCGCGGTGGCTGGCGCAGCAGGTGGGGGTGCGGGGGGACCAGCTGGCCGACGTGCAGTTCGCGGCCCGCATGCACGAGATCGGGATGGTGGCGATCCCGTCCAAGCTGGTGAAGAAGAAGGGCCCGCTCACGCCGGAGGAGCTGGGCCGCATCCGCTCGCAGGCCCGCATCGGGGCGGAGATCGCGCGCACCATGCAGCGCCCGCTGGCGGCGCTGATGATCGAGCACCAGTACACCGACTACGACACGCTGGAGCGCAAGTTCTCGCGCGACAGCCTGGAGTTCCTGCTCATCGGCATCCTGCGCGTGGCCGACGTGTTCGACGCCATGATGCGCCCGCGCCCCTACCAGAGCCCCCTCCCGGAGAACCGCCGCCTGGAGATCATCCGCGCCGGCGCCGGAACCAAGTTCCACCCCGAGGCCGTGGAGGCGCTGCTGCACGTGAGGGGAAACCTGAACTGACAGGGAACAGGGAACAGGGAACAGCCTGCAACTACGACGGCGCCCCCGCCGGGAGATCCCGGCGGGGGCGTCTTTTGCGGTGCTCCCCCTCTCCGCTTGCGGGGGAGGGGGCCTGCCGTCGCGTGAGGGATTTCGGCCCGAAGGGGCGAGACCCGGCGGCAGTTGGCCGGGGCTCGACTCCGTTGCAGACGGTCGTTTCGTCTGCTACGGAGCCGAAGCCCGACCCCGGCGGCAGTTGGCCGGGGCTCGACTCCGTTGCAGACGGTCGTTTCGTCTGCTACGGAGCCGAAGCCCGACCCCGGCGCCAGCCGGGGGCACGCCCAACCCCGCCGTAAAAAGCCGTTCGAAAGCTCAGGGAGACTGATTGGGGTTCTCGCGCTGCTTCGCCCGCTCCCGCTCGCGGGCCGCGCGCGCCCGGGCCGGACCGCTGTCCTCGGCGACCCCCTGGCCCATGCCCGGGTACTCGGTGCCGCGCATCCGCACCTTGGCGATGGAGGCCAGGCTGCGGCGCGTGCGGGCGAGCGTTTCCACGAAGGTGGTGGTGTAGGCGTACACCACCTCGCCGCCGAAGTACGACTCGATCATGTACAGCTCGTGCGGCTGGTAGCTGCGCAGCTGCTCCAGCCCGGCCGGCGCGTACTCCTCGTCGATGTACACCGCCACGCGGGTGAGGCGGCCGCGGATCATGGCGCACCCCAGGTCGGTGTTGGTGGTGTTGCAGGGGAGCACCATCAGCCCCGTGCGGATGGGGATCACCTCCAGCGCGTTGGGCGCGGCGCTGGACAGGATCTCGGTGCGCTCCACCGCGTACACGCTGGTCCCCGCGGAGCGGCGGCGGGTCTCGAAGCGGTCGGCCACCACGGTGATCCCCTCCAGCACCTCCGGGCGGGGGAGCAGCCCGGCGGTGTAGGCGGCGCCGTCCTCGTTGGCCTCCACCTCCTGGTCCCACGAGGCGTAGCCGATGCGGCTGACGATCCACCGCTGCGTGCCGGCGGGGATCTCGCGGAGCACGAAGCGGCCCCGCTCGTCGGTGGGAACGGTGCGGCCCAGCGCCGGCAACGACACGATCGCGTCGCGCAGCGGCGCCCCGGTGGACACGTCGCGGACCTCGCCGCTGATGGTGATGCGCGGCTTGGCGTCCTGGGCGGCCACGGGGGCTGCGAGCGCCAGCGCCAGGAGCGCGGGCAGGAACGGCGGACGACGAAGGACAGGCATGGCTCGCCTCCGGGGGCGGGAGGGTGGGGCGCGCAGGGGCGGGGAGCTGCCCCGGCGGAGGAACCTTCCGCAAAGTACGTGCACGGCCCCGCGCGCGACAGGAAGTCGTCGGCGCCCTCGTGCTCCCTCCGCCCTGCCTACGGGTTGCGCGGCGCCCCCACCTGCATGGACGGGTACCCGGCGGCGCGCTGGCCGGCGTTGGGGAGCGGCGCGAGCGGGCGCCGGGTGCGGGCCATGCGCTCCACGAAGGCGGTGGTGTAGGCGTAGATCACCTCGCCGCCGTAGTACGACTCGATGACGTGCAGCTCGTGGGGCTGGTAGGTGAGCAGGTGCTCCAGGTAGCCGGGGGCCTGCTCGTCCACGTACACCCGGGGGCGGGTCAGCCGCCCGCGCACCCAGGCGCACATCATGTCGGGCTCGGCCGTGGAGCAGGGGGTAACGGTGAGCCCCATGCGGCTGGGGATCAGCTCCATGGCGTTGCTGGCGGCGCTGGTGAGGATGTCGCGCCGCTCGGCGACCCGCACCGAGGTGGCGGCGGAGCGCCGGCGGGTCTCGAAGCGGTCCACCGTCACCGTGATCCCCTCCAGCACCTCGGGCCGGGGGAGGATGCGCGCCGTGAAGGAGGCGCCGTCCTGCCGCACGTCCACCTCCTGCTCCCACGCGGCGTAGCCCAGCCGGGAGACCACCCAGCGCTGCGGCCCCGACGGGATCCCGCGCAGCGAGAAGTGGCCCCGCTCGTCGGTGAACACGCTGCGCCCCAGGTCGGGGAGGGTGATCGCCGCTTCGCGGACCGGGGCGCCGCTCAGCGCGTCCAGCACCTCGCCGCTGACGCTGACGGAGGCGGGGGCGGCGGGCTGCTGCTGGGCCCGGAGGGCGGGCGCGGCGAGCAGCGCCAGGAGACAGGCGAGGGGGAGACCGCGGCGGACGACGCGCATGTGGGAATCGGGGCTGGAGGTGGCGGGACGGACCGCGGAGGCGGCCACACGGCAAGGCCCGTTCCGGACGCGGCGGCCTCGCGCATCTCCGTGGAGCGGACCGGCTTGCGCCGCCCGCCCCCCCGCGGGGCGCGGGTCCGGCGACCCACCGGGTGGACACCCGCCGCGCGGGCGTGGACAGTGATTCCTGGCGGAATCACAAGGAGCCGATGTCTAGTGGCGCCAGAAACCTTCAGCTAATGAGTCCCGCTACCTCCGGTTCCGATTACATCAAGCATTTGGGTTGCTACAGCTTAGCGGGAGAGCGCTCAGGCGTTGGCTATCATATGAGCATCCCGACACATGCGAGTCTTTCGTCAGCCATGTGTTCCGATTAAAATGGAAGAGCGGGGGACATGCTGGTTGCCCCGCTCCACACATGCGTGAGCGGCCACTCACACATGTGTGGTCAACGAAGCTGGTTGCACACCCCCGCCCTTCCGCGGGTGCTCCGCCCGATTGGCTTTTCGGGCGGAGCGCTTTTTATGGTGCTATGCGGCGTTCTGCTCTGTCGCTTTTTCACCAAGAATTCTTGGAAACCCTTCCCCCGCACCTGGACGCCAGACCAGCAATTTCACTTCGTTCCCTTCAAAAAATGCGTTTACCGCCTTGATCGTCAGAGCCCACTTCTCAGTTTCGCTAAGTGAGCCACGATTGTTCTTCCGATCCCGGTTCATCAGTTCTCTCAAGTGACGTACCGGATCATTCCGTGATAGTCCAACACCATCAGCTACACGGTCAACGAATTGGTCGGCTCTTGCACGGTCGATTCTCGATGCTAAATAATGTGTGGCACAGCCAATTGCGCCGGGGAGAACTACTCGTACTCGGTGAATCGAGTAGTTCACGCAGTCGCGAATTTCCGGGTGTTGTTCCAGTACTCCTAGCAATTCCGTGTGACTCGCTCTCAAGTTTCTGAGTTGCGGTAGCCGCTGATCGTACAACCAAACCTTCTGCAAAGCAGCAGCAAGGCTATTAGTGTTCCGCTCACCACGTGATGCCAACACCTCGCCAAAACTCCGGACGGAACCTGCATCAAGCGTGTCGAACACGTCGTCTGGCAGACCCCGAACGACAATCGCGTGAAACCCCCGTTCCGCCTTCACCGCAGCCGAGCATCGATGCTGCCCGTCGAGTAAGCGTCCCGTAGAGCTGATCTTTAACGTTTGGCCATTTAGAGCCCAGTGTCCCTCGCGCATATCACGGGCATACCTATCAACAGCGCCTGAGACAACTTTTCTGTTGTGGTCGTTGTGTTCTAAGAACAGCAGGGCCATTTGCGGAGTTACGAACTCTGCTGTCACCGCGAGCTTGCTTGGGTCGAGTTCCTGTTCCTCGCGCACATGACGCGTGCGTTGAAGATCCTGGCCGTCGTGCTCGGGAAGATCTGCAACGGTCGGGAACTTGTCGGGTTTCTCGCCCTCCTGACGCCAGCGAAGAAATCGGATCGGCTTACGGCTGTACTCTGCGTTCCATGCTCGGATCGCCAATGCTAGCATGCGAGCCTGTCCTGATCCTGTAGACCCTTCAAACGCAGCACGCAAGAGACCTGCAGGATCTCCCTCATCTTTCACCCCATTGATGACCCTCTCAAAAAATGCATCTGCCCGAGCCGAATCTACCCGTGACGCAAGATGGTGGGCGGCAGCAGCAACAGTGTGCCACCCCATTCGTCCAAGTCCCTTTGTCTTCTCGACGCTATCTCGGATTTCTGGCCTTATGTCCAAAACGAACAGAGTGTCGCGCGAAGAAATTCGCTTTCCGAAGTCCACCTCGCCTTGGTAATAGCGGTAGACAAGATTTGGAACCGAGGACAGAACCCGGTGAAACGGCTCTCTGCGAATGTAGAGGATGTCAGCCGCCTTGCGAACGCGCAGGGTATCTATCGTCGTGAAATGCTCCTCGCTGACATTCTGGACAACAATGGTGCGAAATGGGACGCCAGCAAGCACACACGCCTGAAGCCGTCTACGCCCATCCAGCAACTTGCCGGTGTCCGAGAAGATGATGGTTTCACCATTCAGCTTCCATGTCCCGTCGCGCATCTCTCGGGCGTATGCCCTCACATAGTGGGGGGCGTTACGATTCGGCCTAGCGTCCCGTTGAAGCCATGCAGTGGCCTGTTCAGGCGTAACAGCTACAATCTCGGATTGGATTCCGTTGATGGCGTTAGACACCGAGCCCTCCCCGGCAGTGGTTGCGACCAGTTCTGTTTCCAGTGTATTCGCTTAGTACTTGATTTCCAAGACTTTTCTTCAGTCGTATGGTCTTCTGTGTTGAGTCAAGCAGGCACTTGTCTGACGCTGCCTGCCTTGGCCACGAGTCTCCAGATATCAGGCGGGGTTTTCGCTCTGTTCTTGGGAGGCACTAAGCTCAACATTTGCAGATCTAAGTTACTATACGCAGCTGTATTAGCAATACATAATCGTGACTATTACTACCGGTTTTATAGCAGCTCGTCTTTATGTTGGCGTTCAGCCGCCGCCCAGCGCCCCCTCCACGGCGCGCCGCATCCGCTCCGTGTGGGAGCCCTCCCAGTACACCCGCCCGCACCCGGCGCACCCGCGTAGCGGCCGGTTGCCGGCCCGCACCTCCTCGGGGACGCGCGCCTCCATGGCGCCGGCGGGAGGGTCGCCCAGCGGCAGGTTGCAGCGGGTGCAGCGGCTGAACGGCGCCGCCGGGCCGATCCCCGTCGCGTCCGCCACCTCGCGCAGCTGCTCCAGCGGCCGCTCGGCGCGCAGCAGGAGCACGCCGTCGGTCCACCACTCCTCCGCCAGCCCGCGGTCGCGGGTGAGCACCAGCCGCCGCTCCTCGGCGGCGCGGCGCACCAGCTCGGCGTCGTCTACGGCGGCCTCGTGCGCGGCGTCGTAGCCCAGCACGCGGAGCCAGCGGGCCAGCCCGGCGAGCATGGAGTCGGCGAAGAACCGGGGTGCGTCCCCGTCCTTCCACTCCACGTGCGCCGGCAGGCCCACCCGCGTCCCGCAGGCGCAGACCCGCGTGCGCCCCAGGGCGAAGCGGTCGGCGGCCGAGTAAGTGCGGCCGCAGCCGGGGCAGTGGATCTCGGTGGCGTGCATGGGGTCGCGCGGCGCGGGTGCGGGGGTTAGAATCGGGGCGACGCAAACCCTCTGCCCACCGGAGCCGAGCATGCAAGGGAGCACCACCCCGGGCGGCGCGCAGCGCCCCCTCCTGGCCCACACCCGCGTCGCCGCGGCGGGGCGCACGCCCGAGCGCTGGCTCCTGGTGCTGCACGGCATCTACGGGAGCGGCCGCAACTGGGGCACCGTGGCGCGCCGCGTGGTGGACGCCCGCCCGGAGTGGGGCGCGCTGCTGGTGGACCTGCGCCTGCACGGCCAGTCGCGCGGCTTCCCGGGGCCGCACACGGTGCGCGAGAGCGCGGCGGACGTGGACCGGCTGGTGGAGAGCCTGGACTTCCACGCCGCGGCGGTGCTGGGGCACTCCTTCGGCGGCAAGGTGGCGCTCACCTACGTGGAGCACCACGGCGACGAGCTGCGCCAGGCGTGGATCATGGACTCCACCCTGGAGGTGCGGGAGCCCTCGGGGAGCGCGTGGCGGATGATCGAGACGGTGCGGGCGCTCCCGCCGGAGTTCGCTTCGCGCGCGGAGGCCGTGGCGGGGATCGAGCGCGCCGGGTACCCTACGGGGCTCGCGCAGTGGTTCGCCATGAACCTGGAGCCGCAGGACGGGGTCTACCGCTGGCGGCTGGACCTGGACGGGGTGGAGGAGATGCTGCGCGACTTCTTCGACACCGACCTGTGGCACGTGGTGGAGAGCCCGCCGCCCGGGGTGGAGCTGCACCTGGTCAAGGCCACGGAGTCCGACAGCATCGACGAGGAGGCCGCGGCACGCGTGGAGGCCGCGGGACGGGCCAACGGGCGCGTGGTCCTGCACCGGGTGCCGGGCGGCCACTGGATCAACACCGACAACCCGGACGCGGTGGTGCAGCTGCTGGTGGACACCCTGCCGTAGGAGCAGTCCGCCCCGCGAACGGGAATTGCGTCCCGTCGCGGGGTCCGCCCGTCCGACCGCCAGCCCCGGAGCCGTCCCATGCGCCATCGTCCGCTTTTCCCCGCCGCCCTGCTCGCGCTCGCCCTCGCCGCCTGCATGCCCTCGGACGAGGGCGCGCCGGAAGCCGCGCCCGGCAGCACCACGCCCGCCCCCGACCCGCAGGAGGCGCCGCAACCCGGTCCGGGCGGCTCGGACTTCGAGGGAAGGGGGTGGACCGTGGGCCCGCGCGGATCCGGCGCGGCGATGGTGGGCACGCCGCTCGCCTCCGTGGCCGAGGACATCGGCGCCACCCCCGACACCGTGGCGATCCGTGGCGGGTGCAGCTACCTGCGTCCGGCGTCGGACCCGGGGACGATGGTGATGGTCAACGAAGGCCGGGTCGTGCGGGTGGACGTGGACAGCGCGACCGTCCGCACCCATGAGGGCGCCGGCGTCGGCGACACGGAGGCCCGCATCCGCGAGCTGTACGCGGGCCGCGTCACGGAGTCGCCGCACAAGTACACCGCCGGCCGCTATCTCACCGTCACGCCGCAGGCCCCCGCCGACAGCGCCTTTCGCCTGGTCTTCGAGACCGACGGCGCCAAGGTGACCCGCTTCCGCGCCGGCCGCCTCCCCGAGGTGGAGTGGGTGGAAGGCTGCTCCTGAGGCGATAGAACCGAATGGACCGGAAGCGATTCAGCGCCAACGCAGCGGGCTCGCTGATGATGGTCGGCCAGGGAGCCGGCCAATACGCGGCGTTCGTTCCGGGTCCGCTCCCGCCTCAGCTTCCCTGGGGACCGGAGCTGTTTTCGGCCCTCTCGGAAGCCGACCGTGCACTCGGCGAGCTTGCCGGTCTCGGCCGCAACCTCCCGAATCCGCAGCTCCTGATGCGGCCCTTCATGAACCGCGAAGCGGTGCTCTCGTCGAGGATCGAGGGAACGCAGGCGGACGTATCCGACCTGTACGCGTTCGAGGCCGGACAACGGACGAAGACGACGCCGGAAGACGTGCAGGAGGTGCGCAACTACGTGCGGGCACTGCAGTACGGGATCGAGCGGGTGGATTCCCTGCCCGTGAGCTTGCGGCTGATCCGCGAGCTTCACCAGCAGTTGATGGAGGGAGTCAGGGGGGGCTTCGCGACTCCCGGGCAGTTTCGCAGGAGCCAGAACTGGATCGGGCGGCCGGGATGCACGGTGAAGGACGCGGTGTACGTTCCTCCGCCGGTCCCCGAAATGAATCGAAGTCTTGAACAGCTTGAGCATTACCTCCAGACGGACACGCTGTACCCGCCGCTGGTGAGGCTCGGGCTGATGCACTACCAGTTCGAGGCGATCCACCCGTTCGTGGATGGCAACGGGCGCATCGGACGACTGCTGATCGTCCTCCTTCTGGTCCACTGGAACCTGCTTCCCCTCCCGCTGCTGTACCTGAGCGCGTTCTTCGAGAAGAACCGGGAGGAGTACTACGAGCGCCTTCTCGCCGTCAGCGAGCGCGGTGAGTGGCTGCAATGGCTGCTGTTCTTCCTGCGCGGTGTCGCCGAGCAGGCGCGGGATGCGATCCTGCGCGCGACGCGCCTACACGAGCTGCAGGCAGAGTGGCGGAGCAGGCTCACGCAGACCCGGGCGAGCGCGCTCCCGCTCCGGCTGGTGGACAGCCTGTTCGAGACACCTCTGCTGACGATCCCAGCTGCGAGCGAGCTTCTGAAGGTCACCTACAGCGCGGCGCAGAAGAACGTACAGAAACTGGTGGACGCGGGAATCCTGAAGCAGCTGAACCCTGACGCCGGCTATGGCAAGGTGTTCATCGCCAGCGAGATCCTGCAGATCGTCCAGGGAGAGGCTCCCCCTGAACGGCCCGGACTGCAGGGCGGCACCGGAGTCTGAATTATACTTTTGAACCCTGCAGTACAATTCGGTCCAGACCAGTTGTACTTGAGTATACATCCCACTGAACCCGGCTCGGGCCCTGTCGCGCCCATCCCCGATCCGAGCTGCCGTCCCCTACCCCACCAGCACCAGCACGAGGTCGTTGACGTTGGTCCCCGTGGGCCCGGTGACCACCAGGTCGCCGCTGGCGCGGAGGAAGGAGTGCGCGTCGTTGCGCTCCAGCGCGTCGCGCGCCTCCAGCCCGGCCGCGCGGCCGCGCGCGACCGTCTCGCCGTCCACCATGGCCCCCGCGGCATCCGTGGGCCCGTCGCGCCCGTCCGTGCCGACGGCGGCCACCAGCAGCCCCGGCTCGCCCTCGATCTCCAGCGCGGCGGCGAGGGCGAGCTCCTGGCTGCGCCCGCCACGGCCGCGGCCCCGCACCGTCACCGTGGTCTCCCCGCCCAGGAGGAAGGCCGCCGGCGCGCGGGCCGACTCGCCCTCCGCGTGGGCGCCCCAGGCGAGCGCCGCCACCTCGGCGCCCACCTCGCGCGCCTCGCCCTGCATGTCGTCGCCCACCACCGTGGTGCGGTAGCCCAGCCGCTCGGCCTCCTCCGCCGCCGCGGCCAGCGCGTCGCGGTTGCTGGCGACGACCCGGTACGAGGCGCGCGCGAACGCCGGGTCGCCCGGCTTCGGCGTCTCGGGCGCCTCCCCCGCGTCGCCGCGCTGGAGGTGGGCCCGCACGGCGGGGGGCACCTCCACCCCGCGGCGCAGCAGCACCTCCAGCGCGTCGCGGAAGGTGGTGGGATCGGGCACCGTGGGCCCGGAGCCGATGGCGTCCGGCGCGGATCCCACCACGTCCGACAGGGCCAGGGTGACCAGCCGCGCCGGGGCAGCGGCGCGCGCCAGCCACCCGCCGGCGATGCGCGACAGGTGCTTCCGCACCGCGTTCGTCTCCGCGATGGGCGCACCGGAGCGCAGCAGCCGCTCCGTGGCGTCGCGCAGGTCGCCGAGCGACACCCCCGCGGGCGGCGCCGGCCACAGCGCCGACGCCCCGCCCGAGAGCAGGCACAGCACCACGTCGTCCTCGCCCGCGGCGCGCGCGATCTCCAGCGCCGCGGTCGCCGCCGCGAGCCCGTGCGTGTCCGGCACCGGGTGCGACGCCGCCCACACCTCCAGCCCCGGGAGCCGCGGGGCCGGCCCGCCCGCCGGGACGGCTACGACCCCGCCCGCGACCCGTCCGCCCAGCACCTCCAGCGCCCCCCGCGCCATCCCCGCGGCCGCCTTCCCCGCCGCCACGATCCACACCCGCCCGCCCGTGCCCAGCTCGATCGTCTCCCCCCCGGCGACGCGCAGCACGTCGCCCTCCAGCGACAGCGCGCTCCGCACCGCCGCGCGCGGATCCGCCGCCGCGATCCCCGCGTCCAGGATGCGGCGCGCGTCGGCGCGGAGCCGGGTGTCGGAGCGCTCGGTCATTGAACGGCAGGGGACAGGTTACAGGGGACAGGGGACAGCCTGCGAACTGCGGCCCCCTCCCCCGGCCCCTCCCCGCAAGGGGGAGGGGAGAACGGCACGACGCGGAGGCGGGTTCGGCGCGAGGGCCCCCGCCCGGCGGCCTGAGAGCCGCCACCCTTCCCCGTGCAGGGGGAGGGGAATCTCCACGCTGCGATCCCCGCCGTCACCGTGTCGTGCTCCCCCTTTCCCCCGCTTGCGGGGGAGAGGGGGCCGGGGGGTGAGGGGGCCCACCCTCGCGGGCGCAGCGCGATGCCCGCGTGAGGGATGCGAGCGCGAAGCGGCGAGACCCGGCGGCAGTTTGCCGGGGCTCGACTCCGTTGGCGAGCGTTGTTTGCTCGCCTACGGAGCCGCAGCCCGACCCCGGCGCAGCCGGGGGCACGCCCGCCCCGTGCAGTTCCGCCGTGAGCCGTTGCCGTAAAAGCCCTCAAGTCGTCACCTCCGGAGCGTCCGGTTCTTGCGTACCGCGGCCGTGGACACCAGGGGAGAAACAGCCATGCAAAAGACGCACGTGCGGACGACGCTGCTGCTTGCGGCCACGCTGCTGGCGGGGTGCGAGGGAAACAACCTGTTCCCCACCGACCCCATCGGCACGGGGGGCGACCGCCTGGGCAGCATCGGCGGGACGGTGACGGCGGATGGGCTGGGCGTGTCCGGCGCGGTGGTCTCGACCTCGGGAGGGGCCTCCGCGGACACCACGGACGCGGCGGGCCGGTACGCCCTGGAGGGGCTGGGCCAGGGAGCGTACCGCGTGTTCCTGCAGGTGCCCGTGGGCTTCGGGCTGGCCGCGGGGGACAGCGCGGCGCGCACCGTGAGCCTGTCCGCGGGGCAGAGCGCGGCGCTGAACTGGCAGCTGCTGCGGGCCACGGGGGCCGCCGGCGGGAGCTGACGCGGGGCGGCCGGTCCGGCGCTTCACCGCGACCCGCCGACCGGGGTGAGCGGGGCGGCGCCGGTGAGCACCGCGTGGGCGTTGCGCGCGGCGAGCACGGCCATGCGCGTTCGGGTGCCGTGCGTGGCCGACCCCACGTGCGGGAGCAGGACCACATTGGGCAGTTCCAGCAGCGCGGGGTGCACCCGGGGCTCGTGCTCGTACACGTCCAGCCCGGCCCCGGCCAGCCGCCCCTCGCGCAGCGCCTCGGCAAGGGCGGCCTCGTCCACCAGCGGCCCGCGCGCGGTGTTGACCACCCAGCTCCCTGGCCGCATCCGCCGGAGCGCCGCGGCGTCCAGCAGGTGCCGGGTCTCGGGGGTGAGCGGCGCGTGCAGGGTGAGCACGTCGCTCGCGGCGAGCAGCTCGTCCCACCCGCTCCACTCCGCCGCCAGCGCGCGCTCCTCGCTCTCCGGCAGCCGCGTGCGCGACGTGTAGCGCACCCGCATCCCGAACCCCGCGGCCCGCCGCGCCACCGCCCGCCCGATCCTCCCCATCCCGAAGATCCCCAGCGTGCGCCCGTACAGGTCGCCGCCCAGATGGTCCCAGAACCCCCAGCCGTGGAACTCCCCGGCGCGCAGCGAGCGCTCCGCCCGGGGCAGCCCGCGCACCGTCGCCAGGATCAGCGCCCAGGTGAGGTCGGCGGTGGCCTCGGTGAGCACGTCGGGCGTGTGGGTGACCACGATGCCGCGCGCGCGGCACGCGGCCAGGTCCACGTGGTCGTGCCCCACCGTGGGGCAGGCGACCACCCGCAGCCCGGGAGCGCGCTCCAGCAGCGCGGCGTCCACGCGCACGGTGAGCAGCGGCAGGAGCGCCGCGGCCTCGCCCAGCGACTCCTCCCAGCGCTCCGGCCCGCGCACCTCGCCCGCGCCGCGCAGCAGCTCCACCGCCTCGTCGGGCAGCGGCAGGGTGGTGACGACCACGGCCACGCGGCTACCCGAGCGGCTTTTCCCAGAGCGCCAGGTGCGCCATGTCCAGCCCCAGCGCCTGGTGCTCCGCGATGCTCATGCGCGCGAACCCCAGCGCGGGGAGCACCCGCGCGGCCCGCAGGTCGCGCGTGCTCACGCCGGTGCGCAGCCGGCGGATCCCCCGCCCGGCGAGCCACGCCTCCAGCGCCCCCAGCGCCTCGCGCGCAAGGCCCTGCCCGCGCCGGTCCGGCACCACCAGCAGCATCCCCAGCAGCGCCGTCTCCGCGTCCGGGTGGCCGGCCCACCACCCCAGCGCGCCCACGGGGTCGCCCCCCTCGCGCAGCGACGCCAGCGCCACGTCGCGCCCGGGGGTGGACGCGCACCCGCGCAGTTCCTGCTCGGCGGCGTCGGGGGCGGGCTCGGCGCGGCCGGTGACGCCCAGGAAGTGGTCGCCCGCCGCCGCGAACACCCGCTGGAGCGCGGGCGCGTCCTCCGGGGCGAGGACGCGGACGTCGAGGCGCGGGGTGGGGGGGAGGGCGGGCGCGCCTTCCGGGTCGCTGGTCACGTAGCTCCTGCGCTGCAAGGGGTTGCGCCCGCGCGGCTCGCGGGGTTGTGCGCAGGGAAGTTGCCGGAGGGGGCGACGTGGCGTCAAGTTTGAGGGCGGGCGCGGGCGGTTCCCGGCGCCCCCGGACGGTTCGCCGATACGGAGGGAGATGAGCGTACAGCTGGAGTCGCGCCACTTCTTTTTGGCGCGGGACACGGTGCAGAGCGCCGCGGGCGTGATGGGCGAGGTGCTGGAGGCCATGGCCCTGTACGCCCGGATCCGCTGGGAGGACGGACGCGAGGAGGAGGTGGACCAGCTGGACCCGTGGATCACGGTGGTCGAGCGGGCGAGCCGGGAGTCGTAGGACGTTTTCCTCCGGGATCTTCGCGGGGGGCCGCTCCGGAACCAGGCCAAACTGCCGGCCTGTTTCCTACGCGGGCTCCGCGAGCCTCCTCGGTCGGCACGAAACTGCCGTGCCGACGCTGCGGGGTCTCGCTCCGCCGGAGGGAGACAGCCGAAACCGCCCGGCTGTCTCCCTCCGCAACGGATCTTTTGGGTACCGCGGAAACGGCGACGACGCACGCCTCCACCCTCCCACTCCGTCCATGCTGCCACCCGACCCGCGCTGGTGCGCCCGGATCAACGCGCACCGGCACCCGCCCGAGCCCGAAGACCCGCCGGTCGCCATCCCCGCGGCCGTCCCCGCCGCCGTCCCGCTGCCGGCGCCTCCGGCCGTGCCGGCCGCCGCGGCTCCGGACGGGCTGGACGAGAGCTGCGACGTGTGCGGCTCCACGCGCACCGAGTGGCGCAAGTGCAAGCTGGTGTGCCTGGTCTGCCGGCAGATCGTCAAGAGCTGCGCCGACCTGTGATCCGCGTGCGGCTCAGCCGGAGGTGAGCCACGCGACCGCCCGCTCCCGGTCCGGGAAGAAGCGGAACCAGCGGCCCCGGTCGGCCTCGCGGGCGAAGTCCTGGAAGGCCCGCGAGTGGGCGCCGGGGTCGGGCACCACGGCGGCCATGCGGATCTCGTAGAGCGTCAGCCGCTGCGCCATGGCCCCCGCGAGGCCGGTGCTCAGGTCGAAGAACTCCGGCGGCAGCGCGCCCCGGTCGCACAGGAGGGCGGGGGCCCCGCTCTCGATGCACGCGGTGACGAGGGCGGCCGGATCGGCCGGCGCGGTCGGGGGCGAAGGGGCTTCGAAGTAGTCGCTCACGCGCTCTCTCCGGGTCAGGGGTCGATCGGCGGCCGGGCGATGGACCCGCCGGACGTCCGGCAGGGTACCCGCTGGGATCGTCTTCCGCCAGGGACCGCGGGAGTGCGGGTCTCCACCGACACCGCGGGAGCGGTTACGCGCCGGAGGTCGGCGCCGTCTCCTCCTGTGCCGGGCGGCAGCGCGGGCCAACCTCTCAGCGGGACGCATGGCAGCGAAACACCTCCTCCGCAACGTTCCCGCGGGCATTCGTCCCGGACGGACGCCGGCGCTCTGCGCGCTGGCGCTCGCCTGCGCCCTCCCTGCCGGCGCGCAGGAGCACGCGCACCCCGGGGAGCCCGCGCAGGCGGCGGTCCGCTGGAGCCTGGGCGCGCAGGCGATCCCGCTGGTCACCCGCGCGGACCCCGCGGTGGACGGCGAGGCCCTGGTCGAGGCGTACCTCACCCAGCCCAACGTGATGGGCCACCTGTCGCTCTGGGGCGGCCGGGCGGAGGCCATGGCGACGCTGAACCTGGAGGGGCTGACGCTGCGCCGCGGCGAGCTCAACGCCGGCATCTGGGGCGAGGGGTACGTGGACCGCCGCCACCCGCACACCTACCTGCACGAGGCGGTCGTCGTGCTGCGCCCGCTGGGCCCCGGGCGCGCCGTGGACGTGTCGCTCGCGGCCGGCAAGGGCTTCGCCCCGTTCGGCACCGACGACCCCATGAGCCGGCCGTTCGTGAAGTTCCCGGCCAACCACCACCTGTCCCAGGTGCTGGAGCGCACCGTGGCGATCGCCGCCGTGCGCGGGGGGCCGCTGCTGCTGGAGGGCGCGCTCTTCAACGGCGACGAGCCGCAGGGGCCGGACGACCTGCCGGGGCTGGACCGCTTCGGCGACTCCTGGTCGGTGCGCGGGACGCTGCTCCCCGTGCCCGGGCTGGAGGCGTCGGCCAGCCACGCGCGGCTGGAGTCGCCCGAGCACCCGCTGGGCGGCGTGCTGGACCAGCGCAAGTGGAGCGCGGCGCTGCGCTGGGAGCGCCGCGGCGGCCCGGAAGCGCGCGAGTACGCCCTGGTGGAGTGGGCCCGCACCGACGAGTACGACGGCCCCCGCCGGGCCTTCCGCTTCCCCACCGCGCTCGCCGAGGGAGCGCTGCGGCGGCGCGGGGTGGAGGTGGCGGCGCGACTGGAGCGCACCGACCGCCCCGAGGGCGAGCGCCTGCTGGATCCCTTCCGCGCCCCGGTGCCGCACCACGACCTGGCGATCCTGGGCGTCACCCGCTGGACCACGCTGACGCTGGGCGCCAGCGCGGGCGTCCCACCGCTGGCCGGGCTGCGGCTGCGCCCGTTCGCGGAGGCCCAGATGCTGCACGCGAGGGAAAGGGAGTCCACCTCGCTCTTCCGGCCGCGGGAATTCTACGGCTCCGAGCGGACGTGGAGCCTTTCCGCCGGCGTGCGGGTAGAAGCCGGCTCCCTGCACGCGCGCATGGGCCGCTACGGCGCCGCGCGCGCCGAGCCGCACCACCACTGAGCGCACCCCGGTGCGCGCCGCCACCCTCTTCCGAAAGGCACTGGCCATGAGCCGCTACCTGCGTACCCTCTCGGCGGGCCTCCTGCTGGGCGCCGCCGCCTGCGACGGGTCCTCCGGCGGCATCGTGGACCCGGGCGGCGGCCCCGGCGGCGGGGGCGGCAGCGCAAGCCAGGACTGCGCGGTCGGCCCCGCCCAGGTCAACGTCTCGGGGAACCTGCGGGCCGTGGGCGCCGGGTGCGTCGCGGAGCGCTTCACCTCGGAGCTGTGGGTGCACGGCGGGTGGGCGTACACCGGCACCTGGAGCCGGCGCGGGGCCGCCGGCCTGGGCAACGCGCTCAAGGTGTGGGACGTGACGGGGAGCGCGCCGGTGCTCCGCGACTCGGTCATCGTCGCCGACGCGGGGACGCTGGGCGACGTGCAGGCCTCCGACGACGGCAAGCTCCTGGTGGTCGCCACCGAGGGTGCGCGCGGCTCCATCGTCGTGTACGACCTCGCCGACCCGCGCCGGCCCCGGGAGATCGCCCGCCACTCCTCCGCCACCACCCAGAGCGGCGTGCACACCGCGGAGGTGGCGCGCGTGGGCGGCCGGCTGTATGCCTTCCTCTCGGTCACCAGCCGCGGCACCGTGGTGACGGTGGACCTCTCCACCCCGTCCAGCCCGCGCGAGGTGTGGACCCAGCAGACCGGGAGCCCGTTCACCCACGACGTGTTCGTCCGCGGCGGCCTCCTCTTCACCGCGGGGTGGAACGCGGGGACCACGGTGTGGGACATCGGGGGCGGCGGCCGCGGCGGCACCCCCGAGAGCCCGGTGCGCCTGGCCGACATCCGCACCGCCAACGGCAAGGTCCACAACCTCTGGTGGTACCACGATCCAAGCGGGGCGAAGCGCTACCTGTTCGTGGGCGAGGAGGGACCGGCGCAGACGGGGGTGATGTCCTCCGGCGACATCCACGTGGTGGACGTGGGCAGCGGTGGCGACTGGACGGGCGCGCGCGAGGTGGCGTTCTACACCGTCCCCGGCGCGGGGACCCACAACTTCTGGGTGGACGAGCCCAGCGGCGTGCTGTACGCGGCCTACTACAACGGCGGGGTCCGCGCGCTGGACGTGCGCGGCGACCTGGGCACCTGCGCCGAGGGGCAGAAGACGGACCTCCGCGACGCGGTGGGCGGCGGCACGGCTCGGCTCTGCGACCTGGGGAAGATGGGGCGCGAGGTGGGGCGGGCGCTGGTGGGCGGCGGGCAGGTGTCGGTATGGGGCGTGCAATTGGTGGGGAGCACGCTGTACGCGTCCGACATGCTGAACGGGCTGTGGAAGATCGACGTCTCGGGGCTGAAGAGATAGACAGGAGGCGGGTGGCGACCACGACGAGGGGGGACGGCGCGGCGATCCGCTGCCGGGGGCTTCACAAGCGCTTCGGCGACACGACCGCGGTGAAGTCGCTGGACCTGGAGGTGCTCCGGGGCGAGTGCTTCGGCCTGCTGGGGCCCAACGGGGCCGGCAAGACCACCACCATCGAGATCCTGGAGGGGCTCACCGAGCCCGACGGCGGGGAGGTGGAGATCCTGGGGATGACCTGGCGCGCCCACGGCGACCGGCTGCGGGCGCGCCTCGGCGTGCAGCTCCAGGAGACCGACCTCCCCGACCGGCTCAGCGTGGAGGAGACGCTCCGCCTCTTCCGCTCCTTCTACCCCGAGGGCCGCAGCGTCGAGGAATTGATCGACGTGGTGCAGCTGGGGGAGAAGCGGCGCACCCACGTGCGCGACCTGTCCGGCGGGCAGCGGCAGCGGCTCAGCGTGGCCTGCGCCCTGGCCGGCGCGCCGGACGTGCTCTTCCTGGACGAGCCCACCACCGGGCTGGACCCGCAGTCGCGGCGGCAGCTGTGGGACGTGGTGGAGGCGTTCAGGGCGGGCGGCGGCACCGTGCTGCTGACCACCCACTTCATGGACGAGGCGGAGAAGCTGTCGGACCGCATCGCCATCCTGGACCACGGCGAGATCCTGGTGCAGGGCACCCCGCGCGAGCTGATCCGCTCGCTGGGGGCGGAGCACCTGGTGGAGTTCGCCAGCACCGTCCCCCTCCCCGAGCCCGACCTCCTCGCCCTCCCCGGCGTCACCGAGGTGCGCACGCGCGGCGACTCCGTGCTGCTCACCGTGGCCGAGCCGCACCGCGCCCTCCCCGCCCTGCTGGAGGCGATCGAGGCGCGCGGCGGCGACCTGCGCGCGCTCACCACCCACCAGGCCACGCTGGAGGACGTGTTCCTGGCCCGGACCGGACGGGGGCTGCGCGATGAGTGAGCGCCGTCCGCTGCGCGAGCTGACGCTGCTGCGCATCCGCCAGTTCCTGCGCGAGCCCGAGGCGCTGTTCTGGACCTTCGGCTTCCCCATCATCATGGCCGTGGGGCTGGGGCTGGCCTTCGGCAGCCCGCCCGAGGAGCGCTCGCCGGTGGCGGTGGTGCGCGGCAGCGCCGCGGAGCGCCACCTGGGCGCCCTGCGCGCCGACCCGGAGCTGGAGGTCCGGGTGCTGGACGCCGCCGCCGCGGACGAGGCGCTGCGCAAGGGCGACGCGGCCGTGGTGCTGGGCGGGCGCGACACGCTGGTCTTCCGCTACGACCCGGGGCGCACCGAGAGCCGCACCGCCCGCCTGCTCGCCGGCCGCGCGGTGCAGGCCGGGGCGGGCGTCCGCCCCGCCGTGGCCACCCTGGAGCGCGCGGAGCGGCAGCGCGGCTCGCGCTACATCGACTGGGTGATCCCGGGCATCATCGGCCTCAACCTGATGAGCACGGGGATGTGGGGGCTGGGCTTCGGCGTGGTGCAGATGCGCCAGAAGAAGCAGCTCAAGCGGCTGGTGGCCACCCCCATGCGCAAGCGCGACTACCTGCTGGCGCAGGTGTTCGCGCGGCTCGCCTTCCTGGCGCTGGAGGTGCCGCCCATCGTCCTGTTCGCGCGCTGGGTGTTCGACGTGCGGGTGGAGGGCTCGCTGCTGGCGCTCGCCGCCGTGGTGGTGCTGGGGACCATGACCTTCGCGGGGCTGGGACTGCTGGCCGCGTCGCGCGCCCGCACCATCGAGGGGGTGAGCGGGCTGCTCAACCTGGCCATGCTCCCCATGTTCGTGCTCTCGGGGGTGTTCTTTCCCTCGTCGCGCTATCCCGAAGCCATGCAGCCGTTCGTGCAGGCGCTCCCCCTCACCGCGCTCAACGGCGCCCTGCGCTCCGTGTACAACGACGGGCTGCCGCTCTGGTCCGCCGGGCCGGAGCTCCTGATCATGGCGGCGTGGACGGTGGGGTCGTTCCTGCTGGCGCTGCGCATCTTCCGCTGGCAGTGAGATCCCGTGATGTGAGAGTGAGCCCGCGGGGCCGGTCCGGGGTAAGCCGAAGGACGCGTGAAGCGCGCCGGATCACCCCCAGCCCCAGAGGCCTTGTCATGAATTCATCGCTCCGACTTCCCCGCATCCCCTCCCTCCGCTCTACGACGGCCGGTGCTGCTGCCGCGTTGGGCCTGCTGACCATCAGCACGCCGGCGCTCGCCTTCGGCATCGTCAGCTATCTCACGGTTGCGGGAGCCGCCGTCTCGCTGTACCTGCTGTTCCATGCCCACGGCGCCGACAGGGCCCTGTTCCTGGGGCTCTGCGGAATTGGAGCGACCATGGTCTTCGTCACGTTTAGTAGCCCCGAGGAGGCATGGACACTCCCCTCCGTGGGTAAGAGCGTGATCGCCACCGGCATGTTCATCGGGACCACCGTCGCTACATTCGCACGGGACTGCCGACTCCCGGACCACAAGGTCTATCGGGAACTGCTCCAGTCGTCCGTATACATGGGCCTGCTTGTCGCGGCCGTGCTGCTCCTCGTCGGGGGCTTCGACTTGGCCGTGGAGATGAGGAGCAGGACGGAGCTCGTCGTCCTTTCGCTCGGGGCCGCCTTTTTCACCGCGATCAATGCCGGCGGACTGCTCGGCAAAGGCGTGCGGCGACTCATCCTCCGCCGTGGGGCGCCGCACCGGCCGGGCTGCTGAATTCTTCAGAGGCTGGAAGACGTCGGGCTGTGAGGGATCGGGGGGGGTGCGGGAGCGAACGCGTGCGGACGGTGGGGGTCCACGGCGAGCCGTGGGCCCCCTTGCGCGTTTCCGTGGACGCCTCGGACCCCCCGATAACCCGCATCGTACCACGAGGGTGCAAAATCGGGAGCGACCGGCTACATTGGCCGTGCACGGCCCCGGCCACCTTCACCGTTCTACGTGGAATGAGCATCTCGACAGGCCCCGAAGCGTCCGCCGCCCTCACGGTGGACGAGCTCTGCAGCCACCTGGAGCGCACGCGCACGGGCGACACCGCCCTGCTGTGCGCCTTTGCCCGGATCTTCTTTTCCAAGGTCCCCCGCGCCCTGCTCCAGGAGCGCACCCCCGCCGACCTGGCGGCGCTCACCGAGGGCGCATTCCGCTTCGTGCAGCGCGCCCGCCCGGACGAGGTCAACGTGGAGGTGCTCGACCCCGAGCAGGAGGGGTGGAGCGCGCCCGTGACCGTAATCCGCGCCCAGGTGGTGGACCGCCCCTTCATCGTGGACACCATCCGCGAGTTCCTCACCTCGCAGGAGATCGCCATCCAGCACTTCGTCTACCCGGTGCTGGGGATCCAGCGCGGCCCGGGCGGCGAGGTGCGGGGGATCGGCGGCGCGGGCGAGGGCTCCACGGCCGAGGCGCTGGTGCACTGCGAGGTGGAGCGCCTCCCCGCCGGACAGCGCGAGGAGCTGCGCGCCGAGATCGAGCGGCGGCTGACCGACGTGGTGGTGGCCACCGCGGACTTCGACGAGATGCTGGAGGCGGTGGACCGGGTGGCCGAGGCGGTGGAGGGGTACGCCGCCGGCCTCCCCGACCACGCCGCCGACCTCCAGGAGGCGCGCCAGTTCCTGTGCTGGCTCAAGGACGGCAACTTCGTCTTCCTGGGGTACCGCGGCTACGACATCGTGGGCGAGGACGGCGGGCGCGCCGTGCAGGTGGAGGGCGGATCCGGGCTGGGGATCCTGCGCGACGAGCGCCCCTCGCGCTACTCCACCCCCGTGCCGCTGGAGGAGCTCCCCGAGGACCTGCGCCGCCGGGTGGTGGCCGGGCCCGTGCTCATCATCAACAAGGCCGAATCCGAGTCCACCGTGCACCGCCGCGCGCGTATGGACTACATCGGCGTCAAGAAGCTGGACGCCGCCGGCCGGGTGGTGGGCGAGCACCGCTTCCTGGGGCTCTTCACCTCCAAGGCGTACGCCGAGCACGCCGAGTCCATCCCCATCCTCCGGCAGAAGCTGGCGCAGGTGCTGGCCGGGTCGGGCACCCGCCCCGGCACGCACGACTACAAGGAGCTGATCACCATCTTCAACTCGATGCCCAAGGAAGAGCTCTTCCAGGCATCGGTGCCGGAGCTGGAGGAGGAGGTGCAGACCATCCTCGCCCTCCACTTCTCCGACGAGGTGCGGGTGATCGTGCGCCCCGACCACCTGCGCGAGGGCGCCAGCGTCATGGTGATCCTCCCCCGCGGGCGCTACAGCGGCGAGGTGCGGCGCACCATCCAGGACGCCATCACCCGGCGGCTGGGCGGCACGGTGGTGCACTACTACCTGGCGATGAGCGCGGGCGACCAGGCCCGCATGCACTTCTACGTGTCCGCGCCGGCCGGCGTCACCGACGGGATCGACCCGCGGGAGCTGGAGGCCGAGGTGGCGCAGCTCGTCCGCACCTGGGACGACCGGCTGCGCGAGGCGCTGGGCGACAGCGACGAGGGCGCCGAGCTGGCCCGCCTGTACGCGCCCGGCTTCAGCCAGGAGTACCGCGCGGCCAACACCCCGGCGGCGGCGGCGCACGACGTGGTGCAGATGGAAAGGATGCGGCGCGAGGAGCGGCAGGCGGGGGTCGCCCTTCGCAGCGCCCCCGAGGCGCGCGCCGGCGTGGGCCCGGCCACCGTGCTCAAGCTGTACCTGCGCGAGCAGCGGCTGGTGCTCTCCGACTTCATGCCCATCCTGGAGGACGCCGGGGTCCGGGTCATCGAGATCGACACCTTCGGGGTGGGCGGCGACGGGTTGCCGCGCTCCATGGTCTACTCGTTCCTGGTGCAGGGCCGCGACGGCGCCCCCATCCCCGAGGCGAGCTTCCCGGTCCTGGCCGAGCTGCTGCTGGCGGTGTGGTCCGGCGACGCCGCCGAGGACCCCTTCAACGCCCTGGTGCTGGGGGCGGGGCTGCGCTGGCGCGAGGTGGACGTGCTGCGCACCTACGCCAACTACGCCACGCAGATCGGCGCCGTCCCCACTCGCACCGCCTCGTCGCGGGCGCTGGCCAACTACCCGGAGGTGGCCCGCCTGATCTTCGGCCTCTTCGCCGCGCGCTTCGACCCGGCGGCCACCGCCACCGCGGAGCGCCAGGAGGAGATGCGGGCGGAACTGACCCGCGCGCTGGAGGCGGTGTCCTCGCTGGCCGACGACCGGGCGCTGCGGCGCCTGGCCGGGCTGGTGGCCGGCACGGTGCGCACCAACTACTACCGCGGCGGCGGCGCGGACCCCACCCGCAGGAGCGGCGGGGTGCCGTACGTCTCGGTCAAGGTGCGCTCGGCGGACGTGGAGGAGCTCAAGAAGTCGCGCCTGCTGTACGAGGTGTACGTGCGCTCCTCGCGCATGGAGGGGATCCACCTGCGCGGCGCCCCGGTGTCGCGCGGCGGGATCCGCTGGTCGGACCGCCCGGACGACTTCCGCACCGAGGTGCTGGGGCTGGTGACCACGCAGGTGGTCAAGAACGCCGTCATCGTCCCCTCGGGCTCCAAGGGCGGCTTCATCACCAAGCGCGTGTTCGCCGACCGCGACCAGATGGGGCAGGAGGCCGCCGAGCAGTACCGCACCCTGATGCGCGGCCTGCTGGACCTGACCGACAACTTCGTGGAGGGGCGGGTGGTGTCGCCGCCGGACGTGGTCCGCTACGACGGCGACGACCCGTACCTGGTGGTGGCCGCCGACAAGGGCACCGCGCACCTCTCGGACGTAGCCAACGCGGTGGCGGCGGAGTACGGCTTCTGGCTGGGCGACGCCTTCGCCTCGGGCGGGAGCCAGGGCTACGACCACAAGGAAGAGGGGATCACCGCGCGCGGCGCCTGGGAGTGCGTCAAGCGGCACTTCCGCGAGATGGGCAAGGACATCCAGGCGGAGCCCTTCACCGTGGCCGGCATCGGCGACATGAGCGGCGACGTGTTCGGCAACGGGATGCTGCTGTCGCGGCAGATCCGCCTGCTGGCCGCCTTCGACCACAGGCACGTCTTCCTGGACCCGGACCCGGACCCCGCCACCAGCTTCGCGGAGCGCGAGCGGATGTTCGCGCTGCCGCGCTCGTCGTGGGAGGACTACGACCGCTCCCTGCTCTCCCCCGGCGGGATGATCGTCCCCCGCGCCAGCAAGGAGGTGAAGCTCACCCCGCAGGTGCGCGCCGCCCTGGGGCTGGCCGACGACGTGGAGAGCCTGGACGGCGAGGGGCTGATCCGCGCCGTGCTGCGGGCCCCGGTGGAGCTGCTCTGGAACGGGGGCATCGGCACCTACTTCAAGCGCTCGGACGAGACCCACGCGGAGGCGGGCGACACCAGCAACGACCCGGTGCGCGTGGACGCCGACGAGCTGCGCTGCAAGGTGGTGGGCGAGGGCGGCAACCTGGGCTTCACCCAGCGCGCGCGCATCGAGTACGCCCTGCGCGGCGGGCGCATCAACACCGACGCGCTGGACAACTCGGCCGGCGTGGACATGTCGGACCACGAGGTCAACCTCAAGATCCTCCTGGGCCGGGTGGTGCGCGACGGCGACCTCGCGGAGGAGGGGCGCAACGCGCTCCTGGAGGAGATGACGGACGAGGTGTCTCGCCTGGTGCTGCGCAACAACGTGGGGCAGTCGCTGGCGGTGTCGCTGGACGAGGCGCGCAGCCGCGAGGCGCTGGACGACTTCGCGGCGCTGGTGGCGGCGCTGGAGCGCGACGGGCGGCTGGACCGCGTCGCCGAGGGGCTCCCCAGCACCGAGACCATGCTGGAGCAGGCGCAGAGCGGCCAGGGCCTCACCCGCCCCACGCTCTCGGTGCTGCTGGCGCACGCCAAGCTGTACGCCAAGAGCAACCTGCTGGCCTCGGCGCTCCCGGACGACCCGGCGGTGGACCCGTACCTGGTGGGGTACTTCCCGCCCCAGGCCGTGGAGGCCGCCGGGCCGGAGCGGCTGCGCGCCCACCAGCTCCGCCGCGAGATCGTCACCACGGAGCTGGTCAACGACCTGGTGAACCTGATGGGCTCCTCGTTCCTGCACCGGGTGGCGCGGGAGACGGGGAGCGACCTGGCCGCGGTGGTGCGCGCCTGGACCATCGCCGCGCGCATCTCGGGCGCGGCGGACCTGCGCGCGGACCTGGCGGAGGCGGAGACCCGCTTCCCCACGGCCGTGGTGTACCGCTGGGTGATGGGGCTGGCGCGGGTGCTGGAGGCGACCACGCACTGGATCCTGGGCAACGTGCCGGCGGACGCGCCCACTGCGCAGGTGGCAGAGGTGCTGCGCGGGGGGCTGGGCCGGCTTCGCGGCGACTTCGCCGCCACGGTCACCGGCGAGGACCGCAGGATCTTCGAGGCGCGGCTGGGCGAGCTCCAGGACCTGGGGGTGGAGCGCTCGCTGGGCGAGCGGATCATCACCCTGCGCTTCCTGCCGCAGCTGCTGGACATCCTCCGCACCGCGCAGGACGGCGGCGCGGACCCGGTGGAGACGGCCCGCGCCTACTACCGGGTGTCGGAGCGCTTCGCCACCTCGGAGCTGCGCGGGACGCTGCTGCGGGTGGCGGGCGACGGCGGCTGGGACAAGCGCTACGCCGCAGCCATGGCCGACGACGTGGCCCGGGCGCAGCGCGCCATCGTGCAGGCGGCGCTGCGCGACGGCGCGGTCGGCGACGGCGTGGACGCGGCGCTGGACGAGTTCACCCGGCGGCGCGCCCGCGAGGTGCAGGCGTACCGCGACCTCCTGGAGGACCTGCGCGCCGACGAGCAGGCCACGCTGGCGGGGTGGGCGCTCGCCGCGCGGACGCTGCGGGGGATCGCGGGGTAGCCGGTCTCGCTTCCGCGGAAACGGGCGAGCCCCGCCGGACCTGTCCGGCGGGGCTCGCTTTTGCTATCCTCTGCGTGTGGGGCTCCGAGTCACACCCGCAACTCCCGCGAGGCTCGATGTTCCCGATTCCCGTCGATCAGGACAGGATCGCCGAGTTCTGCCGGAAGAACCACGTCCGGCGGCTCGCGCTGTTCGGCTCCGTGCTCCGCGACGACTTCCGTCCCGACAGCGACGTGGACGTGCTGGTGGAGTTCGAGCCGGGGCACGTACCCGGCCTACTTCGGTTGGCTGGGATGGAGCACGAGTTGTCGGAGATGTTCGGCGGTCGCAGGGTGGACCTGCGCACCCCGGCGGACCTGAGCCGCTACTTCCGCGACGAGGTGCTTTCCACGGCACGGGTCCAGTACGATGCAGCCTGACCTGGTCCGCGTGCGCCACATGCTCGACGCCGCCCGCGAGGTGCAGCAATTCACGGCGGGCCGGCGCAGGGAGGATCTGGACCGCGGCCAGCGTCTCGTCTCGGAAGCACTGATTGAGGCCGCACCACCTGTAGAGTAGCCGTTCCTGGCAGACCGGTATCTATCGAACCGCCCCCGTCGCCGTCCCCCGGCACCCCAGCGTCGCCCAGGCGCTCCCTCCCACGGTGCCGACCGGAACGGGGACGGGCGCCCCCGTCGCCACCGCAGCCAGCACCCCCACCGCCGCCCCGCCGCCCGCCCCGAGCAGCGCCAGCCCCAGGCGGTCCACGTAGCTGCACCCGTCGCCCATGGCCGGGAGCGCCGCGAACGCCGCCGTTCCCGCCACGGCGCCCGCCAGCCCCCCCAGGAAAAGCGGAACGAACCCCGGGTCCTCGCAGCCGTTGCAGTGGGGGAACACCCGGTAGGACGCGAATCCCACCACGACCGCACCCCCCACCATCCCAACCCCGCCGAGCCCCGCCCGCGCGAAGAAGCGGCTGGTCCGGCTGGCCGGCGGCGCCGACGATCCGGCGGGAGCCTGGCCCGGCGTGGTGTCCGGCATGGCGGGCGCCGGGGCCTCCTGGCCGGAGAAGGTGGCGTCCGCCAGGCGCTGGGCGTGCGCGGGGGCGGCGAGCAGCGCCGCGGCGAGGACGAGCAAGGCAAATCGCATGGGGATGGCTTCGGGGAGTCGTGATGGAAGACGGCGGGCGGGGCGATGCCGCTACCGGCGGCGCGGACGGCGGTCGCCGCGCGAGGTCGAGGACGAGGGCCGGCTCGGGACCGGACCCCCGGTCGCCCGGTCCAGGGCGGCGACCTCTCCGGGGGTGAGGCGGCGGTACGCGCCCCTGGGGAGGTCGCCCAGCTCCAGCGGGCCGATGGCGACGCGGACCAGCCGCAGCACCTCCACCCCGAGCGCCTCCAGCAGCCGGCGGATGTGGCGGTTCCGGCCCTCGTCCAGCACCACCTCCAGCCAGCTGTTGCGGGTGCCCGCGCGCAGCAGGGCGGCCCGCTTCGCCGCGAGGGAGTCGTCCCCGGCGGCGACGCCCTCCGTCATGCGGCCGAGCAGCGCGTCGTCGGCCACGCGGTCCACCTGCACGTGGTACGTCTTGTCCAGGTGGGTGGCGGGCTCGGTGATGCGCGCGGCCCAGCGGGTGTCGTTGGTGAACAGGAGCAATCCCTCGCTGGCCCGGTCCAGCCGCCCCACGGGACCCAGGAAGGGGAGGTCCGGGTCGTCCAGGCAGTCGTAGACGGTGCCGCGGCCGCGCTCGTCGGAGGCGGTGGTCACCAGCCCGCGCGGCTTGTTGAGGGCAAGGTACACCCGCTCCTCCGCCCCCACGCGCGCCCCGTCCACCTCGATGCGGTCTCGGTCCGGGTCCACGCGCAGCTCCGGGTCGCGGCGCAGCGTGCCGTTCACCCGCACCCGCCCCTCCGCCACCAGCGCCTGCCCCTGCGAGCGCGAGCAGAACCCCAGCTTGGAGAGCGCCCGCGCCAGGCCGACGCCGGGACGGCGGTCCGGCGCGGGGCGAGGGGAGCGGGGCGGCCTCACCCGGCGGCTAGCGCCCGCCCGCCGCGGCGGAGCGCGTGTCCGGCGCGTCCGTCCGCGTGGTGTCCCGCGCGACCGTGTCCGCCGGCTGCCCGCCGCGTCCCGGCAGGCACACGCGGCGCACGGCCGGGCCGATCACCACGCGGGGGCACTTCCGGCTGACGGGGACCAGGACCCCCACGCGGGGCGGCGCCACGCCGGGGTGTGGAGCGGGGGCGGACGCGCGGCCGGACGCGCAGGCGGAGCAGAGCAGGACCAGGCCGGCCAGGGCGGATCTGCGCATGGGTGGCTCCGGGTGGAGGGTGGAACGGGAACGCGCGGGCTGCCGCATGGGACGGCGGCAGGGCGTCCGCGGTCACCGCCGCACGTCGTGCATGGACCGGGGCGTGCATGCGCCTGCCGTGCCGGCGGGGCGCCGCGGACCCGCGCCGGGCCGAGTGGGTACCAGTGCCGCCCCAGGATCGTTCCAGCACCCGGGAAGAACGTCGCGTGTCCCAGCTCCGCCTGCTCCTGCCGCTCGCCGCCGCGCTCCTCGCCGCCTGCGCGGAAAACGCCCCCACCGTGGTCGACCCGGAGTGCGGCCTCGCGCCCGCGCTGTCGGCGGTGCCCGCACCTCCGCCGGCCGCCTCGCCGTACGACGCGGCGTTCGCCCGCGCCGGCGCCGAGTTCGGGGTGCCGGCGGAGCTGCTGCGTGCCGTCGGCTGGGCGGAGACGCGCTGGCAGATGGTGAGCGGCGCCGAGGAGTTCCCCGGGGTGCCGGCCGCGCACGGCGTCATGGCGCTGCGGGGCGAGCGGCTGGAGCGGGGCGCGGCGCTGGCGGGC
>DASVQR010000194.1:0-8029 GCA_036389055.1 Longimicrobiaceae bacterium | reverse complement strand
CGTCCGCGCGCGCGACCGGTCGGCGGCCGCCCCCGCGGCCGGGCGCGGGGCGGCGAGGCCGGGCGCTCCCGGCGCCTCGGTGCTGGTGGACGCGCGCGCCATCTTCACCTCGGGGATCGGGCGCTACCTGCGCGAGGTCCTCCAGGCGGTGTTCGCGGACCCGCGCTTCGGGCGCGTCCGGCTGCTGGGCGACCCGGACGCCCTGCGCGAGTTCTGCCGCGGCGTGGCCGAGCCCGCCCGTGCCGAGGTGCGCGCCTATCCCACCGGCTTCTACAGCCCGCGCGCGCAGGCTGCGTGGCTGCGCCTGCGCGCCGCCGGCGAGTGCGACGCGGACGTCGCCTTCTTTCCGCACTACGACGTTCCCCTGGCGGCGCTCCCGCGCCGCAGCGTGGTCACCGTCCAGGACCTGATCCACTTCAAGGTCCCCTCCGCCTTTCCGCGCTGGCGCCGGCTGGGCGCGGGCGTCCTGCTGCGCCGCGCCGTGACCGGCGCAGGGCAGGTGCTGGTGACCTCCCAGTCCACCCGCCGCGACCTGGAGGAGCGCTTTCCCGGGTGCGGAGCCCGGGTGGGCGTGGTGCCGCTGGGCGTCAGCCCGTTCTTCGCCGCCCCGGCCGACGCGTCCGCCGGCGCCGCGCGGGTGGGCGGGCCGTACCTGCTGTGCGTGGGGAACCGCAAGCCGCACAAGAACCTGGCCGCGGCCGTGGAGACGCTGGCCCTGCTGCGCGACGAGGCGCCGGAGCTGCGCCTCGCGGTGGTGGGCGAGGTGTACCCCGGCTGGGAGGAGGTGCTGGGGCGCGCCGCGGAGCTGGGAGTGCGGGAGCGCATCGTGGAGGTGGAGGGGGCGTCCGACGAGGAGCTGCGCTCGCTGTACGCGGGCGCCGAGGCGCTCCTCTTCCCCTCGCTGTACGAGGGCTTCGGCCTGCCGGCGCTGGAAGCGATGGCCGCCGGCGCGCCGGTGGTCGCCTCCGACCGCTCCTCGCTCCCCGAGGTGGTGGGCGACGCGGGGCTGCTTGCCGGCCCGGAGGATCCCGCCGCAATGGCGGACGCGGTGCGGCGCCTGCGCCGCGACCCGGAGCTGCGCGCGCGGCTGGTGCGCCGGGGGCGGGAGCGCGCCGCCGCCTTCACCTGGGAGCGCTCCGCGCGCGCCGTCGCCGACGTCCTCCTGCGGACCGCCGCGGGCGGGAGCGCGCGGGCGTGAGCCGGTGGCGGTGATGCGGGCCGCGGCTCCGGGCCGGGTCGGGGAAGCCGGCGCGGTCCCCGCGCCCACGCGCTTCGAGAAGGCGGCCATCGCCCTGCTGGTCGCCTTCCTGCTCGTGTTCCCCAAGGGCGGGATCAAGCTGGCCGGGGTGCCGCTCACCTGGGGCTACATCATCCTGGGGCTCGCCTTCACCTGGCTCCCGCTCGCCCTGCTGCTGGGGCGCTCCGCGGGCGTGAGGAAGGTCCGCCTGCTGGTGCCGGCACTGCTGGTCCCCTTCCAGGCGACCGTGTGGTGGGGGCTGCTCGCCAACGGCACGGACGGGATGGGGTTCGCCATCTCGCTGGTCGTCAGCTTCTTCTTCATCCCCCCGATGCTGGTGCTGGTCCTGGGGATCCACCTGGACCGCATCGACCTGGGCTTCCTCTTCCGGCTGGTCCGGTGGGGGATCTTCGCCGTTGCCGTGTACGGCATCTTCCTGTTCTTTTATCGCCTGAAAACCGGGGCGTTCATCGAGGTCCCGTTCCTGACGGTGAACGCGGGCGACGTGGGCGGGCTGGAGGACAAGTACATCGACCGGGGCGGGGTCTTCAAGCTGATCTCCACGTACAACAACGGCAACATCTACGGGGTCTCCATCCTGACGCTGCTGCCGCTGTACGCCTGGCTGGAGCGGCGCGTGTCCCGGCAGCTGGTGGTCAAGTTCTCGCTGCTGCTCACCCTGTCGCGCACCGTGTGGGTGGGGCTGATCCTGTTCGAGGTCCTGCACCGCGTGTTCGTGAAGCGCATCTCCTTGCGCGCGGTGGCCGTGCTGGCCGCCTCGCTGCTGGTGGTGCTGGGCGGCCTCTGGTACGCGCTGGACCTGATGGGGTGGGAGATGTCGCACCTGTTCGACCGCCGGCTCGGGGGCCGCGTGGGGCAGCTCGCCGCGCTGGAGGAGGCCACGGTCCTGCCGCACACCCGCTTCAGGGACATCCTGGAGATCGTGTACCTGGGGATCCTCCACAACTTCGGGATCGTGGGGCTGGCCTCGTACCTGCTGGCGATGACCGGGCCGCTGCTGCTCTTCGCGGCGCGCGCCGTGCCGTTCGCCCGCACCGAGTACAAGCGCAGCCTGGCGGCGGGGCTCGCGATCTACCTGGTGGTGTCCATGTCGGACGGGGCGCTGCTCTTCATCCCGGTGATGGTGTTCTTCTGGTTCGTCGCCTCGCTCCTCCTGTCCGACAACCCCTCCTTCCGGGCGCTGGAAGCGCCGGCGGGCGGGGACCGCGCCGCTCCCGCGGCCGCGTGATCCCGACGCTCCACCGCCGGGAGCGCCGGCCCCGCACGCAACGATGAAGCGGATCCTCTTCGTGGACCACACCCCCTTCGTCGGGGGGGCGCAGCTCGTCGTCGCCGACCACATCCGCCACCTGGACCGCTCGCGGTTCACCCCGCTGATGGCCTGCACGCCCACCGTCCCCGCGCTCACCCAGCGCTACCGGGCCGCGGGCGCCGAGGTGTTCTACACCCCCCTGCCGCGGCTGCGGGTGAGGAGCCCCGTGGCGATCGCCCGGCTGCTGCGCGCCGCGCTGGCGCTGCGCCGGCTGATCAAGCGCGAGCGCGCCGACATCGTGGTCGCCAACACCTCGCGGGCCGCCTACGTGGCGAGCCTGGCGACCCGCGGAACGGGGATCCCGCTGGTGTGGTGGGTGCGCGACTTCCTGTTCGGCGGCACGGCGTTCCGGCTGATGAGCGGGGCACCGGCGCGCATCCTGTGCGTGTCGCAGGCGCTGCGCGACTTCTACGGCGGCCGCGACGACCCGCGCTTCCGGGTGGTCTACGTGGGCAACGACCTGTACCGCCGCCTGGGCGAGGTGGGCGAGGAGCGGGTCCGCGCCGAGCGGGAGCGCTGGGGCTTCGCCCCGGACGACGTGGTGGTGGGCTTCATGGGGCGGCTGGTGGAGGAGAAGGGCGTGGAGGACGTGGTCGCCGCCGTGGAGCAGGTGCACCGCCGGCACCCGCGCGTCAGGCTGCTGGTGGTGGGGACGGGGAGCGGGCAGGCGGGCGACGTGGAGGCGCGCATCCGGCAGACGGTGGCCGTGCGCCGCCTGGGGTTCGTGAGGTTCGCCGGCTTCCAGTCGGACGAGGCGCTGTACTACAGCCTCTTCGACCTGTTCGTGCTGGGGAGCCGCATCCCCGACGCGCTCCCCACCTCGGTGGTGCAGGCGATGATGGCCGGGAAGCCGGTGGTGGCGACGGCGACCGGGGGGACCCCGGAGCTGGTCCGGGACCGCGAGACGGGGATGCTGGTGCCCCCCTCGGCGCCGCGCGAGATCGCGGCCGCGCTGGAGGCGCTGCTGGAGGAGCCGGGGCTGGCGGAGCGGGTGGCGGAGGCGGGGCGGGCGTACGTCATGGAGCACAACCGCGAGGAAGTGACCACCGCCCAGGTGGAGCGTCTGTACGACGAGCTGGCCTGAGGACTTACGCCGCGTTGCGGTGCGGCCGGGCCGCGCCGCGGCCGGCGGCGGGGCTCGCGGCCGGCGTGGAGGCGCGCAGCCGGTCGCGGAGCGTGTAGGCGGCGCCCAGCAGGTCCACGCGCGACACGGCGGACGCCATCCCCAGGGCGGCGCGGGCACGGTCCGAGAGGGTGCCCGCGCGCACCAGCGCGCCGGCGAAGGCGGCGAAGGCCGCCCGGAACTCGCGGCCGCTCAGGTGGGAGGCGCCCCGCACGATGTCGCCGGAGACCAGGGCGCGCGAGCGGACCCCGGCGTGCCACCCCAGCCGCTCCAGGGTGGCGGGGTCCAGGCGGCGCTCCATCTCCATCACCACCTGCAGGTGCTGGGCGTCCATCTGGTGCTTGTGCCCCTGCGTGGTCTGCTGGCCGTGGACGCGGTAGTGGCCCAGCACCTGGTTGAGGAACTGCCCCTGGCCCTGGTTGGTGGCGGTGATCCAGAGCCAGGTGGGGAGGTCCACGTACAGGCTGGAGCCGGCCTGGCGGAACCCGCCGGCGCGGTCCAGCACCGACCTCCTCACCATCACGGTCACCGTGGGGGTGAGCAGGTTGACCCGGGTGAGGCGGCGGAACAGCTCCGCGGCGTCGAAGCGCTCCGAGGGGCGGCGCGTGTGCACCGACACCCGCTCGCCGCAGGGGCGCCCGTCGTCGTCCACCAGCGCGCCGCGCCCCCAGCTGAGCAGCACGGCGGGGTCGTCGAAGACCGGGACCTGCGCCTCCAGCTTGTCGGCGGGCCACAGGTCGTCGCCCTCCAGCACCGCCACCAGCTCGCCGCGCGCCGACGCGAGCGCCGTGTTGTAGCTCTCGGCCAGCGACGCCAGCCCCCGGTGCGGCAGGCGGATGCAGCGGATGCGCGGGTCGCGGAAGCCGTCCACGATGTCGGAGGTGCCGTCCGTGGAGCCGTCGTCCACCACGATCTGCTCCCACGCGGAGTACGTCTGCGCGAGCACGCTCTCCACGCACGCGGCGATGTAGCGCTTCTGGTTGTACGCGGGGGTGACGATGGTGACCAGGGGTCTCTTCATGCCGCCGGCGTACGGGGGTGCGAATTCGTGGAAAGCTTCTGCATGGCGCAGAAATGTATGGCTTTACGGCCCCGCCGCAACCTCCGTTCCCGCGGCGCGGGCCACACACACGGGAGGGGACGTGCCCGCCGTTTTTCCTGATTCTTTTTTGTCCGTCCGTGGCGCGCGGACCGGTTCCGCGCCGGGCGTGCATGCCTCGACACCACGCGGGCTTGGGCTTAGATTCGTCCGCTTCCGGATCCGGCCCCGCGATCCGCGGGCGGACCGGCCGCTCAGCTGCAATGGCATGATGCTTCGCTGGCTTTCGCTTCTCCTGCTGGTGCTCACCGCCGCCTGCGACCCGTGCGCGGGGATCGGGGCGTGCGTGGAGCCCCAGGTGCGCTACACCGGGCTCGTCACCTCGCTCTTCCCCGACTTCCCGGCGCGCGGCGTTCGCGTGGAGTTCGTCCGCACGGCGGGCGTGGAGCTGGAGGACGCGAAGATCGTCGCCGTCGCCGATTCCCTGGGCAGCTTCGTGCTGGAAGGGCGCACGCGGGACGAGGGGACGGTCACGGGCGAGCTCACCTTCTTTCCGCCCGCGCCCATCCGCCCGGTCACGGTGGGCGGGGTGGTGATGAGCACCGCGCGGGCCCCGGGCGAGCTGCGGCGCCTGGGCACCTGGAGGGTGGAGTACCCCTTCTTCGCCTACAGCGGCCGCCTCTTCCACCGCAGCAACGGGGCGCCGCTCGGAGATTCCACGCGGGTCGAGTTCCGGCGCACCGGCGGGATCCCCATCTACCCCGACACCTTCGTCGTGTACGCGGACTCGCTGGGGCGCTTCCCCATGCGGCCCCGGACCACGGTGATGGGCGAGGTGACCGGGGACGTCGTGGTGCACCGCCTCCCGCCGTTCCAGTCCGTCGTCGTGCGCGGGGTGCGGCTCTCCACCTTCACCGTCCCGCGGCTCGACTCCATCATCCCGGTGCCGGTGGGGGTCGGCCTGCCGTACCAGGCGCTGCTCACCTGGGAGCGCACCCGGCAGCCGGCCGCGGGGGTGGAGGTCGAGTTCCGCAGGACCGGCGGCGTCCGCATCGTCCCGGAGCGCTTCGTGACCCGCACCGACGCGTTCGGGAGCGTTGCCCTGAACCCGACGCCGCTGGAGGGCGGCGAGCTGGTGGGCGACCTGGTCGCCCTCCTCCCCGCGCCGCGAGGCGAGGTCGTGGTGGTGAGGGGGCTCCGGCTCCCCACCGTGGACGACGCCCGCCCGACGCAGTTCCTCGGCTTCTTCGCCATCCCCGGAGGCCCCGATGCCTGAGCGCTCCCGCGAGGCTCCCGCGCGCCCCGCGGCCGGGCGGCTGCTGGCCGCCGCGGCTGCGCTGCTGCTGGGGGCGGGGTGCTCCCCCGAGGTGGACGGCGCGCTGGCGCCGGGGATCACGGTGCAGCCCGTGGGCGGCACGTGGGCGTACACGTCGTCCGACCTCCGTCTGGCCGGCGGCGGCGCCGCGGTCTGCGGGGTCACGGGGCTGGTGCTGCAGGTCGAGCAGCTGCGGCACAACGGCCAGATCACCCAGACGCTGACGGGGACCACCTCGGGCGGGACGCTCGCCTGCAGCGGGGAGCTGAGCGGCACGGGCGGCCCCATCGACCGGTTCCCCCTGGTGAAGGGGAACACCTTCAACGGCAACATCGCCTTCAGCATCGGCAGCGACGACTGGCGGAGCTTCGGCACCCTGTCCGAGAGCGCGGATTCGGCCAGCGGCCAGGTGTGGCTGAGGCACGGCTCCATCCGCCTGGAGGGGACGTTCGTCGCCCGGCGCACCTCGCGGTGACCGGCTCGCGGGGGCGGGGCCGCACGGCGCCGGCGGGAGATCCCGGCCGGCGCTCTTGCATATCCAGGAGGCGGGATGTCTGACGTGGCGGCGAGGACGGGCGGGCGGCTCCTGGCGCGCAACTCGGCGCTGAACCTGGTGGGGTGGCTGCTCCCGATGGCGGCGGCGCTGGTCACGGTGCCGCTGCTGATCCGCGGGCTGGGGGAGGAGCGGTTCGGGATCCTGACGGTGGGCTGGGTGGTGCTGGGCTACTTCGGGCTCTTCGACCTGGGCGTGGGCCGGGCGCTCACCAAGGTGGTGTCGGAGCGGCTGGGCACCCGCCAGGCGGACGAGCTGCCGCGGCTTGTGTGGACCGCGCTGCTGCTGATGTTCCTCCTGGGGGTGGCCGGGGCGCTGGTGCTGGCCCTGCTCGCCCCCTGGCTGGTGGGGCACGCCCTCAAGATCTCGCCCCAGTACGAGGCCGAGGCGCTGCGCACGCTCTACCTGCTCGCCTTCTCCCTCCCCTGGGTCATCAGCACCACCGGCTTCTCCGGCGTGCTGGAGGCGAACCAGAGCTTCGGGCTGGTGAGCGGGCTGCGGGTGCCCATGGGGCTGTTCACCTACCTGAGCCCGCTGGCGGTGCTCCCCTTTTCCAGCAGCCTGGTCCCGGTGATCGGGCTGCTGGTGGTGGGGCGGATCGCCGCGTGGGCGGGGTACCTGGCCGCCTGCCTGCACGTGCTCCCGGTGCTCAAGCGCCGGGTGGCCGTGGAGTGGGGACAGGCGCGCGGGCTGGTGCAGCTGGGCGGCTGGATGACGGTGTCCAACGTCGTCAGCCCCATCATGACCTACTTCGACCGGTTCCTGATCGGCGGGCTGATCTCCATGGCGGCGGTGGCCTACTACGTCACCCCGTACGAGCTGGTCACCAAGCTGCTGATGATCCCCACGGCGCTGTTCGGGGTGCTCTTCCCGGCGCTGGCGGCCACCTTCGAGCGCGACCGCGCCCGCACCGAGCTGCTGCTGGGGCGGGGCGTCCGCGCGCTCTTCCTGGTGATGTTCCCGGTGACGCTGGTGGCGGTCACCCTGGCGCACGAGGGGATGCAGCTCTGGCTGGGGAGGGCGTTCGCGATGCAGAGCTCGGGGGTGCTCCAGTGGCTGGCGGTGGGGGTGTTCGTCAACTGCCTGGCGCAGGCCCCGTTCTCGCTCATCCAGGGCGCGGGGCGGCCGGACATCACCGGCAAGCTGCACCTGGTGGAGCTGCCGCTGTACGCCGCGGCGATCTACCTGCTGTCGCGGCGGTTCGGGCTGGAGGGGGTGGCGATGGCGTGGGTGCTCCGGGTGGCGGTGGACACCGTGGTGCTGTACGTGGCCGCGGGGCGGTTCCTTCCGGGGGGGAGCCGGCTGGTGTGGAGCGTGGCGCGGATGGTGGCGGTGGCGCTGCCGCTGTTCGGGGTGGGGATCGTGCTGCGGGGGGGGCTGGGCGAGAAGCTGTTCTTTCTGGTCGCGACGGTGCTGGTGTTCGTGCTCT
>DASVQR010000193.1:0-4298 GCA_036389055.1 Longimicrobiaceae bacterium | reverse complement strand
GCCGGTGCAGACCATCGCGCCCTTCGGCGGGTTCGCGCTGCCGGTGGAGGACCTGTCGGCGCTCGGCGCGGCGGGTCGCGAGGCGGCGCTCAGGCGGCGTGCCCGCGAGGAGGCGGCACGGCCCTTCGACCTGTCGGCGGGACCGCTCTTCCGCGCGGCGCTGCTGCGGCTGGGCGGGGAGGACCACGTGCTGCTGCTCTCGATGCACCACATCGCCAGCGACGGCTGGAGCATGGGTGTGCTCCGCCGGGAGCTGTCGGCGCTGTACGCGGCGTACCGCGAGGGGCGGACGTCGCCGCTGCCGGAGCCGGCGGTGCAGTACGCCGACTATGCCGTGTGGCAGCGCGAGCAGCTGGTCGGCGAGGTGCTGGAGAGGCAGCTGGCATACTGGAAGGAGCGCCTGGCGGGAGCCCCCGAGCTGCTGGAGCTGCCCACTGACCGTCCCCGCCCGGCGGTGCAGACGTACCGGGGCGCCGCGGTTCCCCTGGAGCTCTCCCGGGAGCTGCTGGAGCGGCTGCAGGCGCTGGGGCGGAGCGTGGGGGCGACGCGGTACATGACCCTGCTGGGTGCGTTCCAGGTGCTGCTGTCACGGTACGGCGGGAGCGAGGACATCGTCGTGGGGAGCCCCATCGCGGGGCGCACGCGCGGGGAGGTGGAGGGGCTGATCGGTTTCTTCGTCAACACGCTGGTCCTGCGGGTCGACCTCTCGGGCGATCCGAGCCCCCGTGAGCTGCTGGGCCGGGTCCGCGAGACCACGCTGGGCGCGTACGAGCACCAGGAGATGCCCTTCGAAAGGCTCGTGGCGGAGCTGAGCCCCGACCGCTCCCTGAGCCACTCGCCGCTGTTCCAGGTGATGTTCTCCTTCGACGACGCTTCGGGCGCGGACGGCGTCCTCCCGGGGCTGGCGATGGAGCACGTCGACACCGAGATGGAAACCGCCAAGTTCGACCTGAGCCTGGGGCTCGCGGAAGGCCCCGGCGGCGGGCGGGGGAGCCTGTCGTACAACACCGACCTGTTCGACCGCGCCACCGCGGAGCGGATGACGAGGCACCTGGAGCGGGTGCTGGAGCAGGTCGCCGCCGACCCGGACGTGCGCCTCTCGGAGCTGGACCTGCTGGATGGAGCGGAGCGCCGCCAGGTGGTGGAGGAGTGGAACGCCACCGCGGCGCCGCACCCGGCCGGCCTGTGCATCCACCAGCTCGTGGAAGCGCAGGTGGAGCGGACGCCGGACGCGGCGGCGGTGGTCTTCCAGGGGGAGACGCTGACGTACCGGGAGCTGAACCGGCGGGCCGACCGGCTCGCGCGGCACCTGCGGCGCCTGGGCGTCGGGCCCGAGGCGCGGGTGGCGATCTGCCTGGAGCGTGGCCCGGAGATGGTGGTCTCGGTGCTGGCGACGCTCAAGGCCGGCGGCGCGTACGTGCCGCTGGACCCGACCTATCCCACCGAGCGCCTGGCCTTCATGCTGGCCGACTCCGCGGCGGCGGTGCTGCTGACCCAGGGGGGACTGCGCGGAACGTTCCCGGTGCCGGCGGGGACGCGCCTGGCGTGCCCGACCATCGCGGAGACGGAGGGCGGAGAAGACCCGGAGGGCGGAGCGAAGCCCGGCTCGCTGGCGTACGTGATCTACACCTCCGGCTCGACGGGGACGCCAAGGGGCGTCGCCGTCGAGCACCGCGCGCTCGTCAACTACGTCGTCCACGCGGCCGCCGAGTTCTCGATCCGAGCGGGCGACCGCGTCCTCCAGTTCGCCTCCATCAGCTTCGACCCCGCGGCGGAGGAGATCTTCGCCACCCTCGTCTCCGGCGCGACCCTGGTGCTGCGCACCGAGGAGATGCTCGAGTCCCCCCGGTCGTTCTGGGAGGCCTGCGACGGGTGGGGCATCAGCGTCATGGACCTGCCCACGGCCGTGTGGCACCACGTGGCGCCCCACCTGGATGCCCGTCCCGAGGCGCTCCCGGCGTCGCTGCGGCTGGTGGTGATCGGCGGGGAGGCCGCCCTCCCCGAGCGGGTGCGCGCGTGGCAGGCCGCGACGGGCGGACGGGTGCGCCTGCTGAACAGCTACGGGCCCACGGAGACCACCGTCGGCGTGACGCTCTGGGAAGCGCCGGAGAGCGGCGGTGTGGCGCAGGTGCCGATCGGGAGGCCGGTCCCCAACACCCGCTGCTACGTGCTGGACGCGGCGATGCGGCCGGCGGCGGTCGGCGTCCCGGGCGAGCTGTACGTGGGCGGGGCGCAGGTGGCGCGCGGCTACCTGGACCGCCCCGCCGCGACCGCCGAGCGCTTCGTCCCGGACCCGTTCGCGGCCCGGGGGGGCTCGCGCCTGTACCGCACGGGCGACCGGGCGCGCTGGCGGATGGATGGAACGCTGGAGTACCGGGGCCGGCTGGACGAGCAGGTCAAGGTGCGCGGCTTCCGCATCGAGCTGGGCGAGATCGAGGGCGCGCTGCGCCGGTACGAGAGCGTCACCGACTGCGTGGTCGTGGTCCGCGAGGACGCGCCCGGGGACAAGCGGCTGGTGGCGTACGTGGTGGGCGGCGTGGAGGCGGGGGTCCTGCGCGAGCACCTGCTCCGGGAGCTCCCGGAGTACATGGTGCCTGCCGCGTTCGTCCCGCTCGAGACGATCCCGCTTACCCCCAACGGCAAGCTGGACCGCAGGGCGCTGCCGGCGCCGGAGGGGGATGCGTACGCGCGGGGGAGCTACGAGGCACCACTGGGGGAGGTGGAGGCGGCGTTGGCCGGGATCTGGGCGGAGGTGCTGGGAGTGGAGCGGGTGGGGCGCCGGGACCACTTCTTCGCGCTGGGCGGGCACTCGCTCCTGGCGATCAAGCTGGTCGAGCGGATGCGGCGGGTGGGGCTGTACATGGACGTGCGGGCACTGTTCACCACGCCGGTTCTGGCCGAGCTCGCACGGGCCGTGGGCCGGGTGTCCCTGGAGGTGGAGGTCCCCGCCAACGGGATCCCGCAGGGATGCCGGTCCCTCGCGCCGGAGATGCTGCCGCTGGTGGAGCTGAGCCGGTCGGAGATCGACCGGATCGCGGCGGGGGTGCCGGGCGGACCCGCGAACGTGCAGGACATCTATCCGCTGGCCCCCCTGCAGGAGGGCTTCCTCTTCCACCATCAGATGTCGCAGCAGGGGGACCCGTACCTGCTTCCGATCGTGACCGAGTTCGACACCCGTGCGCGCCTGGAGCAGTACCTGGGAGCGCTGCAGGCGGTGATCGACCGCCACGACATCCTGCGCACGGCAATCGCCTGGGAGGGGGTGCGCGAGCCGGTGCAGGTCGTCTGGCGGCGCGCGCCGCTGCCCGTGGACGAGGTGGAGCTGGATGCGGGGGCAGAGGATGCGGCCGAGCAGCTGTGGCGGCGCTACGACCCCCGGCACTACCGGATGGAGCTGAGGCGGGCGCCGCTGCTGCGGGCGTGCATCGCCGAGGACCGCGCGCGCGGCCGGTGGCTGCTGCTGCTGCTCACGCACCACCTGACGAGCGACCACGAGTCGCTGGAGGTGCTGCGGGAGGAGACCTCGGCGCACCTGCGGGGGCGGGAGGCGGAGCTGCCGGCGCCGCTGCCGTTCCGCGGCTACGTGGCGCAGGCGCGCCTGGCGGTGAGCCGGGAGGAGCACGAGCGCTTCTTCCGCGGGATGCTGGGCGACGTGGAGGAGCCGACGGCGCCGTACGGGCTGCTCGACGTGCTGGGCGAGGGACGGGGGATCAGGGAGGCGTGGCTTCCCGTGTCGCCCGACGTTTCCGCGCGGCTGCGCCGCCGGGCGCGGGCGCTGGGGGTGAGCGCGGCCAGCGTGTGCCACCTGGCGTGGGCGCAGGTGCTGGCGCGGCTGACCGGCCGCCAGGACGTGGTCTTCGGAACGCTGCTCTTTGGCCGGCTGCAGGGCGGGGAAGGCGCGGGCCGGGTGATGGGCCCGTTCATCAACACGCTGCCGCTGCGGATCGGCGTCGGCGAGGAGGGCGTTGAGGCGGCGGTGCGGCGTACGCACGCGCTGCTGGCGGACCTGCTGCGCCACGAGCACGCCTCGCTGGCGCTGGCCCAGCGCAGCAGCGGCGTGGTGGCGCCCGCGCCGCTCTTCACCTCGCTGCTGAACTATCGCTACAGCGGCCCCACGGGGCGCCCGCAGGAGGCGGGGCAGCGGCGGGAAGGTGTGCGCGGCATTCGCGTGCAGGAGCGGACGAACTACCCCGTTACTCTCTCCGTGGACGACCTGGGCGAGGAGTTCTCGCTCTCCGCCCAGGTGGCGGCGCCGGCGGATGCGGAGCGGGTGTGCCTGCTGATGCACACGGCGCTGG
>DASVQR010000192.1:0-60772 GCA_036389055.1 Longimicrobiaceae bacterium | reverse complement strand
GCCCTTCATCTTCTTCACCTGCTCGAAGGTGCGGACCAGGGCGTTGATGTCGTGCCCGTCCACGGGGCCCACGTAGCGAAAGCCCAGCTCCTCGAAGAGCATCCCGGGAACGAACATCCCCTTCAGCGCGTCGTCGGCGCGCACGGCGAAATGCTCCACCATCTCGCCCACGGTACCCAGCCGGGGCGCCGCGTGCACGATGCGCTTCACCTCGTCGCGGATGCGGTTGTAGAGCGGCGAGGTGCGCACGTCGGTGACGCGCTTGTGGATGCCCAGGTACTTGTGCAGCGCCCCCACGTTGGGGGAGATGGACATCTCGTTGTCGTTCAGGACGACGATGAGGTCGCGGTCGGTGTGGCCGGCGTTGTTGAGCGCCTCGTACGGCAGCCCGCACGTCATGCTGCCGTCGCCGATGATGGCGATGGCCTCGTAGTCTTCGCCCTTGATGTCGCGGGCGGCGGCCACGCCCACGGCGGCGGAGATGGAGGTGCCCGCGTGCCCGGCGCCGAACACGTCGTACTCGCTCTCGTCGCGGCGCAGGAAGCCGCTGAGGCCGTTGCGCTTGCGGATGCTGGGCATCCGCTCGTTGCGCCCGGTGAGGATCTTGTGGGGATAGGCCTGGTGCCCCACGTCCCAGATCAGCTGGTCGCGCGGGGTCTCGAACACCCGGTGCAGGGCGATGGTCAGCTCCACCGTCCCCAGGTTGGAGCCGAAGTGGGCGCCCTTGTGCTCGGACACGATGTCGAGGATCCGGCCGCGCACCTCGTCGGCGAGGGGGGCGAGCTTTTCCTCGGGGAGCGCGCGGACGTCCGCGGGCGAGTGGATCGAGTCGAGAATCGACACGGGGCCCTTTCCTTCGACTTTCAGGGATGGAGCGCGAACGCCAGCAGCGCTCCGTAGACGGCACCGACCAGCACTTCGAGCGGCGTGTGGCCGAGAAGCTCCGAGAGCCGCTCGGGCTTCAATTTATGAAGATCGTGCATTTCTTCCAACATGCGGTTGAGGATGCGCGCCTGCATCCCCGCCGCGCGGCGGATCCCGGTGGCGTCGTACATGATCACCAGCGAGAAGAACGCCGTCGCCCCGAACAGGGTGGAGTGCCACCCCTCGGCCAGCCCCACGGAAGTGGACAGCGCCGTCACCGACGCCGAGTGCGCCGAGGGCATCCCCCCCGTCCCCACCAGCCGGGTGAAGTCGGCGCGCCGCCGCGTCGCCAGCGCCCGCAGGAACTTGAAGCCCTGCGCCGACAGCATCGCCAGGAGCGCCAGCGCGAGCGGCGGGTTCCAGTCGACCAGCGGGCGCAGGGCCTCCCTCACCGCTCCCGCTCCACCACGTACGCGGCCAGCGCCTCCAGCTCCGGCGAGCGGATCCCCGCCCCCGCCAGCGCCGCCAGCGCTTCGTCGGCGCGCGCGCGGGCAAGCCGCCGCGCCCCCTCCACCCCGAAGAGCGCCGGGTAGGTGCTCTTGCCCACCGACTCGTCCTTGCCGGCCGTCTTCCCCAAGGCGTGCGAGGGCACGGTCACGTCCAGCACGTCGTCCACGATCTGGAAGGCCAGGCCCAGGTCCTCGCCGTACTCGGTGAGGGCGTCGAGCTGCTCGGCGCGCCCGCGCGCCGCCAGCGCCCCCAGGCGCAGCGAGGCGGCCAGCAGCGCCCCCGTCTTTGCGCGGTGGATGCGCTCCAGCCCCGCGGCGTCCAGCGCGGCGCCCTCGCCCTCCAGGTCCAGGAGCTGCCCGCCCACCATCCCCGTCGCCCCGGCGGCGGCGCACAGCTCGGCCACCAGCCGCCCGCGCTCCGCCTCCGCCAGCCCCAGCGCGGCGCCCTCGGCGTCCGCGAGCGCCGCGGCGGCGGGGAGGAGCGCCGCGCCCGCCAGCGTCGCCAGCCCGGGGCCGTGCACCCGGTGCACGGTGGGACGCCCCCGCCGCACGTCGTCGTCGTCCATGCAGGGGAGGTCGTCGTGCACCAGCGAGTAGGTGTGCACCAGCTCCAGCGCGCACGCCAGCCGGTACACGCCCTCGCCCGGCTCCGCGCCCGCCACGGCGCGGAAGGCGGCGCAGCAGAGCACCGGCCGCACCCGCTTGCCGCGCGTCCCCAGCGCGTAGCGCAGCGCCTCCGCCAGGGGGGCGGGAACGTCCCGCACGATGCGTTCCGCCACCCCGGCGTACGCCCGCTCCACGTGGGCCGTCTCGCGCGCCAGGAACGCTTCCAGCTCCAGGGCGGCGCGCGCGGCGCCCCCCGCCGCGAGCGCCGTCACGCGGGGTCCCAGGGGTCCAGCCGGAACCCGTCGCCGTCGGCCAGCAGCTCGTGGATGCGGGCCTCGGAGCGGTCCAGCACGCCCTGCGTGGCGCGCAGCAGGCGCACGCCCTCCTCGTACAGGGCGAGCGCCTCGTCCAGCTCCAGCGCCCCGCCCTCCATGCGCTCCACGATCTCCTCCAGCCGCTCCATCGCCGCCTCGAAGCGGGGCTCGTCCCCGGCGCCGGCCGCGGGGTCCTTCTCGGGTTGCATCCTCGTCACTTCTCCTGCGGGGCGGCCGCGGACTCCTCCACCCGGCAGGGGACGGAGCCGTCGGCCACCGTGAGCGTGAACCGCGCGCCCGGCGCGAAGTCGCCCGCGCGGCGCAGCAGCCGGCCGTCGGGCCCGGCCGGCAGGGCGAAGCCGCGCGCCAGCGCGCCCAGCGGCGACAGGGCGTGCAGCCGCCCCGCGGCGGCGGCCAGCCGGTCGCGGCGCCCCCGCAGCGCCCGCTCCCCCGCCCCGGCCAGGCGCGCACGCAGCGCCCCGGCGTCGGAGCGCGCGTCCGCCACGTGCGCGGCCGCCGCGCCGGCCAGGCGGTCGCGCAGCGCCCGCAGCTCGCGGCGCAATTGCGCCCCGTCCGGCACCGCCGCCTCCGCGGCGGCGGAGGGGGTGGGGGCGCGCAGGTCGGCCACCAGGTCGGCGATGGTGGTGTCGGTCTCGTGGCCCACGGCGGAGATCACGGGCACGGGCGATTCGGCGATGGCGCGCGCCACCGCCTCCTCGTTGAAGGCCCACAGGTCCTCGATCGATCCCCCGCCCCGCCCCACGATCAGCACGTCGGCGCAGCCGGCCGCGCCGAAGCGGCGGATGGCCGCCGCGATCTCCTCCGCGGCGCCCTCGCCCTGCACCCGGCAGCCGGCCACCACCACCCGCGTCCAGGGCGCTCGCCGCCGCACCACGGCGAGCACGTCGCGCAGCGCGGCGCCGGCCGTGGAGGTGACCACGCCCACGCACGCGGGCGCGCGCGGGGTCGGCCGCCGCCGCTCGGGCGCGGTGAGCCCCTCGGCGTCCAGCCGCGCGCGCAGCCGGTCGAAGGCCAGCTTCCACAGCCCGTCGCCGCGGGCGTCGAGGTCGGCCACCACCAGCTGGAACTCGCCGCGCGACTCGTACAGCGTCAGCCGCCCCAGGGCGCGCACCTGCATCCCCTCCGCCGGCGCCGTCGGAAGGCGCCGCGCCTCCTCGCGCCACATCACGCAGCGCAGCTGGGCGCCCGCGTCGCGCAGGGTGAAGTAGCAGTGCCCGGAGCGGGCGCGGGTGAAGTTGGCGACCTCGCCCGCCACCCACAGCGGCGGAAAGACGCCCTCCACCATCTCCCGCGCGGCGGCGTTCACGGCGGACGGGGTCCACTCCCCGCCGGCGCGCGCCGCGGGGAGGTCGGGGAAGCCGGCGTCCGCCTGCGCCGCCGCGACCGCCCGGGCCAGCTCCTCGTTCCTGGCCGACTCCGCCGCCGAGAACAGGTCCCAGCTCACGGCCGGCCCGCCCGCCGCCCGCGCCGCCCGGCCCGCGCGTGGGCGCGCTTCGCCGCGTCCACGGTGTTGCGCAGGAGCATGGTGATGGTCATGGGCCCCACGCCGCCGGGCACCGGAGTGATCGCCCCCGCGACCTCGGACACGCCCTCGAAGTCCACGTCGCCCACCACCCGTGTGCCGTTCCTGGCCGACGGGTCGGGGACGCGCGAGATGCCGACGTCGATCACCGTGGCGCCGGGCTTGACCATGTCCGCGGTGATCAGCCCCGGCTTCCCCACGGCCACCACCAGGATGTCGGCCATGCGGGTGTGCGGGGCGATGTCCGGGGTGTGGCGGTGCACCAGGGTGACGCTGGCGTTGGGGCCGGGGGCCATGAGCAGCGACATCAGCGGCTTGCTGACGATCAGGCTCCTCCCGACGATCACCGCGTGCTTTCCGTGGGTGGGGACCCCCTCGCGGCGGAGCAGCTCCATGATCCCCGCCGGTGTGGCGGGGACGAAGCCGCGCGGGTCGGCGATGAAGGCGCGGCCCACGTTGAGGGGGTGGAAGCCGTCCACGTCCTTTGCGGGGTGGATGCGCTCCAGGAACGGCTTGGGGGAGAGGTGCGGCGGGAGGGGGAGCTGCACCAGGATGCCGTGGATCTCCGGGTCGGCGTTGAGGCCGTCGATGACGCCGTACAGCTCGTCGGCGCTGACGTCCTCGGCGAGCTTGAGGGTGCGGTCGTGCATCCCCGACTCGCGGCACGCCCGCGCCTTGCTGCGCACGTACACCTCGCTGGCGGGGTCGTTGCCCACCAGCACCACGGCCAGCCCCGGGACCACGCCCTCGGCGCGCAGGAGGGCGACCTCGGCCGCGACCTCCGCGCGGATGGTCCGGCTGATCTCGGTACCGTCGATGATGCGAGCCATTCTACCGGATCCGGCTACAACGGGTTGAACTAGCGGACTGGGCGTGCCCCCGGCTGCGCCGGGGTCGGGCTTCGGCTCCGTAGCAGACGAAACGACCGTCTGCAACGGAGTCGAGCCCCGGCAAACTGCCGCCGGGTCTCGCCCCTTCGGGCCGAAATCCCTCACGCGGGCTCGCGCTGCGTCCGCGGGCCGCCTACGTCCTCTGTTTGCCGAACATCCCCTCCAGCGCCCGCGCGTACGGGACGCTGACCCGTTCGATGGAGCGCGCCTTTCCGCTCGCCGGGTCCACCTCCACCACCGCACCCTGCAGGTGCAGGTCGCCGTCCGCCGGCTGCATCCGCTCGCCGCGCGTCTGGGTGAGCTGCCGCTCCAGCGAGATCTCCCACTTCATCCCGATGATCCCGTCCAGCCCGCCGGTGAGCCCCAGGTCGGTGATGAACGCCGTCCCCCTGGGGAGCACCCGCTCGTCCGCCGTCTGCACGTGCGTGTGCGTCCCCACCACCGCCGCCACGCGCCCGTCCAGGTAGCGCGCGAACGCCTGCTTCTCGCTGGTGGCCTCGGCGTGGAAGTCCACCACCACCACGTCCGCCTGCCCCTTCAGCTCCGCCAGCAGCACGTCCGCGCCGCGAAAGGGATCGTCGATGGGCGGCATGAAGGTGCGCCCCTGCAGGTTCATCACCCCCAGCCGCACCCCCCCGACCGTGACCACGACCGAGCCGCGCCCGGGGTTCCCCGGCGGGTAGTTGGCCGGCCGGATGATGGGGAGCTTGCCGTCCTTGAGGACCGGCTCCAGCTCCTTGATCTTGTCCCACACGTGGTTCCCGGTGGTGATGACGTCCACCCCCATCTCCAGGAACTCGTGCACGATCTCCGGCGTGATCCCGAACCCGCCCGCGGAGTTCTCGCCGTTGAGCACCACGGCGTCCGCCCGCGTCTCCTTCTTCACGAGCCGCAGGAGCCCCTTGGCGACCTTGCGCCCGGGGCTCCCGATGACGTCGGCGACGAAGAGGATCCTCACGGAGAGGGGACAGGGAACAGGGGACAGGGGACAGCCTGCAACGGCAGTACGAAGTACGGAGTACGGAGTACGCCGCGGCGGCCCTCACCCGCTCGCTTAGGCTCGCACCCTCTCCCAAGCCTGGGAGAGGGTTGATGCGCAACGTAGTTCTCCCCCTCTCCCAGGATTGGGAGAGGGGGCCGGGGGGTGAGGGCCGTCGGTCCCGGAGCGGCCCCGCCAGACAGGTCGAAACGGCTCAACGCGCGAAGTCCACGGCGCGGGTCTCCCGGATCACCACCACCTTGATCTGCCCGGGATACTGGAGCTCGGCCTCGATGCGGCGGGCGGTCTCCTCGCTGAGCCGGGTCATCTCCTCGTCGTTGATCTTTTCGGGAGTGACCATGATGCGCAGCTCGCGGCCCGCCTGGATGGCGAAGCAGCGCTCCACGCCCGGGAACGAGGTGGCGATCTCCTCCAGCTTCTCCAGCCGCTTGACGTAGGTCTCGAACATCTCGCGGCGCGCCCCGGGGCGGGAGCCGGAGATGGCGTCCGCGGCGGTGACCAGGAACGTCTCGGGGAAGAGGTGCGGCTCCTCGTCGTGGTGCGCCTTGATGGCGTTGAGCACCTGCGCGGGCTCGTTGAACTTCTTGGCCAGGTTCCACCCCAGCTCCACGTGGGTGCCCTCGTGCTCGTGGGTCATTCCCTTCCCCACGTCGTGCAGCAGCCCCATGCGCTTTGCCATGGTGGCGTCGAAGCCCATCTCGGCGGCCATGTTGCCGGCGAGGATGGCGACCTCCTTGGAGTGGAGCAGCTGGTTCTGCCCGTACGAGGTGCGGAACTTGAGCCGCCCCAGCACCTTGACCACCTCCGGGTGGACGCCGTGGATCCCCAGCTCGTACAGGATCTCCTCGGCGGCCTCGCGCATGCCGTTCTCCACCTCCTTGCGCGACTTGGCCACCACGTCGTCGATGCGCCCGGGGTGGATGCGTCCGTCGGAGACCAGCTTCTCCAGGGCGATGCGGGCGGTCTCGCGGCGGATGGGGTCGAAGCCGCTGAGCACCACGGCCTCCGGGGTGTCGTCGATGATGACGTCGATCCCGGTAGCCTGCTCGAAGGCGCGGATGTTCCGCCCCTCGCGCCCGATGATCCGCCCCTTCATCTCGTCCGAGGGGAGCGCGACCACGGACACGGTGGTCTCGGCGGTGTGGTCGGCGGCGATGCGCTGGATGGCGAGCGAGATGATCTTCTTGGCCTCGCGCTCGGCGTCGCGGCGCGCCTCCTCCTTGATCTCGCGGACGCGCTGAGCGGCGCCGGCGCGGGCCTCCTCCTCCACGTCGTGCATCAGCTGGCGGCGCGCCTCGTCGGCGGTGAGCCCGGCAAGCGACTCCAGCCGGTGCTGCACCTCGCCCACCCGGGCGACGAGTTCCTGCGACTGCTGCTCGACGTCCTTTTCGCGGCGGCCCAGCTGCTCGGCGCGCTTCTCCTGGGCCTGCGACTTCTCGTCCAGGAGGTGGAACTTGCGGTCCAGCGACTCCTCGCGCTCCTGGAGGCGGCGCTCCATCCGCTCCATGTCGTCGCGGCGCTTCGCCTCCTCGCGCTCCCACTCCTCGCGGGCGCGGATGGCCTCCTCGCGCCCCTTGAGCACCTCGGCCTTGCGCAGGCTCTCGGCGTCCTGCTCGGCTCCCGCGCGGATCCGCGCGGCCTCGTCCTCCGCGGTGGCCCGGGCCCGGCGCAGGCGGGCCTGCTCCCCGGCCCGGCCCGCGAGGAAGCCCGCCACCGCGGCGACCAGCGCCGCGAGGACGACAATCAGAATTTCCATGGTCGTGTATCGGAGGCGGGCGAGGCCCGCAGCAGGTACAAAAGATCGAGGTGGCAGAAAGACTCTCCCTGCCACCTTCGCACGTACACCCTGGGGCTCCCGCCTGCACCTGCCGCAGCGAGAGCCCGCACGCAAACTATAGGCAGACGGCGCCGAGCGGCGCAAGCCCCGGCGTTACCCGTCCGTGACCGGTGGGCCTCCGTCCACGGCGTCGATGGGCGCGTCCGCGGCGGCCTGCTCCAGCAGCTCGGCCGCCGCGCCCGCGCGCCGCGCGGCCTCGTCGCGCAGGCGCTGGATCTCCTCGCGGGCGCTGAACAGCTCGTCGGTGACCGAGAGCGCCGCCAGCAGTATGGCGCGGTGCGGCTCCAGCGTCCGGAAGCCGGGGAGGTCACGCACCACGGCGTCCAGGTGCGCGGCCACGGCGCGGGTGTACTCCGGCGGCACGTCAGAGCGGAGTACGTGCTTCTCGCCGCCCACCTCCACCGTGACGGTGTGGCGCGGGGACGCGCGGCGGCGGGTCACCGGCGACCCTCCAGCACGGCCAGCCGCGCCAGCAGCGCGCCCACGCGGCGCCGGGCCTCGGCGGTGCGGCTCCGGAGCAGCGCGTTCTCGGCGCGCAGGCGGCGAAGCTCGTCCTCGCCCCCGCTCTCGTCCAGCGCGGTCTCGCCCGTCACCGACTGGAGCGCGGCGCGCAGCCGGGCCACCTCGGCCTCCGCCTCCAGGGCGCGGCTCCGCCAGGCCGCGAGCGCGGCCGCCGCACGCGCGGCGGCGCGCTCCAGCCGCTCCCACCCGGCATCGGGCGGCGGGGGGGCGGGGTCAGCGGCGGCGGACACCCAGGCGCTCCTCCAGCGCCGCGAGCACGGCGGCGACGGCCCCGTCGGTCTCCGCGTCGGTGAGGGTGCGGTCCGGCGCCCGGAAGCGCAGGCGGAAGGCGACGCTGCGCGTCCCCTCCGGGATCCCCTTGCCCTCGTACAGGTCGAACGGCCAGGCGGTCTCCAGCAGCGGCCCCGCGGCGCCGCGGAGGGTCTCCAGCACCTCGGAAGCCGCGGTCCCGCGCGGCACCAGCAGCGCCAGGTCGCGCTCGCTGGCCGGCTGGTCCGGGAGCGCGGCCAGGTACGCCGCCGCCGGCCGGCCCAGGGGGAGCCGCGCCTCCAGCAGCCACACGTCGCCGGCCCACGCGGGGGCGTCCACCGCGCCGGGCGCGGCGCGCCCGCCGCCGCCGCTCTCCGCGCCGTCCACCGCGAGCCTGAACGCCTCGCCGGGGACCACCAGCCCGCCCAGCATGGCCGGCGCGCCGATCTCCACGGCCGAGCCGTGCTCCTCGGCCAGCTCCTCCAGCAGCCCCTTGAGGTCCCACACGTCCCAAGGCGCCGCGTCGCCGCTCCAGTGCGCGGGGCGCGACGCGCCGGTGAACGCGGCGGCCACGCGGATCTCCTCGCGCGGCACGGCGCCCTCGCCGGCCGGGGAGAAGACGGTGCCCACCTCGAACAGCCGCACGTCGCGGACGCCGTGCGCCCAGTTGTGCTCCACGCGCCGCAGCAGCCCGAAGGCCAGCGTGTCGCGCAGCGAGCCCTCCTCGGCGGAGAGCGGGTTGAGCAGCGGCACACGCCCCTCCGCCCCCGGCGCGAAGCCGGTGGTGCGCGACTCCAGGAAGCCGGCGCGGCGGAAGAAGCCGCGCGCGCGGCGCTCCGCCCCCACCTCCGGGCTCTCCGGCACCGCGGAGGCGCGGAACGGGAGGATCTCCTCCGGGAACGAGTCGTAGCCGCGGCGCCGCGCGATGTCCTCGATCAGGTCGATCTCGCCCGCCACGTCCGGCCGGAAGCCGGGAACCGCGACGCGCAGCGGCGACGCCGACGCGTCCACGTCGAAGCCGATGGCGCCCAGCAGCCCCGCGATCTCCCCGGCCGGCAGCTCGACGCCGAGCACCTGCCGTACCCGCTCCGGCCGCAGCTCCACCACGCGGCGGGTGAACGGCGCCGGGCTCAGGTCCAGCGCGTCCCGGTCCGCCTGTCCCCCCGCGACGGCCACGACCAGCTGGACGACGCGCTCCAGCGCGCGCGCCTGCCCCTCCGGGTCCACCCCGCGCTCGAACCTGTACGACGCGTCGGTCGACAGGCCGAACGGCGTCCGCGTCCCCCGCACCGCCTTCGGGTCGAAGAGCGCGACCTCCAGCAGGATCGCCGTGGTGCCGTCGTGCACCTCGCTGTTCTCGCCGCCCATCACCCCCGCGAGCGCGACCGGCCCCTCGGCGTCCGCGATCAGCAGCGACTTCTCGGAGAGCGTGCGGTCCACCCCGTCCAGCGTCCGCAGCGTCTCCCCGGCGCGCGCGCGGCGCACCCGGATCTCCGGCCCGCGCAGCCGGTCCAGGTCGAAGGCGTGGATCGGCTGCCCCAGCTCGTGCAGGACGTAGTTGGTTGCGTCCACCACGTTGTTGATGGGCCGCACGCCCACCGCGCGCAGCCGCGACGCCAGCCACTCCGGCGAGGGCCCGACCCGCACGCCGCGGACGATCGCCGCGGTGTACCGCGGGCACCCCTCCACGTCCTCGATGCGGATGCGCACCCCGCCGAGCGTACCCTCCGCCCCCGCGGTGCGCACCTCCAGCGGCGACGCGGGAGCGTCCGGGAAGTCGGGGAGCCGCACGCCCGCCGCGCCGTTCGGCGCCACCTCGCGCGCGACCCCGACGTGCGACAGCATCTCCGGCCGGTTGGGAGTGATGTCCAGCACCAGCCGCACGTCGTCCAGCCCCAGCGCTTGGAGGAACGGCGCCCCCGGCTCCCACTCGTCGCCGGCGAGCGTCATCAGCCCGGAGTGGTCGCGCCCCAGCCCCAGCTCCCGCGCCGAGCACAGAATCCCCTCGGAAGTCTCCCCGCGCAGCTTGGCCTTGCCGATCTTCATCCCGCCCGGCAGCGACGCCCCCACGGGCGCGAACGGGTAGAACCGCCCCGCCTCCACGTTCGGCGCGCCGCACACCACCTGCACCGGCTCCGCCCCGCCCGCGTCCACGCGCGTGACGCGCAGCTTGTCCGCGTTGGGGTGCTGCCACACCTCCAGCACCCGCCCGATCACCACGCCCTCCACGCCCGCGCCGAGGTCCACCACCTCGTCGGCGGGCGCGCCGAGCAGCGACAGCCTGTGCGCGAGCTCGGCGGGGGGCTCTGCGAGGCCGGGGACGAGCGACTGGAGCCAGCGGTACGAGACGTTCATGACCGGACTAGGGAACAGGGAACAGGGAACAGGGGACAGCCTGCAACGGCGTGGCTGCTGCCCTACCCCGGAGCTTGCTTCTACGAAGTGCGAACCACCCGCGAAAGCGATCGTGACCCGAAGGGCGGAGACCCGGCGGCAGTTTGCCGGGGCTCCGTTCTCCTCGACACGGTAGTTTCGTGTCGAGGAGAATAGAGCGCGGTCCCCGGCCGGGCAGTTTCGGCCGGGGATTCGCCCGAGCCCCGGCCGTGAATCAGCTGAACTGCTCCAGGAACCGGACGTCGCTCTCGTACAGGAGCCGGATGTCCGGAATGCCGAAGCGCTGCATGGCGATGCGACCGGGCCCCATGCCGAACGCGTAGCCGGTGTACTTCTCGGGATCGTAGCCGACCGCCCGGAAGACGTTGGGGTGCACCATCCCGGAGCCCATGATCTCCATCCACCCGGTGCCCTTGCACGCGCTGCACCCCGCCCCGCCGCAGAGCTGGCACGACACGTCCACCTCGGCCGAGGGCTCGGTGAACGGGAAGTACGACGGCCGGAAGCGGGTCTTCGCCGACGGCCCGAAGAAGCGGCGCACGAACTCGGAGAGCGTGGCCTTGAAGTCCACGAAGGTGATCCCCTCGTCCACGGCCAGCCCCTCGATCTGCTCGAACGCAGGCGCGTGCGAGGCGTCGTACGGGTCGCGCCGGAACACCTTGCCGGGGACCACGACGCGCACCGGCGGCGCGAAGCGCTCCATGGTGCGGGCCTGCACCGGCGAGGTGTGCGTGCGCAGCAGCACGTGCTCGCTCAGGTACAGCGTGTCGTGCATGTCCGCCGCCGGGTGGTCCAGCGGGATGTTCAGCCGGGTGAAGTTGTAGTCGGTGGTCTCCGCCTCGGGGCCGGCCACGCGGGTGAAGCCCAGGTCGCGGAAGATGTCGCACACCTCCTCGATCACCTGCGTCACCGGGTGCAGCCCGCCCCGCCAGCGGCGACGGCCCGGGAGCGACAGGTCCACGCGCGGCCCTTCGTCGGCCGCAGAGGGAAGCTGTCCGAGGCGATGCTCGATCAGGAGAGAAATCTCTGCTTTAGCCTGATTGGCTGCACTACCGACGACGCCGCGCTCTTGTGGATCAAGGCTGCCTAGCTGCCGTAGAACAGATGTCAGCGCGCCCTTACGACCAAGGAACTCGACACGGAGATCCTCAATCTCGTCCCGGGTTTTGGCTAGAGCGATCAGATTGCCGGCCCGTCCTCTCATGGAGTTGAGCTGAGCTTTTAGCTCACTTCCGACGTCTGCGTGATCGGTCACTTCTGCCTCTCGGTAGTCACGACGGTTGAGACTCCCCCAATCTGCACCCGCGGCGGCTCCGCGGCTACCCCCACAAAAGCCGAGGCGGCGCCGGGCATGAGCCCGGCGCCGCCTCGTGTTCCCCTGGCCGACCTGCGCGGTCAGCCCAGCCGGGCCCGGGCGGCGTCGGCGAGCTGCCCGAAGGCGTTGGGATCGCGCACCGCGAGGTCCGCGAGGTTCTTGCGGTCGATCTCGATCCCGGCGAGCTTGAGCCCGTTCATGAAGCGGGAGTACGAGAGGTCGTGCTGCCGGGCGGCCGCGTTGATGCGGACGATCCACAGCTTGCGGAACTCGCGCTTCTTGTTCTTGCGGTCCCGGTACGCGTACCGCCAGGCGCGCTCCACTGCCTCCTTGGCGGTCTTGTAGATGTTCTTGCGGCGCCCGAAGAAGCCCTTGGCCTCCTTCAGGATCTGGTTCTTGCGGCGCAGGCGCGCCACGTTGGTCTTTACGCGCGGCATGGTCTAGCTCCTCCCGAAAGGTTCGTGCGAAAAAGGTGATCGAGTCGCGATGATGGGTGCCGGCTTCCGCTCAGGCGGAGAGCAGGCGGGTCATGCGCTTCTCGTCCCCCTTCGACACGAGCGCCGAATCGCGCAGGTTGCGCTTCCGCTTCGGGGACTTCTTGGTGAGGATGTGCCGCTTCATCGAGTGGCCGCGCTTCAGCTTGCCGCTGGCGGTCTTCTTGAAGCGCTTTGCGGCACCCCGGTGGTTCTTCATCTTGGGCATGGTACTTCTTCCTTTCCGTACGCCGTCCTCGCGGAGCGGCAATCAGGTCTTGACGAGGGGGGTGAGCACCATGGTCATGCTCCGTCCCTCCATCTGTGGGTGCATCTCGATCTTGGCGATGTCGGCGAGCATCCCCGACACCTTGTCCAGCACCTGACGTCCGTGCTCCGGGTGCGCCATCTGGCGCCCGCGGAACATCATGGTCAGCTTGACCTTGTTGCCCTCTTCGAGGAAGCGCCGCGCGTGCTTGGTCTTGAAGTCGAAGTCGTGGTCTTCGATCCCGGGCCGCATCTTGACTTCCTTGATCTGCACGTGGTGCTGCTTCTTGCGCGCCTCGCGCGCCTTCCGCTGCTCCTCGTACTTGAACTTGCCGTAGTCCATGATGCGGCAGACCGGCGGACGGGCCAGCGGGGCCACCTCCACCAGGTCCAGACCCTGCTCCTCCGCGATCTCCAGCGCCCGCTCGATGGGCAGGATCCCCAGCTGCTCGCCGTCGGTTGCGATCACCCGGACGGGGCTGATGCGGATCTGGCGATTGACGCGCGTCTTCTCGTTGATGGCAGTTGCTCTCCGAAGGGGTAAACGAAAACGGACCTGAAGCTCTTCAGGTCCGTTCATGCGCGGCCTCCACCTCCACGTGGGGAGGCGGGGGCGCCATGCGGACCCGGCAGCATCGCACGGGGCGAGCCGAAGGGTGGGGAGCCCGCCGGCTCCCACTTTGCCCAAATTGGTCCGCAAAGATATCGGCGCCCCGCCGGGCTGTCAAGCCGGGCTCCCCCGCCCCGCTCAACCTTCGTCCAGCGTGGTCTCCAGCGAGCGGCTGCGGATGCGCTCCAGCACCTGCGCCGCGAACGCCTCCCGGTCCAGCACCGTCTGCTTGCGCCCGGCGCCGCGTATGCGGACCGCCGCCGTGCCGTTCTCCACCTCGCGCCCGCCGACCACGGCCATGTACGGCACCTTCTGCGTCTCGGCCTCGCGGATGCGGTAGTTGAGCGTCTCGTTGCGGTCGTCCACCTCGGCGCGGATCCCCAGCGCGCGAAGGCGGGCCCCCAGCTCGCGGGCGCTCGCCGCCTGCTCGTCGGAGATGGGGATCACCACCACCTGCACCGGCGCCAGCCACACCGGGAAGGCGCCGGCGAAGTGCTCGATCAGGATGGCGATGAAGCGCTCGAACGAGCCGCTCACCGCGCGGTGGATGACCACCGGCCGGTGGGGCTGGTTGTCCTCGCCCACGTAGGTGAGGTCGAAGCGCTCCGGCGCCGCGTAGTCGAGCTGGATGGTCCCCAGCTGCCACGCGCGCCCGATGGAGTCGGTGACGTCGAAGTCGATCTTGGGCCCGTAGAAGGCGCCGTCGCCCTCCTTGAGCTCGTACTCGCGCCCCGTCGCCTCCAGCGCGGCGCGGAGCGCCCCCTCGGCGCGGTCCCACATCTCGTCGCTGCCGATGCGCTGCTCCGGGCGCGTGGCGAACTTGAGCGTGGCCGTCAGCCCGAACGTCTCGTAGTAGCCCAGGATGAAGTCCATCAGGAACTGGACCTCGCCGGGGATCTGGTCCTCGCGCAGGTACACGTGGCAGTCGTCCTGCGCGAACTGCCGCACCCGCGTGAGCCCCGAGAGCGCGCCGGACAGCTCGTTGCGGTGCAGCACGTCGAACGTGACGTAGCGCAGCGGCAATTCCCGGTACGAGTGCCGCTCGGCCGCGTAGTACAGGTGGTGCGAGGGGCAGTTCATGGGCTTGAGCGACATGTCGTGCTCGCCCGTCTCGTTGTTCAGCACCAGGAACATGTTCTCCCGGTACTTGCCCCAGTGCCCGGACTGCTCCCACAGCGTCTTGGTGTAGAGCAGCGGCGTCTTGATCTCCAGGAACGCCTCGCGCTGCCGCTCCTGGACGAAGTCCACCAGCGTGTTGTAGAGCGTGGTCCCCCGCGGCGTCCAGAACGCCGCGCCGGGCGCGACGGGGAAGAACTGGAACAGGTCCAGCTCCCGGCCCAGCCGCCGGTGGTCGCGCTTCCTCGCCTCCTCCAGGCGATGGACGTACTGCTCCAGGTCCTCCTTGCTGAACCACGCCGTGCCGTAGATGCGCTGCAGCATCTGCCGGTTGGAGTCGCCGCGCCAGTACGCGCCGGCCGTGTTCAGCAGCTTGAAGTGCTTGAGCCGCCCGGTCCCCGGCAGGTGCGGCCCGCGGCACAGGTCAAGGAAGGGCCCGTTGCGGTAGACGGTGATCGTCTCGTCGCCGCCGAACTCCTCCAGCCGCTCCAGCTTGAGCGGGTCGTCGGCGAACAGCTCGCGCGCCTCGTCCACCGAGACCACGCGGCGCTCGAAGGGGTCGTTCCCCTTGGCCACCTCCTGCATCTCCGCCTCGATCTTCTCCAGCTCCTCGGGCGTGAAGGGACGGTCCACCTCGAAGTCGTAGTAGAAGCCGTCCTCGATCGCCGGCCCGAAGCCGATCTTGGCCTCCGGGCGCACCCGGCGCACCGCCGTGGCCAGGATGTGCGCCGCCGAGTGGCGGAGCAGCTCCAGCGCCTCGGGGCTCTTTTCCGTGACGATCTCCACGGCGGCGTCGCCCTCCAGCGGCGCGGCCAGGTCCACCACCCGGCCGTCCACCTTGCCGGCGAGCGCCGCCTTGGCGAGCCCCGAGCCGATGGACTTCGCGAAGTCGAGCACCGTCGTCCCCGGCGCCACCTCGCGCACGGAGCCGTCGGGGAGCGTCACGCGCACCTGGTCTCTATTCTCGGCCGTCGTCGTCATGGTCTTGTTCTCAGCGCGGCACGTACATGAAGAAAAGGACGATCCCCGCGCAGAGCAGCGCGGCGAACAGGGCCCAGGGCCACAGCGGGCGGGCGGGTTCGTTCCGGTCGTCCATCGGATTTCACGGATTCCTCGGTATGCCCGGCCGGCGTTCCGGTCCGGGACCGCAGCAACTTCGGCCCTCCCGCCGCCCGCGACAAGCCCCGGCCGGCAGGGGCAACAAAAAAGGCCTCCGCGGGGGAGGCCTCGTGTCGCTCGGCGGCGGCGCCCTGGTTCAGCGCGGACGCACCCGGACCCGGCCTCCTGTGCGGAGCCCCGTAGTCGTAGTCCCGGTGGTCGTGCGCGCGCGGATCGGCATCGTGTCGGAGCGGTGAAGTTACAGTCTCCGGCTACGATAACCTGTTGGCGGTGCGGGGTCAACCGCGCCGCGCCCGGACCGGGCCCGCCGGCCTCTCGAATCAACACACTTGTGCCGTACATTAAACGACACATTATTTCCGAACGAAGCCCGGGAGGCACTGCCCTGGGCCTCCCGCAGCCCTCGCCCGCCGGTTGCCCGCGCGACAAGGACCGCACCCCCTCACATGGAGACGCCGATGCGACCCACCAGATTCCTCACCCTGGCGCTGCTCGCGGTGGCAGCCGCCTGCTCCGACCAGGAGACTCCCCTCGTCGCGCCGGCACCCGGACCCGTCCCGGTGCTGTCCGCCGCGAGCGACCCGATCGAAGGCTCGTACATCGTGGTGCTGAAGGAGGGCGCCGATCCCCGGTCGGTGGCGGCCGTCGCCGGGGTGGACCCCCGGTACGTGTACTCGGCGGCGCTGAACGGCTTCGCCGGCGCGCTGAACGCCGGACAGCTGAACGCCCTCAGCCACAATCCCAACGTCGCGTACATCGAGCAGGACGCGCGGGCGACCGCCTCCATCACGCAGACCGGGGCGACGTGGGGGCTGGACCGGATCGACCAGCGCCTCCTTCCCCGCGACGGCGCCTACACCTACAACGCGACCGGCGCCGGGGTGAGGGTCTACGTCCTCGACACCGGGATCCGCTACACCCACGTCGAGTTCGACGGCGCGTACGGGACGGACCGCGCCGTGTTCGGCTACGACGCGTACGGGGGCAGCGGGAGCGACTGCAACGGGCACGGCACCCACGTGGCCGGCACCGCGGGCGGCGCCACGTACGGCGTGGCCAAGGGGGCGACGCTCGTCGCCGTGCGCGTGCTGGACTGCGGCGGGTCCGGCGCCTGGAGCGCGGTGATCGCGGGGGTGGACTGGGTGACCGCCAACCACGTGAAGCCCGCGGTGGCGAACATGTCGCTCGGCGGCGCGGCGAACACCGCGCTGGACCAGGCGGTCCAGAACTCCATCAACGCGGGGGTGACGTACGCCATCGCGGCGGGGAACAGCAACGCCAACGCGTGCAACGTCTCGCCCGCGCGGGTGGGTGCGGCGCTCACGGTCGGCAACACCACCTCGTCCGACGCGCGGTCCTCGACCTCCAACTACGGGAGCTGCCTGGACCTGTTCGCGCCGGGGACCAGCATCACCTCCGCCTGGTACGGGAGCGACACGCAGACCAACACCATCAGCGGCACTTCGATGGCGAGCCCGCACGTGGCAGGCGTGGCCGCGCTCTACCTGCAGGGCGACCCCTCCGCCACTCCCACCACGGTCGGGAGCGCGATCATCAACAACGCGACCACGGGCAGGGTGACGAGCGCCGGAACCGGCTCTCCCAACCGGCTGCTCTACTCGCTGATTTCGGTGCCCCCCGTCGGCGTGGTCATCGGCGGACCCAGCTCGATCACCACGGCGGGAACCTACACCTGGCAGGCGAACGCCTCCGGCGGGAACGGCCCGTACACCTACGCCTGGGAGTACCGGGTGCAGGGCGGCGCGTGGTCTCCGGCCGGGACCGCGTCCTCGTACTCCCGCACCGTGGCGGTGACGGATCCGGCGTTCGAGCTCCGCGTGACCGTCACCTCGTCCGGCCAGACGGCATCCGACGATCACCTGGTCAGCGTCAGCCTTCCGCCGGTGGGCGCGAACATCACCGGGCCCGCCTCCATCGGCACGGCGGGCACCTACACCTGGCAGGCGAACGCCTCCGGCGGGGACGGCGCGTACGCCTACACCTGGGAGTACCGGGTGCAGGGCGGCACCTGGTCGACGGTGGGGACGGGGAGCTCTTACAGCCTCGGCGTCGCGGTGACCGACCCGGACTTCGAGCTGCGCGTGACCGTCACCTCGGCAGGCCAGACGGTGTCCGACACACACCTGGTGGACGTCGGCGCGCTCTCCGTCACCATCACCGGAACCGACTTCATCAACGAGGGTCAAACCAGTACCTGGACCGCCAACCCCTCGGGCGGAAACGGGACGTACACCTACCAGTGGCAGTACCGGCGGGTGACCAGCAGCACGTGGTCCACCGGGGCGACAACCAAGTCTTACACCCGGACATTCAGTACAGGCGGCACTTACTATCTCAGGGTGATCGTCACCTCGGGCGGCGCCAGCGTCACGTCCGCCGAGCACGAGGTCTGGGTGGAGCCGATGTGCGGCGACGTGCTCTGCTGATCACGGACGGATAGCGCCCGCGGGTCCGGAACCCGTGGGATCGTGAACGAGCACCCCTCCCCCGGCACGCCGCGGCGGAGGGGTTTTCGTTCCGGCACCCCGGACAAGCCCGGTGGTCGTGCGCGCGCGGAGATCACGGCGCGGGACCGGAGCACAGCATTTGACCAAGTTGACCAACCGCGGGATTGCACTAGATTCCCTGCAGCACTTCAACGGGGGAGACGATGACGAGCAGAACCGTGAACCTCTACGAGGCCAAGACCCACCTCTCCGCCCTGGTGGAGCGCGCAGCCGCTGGTGAGGAGATCATCATTGCCAAGTCCGGCAGGCCGCGGGCACGCCTGGTGCCGCTCACCGAGGAGCGCGTGGTTCCCAGGCCGGGCCTCCTGAAGGGGAAGATCTGGATCGCCGACGATTTCGATGCTCCGCTCCCCCCGGAGGTCCTGGCGGGGTTCATGGGTGCCGACGAGGAGCCGAGGTGAGGCTGCTCCTCGACACGCACGTCTTCCTCTGGTGGAACGAAGACGATCCCCGGCTGAAGCAGGAAGTCAAAGACACGATCGTCGGGGCGGAGGGGAACGTCGTCAGCGCGGCTTCGGCGTGGGAAGTGGCCATCAAGTCGGCGCTGGGGAAGTTGAAGCTGCAGGTTCCCTTCGAGGAGGCGGTTGAAATCAACGCGTTCCAAAAGCTCACCGTCGATTTTCGCCACGCTTCGGCAACTGCCGCCCTCCCGCCATACCATGCAGACCCGTTCGACCGGCTGTTGATCGCTCAGGCACTCACCGAGGGGCTGACCCTGGTCACCCATGACCGCGTGTTCGCCCGCTACGGCATTCCCGTAATCTGGACCTGAACGAGCAAGCGCAAGCGGCCCCGCCCCCTCGCGAGGAGGGAGCGGGGCCGCCGGGGAGGGCGGAGGCTCGCGCCTCCGCCCCGTGCCGAGCCTCGCGGCTCAGTACATGTCGCCCATGCCGCCGGGCATCCCGCCGCCGCCGCCGGCGCCGCCCGCCGACTTCGGCTCCGGCTTCTCCACCACCACCGTCTCGGTGGTGAGCAGCAGGCCGGCGATGGAGGCCGCGTTCTGGAGCGCGGTGCGGGTCACCTTGGTGGGGTCGATGACGCCCGAGGCGACCAGGTCCTCGTACTCGTCCGTGCGGGCGTTGTAGCCGAAGTTCCGGCTCTCGTTCTCACGGACCTTGGCGACCACGATGGAGCCCTCGACACCCGCGTTCTGCGCGATCTGGCGGATGGGCTCCTCCAGCGAGCGCTCGATGATGCGGACGCCGATGTTCTCGTCCGCGTCGTCCAGGCGGAAGTCCTTGAGGGTGGCCTGGGCGCGGAGCAGCGCCACGCCGCCGCCGGGGACGATCCCCTCCTCCACCGCCGCGCGGGTCGCGTGCAGGGCGTCCTCCACGCGGGCCTTCTTCTCCTTCATCTCTGTCTCGGTCGCCGCGCCGACGTTGATCACCGCCACGCCGCCGGCCAGCTTGGCCAGCCGCTCCTGCAGCTTCTCGCGGTCGTAGTCGGAGGTGCTCTTGTCCACCGCCGCGCGGATCTCCTTGATGCGGCCCTGGATCGCCTCGCCCTCGCCGGCGCCGTCGACGATGGTGGTGTTGTCCTTGTCGACCACGATCCGCTTGGCGCGGCCCAGGTCGCTGAGGACGGCGTTCTCCAGCTTGAACCCGACCTCCTCCGAGATCACCTGGCCGCCGGTCAGGACGGCGATGTCCTGGAGCATGGCCTTGCGGCGGTCGCCGAAGCCCGGCGCCTTGACCGCGGCGATCTTGAGCGTGCCGCGCAGCTTGTTGACCACCAGCGTGGCGAGCGCCTCGCCCTCCACGTCCTCCGCGATGATCAGGAGCGGGCGGCCCATCTGGGCGACCTTCTCCAGCACCGGGAGCAGGTCCTTCATGGAGGAGACCTTCTTGTCGTGGATGAGGATCAGGGCGTCCTCGAGCACGGCCTCCATGCGGTCCGGGTCGGTGATGAAGTACGGCGACAGGTAGCCGCGGTCGAACTGCATCCCCTCCACGGTCTCCAGCGTCGTCTCCAGCCCCTTGGCCTCCTCGACGGTGATGACGCCGTCCTTGCCCACCTTCTCCATGGCGTCGGCGATCAGGTTGCCGATCTCCTCGTCGCTGTTGGCGGAGATGGTCCCGACCTGCGCGATCTCACGCTTGCCGGCGGTCTCCACCGACAGGCTCTTGAGCTCGGCGATCACCCTCTCGACGGCCTTGTCGATGCCGCGCTTCAGCGACATCGGGTTGGCACCGGCGGTGACGTTCTTGAGGCCCTCGCGGAAGATCGCCTGCGCCAGAACGGTGGCGGTGGTGGTGCCGTCGCCGGCCAGGTCCGAGGTCTTGGTGGCGACCTCCTTGACCATCTGCGCGCCCATGTTCTCGATCGAATCCTCCAGCTCCACCTCCTTGGCGACGGTCACGCCGTCCTTGGTGATGAGCGGAGACCCGAACTTGCGGTCGATCACCACGTTGCGGCCCTTGGGCCCGAGGGTGACCTTGACCGCCTCGGCCAGCTTGTCGACGCCCTTCTTGAGCGAGGTGCGCGCGTCGACGCCGAACGTAAGCTCCTTGGCTGCCATATTCTTATGTACTCCTGGTGAGTGGGATGTGCTCGAACGCTACCGGATGGAGCGGGATGCTCAGCCGACGATGGCGAGGACGTCCGACTCGCGGAGGATCAGGTACTGCTCACCGTCGATGGTCACCTCGGTGCCGCTGTACTTCCCGTACAGCACCTTGTCGCCGACCTTGACCTCGGGCTCGATCCGCTTCCCCTCGTCGCTCACCTTGCCGGGGCCGACGGCGATGACCTCGCCCTGCTGCGGCTTCTCCTTGGCCGTGTCGGGGATGTACAGCCCGCCCCGCATCTGCTCGGCCTCCTCCGTCGCCTTGACGACGACACGGTCCGCAAGCGGCTTGACCTTCACGTCTGTCGCGGTGGCCATAGATCTGGATCCTCCGGGTATTGGATGGTTTGGGTGGTGCTTGTTAGCACTCGCCGCCGGCGAGTGCTAACGAGGTGGCAAATTGGGGCGCGGCCCTCGCGGTGTCAAGGGGCGCTCACGGGCGCGGAGCCGCTGCACGCCACGTGCCCGCCGGACCGGCCGAAAGGACAGGCCCGCGGGCCACCCTGCCTGTCGAAGCGACAGGATGTTGACGCCGATGGCAGTTCGGGCGCTGCCGGCGGTCAGCCGTCGCGGTAGGGGATCTCCAGCGTCAGCCCGTCGTACGCCGCCGTCACCTCCGGGAACACGGCGCGCGCCTCGCGCTCCAGCACGCGCGGGTCGTCCGCGTAGCGCGGCGAGAAGTGCGTAAGGCACAGGCGCAGCGCCCCGGCCTGCGCGGCGACCTCGGCGGCCTCGCGGGCCGTGGAGTGCCCGGTCGCCACGGCGCGCTCGGCCTCGTCCTGCGCGAAGGTGGCCTCGTGGATCAGCAGGTCGGCGCCGGCGGCGGCCTCGCGCGTGGGCCCGCAGGGGCGGGTGTCGCCCGAGTACACCACGCGCTTCCCCGGGCGCGGCGGCCCCACCACGTCTTCCGCCCGGTAGACCCGGCCGTCCACCTCCACCGCCTCGCCGTGGTGCAGCCTGCCCCACAGTGGACCCTCCGGGATCCCCAGCTCGCGCGCCTTGGCGGCGTCGAAGCGCCCCAGCCGCTCGTGCTCCACCACCGCGTAGCCCAGGCTGCGCCCGGCGTGCTGCGTCTTGAACGGCACCACGGCGTACTGCCCGCGCTCCACCGCCTCGCCCGCGTCCAGCCCGACGATGCGGACCTCGAACGGGACGCGCTCCACACCCAGCTCCACCGCCTGCTTCAGCGTGGCCTCGGTGCCGCGCGGCGTCCACAGGTCGATGGGCTCCTCGCGCGCCTGGAGCCCCATGGTGCGCAGCAGCCCGATCACGCCCAGGAAGTGGTCGGCGTGCAGGTGGGTGAAGAAGATCTCGCGCAGGGCGAAGCCGGTGCCGTAGCGCATCATCTGGCGCTGGGTGCCCTCGCCGCAGTCGAACATCATCACGTCGCCCTCGCGCTGGACGACGATGGAGGAGACGTTGCGCCCCACGGTGGGCCGTGCCGCCGCTGTTCCGAGAAACGTGATCCGCATTCGTGTAGGTCCGATACCGGCTTCGAACGGCTTTGGTAAAGATGGGTTTGGGCGTGCCCCCGGCTCCGCCGGGGTCGGGCTGCGCGCTGCGTAGGACACGAAACTACCGTGTCCAACGCAGCCGAGCCCCGCCAAACTGCCGGCGGGTCTCGGCCCTCCGGGCGCGCATCCCTCACGCGGTTCCGGCGCGAGACGCAAGGTGTGCACCGGCGGGGGCTCGACTCGCGCGCCGTTGCGGTTTGCAGTTCCTACAGTTCCCAAAAGCTGTGCGGGGGGAGACTCGCCGGCAGTTTGGCGAGGCTCCCCCCGGCGAAGGGAGACACGGGGCTGTTTCCGTGGCTCCCTGAGCCCGCGCAGGAGACGGACGGCAGTATCGTCCGGCTCCGGAGCGGCCCGCGAAACCTGACGAAGCGGCAAACGGCTACGCCGTCACGACTTCGACGTTGAGGTGCGGCTCGATCTCGGTCTTGGGGATCAGCGCGGGCCAGTAGGCCATGATCTCCTGCACCGCCGGGCGCCCGCCCGCGAAGCCGGTCACGGAGGGAGGGCCGGCCAGCACCAGCGGCGCGATCTCCTTGGTGAAGCGCTCCACGGCGGCCCGGTCCTGGCCGCGCACGCCCCAGCGCACCGTCACCTCGGGCAGGTCGGCGGGGATGGGGCCGGCGAGGGGGCCGTGCGTGGCGTTCCAGCCCACGTACTCGGTGAGGATCTCGTCGAACCGGAGGCCCAGGCGGTCCAGGCGCTCGCGCAGCACCCGGTCGGCGGTCTGCGCCTTTTCCACGGCGTCGGGCCAGGCGTACACCAGCGTGCCCACCGCCTTGTAGCCGTCCGAGTAGGCGATGCTCACCTTGAGCATGTCGGTGGCGTGCTGCCCCTTGACGCCGTACACGCGCACCCGGTCCTCGGCCTCGCGCTCCAGCCGGATGGTGGTGAAGTCGGCCACCACGTCCGGGGTGATGTAGCTGCGCGGGTTGCCCATCTCGTACACCAGCTGCTCCTTGACGCTGGGGAGCGTCACGCAGCCGCCGGTGCCCTCGTGCTTGGTGACCACGAAGGAGCCGTCGGGATACGCCTCGATGATGGGGTAGCCGATGTTGGCCAGGTGCGGGATGTTGCGCCAGTCCACCAGGCAGTTGCCGCCGGAGGCCTGGGCGCCGCACTCGTTGATGTGCCCGGCGACCACGCCGGCGGCCACGCGGTCGTAGTCCTCCCACGACCAGCCGAACTCGTGGATCATGGGCGCGTAGGTGAGCGCCGTGTCGGTGGAGCGCCCGGTGATCACCACGTGGGCGTCCTGCCGCAGCGCCTCCACGATGGGGCGCGCGCCGATGTAGGCGTTCGCGCTCTGCACCCGGTCCAGCACCGCCGAGAGCGGCTCGCCGGTCTCCATGTTCTTGAGCTCCACCCCGCGGGCGAGCAGTTCGGGGAGGCGCTCCAGGATGTCGTCCCCGGAGATCATCCCGATCCGCGCCCTGCCGCCCAGGCCGGCCTTGCGGGCCTCCTCCACCACGGCGTCGCGGCACCCCTGCGGGTTCACGCCGCCCGCGTTGGCGACCACGTGGATGCCGCGCTCCACCACGGCCGGGAGGATGTCGCCCATCAGCGGCACGAAGTCGCGCGCGTACCCGGCCTGCGGGTTCCGCGAGCGCTGCTTCTGCATGATCGACATGGTGACCTCGGCCAGGTAGTCGAGCATCAGGTAGTCGATCGGGCCGCCCTCGACCTGCTGCTTGGGGGCGTCCAGCTGGTCGCCCCAGAAGCCCTGCCCGGAGGCGATGCGGATCTTGTCTTTGGCCATTTCGTCGGCTGTGATCGCGCCGGCATCGAGGACGCGGCGCATACTGAGCATTGTGAGTGACGCGACTCAGGCCGGGCCGAGCACTTCCTCGGTCCGGACCTCTCGGCCGTCCATCCCCGGCGAAACCCAAGACTCACCACGCCGGTACTCGCGGACGTTCGTGAACTCGCCGCCCACCGGGTCCAGGTGCACCTGCACCAGCGAGCGGCCGACGTCGACCAGCCAGTACTCCGGGATGGCCGCCCTGGCATACTGGACCGCCTTCTGGCGGTCCCGGACCAGGGAGCTGTCCGCGACCTCCACCACAAGCAGCGCGTCCCACGGTCCGGCCTGGCGCGACCGGTAGCGGTCCTCGTGCATCCGAAGCAGTACGAGGTCCGGCTGGGGAGCCTCCAGGTCGTTGAACCGCAGCGGGCTCTGCACGCGCACGATCGCGCGGCCGTGCGCCCATCCACCCAGGAAGTCGGTGAGCAGGTCGACGACGTAGATGTGCTGATGGCCAGGGGGCGTCATCTCGACGATCTCGCCGTTGATCAGTTCGGTCCGCTCGTCCTCCGAGATGATCCCCGCTTCGCCGAGCTGGATGTACTCGTCGTAGGTCCAGCGTCGCGGGGTTCCGCGCCCATTCTTCTCCAGCACCTCGCCGTCCAGGAGCTCCATGCCGGATTCCGGAAGGATGCCCAGCTCACCCATGCGCAGGAACTCGTCCACGTTGAACAGCCGTCGCGACGTATCTGCGGATGTCTGCACGTCCTCCTCCTGCGGCTACCTGTTCACGTCAGGTGCGGCGGCAGCACGAACGCCCCGAGATGGGGACCGGGGTTGTTGAGCGTGGTGCGGAGCGCCAGCCCCAGCGCGGCGCGCGTGTCCTCGGGGCAGATCACCGCGTCCACGAAGCCGCGCGCCCCGGCGTACTTGGCGTCCAGCTGGCGGTCGTACTCGGCGCGCACGGCGTCGAGCTTCGCCTGGAACTCGGCGTCGGGCTGCTTTCCCTGGCGCTTCAATTCCTCCAGCTGCGGGCCGAACAGCGCCATCACGGCGGAGTCGCCCTCCATCACCCCCATCCGCCCGGTGGGCCAGGTGAAGATGAAGTCCGGGTCGAAGCCCTGCCCCGCCATTGCGTAGTACCCCGCCCCGGAGGCGTGGTTGAGGGTCAGCACCAGCTTGGGCACCGTCGCCGTGGCCATGGCCTCCACGAAGTGCGCCCCGGAGCGGATGATCCCGGAGTGCTCCGCGTCCGTCCCCACCATGAAGCCGGACACGTCCTGGAGGAACAGGATGGGGGTGCCGTGGCGGTTCAGCGTCTCGATGAAGTACGCCACCTTCTCGGCGCTGTCGGCGTAGATGATCCCGCCGAACTTGGGGCGCCCGCCGTGCGGGTCCTTGAGCATCCCCCGCGCGTTGGCGATGATCCCCACCGGCACCCCCTGGATGCGCGCGTGGCCGCAGATCATCTCCGGGGCGTAGTCCGCCTGGAACTCGTCGAACTCGCCGCCGTCCAGGATGCAGCGCAGCACCTCGCGCACCTCGTAGGGCTGGCGGTGGTCCTCCGGGAGCAGCGCGTACAGGTCCTTTTCCGGGCGCGCGGGCGGCGCCGGCTCGCGGATCTGGAGCGCCGTGCCCTGCCGCGGCAGCTCCTTGACCAGCTCGCGGATCCTGCCGATGCAGGCGCGGTCGTCGCGCACCCGGTAGTGGGCCACGCCGGAGATGGCGTTGTGCGTCCAGGCGCCGCCCAGCGTCTCGCTGTCCGTGGTCTGGCCGGTGGCGCCCTTGACCAGGTTGGGGCCGCCCAGCCCCATGAACGAGGTCCCCTCCACCATCAGGATCACGTCCGAGAGCGCCGGGAGGTACGCCCCCCCGGCGATGCACGGCCCCATGACGGCGGCGATCTGCGGCACCTTGAGGTAGCGCCGCATGATGGAGTTGTAGTAGAAGATGCGCGACGCCCCGTACTGCCCCGGGAAGACGCCGCCCTGGTAGGGCAGGTTGACGCCGGCCGAGTCCACCAGGTAGATGATGGGGACGCGGCAGCGCATGGCGATCTCCTGCGCCCGGAGCATCTTGGTGATGGTCTCCGGCCACCACGACCCCGCCTTGACCGTGGCGTCGTTGGCGATCACCACCACCTCGCGCCCCGCCACCGTCCCGAAGCCGGTCACCACGCCGGCCGCCGGCGCCTGCCCCTCGTACTGGTCGTGCGCCACCAGCAGCCCCACCTCCTGGAAGCGGGTGCGCGGGTCCAGCAGCAGGCCGATGCGCTCGCGCGCCGTCAGCTTGCCGTCGTCGTGCTGCTTGGCGATGCGCTTCGGCCCGCCGCCCTCGCGGAGCCGCGCCTCCAGCGCGCGCAGCTCGGCGACGAGCGCCTCCACCCGGCCGGCGCCGTGGGCGGCCGTGGGCTCCTTCCCCAGGGCGGTGCTCACGACTGCGCCAGCTCGCGGTCGCGGCCGTTCTCGGCGAACCAGGAGCGGATGTACTCCACCGCCGCGGAGGTGGGGGTGCCGGGGCCGAAGAGCCGCCCGACCCCCTGCGACCGGAGCGCTTCCATGTCGTCCTCGGGGATGATCCCGCCGCCGGTGAGGAGGATGTGGTCCGCGCCCTCCGCCTCCAGCAGCTCCCGGACGCGCGGAAAGAGCGTCATGTGCGCGCCCGAGAGGATGGACATGGCGACCACGTCCACGTCCTCCTGGATCGCCGCGCTGACGATCATCTCCGGGGTCTGGTGGAGCCCCGTGTAGATCACCTCCATCCCCGCGTCGCGCAGGGCGGCGGCGATCACCTTGGCGCCGCGGTCGTGCCCGTCCAGCCCGGGCTTGCCGACCAGGACGCGGATCTTCCTCTCAGGCATCGCTCTGCGTGTCGAAAATCGTGTCGGTTCCGCACCTTCCCGCACCCGGCGGGAAACGATGCAACATATCAGGGCCCCGGAAGGGCGGCAACTGGGAGCCGGAGCATCCCCAGTGGGCAGAGGGTATGCCGACAATTCAGAGCGGCGATGCTGTTAAGTACTCGCAATGGCCGTACGCGGATTCGTCTAGCCACTCGTCCCGCCCTCCTAACAAGCTAAAAATTAGCCGTTCGGCAAGAGCATGCATCCGGTGCCGGTCCACGGCAGCCATGTAGCCGTCCTGCAAAATTCCCGCGTGAATAAGGTTATTTCGGCGACGATATGCAGCCCGCAAACCCTCCTCTAGGTCTGCGCCAGACGGCCAAAGATCCTTCCAAGTGACTGAGTGGCGTCGAATCATCTCCACCAGTCGGGGGATAATGGGGCGCCGCTGAAGTGCCGGGACTTTACCTAAGATGGAGTTGGTGGCAACCGCGTCGAGCTGGCGCTCAGCAGCGAACGCCCGAACAAGGTCCCGCACTCGACTTTGGAGTAGCTTAAACGCATTTCCCCGAATAGCATATGCGCTTCCATCCTGCTCACCTACCGCGCTAACTACAGCTTCAACAGCCGTGAAGGCGCTGACCATTTGACTCTCTATGGCGCCTTGGCGCACAGCTGCAATCACGTGACCGATCGCATGGGCCAACGCCTCTTTTACAGCCAGCGCTTGAAAGTTCTTAAGCAACTCATCTAGTCCATTCGGGGCAAGTGCGAAGGGATTGACTAACCGCTCCAAGTATGCCTCTCTCCCTGAACCTCCGCCGGTTCGAGAGAATTCGGATTCCACAATACGCATTGGCCCGTGTGGATTAGCACCCCACGCCATTGAAGCCATGCGGTACCATGACACACGATGACGGCTAAGGAAACTAATCAATTGAACGAGGTCACCGAGTTCGTCTGACACTCGCGCAAACAGGTGATGCACATCACGGGTGCAATTCTCGGGACTTAGCTGAATCGAAATAACAGGTCGAGCGATTTGTACTGTTGACGCCATCCCAACGACGTCGACCTTCTCAAAGGTGTAATGCTTGGAGAACTCTACCAATCCTAGTGCACTCGTGATCGCAAACGGTGGTTGCTCAAACCGACCTTCGACTTGGCCATCCCATCGTGTCTCCAGCAGCCGGAATGGAGGTTGAGCAATGTCATTATTCGAGAGGTGGACGACTATATCTTGCTTCACTGGTTCAAACGCCAGTCTATCCGGTCCCCAATACACCTGATATGCGCCAGCAGAGACGACGCCGAGATCCGACCATTCAATTTTGGAGAGATGGAGTTCAGGAATGACAATGTCTCTACCCGCATCGGTGCGTCCAATCAACCGGCAAATTCCACCGCTTCGGCCGAGTTGTGCACGTGTAGCCGAATCGGGACGCCTGATGGAACCTGAAAAGGCCCATGCACCAGAAGAATCGAATTTCCGGTGGTGGAGAGAAAACGTGGGTACCGGCAGCGAAAAATCCGCCCATTGAAGCTCTCCTGTGCCCTGAACTCTCTCATCTAGATCGACGACAGGGAGGTCATCTTCCATGACTAGCTCCTTTGTTCAAAGGGGTCTGCGCGCCGCCACGATCAGCACCTCGGAGGTGTGGATGAAGGGCGCCAACTCCCAGTCGCCGTACCACTCCAGCGGCACCAGCCCGGCGGCCCGCAGCAGCGCGTCCCACTCGGTGGCGGTGCGGATGCGCAGCGCGTGGAACTTGTCGCCGGAGTCCTCGCCGCGGCGCCAGCGCAGCCACTCGCGGCTGATCCCCTCCACCGCGTCGAACTCGCGCTCCACCCACACCGTGGCGCCGTCGGCCGTCTCCCACCAGTCGCGGTCGGCGTAGTCGCCCAGCACGTGGTCGCGGTGCATGGTCTCCAGCAGGAGCACGCCGCCAGGTTTCAGCGCCTCGCGCGCGCCGCGGAGCACGCGCAGGTCCTCCTCGTCCGAGAGGAAGTAGCCCAGCGACGAGTACAGCGAGAGCACCGCGTCGAACTCGGCCGTCCGCCCCGGCTCGCGCATGTCGCCGCGGGTCCACTCCACCTCCACGCCCGCCGCCCCGGCGCGCTTCCGCGCCCGCGCCAGCAGCGTCTCCGAGAAGTCCAGCCCGGTCACCCGGAAGCCGGCGCGCGCCAGCTCGATGGAGTGCCGCCCCCAGCCGCAGGCAAGGTCCAGCACGCGGGCGCCGGGCTCCAGCTCCAGCATCTCCAGGATCCCCTCCACCTCGCGCGCGGTGCGCTCCGGCGTGAGGAAGTCGCGGTAGATGCAGACGAACTCGCGGTCGAAGTAGTCCGCCCACCAGTCGGGGCGGGACTCGGGATCGCTGGAAGACACGGGTCGTGGGAAGCCGGGTTCGGGAGGCGGACGAGCAACGGGAGCGCGTCGGGTGATATCGCCTCCCGGCCGCACCGGCAAGAGCGGCGCCGCGGGGGAAACGGCGGTGGGGCGCACCGCCCGATGCGGTGCGCCCCTCTCCACTTCGGCTGACGCCGCGGCTCAGTTGAACGTTTCGAGCCGGTACGCCACGTAGTCGTTCGGGGCGGCCGTCAGGATGACCTCCTTAATCGACCCGTATGAGGTCACGCCGACCCCGCTCTCGGTGTACGAGCCCGGCGCGTTGTCGCCGATGAAGCTCCCACTGCTCACGACGACCCCGCTGGCGTTCTTCACGGTGAAGGTGTTCCCGGAGTAGTCCGGGTCGAGCGCGGTGAAGCTGACGTAGTTCACCGGGCTGGAGAAGGTGATGGTGACGGTGCCCTGGGCCCCCGTCCCCGAAGTGCTCTGGAACCCGCCGAAGGGTCCGCCGGTGCAGTACGGCGCGATCTGGTACCCGTAGAAGCCGGCCACGCCGGAGCAGGAGTACGTGTTGCCGGTCGCGTCGCCGGGCGAGCCGCCTCCGGCCTTTGCGGCGGTCGCGCCGCCCGGCTCCACTCCCGAGATGCCCCCGGAGGCATCCGAGCATGCGGCGGCCATGGCCAGCGCGGACAGCGCGAGCACCGAACGAACCGAGCGGTTGACGAGGAAACCCATACGTACCTCCAGGCAGAGCGTGTGCGGGCGGCAGCAGCCCGCGGTGTATTCCGACAAATTGTCGGCAATTACACTATACAACCACCGCGCTCCGACTTCAAGTGCATTATCGCCAAAGGAGCGGGAAGGGCGGCCAGGCGGGGACTAGCTCCGCTCCAGCCAGGCGGGAAGCTCGTGGATGGCGGCGATGCGGTCGCAGTCCAGCCCGGTCCAGCGCCCCAGCGGGTCCACCAGCACGGCGGCGATCCCGGCGGCGCGCGCGCCCACCACGTCGATCTCGTAGATGTCGCCCACGTACACCGCCTCCTCCGGCGCGACGCCCAGCCGCTCCAGCCCCATGCGGAAGATGCGCGGGTCCGGCTTCTCCATCCCCACCAGCGCCGAGTCGATCACGAAGTCGAAGTGCTCGCGCAGCCCGACCGCGGCGAGCAGCGCGTCCACCCGCCCGTCCGCGTTGGAGATCACGCCCAGGCGGAGGCCGCGGCGGCGCAGCTCCTCCAGCGTCTCGGCGGTGCGCTCGCGGACGCTCCCCCACAGGTTGTGCTCGGCGTGGCGGGCCCAGAGGCGCTTCGCCAGCGGCGGGAACGCCTCGTCGGCGACACCCATCCGCCGGAAGATCTCGTGGAAGTAGACCCGGCCGCGGCTCTCGTCGGTGCCGGCCTGCCCGCTCCTGACCATCTCGTCCATCACCTGCTTCGCCTCGTACTCGGCCTCGATGATCCGCTCCGGCGTGGCTTCCACGCCGTGCTCGCGCAGCAGCTCCACGAGGTAGGGGTGGTTCAGCCAGACCAGGGTGTTCCCGGCGTCGAAGAGGACGGCTTTCACGTTGCTCACGGATCTCGGCTCCGGTTGAGGTAGACGATCCTGAACGTCGCCGCGCCGGCCGACCCGGGCAAGTGCCCGCACCCGCTTTCCGTTTCGCCTTTTTGGTCGTATTCTGCCCGTCCGGCCACGCCTTCCCCGCCGCACCCCAGACCCGACACCGGAGGACCGATGCCGCCGTTCGTCCCGCGCCGGACCCTGCTCGCCGCCGCCCTCGCTCTCCTGGCCCCCGCGCACGCCGCGGCGCAGGGCGTCAGGCCCGCCCCCGACCGCCGCCCCGACGAGGGCGAGGGGCCCTACGCGCGGCTGGTGATCCGCGGCGCAACGCTGGTGGACGGCACCGGCGCTCCGCCGCTGGGCCCGGTGGACATCGTGGTGGAGGGGAACCGCATCTCCGACTTCCAGATCGTGGGCTACCCCGGGGTGCCGGTGAAGCCGGAGGGTCGCCCGGCGGCGGGGACGCGGGAGATCGACGCCACGGGGATGTACGTGCTCCCCGGCTTCGTGGACGTCCACGGCCACATCGGCGGGGCGGCGCAGGGGACGCCGGCGGAGTACGTGTACAAGCTGTGGATGGCGCACGGCATCACCACCATCCGCGACCCGGGCTCCGGCAACGGGCTGGACTGGACGCTGCGGGAGCGGGAGCGGAGCGCGCGCAACCAGATCGTGGCGCCGCGCATCTTCTCGTACGTGGTGCCGGGGCTGGGGTGGGACCGCGGGGCGGTCAACACGCCGGAGCGGGCGCGCGAGTACGTGCGCTGGGCGGCGCGGCGGGGGGTGGACGGGCTGAAGCTGGGGCTCGCCGCGTACTACGACCCCGAGGTGATGGCGGCGCTGATGGACGAGGCGCGGAAGCAGCGGATCGGGACCACGGCGCACCTGGCGCAGACCGGGGTGGCGCGGATGAACGTGCTGGACGCGGCGCGAGCGGGGCTGGTGTCCATGCAGCACTGGTACGGGCTGCCGGAGGCGATGTTCACCGACCGCCGGGTGCAGGACTTCCCGCCGGACTACAACTTCATGGACGAGCAGCACCGCTTCGGCGAGGCCGGGCGGCTGTGGAGGCAGGCCGCCGCGCCGGGGAGCGCGCGCTGGAATTCCACCATCGACGAGCTGGTGCGGCTGGGCTTCGTCGTGGACCCCACCCTCAACATCTACGAGGCCAGCCGCGACCTGATGCGCGCCCGCCGCGCCGAGTGGCACGACCGGTACACGCTCCCCTCGCTGTGGGCGTTCTACCAGCCCGGCCGCGAGGCGCACGGCTCGTACTGGTTCGACTGGACCACGCAGGACGAGATCGACTGGCGCGAGAACTACCGCCTGTGGATGACCTTCGTGAACGACTTCAAGAACCGCGGCGGCCAGGTGTGCGCCGGGTCGGACGCGGGCTTCATCTTCCAGCTGTACGGCTTCGGCTTCATCCGCGAGCTGGAGCTGCTCCAGGAGGCCGGCTTCCACCCGCTGGAGGCGATCCGCGCCGGCACGCTGTGCGGCGCCCAGGAGCTGAGCCGCCCCGGGGGGAGGGCGCCCGAGTTCGGCATGGTCCGCCCCGGGATGCTGGCCGACCTGGTGATCGTGGACCAGAACCCGGTCCGCAACCTCAAGGTGCTGTACGGCACCGGACACTTCCGCCTGGACGAGGCCACCAACCGGCCCACCATGGTGGGCGGGGTGAAGTACACCATCAAGGACGGAATCGTGTACGACGCCAAGCGGCTGCTGGCGGACGTGGAGCGGATGGTGGCCGAGGCGAAGGCCAGGTCCACGACGGGAGCGCCGGCCGGGGGGAGGTAGTCCGGAGCGGAACGCGCCGGAAGCACCCGGGGCCGGAGGACGCGCATCCTCCGGCCCCGGCCGTTTCTGCCCGGTGCGCCTCTACGGCAGCGGCTGCCAGACGGAGGGCGAGACCTTGCGGCCGGATGATGTCTCCAGGGTCGAGATCAGGAACTCGTCCTCGGTCATTCCGCCCGGCCCCCCCGGCACCTTGGGCGCACCTGCTTCCTCGAACAGCCGGAGCATGTCCCATCGCCATGCCCCGTCCTCACGCACGAACTGCGTGTCCTGGAACCCCTCCCGCAGGATGGCGCGATCACCCTCTCCGAACACCTCGCCCTCGATGCGCCCCGGCGGCCGGCGGGCCGCATCGGACCCCACCCAGCCGTGATCGATGGTGTAGGCGAACACGGCATCGCCCGTGAGGGCGCGAAGCTCGTCCGCGGGAACGCGGTGGCGCAGCGTCAGGATGACGAGGCGGTCCATCGGCGGCGCGGCGCGCACCTGCGCCTCCGGCGCGAAGACGGCCATGTCGCGCATGCGGGCGAAGTAGTCGCGCGACCGGCGCGTCACCAGCCGCGCGGCGGCGGCGCCGTCCCGGCGCACGACCGCGGTCTTGTAGCCGTACATCGCGGCACGCACCGCCTCCGCCTCGGCGCCGTCGAGCGGCGGGTAAGGCGGAGGCGGCTCTTCGGGCGGGATCATCATCACCTGCGGCGGCCTGCCGGCCGGATTCCGGCTCTTCTGTGCTCCGGCCGGGTTCGGGCTCTTCTGTGCCGGGGCCGGCTCCGGACCGGCGGCGAGCAGAAGGGCGCACGCCGCCGCGGCGACGGCGCAGGAACGGAGGTGCATGATCCTATCCGGAATGGGCGGAAGTGAACGGCGGCCGTCCAAGATGCGCGCTCTCCCCCCCCGTTGCAAGCAGAAGAAATCGGCCCCGGACGAAAGCGGACTACTTGCCACGCTGCCGCCCGTGTCCTATCTGTTTGGGACCAAGCCTCACCCCCGTGCTCCGGCGGAGGCACCGCCTCACCGCACCCGCCGCGGGGACCTTCTCCATCCAGATCCGGGAGTGGTACCCTTGGCGCAGCCCATGGACATCTCCCTTTCCGTCAACGGCGCCGCGTACACGCGCGCCGTGGAGCCCCGCCTCCTCCTCAGCGACTTCCTGCGGCACGACATCGGCCTCACCGGCACCCACGTGGGGTGCGAGCACGGCGTCTGCGGCGCCTGCACGGTGCTGATGGACGGCGAGCCGGTGCGCTCCTGCCTGGTGTTCGCCGTGCAGGCCGACGGGCACGAGCTGACCACGGTGGAGGGCCTCGCCCCCGCCGCGGGGCCGCTGCACCCGCTCCAGGAAGCCTTCCGCGACGCCCACGGCCTGCAGTGCGGCTTCTGCACGCCGGGGTTCCTGATGACGCTGGTCCCCTTCCTCCGGGAGAACCCCGCCCCCACCGAGCAGGAGATCCGCGAGGCCATCTCCGGGAATCTCTGCCGCTGCACGGGCTACCAGAACATCGTGGAGGCCGTCCGCCTCGCGTCGGCGAGGATGTCGTCCGCGGCCTGAGGCGCCGGGCGGGCCGCGCCTCCGCGCGGCCCGTCGCACCCGCTGGAACCCCGAACCCGGGATGGCACCTTGACGCGAAGGTACGTCGGCGAGCGGGTCGTCCGGAACGAGGACCACCGCCTCCTCACGGGGACCGCGCAGTTCGTGGACGACGTGCAGCTCCCCGGGATGCTGCACGCCGCCTTCCTGCGCAGCGACCACGCGCACGCCCTGCTCCGCGGCGTGGACGCCTCCGCCGCGCTGGAGCGGCCCGGCGTGGTGGCCGTGTACACGGCGGAGGACCTGGGCGACTACTGGCGCCCGGGCCCGCTGCTGGTCCCCCCGCCGCCGGTGGAGGGGATCGTCTTCCACGAGGCCACGCAGGTGCCGCTGGCGAAGGGCAAGGTGCGGCACGTGGGCGAGCCGGTGGCGATGGTGGTGGCGGAGAGCCGCTACGTGGCCGAGGACGCCCTGGCCGACATCGTGGTGGACTACGAGCCGCTGGACGCCGTGGTGGAGATGGAGGCGGCGCTGGAGCCGGGCGCGCCGCTGGTGCACGAGCGCTTCGGCACCAACATGGCCGCGCGGGTGGTGCAGCGGCACGGCGACTACGCCCGGGCCCGCGCTGCGGCCGACGTGGTGATCGCCCGCCGCTTCCACTACGACCGGGGCGCCGCCGCGGCAATGGAGAACCGCTGCGTGGCCGCGGCGTGGGACCCGCTGGCGGTGGACCTCACGGTGTGGGACACCACCCAGGCGCCCATCCCCATCCGCAACGGGCTGGCGCGGATGCTGGGGCTGCTGGAGTCGCAGGTGCGGGTGGTGGCGCCGTTCGTGGGGGGCGGCTTCGGCCCCAAGATCATGATGTTCTACCCGGAGGAGCTGCTGGTCCCCTGGGCTGCGATGCGGCTGGGGCGCCCGGTGAAGTGGACCGAGGACCGCCAGGAGAACTTCTTCGCCACCACGCAGGAGCGCGGGCAGGTGCACGACGCCGAGATGGCGCTGGACCGCGACGGGCGCATCCTGGGGATCCGCGACGAGTTCCTGCACGACACGGGGGCGTACGACCCGTACGGCCTCACCATCCCCATCAACAGCCAGTGCACGCTCCTGGGGCCGTACGACGTCCCCGCCTACGAGAGCGAGTTCCGGGCGGTCTTCACCAACAAGACCATCGTCACGCCGGTGCGCGGCGCGGGGCGCCAGCACGGCGTGTTCGTGATGGAGCGCCTGCTGGACCTGGCCGCGCGCGAGCTGGGAATGGACCCGGTGGAGATCCGCCGGCGCAACTACCTGGGCGCGGAGCTCTTCCCCAAGAACTTCGACATCCTCTACCAGGACTTCGCCCCGCTCTACTACGACAGCGGCAACTACCTGCCGGCGCTGGAGACGGCCGTGCGGATGATCGGCTACGACCAGCTGCGCGCGGAGCAGGCCGCGCTGCGCGCCGAGGGGCGCCACGTGGGGGTGGGGGTGGTGTCGTACATCGAGGGGACGGGGATCGGCCCGTACGAGGGGGCGCGCGTCACCGTGGACCCCAGCGGCCGGGTGCGGGTGGCGACCGGGCTGGGGACGCAGGGCCAGGGGCACTACACCGCCTTCGCGCAGATCGTGGCCGAGGCGCTGGACGTGGAGGTGGAGAGCGTCCACGTGGTGACCGGCGACACCCGCGAGTTCGGCTGGGGGACGGGCACCTTCGCCAGCCGCGGCGCGGTGGTGGCGGGGAGCGCCTGCCACGCCGCCGCCGTCAAGGTGCGGGAAAAGATCCTCGCCATGGCCGCCCGCGTGCTGGGCGCCGCCGAGGAGCAGATCGACCTGGCGGACGGGCGCGTGACGGTGCGCGGCGTCCCGGAGCGCACGATGACGCTGGGCGAGCTGGCCGGCCACGCCAACCCGCTGCGCGGCGCCGTGAAGCCGGGGACCGAGCCGGGGCTGGAGGCCACCGCCTACTTCGGCCCGGACCACGGGAGCACCGCCAGCGGGGTGCACGCCATGGTGGTGGAGGTGGACCCCGAGACGGCGATGGTGGAGATCCTGCGCTACGTGGTGGTGCACGACTGCGGGCGCCTGATCAACCCGCAGCTGGTGGAGGGGCAGGTGCAGGGCGGCGTCGCCCACGGCATCGGCAACGCCTTCTACGAGAAGCTGGTCTACGACGAGCAGGGGCAGCTCCAGAACGCCTCGTTCATGGACTACCTCCTCCCCACCGCCATGGACGTCCCCCGCGTGGAGATGGCTCACATGGAGACCCCCGCGCCCATGAACCCGCTGGGGCTCAAGGGGGTGGGCGAGGCCGGGGCGATCCCGGCCGGCGCCGCGTTCGCCCAGGCGGTGGAGGACGCCCTCGCCGACCTCGGCGTGGAGATCACCGAGATCCCCCTGAGCCCCAACCAGCTCTTCGAGCTGATCCGCGCCGCGCCCGGCGCCGCCCTTCCCCACGCGCAGGAGGCCGCCCGATGATCGTGGACGGTGAGCACGTCTTCCCCGGCCCGCGGGAGGTCGTCTGGGAGCTGCTGCAGGACCCGGAGGTGCTGAGCAAGGCGATGCCCGGCGCGGCGCGGCTGGCGCTGGTGGGCGACGGCGCCTACGAGGGCTCCATCCGCGTGGGCGTGGGCCCGGTGACCGCCGCGGAGTGGAAGCTGGCGGTGACGCTGGAGGACCGCGTAGCCCCGGAGCACTACGTGATGCAGGTGGACAGTAAGGGCCCCATCGGCTTCACCCGCGGCTCGGCGACCGTGGACCTGGCGGACGCGGACGGCGGCGGCACGGTGATGCGGTACCACGCCGACCTCCAGGTGGGCGGCAGGGTGGCCGGCGTGGGGCAGCGCCTCATCGACCAGGTGGCGAAGATGATGACGCAGCGTGGGCTGAACGCGCTGGGCGGCGAGCTGGAGCGGCGCCTGGCGGAGGGCGCGTGAAGCCCGCCCCGTTCGACTACCACCGGCCCGCCACCGTGGACGAGGTGACGGGCCTGCTGGCGCAGCACGGCTACGAGGCGAAGCTACTTGCCGGCGGGCAGAGCCTGGTGCCCGCCATGAACTTTCGCCTGGCGCAGCCGGCGGTGCTCATCGACCTGGAGCGGGTGGCCGGGCTGGGGGAGCTGCGCCTGGACGGCGGCGTGCTGCGCATGGGCGCCATGACCCGGCAGCGCGCCGCCGAGCGCAGCCCCGCCGCGGCGCGCGGGGCGCCGCTCCTGGTGGAGACGCTCCCCTTCATCGCCCACCCGCAGATCCGCAACCGCGGCACCGTCGGCGGCAGCATCGCCCACGCGGACCCCGCCGCCGAGATCCCGGCGGTGATGCTGGCGCTGGATGCCTGCTTCCGGCTGCACGGCCCGTCCGGCGCGCGCACGGTGCGCGCGGAGGAGTTCTTTACCGGGCTCTTCGGCACGGCGCTGGAGCCGGACGAGTTGCTGACCGACGTGGAGGTCCCCGCGCCCGCCCCGGGGAGCGGCTGGGCCTTCGGCGAGGTGTCGCGGCGCCATGGCGACTACGCCCTGGCCGGGGTGGCGGCGACGGTGGCGCTGGACTCCGCCGGGCGGTGCAGCGGCGCGCGCATCGCCCTGCTGAGCGTGGGCGACGGGCCCGTGCTCGCCACGGGCGCGGCCGCCGCGCTGCTGGGCCAGGAGCCCACTGCGGAGGCCGTCCGCGCCGCCGCCGACGCCGTAGGCCGCGAGATCGATCCCCCGGCCGACATCCACGCCTCCGCCGACTACCGCCGCCAGCTGGCCGAGGTGCTGGTCCGCCGCGTGCTCCCCCGCGCCTTCGAGCGCGCGCGGCAGGCCCGGATCCCGGCGTGACCCCCCTCCCCCGGCCCCTCCCCCGCAAAGGGGGAGGGGAGAACGACACGGCGGTGAGGCAGGCTCCGCCGCGAGGGGCTACCCCTCACCCCCCGGCCCCCTCTCCCACAAGGGGAGAGGGGGAGCACGACAAGCTCGAACTCCGGGCAGCCCTCCCCCGGCACGGGGGAGGGTGGCGAGCCTCGAGCGAGCCGGGTGGGGGCGCCAGCGGACGCCAGCACCAGCCCCGCGTGAGGGATTTCGGCCCGGAGGGGCGAGACCCGGCGGCAGTTTGCCGGGGCTCGACTCCGTTACGCACAGTTTCATCGTGCGTTATGGAGCCGAAGCCCGACCCCGGCGCCAGCCGGGGGCACGCCCGAACCCGAAGTTGAGATCTTTTGTTCGTACGACCACACCAGAATCCCCGGAGATCGCCCGATGAAGATGTACGACCTGTCGCAGCCGCTGAACGAGCAGGCGCCGTTCTGGCCCTACTACCCGCCCTTCGAGGTGAAGTACATCAAGCGCAAGGCGGAGCACGGGGTGAACGCGCAGTACATCCAGACGTCCAACCACATGGGGACGCACCTGGACGCGCCGCGGCACTTCGTCACCAACGGGATGACCATCGACCAGATCCCCATGGAGTGGCTGTGCGGCCCCGGCGTGGTGGTGGACCTCACGGACGAGATGGACGAGCTGGCGCTGTACACCCCGAAGATGATCGAAGACCGGGTGGAGGTGCGGAAGGGCGACCGGCTGATCCTGCACACCGGCTGGCACCGCTACGCGCAGTGGGGCGACCAGGCCGACGAGGAGAAGTACATCCACATGCACCCCGGCGCGCACCCGGACATGGTGCCCTGGCTGCTGGAAAAGGAGATCCACATCTGGGGCGTGGACGTGGTCAGCACCGACCACCCCATGGACCTCCCCATCGGCCGCTTCCTGGGCAAGGGGATGCACGGGCACTGCGACCGGGTGCGGGCGAAGGCCGAGGCCAAGTTCGGGGGGCCGGAGGAGGTGGCGCGCCTCTTCCCCGACGAGGACTACCAGCTCACCCACAACAAGCTGTTCGGCCACAACTGCATGCACATCGAGAACCTGGGCGGCGAGATCAGCGCCCCGGAGATCCAGAACCGGCGGCTGGTGATCGGCTGCTTCCCCTGGAAGTTCCAGGGCGGCGAGGCGGCGTTCGCCCGCGTGGTGGCGTTCGACGGGCAGTGGCCGGCGAACCCGTGAGGCGCGCCTAGATGGCCGAGCGCACGCTTGACGACCTGACCAAGGACCTGGCGGACCGCCGGCGGCTGGGGGAGCAGCCGCCGGTGGTCCTGCTGGGCGCCGGGGCCTCGGCCGGGGCGGGGCTGGCGACCATGAAGGCGCTCTACGAGTTCACGGGCGTGGCCGGGTTCCCCGAGTTCGTCGCCTTCCTGGAGACGCGCAGCGACAACGAGCGCTACCGGCTGCTCTCAGACTTCCTCCAGACGCAGGACCCGCACGAGGTGACGCCGGGCTACCGGGCGCTGGCCGCGCTCTGCGGCCAAGCGTACTTCGACGTGGTGCTCACCACCAACTTCGACCCGCTGCTGGACGACGCGCTCGCCACCGCGCAGCTGCGCCGCAAGGACTACCTGCTGCTGATCAACGGCGTTCTGCGCCCGGACCGGCTGCGCTGGCTGCTGTCGTCGCGCAGCCCGCGCGTGAAGGTGGTGAAGCTGCACGGCGACCTGTTCCACCGCTTCATGGCCTGGACGCCGGCCGAGATGGACGCCTACCTCCGGGACGTCGGCCCCGCGCTGAACACGTTCCTCGCTACCCGCGACTTCCTGGTGGTGGGGCACAGCCTGCGGGACGAGCGCATCGCCGAGCTGGTGACCGGGGCCGGCGGCGCCATCTGGTTCGTGAACCTGTCCCCGGCCCCGGACGCGCTCCAGGCCGACCACGACCTGCGCTCCGTGGTGGGCGAAGGGATGGGCTTCGAGCAGGTGTTCACCGCCCTGGCCGAGCGCCTCGGCGCGGCAGAGGCCCCCGGGCGCCGTACGAAACCGAAGCCGTCGGGTGGACGCAAGACCAGGGGCGAGGCCGAGGCGGGCTTCGGGGCCGCCGCCTCGCTGGACTTCGTCGCGGAGCTGGAACGGGTCGCCGCTCCGCCCGCGGCCGCGCCGGATTCCGCGGAGGTCGCCGCCGCGCCGCCCCCGGCGGCGCAGCCGGAGGTCGCCGCCACCACCGACGACCTGGCGGCGGCGACGGTGGGGATCGCGTTCGGCGACGACGAAAAGCCCAGGGCGACCGGGTTCCTGCTGGCCGAGCCCCGGGTGATCGTCACCGACGGCTACCTGGCCGGGGTCCGCGGCGTGGACCCGGAGCGGATCACGCTGGTGACCAGCACCGGGCGGCGCATCGCCACCCGCGCGCTGGGGCTGGCCACCCGGCACCCCTCCGGCCCGTGGGTGCTGGCGGCGCCGCCCGAGGTGACCGCCCGCGGGCTGCGCGTCGCCACGAACCCGCTGAAGAAGGGCGACGCCGTGCAGATCGCGGTCGCGGCGGGCGAGCGCACCGGGCTGGCGCCGGGCACGGTGGTGAGCGGCAGGCCCGTCACCCTCCGGGTCGACTCGCTGGGGAGCGTGCCCGACCTCGTCCACGTCTGCGCCCACCTGGCGGAGGGCTGCGGGGGCGCTCCCGCGGTGGACGGGGAGCTTGCCGTGCGGGGGTTCGTGGCCGCCGGGAGCACCGACGAGGCGCATCCCGACACGTACCTGTACCCGGCGGGCCGCTGGCTCGGCGGGGTCCTCACCCCCTCCCCCTGAGCCTCGCGGCGGGCGGCACGGACCGGAACTTGCCAGCGCCCCGCAACGAAACCGCTCGCCCAACCCTGCGGACACCAGAGACTTACGATCGCCCGTGACCAGCACCCTGAGCGATTCCCGGCGCCGCTTCATCCGCCACACGGCCGACGTCCCGCTGGAGGTGAGGGCGGTGGACGAGCGCGCCGGCGAGACGCTCCGCGGCGTCAACGTGAGCTTCGGCGGGCTCGCCTTCGAGTCCGACGGCCCGCTCGCCTACGGGACCACGCTGGAGGTGCGCATCGACCAGGTGAAGCCGCCGTTCGAGGCCCACGCCCGCGTGGTGCACTGCGAGCCGGAGGGCGACCACTTCTGCATCGGGGTGCAGTTCCTGGACGCGAGCGACGCCTTCCGGGCGCGCATGGTGGAGCAGGTGTGCTCCATCGACCGCTACCGCCGGCAGGTACAGGAGCGCGAGGGGCGGGAGCTGAGCTCGCAGGAAGCGGCCGAGGAGTGGATCCACCGGCACGCGTCCCGCTTCCCCGACCCGGTCTGACCGCGATGCCCGACGAGTCGCTCGCCCAGCTCCCCGCGCACGAGCTCGCCCGCCGCGTCCGCGCCCGCGAGCTGTCCCCCGTGGAGGTGCTGGACGCCTGCATGGCGCGCGTGGAGCGCCTGAACGGCCAGCTGAACGCGGTGGTCACGCTGAACCCCGGCGCCCGGCAGGAAGCGCTGGAGCTGGAGCGGCGGATCGCCCGGGGCGAGGAGGTGGGCCCCCTGGCCGGGCTCCCGGCGGGGATCAAGGACGTGACGCAGGTGGGCGGGGTGCGCTGCACCTTCGGCTCGCCGCTGTTCGCGGACCACGTCCCCGCGGAGGACGCGCTGGTGGTGCGGCGGCTCCGCGAGGCCGGGGCGGTGATCCTGGGCAAGACCAACTGCCCGGAGTTCGCGGCGGGGGGGAACACCTTCAACGAGGTGTTCGGGAGGACGCGCAACCCGTGGAACCCGGAGCGCAGCGCCGGGGGCTCCACCGGCGGCGGCGCGTGCGGGCTGGCGACCGGGATGATCGCGCTGGCGGAGGGCACGGACCTGGGCGGGTCGCTGCGCATCCCGGCGTCGTTCTGCGGCGTCGTGGGGATCCGCCCCTCCGTCGGGCTGGTGCCGACGGTGCCCAGCGACTACCTGTGGGACACCATGCAGGTGACCGGGCCGATGGGCCGCACCGCGGAGGACGTGGCGCTCGCCCTCCAGGCCGTCGCGGGCCCCAGCGACCTGTCGCCGCTCGCCCAGCCGATGGACGGGCGCGACTTCGTGGCCGCCGTGCGCAACGCTGATCCCAGGGGCCTGCGCGTGGCGTACTGCCCCGACATCGCGGGGATCGGGATCGACGCGGACGTGGAGCGGGTCTGCCGCGAGACCGTCGAAGCCCTGGCAGATGCGGGTGCCGAGGTCGAGGTGGTCGAGCTGGACCTGGCCTACGCGCGCCCCGCGTTCCTGGCGCTGCGCGGGCTCTGGTTCGTGTCCATGCTCCACCCCCACCTGGACAAGCTGGAGCGCTTCGGCACCAACGTGGGCAACAACCTGCGCGCGGGGCTCCAGACCAGCGTGGAGGAGGTGGGGGCCGCCGAGGCGGCGCGCCGGCGGATCTGGGAGGAGTCCCGGGCGCTCTTCCGGCGCTTCGACCACCTGCTCACCCCCACCATGGCCGTCCCGCCGTTCCCCGTCGTGGAGAACTACCCGCGCACCGTCGGCGGCCGGGAGATGGCGACGTACGTGGACTGGATCGCGCCCACATTCGTGCTGAGCATGACGGGGCTGCCGGTGGCGTCGGTGCCGTGCGGTCTCGACTCGGATGGACTGCCGGTCGGCTTGCAGGTCGTCGGGAAGCCGCGCGGCGAGGAGGGCGCGCTGGCGCTGGCGGGCGTGGTGCAGAAGCTCCGCCCGATCGGGCTCCCGTCCGGCGACCCGTCGATGGCGGGCCGCGGCGGGGCGGCCTGAGCCCGCTTCCCACCGGGGCAAAGGTGGGTGTTTCCCTACCAATGAGCGGGGAAATGTCGGGTCAAAAGATCGGTGGTTCCCGCACCAATGTTCCGGGATCTCCCTGCTGTTTCGCGTCGGCTTGACGGCTACACTTGCAGTGGGTGTCGTTTCCGATCCACTGCAGGAGGTAACCCCATGCTCGCACAAAACCGGCGGGTTCTCGATATGCTCCGATGGCCCTTCGCCAGCCGCCTCGCCTCCCCGCTCTGGCTGGGGGTGCGCATCTACCTGGGCTCCATCTGGCTCCAGTTCGGCCTCGCGAAGGTGGAGGCCGGGTGGCTCCGCGGCGACTCCATGCACTCCATGCTGGACGCCATCGCCCGCGGCCTGACGCCGGCCCCCTTCCCCGCCTACCGCCACGTGGCGCAGACGCTGCTGGACCTGGGCGCCGACCGCTGGATGAGCATCGGCATCCCCCTGGCGGAGCTGGCGGTGGCGCTGGCGTTCTTCGGCGGGATCCTGCTGGTGCCGGCCGCGGTCGGCGCGAGCCTGCTCAACCTCAACCTGATCCTCTCCGGGATCGCGAGCTGGCAGTTCGACGGGCGCATCATCGCCCTCCAGCTGCTCCTCCTCGCCGCCTGGCGCGTGGCCGACTTCGTGGGGCTCGGCCGCGTCGTCACGGCCCTCCGCCGGAGGTTCCGCCACCGCCGCCCCGTCCCTGCCCCGTCGCCGGGCTGACCTTCGGCGCAGCCTTGGTCGATTTACGAAGGGTCCGCGGGCGAGTCGCCCGCGGACCCTTCGTTTCGTCGGCGCCGAGCCTGTCCGACGGCGGTCAGCGCGCGAACAGGCGCGCCACGTCCGGCTTGACGACCTTGCCCATGGCGTTGCGCGGCAGGGCGTCCACCAGGCGCAGCTCGCGGGGGAGCTTGTACGGCGCGAGCCGCTCCCGCGCCCACCCCTGCAGCCCGTCCAGCGTCGGCGGCGCGCCCTCCCGCGCCTCCACCGCCACGCAGATCCGCTCGCCCCAGTCGGGGTCCTCCACCCCCACCACCGCGCACTCCGCCACGTCGGGGTGCGTCCGCAGCGCCTCCTCGATCTCCAGCGCGGACACCTTGTACCCGCCCGTCTTGATGATGTCCACGCTCTGGCGGCCGAGGATGCGGTAGCAGCCGTCCTCCACCACCGCCACGTCGCCTGTGCGGAACCACCCTTCGCGGAACGCCTCCGCCGTGGCCTCCGGGCGCCGCCAGTACTCCGCGAAGACGTTGTCGCCCCGCACCTCGATCTCCCCGGGCGTGCCGGGCTCCACCGCCCGGCCCTCGTCGTCCACCAGGCGCACCTCCACGCCCGGGAGCGGGACGCCCACGTACCCCGGGCGCCGCTCGCCGCGCAGCGGGTTGGAGAGCGCCATCCCCATCTCCGTCATCCCGTAGCGCTCCAGCAGTGTGTGGCCGGAGATCTCGCGCCAGCGCTCCAGCGTCTGCACCGGGAGCGCCGCGGAGCCGGACACCATCAGCCGCATCCGCGCGCACCCCTCCGACATCCCGCGCCGCCGGTCCGGGTCCGCCTCCTCCCACGCCGCGATCAACCGCCGGTAGATGGTGGGCACGGCCATGAACAGCGTCAGCCCGCCCGCCTCGATCCGCTCCCACACGGCGTCCGCGTCGAAGCGCGGCAGGATCTCGCACGCCGCACCCGCCCAGAGCGCGCAGGTGAGCACGTTGACGATGCCGTGCACGTGGTGCATCGGCAGCACCAGGAGGATCCGGTCGTCGGCGCGCCACTCCCACGCCTCCACGAGGGACGTCACCTGCGCGCGGAGGTTTGCGTGCGTGGTGACCACGCCCTTCGGCTTCCCCGTCGTCCCGCTGGTGTAGACCATCATCGCCGGCCGGCTCCCGTCCACCTCCGGGAGCGGTCCAGGCGTGCCCGAAAGCAGCTCCGGCGTCGCGAGGAACCGCCGCCCGTTGCGCTCCGCGACGGGCCGGAGCGTCTCCACGAATTCCGGGTGCGCGACGACGACGTCCGCATCCGCGTCCCGCACCACGTACTCCAGCTCGGCGGGCGGGTGGGAGACGGCGAGCGGCACGGCGATCCCGCCCGCGCGCCAGATCCCCCACTGCACCGCCACGTAGTCCCACCCCGGCGGCGCGAGGAAGGCGACGCGCGCCCCGTCGAGGTCGGCCGCCCCGTCGAGCAGGGCGGACGCCACGCGTGCCGACGCGTCCAGCAGGTCGCCGTAGGTGAAGGCGCCCTCCGGCGCCACGACGGCGACCCGGCCGGCGTGCTCCGCGGCGCGGGCGACGAGCGGGAGATCGGGGGAGGAGTCCATGGACCGGGCGGAGAGGGGGATGCCGGATGGGCCGGCCGCTGCCACACCTCTCAATAACGAGCGAGCCGGACGCCGACAAGGCGTCCGGCTCGTGGACGGGGCGGCCGACGTGCCGGGCCGGACCCTACTGCCCCGCCACCTCGGTCGGCTGGGTCCGGTACGCGCCGGTCCTGCCGTCGCCGATCTGCCCGTCGTCGGCCGAGCCCCAGCAGAGGGTGGTCCGGCCGGTCGTGACCCCGCAGCTGTGGAACCCTCCGGCGGACACCTGCCTGAACCTGTGGCCCCCCGCGACGCGGACGGGCGCCGGGGCGCTGGTGAGCGTCCCGTTCCCGAGCTGCCCGCTGCCGTTCTCGCCCCAGCAGTACGCCGTGCCGTCGGCCGTGACGCCGCAGGCGTGCTCGCGCCCCGCGGAGATCTGCAGGAACGAGTAGCCTCCGGACACCTGCACGGGGAGCGCGCTCTGCGTCACCCCGGAGCCGAGCGCGCCGGACGTCCCGCGCCCCCAGCACCAGGCCGTCCCATCGCCCTCCCGCAGGCCGCAGGAGAAGCTGGTGCCCGTGACGACCGCGACGAAGCGGTGGCCGCCCCCCACCTTCACCGGCACCGGGCTGCACGCGTAGGCGGCGCTGCCGAGCGGGCAGGTCGTAGCAGGGACGTCGCCCAGGTGGTTGGCGTCGCCCCGGCCCCAGCACCAGGCCGCGCGGTCGGTGGTCACCGCGCAGGTGTGCCAGTAGCCGCTGGAGATGGAGTCGAAGCGCAGGGTGGTGGACACCGCAGTGGGCGTCGTCCGCGTGGCGGTGGTCCCGTCGCCGAGCTCGCCCATGGAGTTTGCTCCCCAGCAGAAGGCCGCCGACTGGGCGGAAAGGCCGCACGCGTGGCGCTCCATCCCCGCCGCGACCGCCCTCCACCCCTGGCCGCCCGGGAGCTGCACCGGGGAATCGCTGCCGGACCGGACCCACGGGACGGCGCCCCAGCAGTGGGCGCCCCCGTCCGCCGTTCGCGCGCACGTCTGGTAGTACCCGGCGGAAAGGGCCACGTAGCGATTCCCCCCCGCGACCGCCGCCGGCGTGGAGCTGTTCCCCGTGACCCCGGTGCCGAGCTGCCCGAAGAGGTTCCCCCCCCAGCAGTACGCCTTCCCCTCGGGCGTGAGCGCGCAGGTGTAGCCCGTCCCCGCGTGCACCGAGGCGAACTCCAGCGCGGTCGCGGGCGCCGCCGTGCCGGTGGCGGTGAACTCCACGCCGGCGCCGGCCCCGGCGGCGGTCACCCGGTTGGCGCCGGCGGTGGTCCCCAGGGTGAGCGTCGCCCGCGCCAGCCCGGCCGCGTCGGAGGTGCCCACGGCCGGAGTGACGGTGCCGCCCCCGGCCGTCACCAGCCAGTTGACCGCCACCCCGGACACGGGGTTCCCCGCCGCGTCCGTCGCCCTGACCGTGAACGGGCTGGCGAGCTGCCGCCCGGCGACCGCCGACTGCCCGTCGCCGCTCACCCTTTCCAGGCGCGTGGCCACCCCGGCGCCGCCGGTGGCGGTGAAGCGCACCGGCGAGCCGGCGAGCCCGGCGGCGCGCGCCTCCAGCACGTTCTCCCCGGCCTGCGGGCCCAGCGTCCAGCGCGCGCGGGCGTATCCCTGCGCGTCCGTGGCCGGCGCCGCGGAGATCGCGGAGCCGCCGCCCGACACCACCGCGAACTCCACCGCCACCCCTTCCACCGCCTCTCCGTCGCGGTCGAGCGCCCGCACCACGAGCGTGTCCGCGAGGAGCCCGCCCGCGGCGCCGGTCTGCCCGCTCCCCTTCACCTGCTGGAGCGTCCGCGCCGCCGCGCGCACCGCCACCCGGGCGGAGTCCCGCAGGCTCCCGGACTGCACGTACACGTACGTCTGCCCGCGCCGCACGCCGGTCACCAGCCCGTCCGCCACGGACGCGACCGCCCCGTTTCCGCTCGACCAGGAGAGCGCGACCCCCGCGGGCGGGGTGGCGTACGCCTGGCCCGCCTGGTCGAGCACGGCGGCGCGGAGCCGGACGGTGTCGCCGTCGCCCAGCGCCACCTCGGCGGCGCTCAGGCGGAGCGAGGCGGGCGTGCGCTGGGAGCCTCCGCCCCCGCCGGAATCGGAGGGGGAGCCGTCACAGGAGAGCGCGAGCAGGGCGAGGACGGGCGCGAGCAGCGTCCGACCCGGGCGGAGGAGCCGCCCGGACGTGGAGCGTCGGTGCATGAAGCGGGGACGTGGAACGGGAGGAGGGAGCGGCCTGCGCCGGATGTTTGCGCGGGAAAGATGCTGCGGCCGGCGCCGAAAGGGAAGGACGGGACCCGCGCGTGCCGAGCGGCGCACGGGCAGCGGCGGAAGGGCCCGAAGCTACGAAGGGCGCGGCCCGGCCGCGCCCTCTCTCCTGCAACCGGGTCCGCTACGGAGCTAACCGAACAGCTCTCCGATGGGCAGCCTCCAGCCGGGCACCACGTCTCCGCCGTCCAGCTCGTCGTTCTCGGTGAGCAACCGCACGTCGGAGAGGGAGCGGTACACGGTGGCGGCGCGCCGCTCGGGGTTCACGACGACGACCATCCGGCACCCGGCCGCGAGCCATCGAGCAACCTTGGTCTCCACCCGGGCGAACGAGTCGCCGGGAGAGACGACCTCGACGACCAGGTCCGGGGCGCCCAGGCGGTACCCCTTCCCCACGGCCGCCCGCTCGATCCGCTCCCGGCTTACGAACGCGGCGTCCGGGGCAAGCACCGTGTCGGGGTCGGTGCCGATCCTGAACCCCGTCTCGGCGGCGTGTACTCTGCCCAGCCCGAACGCCCGAACGTGGCTGCCGAGGCTGATCAAGATCTCCGCCGCCACGATCCCGTGCTCCTCCCCGGGAGGCGGCGTCATCCACACCTCGCCATCGACGAGTTCCCGCAACAGCCCGTCGTCGGGCATGGCGAGCAGCTCGTCGGCCGTGACCGGCCGGGGCTGTGCCTGGGCGGAGGGAAGCACGGCTCCATCCCTCCGCTCAGAAGAACACCGGCTCCTGGTACGCGCCGAAGACCTGCTCCATCGCGTAGCGGATCTCGTACAGCGTGGCGTAGGCCCGCACCGCGTCCAGCAGCGCCGGGACCACGTTCTCCCCGGCGCGCGCGACGTCCTGGAGCGCCGCGAGGGTGCGGTCCACCTCGCCCTGGTCGCGGCGGGCGCGCATGGCGGCCATGCGCTCGCGCTGCCGCAGCTCCGCCTCCTCGGTGATCTTGAGGAGCGGGATCTCGATCTCCTCGCCCTCGATGGTGAAGTCGTTGACCCCCACGATCACCCGGTCCACGTTCTCGATCTCCACCTGCTGCCGCATGGCGGCGCGGGCGATCTCGCGCTGGAAGTAGCCCACCTCGATCCCCGGCACCACGCCGCCCAGCCGGTCCACCTGCGCAAAGATCTCCTCCGCCTCGGCCTCCAGCCGGTCGGTGAGCGCCTCCACGTAGTACGAGCCGGCCAGCGGGTCGATGGTGTTCGCCGCGCCGGTCTCGAAGGCGAGGATCTGCTGCGTGCGCAGCGCGATCTGCACCGCCTTCTCGCTGGGGAGCGCCAGCGTCTCGTCCATGGAGTTGGTGTGCAGCGACTGCGTGCCGCCCAGCACCGCGGCCATGGCCTGGTAGGCCACGCGGACGATGTTGTTCTCCGGCTGCTGCGCGGTCAGCGTCACCCCGGCGGTCTGCGCGTGGGTGCGCAGGCGCCACGACTCCGGGTTCTTGGCGCCGTACTTGTCGCGCAGGTGGCGGGCCCAGATGCGGCGCGCCGCGCGGAACTTGGCGATCTCCTCGAAGAAGTCGTTGTGGACGTCCCAGAAGAAGGAGAGCCGCGGCGCGAAGTCGTCCACGTCCAGCCCCCGCGCGATCCCCCGCTCCACGTACTCGAAGCCGTTGCGCAGCGTGTACGCCAGCTCCTGCGCGGCGGTGGAGCCCGCCTCGCGGATGTGGTAGCCGGAGATGGAGATGGGGTTGTACTTGGGCGCGTTCTTGGACGCCCACTCGAACATGTCGATCACCAGCCGCAGCGCGGGCTCCGGCGGGTACACCCAGGCGTGCTGCGCCTGGTACTCCTTGAGGATGTCGTTCTGGACGGTGCCGCGCAGCTTGCCGAACGGCACCCCCTGCTTCTCCGCCGCCACCATGTAGAAGGCGAACAGGATGATGGCGGGGCCGTTGATGGTCATGGACACGGAGACCTGGTCCAGCGGGATCCCCGCGAACAGCGTCTCCATGTCGTCCAGCGACGAGATCGCGACGCCGCACTTCCCCACCTCGCCCAGCGAGCGGGGGTGGTCGGAGTCGTAGCCCATCAGCGTGGGGAAGTCGAAGGCGACCGACAGACCCGTCTGGCCGCGCCCCAGCAGGAAGTGGTAGCGCTGGTTGGTCTCCTCCGCGGTCCCGAAGCCGGCGAACTGGCGCATGGTCCAGAGCCGGGTGCGGTACATGGTGCCGTACGGCCCGCGGGTGAAGGGGAACTCGCCCGGGGCGCCCAGCTTCTCGTTGTAGAACTCCGCCTCCTCCGCGCCGGTCTCCGGGCGGTCGAGCGGGGTGTACAGCGCCTTGACCTCGGCGCCGGAGATGCTGCTGTAGACCGGGTCCGCGGCCGGGTCGGCGCCGCGCTCCGGCTCGCCCCGGTTGGAGGCGCGCTTGGGGGTGCGCTCGTACGCCGTCTCCCATGCGCGGAGGCGGTCCTTCAGCTCCGCGATCTCGCGCTCCCGGTCGGCGATGCGCTCCAGGAGCGCGTCCGGCGAGACGCCGTAGTCGATCGAGCTCATGTCTCGGTCCTTCGCTGGGTTTCGAGGCCCATCGCTCGCACGATCCGCGCCGCGACGGTATAGGGGGACTCCGCGCCGGATTCCAGCGCGGGGAGCGACTCTTCCAGGATCACTTCGCCGCGGCCGTCGGTCCAGGCCCGCTTCTTCATCTCGCGGTCCACCACGGCGCGCACCCGCTCGGCGAGGCGGCTCTGCCGGCGGCGCGACAGCTCGCCGGTGTCGCGAAGGTACACCGCATGGCGGTCCAGCGTTCGCACCAGCTCGTCGATCCCCTCCCCGGTCTGCGCCACGGTCTTGAGCACCGGGATCGCCCACCCGCCCCCCTCCTCCGCCGCCAGACGCGTCCGCTCCCGCGCGGCCTTCCCCACCGTCTTCAGGGAAACGCCGTGGTGGCCGGCAGCGGCGGGCGCGGACTCGCCCAGCCGCATGTGCAGCATCACCTCAATCTCCTGCGCCAGGCGGTCGGCGCCGGGGCGGTCGGCCTTGTTGATCACGAACACGTCGGCGATCTCCATCAGCCCGGCCTTCATGGCCTGGATGGAGTCGCCCGACTCGGGGACCAGCACCACCACCGTGGTGTCGGCCGTTTCCGCGATCTCCAGCTCGGACTGGCCGACGCCGACGGTCTCCAGCAGCACCCGGTCGCAGCCGTAGGCGTCCATCAGGTCGGCCACCTCGCTGGTGGTGGTCGCCAGCCCGCCCAGCGAGCCGCGCGCCGCCATGGAGCGGATGAACACGCCCGGGTCGGTGGCCAGGTTGTTCATGCGGATGCGGTCGCCCAGGAGCGCGCCGCCGGTGAACGGCGACGACGGGTCCACGGCGACGATCCCCACCCGCTCCTCCCGAGCGCGGAGCGCCACCGTCAGCTTGGAGGTCAGCGTGGACTTCCCCGCCCCGGGCGGCCCGGTCATCCCGATGCGCTGCGCCCGGCCCAGGTCGGGGTGCAGCTCGTGGAGGATGCGCTCGAAGCCGGGCTGGCCGTTCTCGACGAGGGAGATGGCGCGGGCGAGGGCGAGGCGCTGGCCGGCGCGGAACCGCTGCAGCAGCTCCTGCTCGCGGTCGGTCTGGAGGTCGATGCTCATGCGGGAAACTGCCGCCCCGCCCGGAGGATTGTCAAGCTGGCGCGGGGCTCCCGCCGGGGGAACGGATCGCGCCACGCGGGTGCACGTCCCGTTACACCCGGAAGTCCGTGCGCGGGAAACACTTCCCGCCTGTGCGCGGCGCGCGTCCAGGCCCGGCGCCGGTTTCCGGGGCGCGGGTCCGCCCACGCCGGGAACGAACGGTTGTTGCACGGGCTCCCGCCCCGGTCCGGCGCCCCGCCGGGCCGTTCGGCTCGCGGGGACGCGTCCTCGCCCCCGCTCCGCCCCCCCACCACCGGAGGTCCGCCATGCGCTCCAGCCGACTCCTCCCCCTCGCCGCCGCGGCCTGCCTCGCCCTCGCGGCCTGCGACCGGCCCGCCGCCACGGCGCCCGAGCGCCCCGCTCTCTCCGCCGCGGCAGCGGACGCCAACCGGACCCTGGCCGAGATCCGCCGCGCGACCGCCCGGTTCCACCGGGTGGAGGCCGCCCTCGACGCGGAATACGTCCAGGCCAGCCCGTGCGTCGCGCACCCCACGCTGGGGACCATGGGCTTCCACTACGTCAACTTCGGGCTGGTGGACGCCACGGTGGACCCGTCCGCGCCCGAGATCCTGGTCTACGCCCCGCACGGGAACGGCGGGCTGAAGCTGGTGGCGGTGGAGTTCATGGTGGCCGCCGCGCCGTGGGACGCGCAGCACGCCGCGCCGCCGATGCTGGCCGGGCAGGTCTTCGACGACCACCGGGCACCCGGGGCGCGGCACGGCATTCCCATCCCGCACTACGACCTGCACGCCTGGGCCTGGCAGCACAACCCCAGCGGGACCTTCTTCCCGTTCAACCCGACCCTGAGCTGCGGCTGAGCGGACCCGGCGGCGGGCCCCGACCCGCCGCCGCCTCACTCCCGCACGAGCACCATTCCCGAGGCGCTCGCCAGCCGGAAGGGCCCGCGCGTGGCGCGGGAGTCCGCCTCCGCGCGGGCAGCGCTCACCTCCGTGAGCACCAGCTGCCCGCGCACGCGGCCGGCCTCGTCCGTGAGCGTCCGCACCGCTTCGGCCGGCAGGATCTCGGCCGAGCCGAAGCGCACGCCCGGTCCGCACTCGTCCGGGCCGGTGGAAGTGATGCGTGCCACCAGGCCCTGCAGGTCCACCCGCGCCGTCCAGCGTTCCGTGCCGGTGGACTGGACGCGCAGCTCGTTCCCCGAGTAGACCAAGCGGACCGTGCCGACCTGCGGTGTCAGCGCCTCCTCCCGTCCGGCGACCTGCACCCGGTGCAGCGTCCCGCCGGCCAGCCCCGGGACGGGGGCGTCGCTCGGGAGGACGGCATGAACCGACCCGAGCTCCTCGTCCCCCTCGCACCCCGGGCGGATGGGGAGCGCGTTCGCAACCTGCCAGCCGCCCTGGAAGCGCTCCAGCTCCGGCCCGAAGATCCCGCGCAGCGACTCGGGCCCGTGCGAATCGTACAGGTACGTGACGGCGCCGGTGATCTGGCCGTGCAGCTCCTTCGGGATCGTCCGCCCCGTGTCCGCGGCCGGAGCGGCGACCATGGAGTCCGGCACCGGCAGCGTGCCGGCGTAGCGCCCGCCGCGCAGCAGCCCGGCCTCGGCGAGGCCCTGGCGGAGCCGCGCCTCCTGGCTGCGCCGCGACACCGCGGGCGCCCCCCACGGCCCGAAGGCGGAGAGCAGCAGCGTGATCCCCAGGACGGCGGGCACCAGCAGCAGCACCGGCTCCCTGCGGCGGACCAGGCGATACACGCCGGCCGCGGCGAGCACGCCCAGCGCGAGCAGCAGCGCCAGGCGCAGGTAGCGCGACTCCGTCCACCCGTACTGGTCGCGGCGCACCCACACGGCCCATACCGCGAGCGGCAGCAGCACCAGCAGCACCGCGGGGAAGACGCGCATCAGCCGGGCGACGCCGGGGTGCTCGGGGTCGCGCCGCAGCGGCTCCAGCAGCAGCGAGCCCAGGAAGCCGCCGATCCCGGCCAGCAGGATGATGGGCGAAAGGAGGTTCTTTGGCATCTCGCCCGTCGCCACGACCTTTACGGCGTAGGCCACCAGGATGGCCAGGTAAACCACCAGAACCGGCGCGTACAGGTAGCGCCCCAGCAGCCGCACCGGGCGCGGCGCCCGCCCCTCCTCGCCCGCTTCCGCCAGCAGCTCCGGGATCCCGCCGGCGACCACCCAGGGGACCAGCGCGAAGAACACGGCGCCCAGCAGGTCCTGGTACAGGTGCTCCGGCGTCTTCAGCTCGAAGAGCGAGGAGACCGCAGCCACCGCCCCGGCGAGCGCCGCGAAGAGCGCCCCGCCGTACGCCACCACGCTGACCATGCGGGAGATCAGGACGACGTTGAAGCGCCAGAACTCGCGCCGCCGCCGCTCGTGCCCCTCCACCCGCACCACAGGGACGAGCGACAGCGCCATGGCCGCCGCGCCCAGCAGCGACACGAACCTCAGCGCCTCGGTCTGCCGCCCCGGCTCCGCCACCCACCACCCGTAGGCGCTGGCGGCCGCGAGGATCGCCGCGGTACCGATCCAGCGGACTCCCCCGCTGATCGCCCCGCGGGCGTGGAGCACGCTCAGCCCGAAGACGGGGAACAGGGCCAGCGCCGCCGCGACGGCGATCCTGGCCCACTCGTCCATGCCGTCGGTCTGGCGGAGGGCGATGGAGAAGGAGAGGGCGACGAAGAGGCCGAGCACGACCTCCACGGGGGCGAGCGCGAAGGCGCCGGCGGCGTCGCGCGCGTAGCTGCGCACGACCTGGGGGATGCGGGGCACGGGGACCGGGCGGGGAGGGAGACGGAAGCGGCGCGGCGGGACCGCGGCAATGTACGCGGTCCCGCCGTGCGCAGTCCAGGATCTTCGCGCGGGCGGGCGCTACCGCCGCCGGCCGCCCAGGAGCCGGTTGGGGGCGAACAGCGCGGCCAGGAACAGGAGCAGCCCCGCGGCGTTGCCGGCCAGCAGCGTGCTCCGCGCGCCCTCGGCCATGAAGAGCAGCGTGCAGACCACGGCCGCGGTCATCCCGCCGAGCCCGAGAAGGACACGCCGCACCATCAGCCCCAGCGTGCGCTCGATGCGGTGGAAGTCGCGCGGGTGGGCGCGCACCCGCAGCTCCTCGCGCTCGGTGCGGCGCACCACGTCCTGGAGGGCGCGCAGCGTCCGCTCGGCCTCGGTGAGCACGCTGCGCGCGACGTCGGCGGGCTCGCCGCCGCCCATGGACGCCATCAGCTCGCCCTTCATCCGCGCCAGCACTGGGCGCACCGAGTCCAGCCCCTGGAAGGCCGGGTCGTAGCGGAAGCCGATCCCCTCCAGCAGCGCCGAGGCGCGGAGGAAGTAGACCAGCTCCTCCGGGAGCACCAGCGGCCAGGTGTAGAAGGTGTCCAGGATCTCCTGCACCATCTCCTGCACGCGCCGCTGGCTCAGCTCGCGCGCCCGCTGCACGATCCCCAGGATCTGCGTGGCGGCCTCGCGGATCTCGCCGCGCGACACCTCCGGGTCGATCATCCGCAGCGCGTACATGGAGGCGACCACGCCGTCCACGTCCTCGCGCGCCGCGGCCAGCGACAGCCGGAACAGGTGGTCGCGGGTGGCGCGGTCGATCCGCACCACCATCCCGAAGTCCAGGAACACGATCGTCCCGTCGGCCTCCACCAGGATGTTGCCGGGGTGCGGGTCGGCGTGCAGCGTGCCGTCCACCAGCATCATCCGCAGGTACGCCTCGGAGAGCGTCTCCATCAGGCTCGGGAACGACAGGTCGCCGGAGGCGAAGCGCGCGTGCAGGCGGTCCACCTTGGTGCCGTGCACGTACTCGGTCACCAGCACGCGCCGGCGGGTGAACGCCTCCAGCACCCCGGGCGCGCGGATGCGCGGGTCGTCGGCGAAGTGGCGGCGGAACTCCTCGGTGTTCGCCGCCTCGCGGCGCAGGTCCAATTCCTCGCGGATGCGCTTCTCGAACTCCCGCACCACGGTGGTGAGCGCCCGCACGTGGTGGTTGGGAAAGAGCAGGTTGACCAGCCGGAGCACGCGGAAGGAGATCTCCAGGTCCAGCGCCACCAGCTCGCGCACGCCCGGGCGCAGCACCTTGACCGCCACCTCGCGCTCCCCCACCCGGGCGCGGTGCACCTGCCCCAGCGACGCCGCCGCGACGGGCTCCCGCTCGAAGCCCGAGAACAGCGCGTGCGCCGGCCGCCCGAACTCCTCCTCGATCACCGCCTCGATGGCCTCCGCCGGCATCGGCGCGACCGAGTCCTGGAGCCGCGCCACCTCCGACAGGTACGGCTCCGGGACGATGTCGGCGCGGGAGCCGAACACCTGCGCCAGCTTGATGAAGGTGGGTCCCAGCGCGGCGATGGTGTCCGCCAGGCGGCGGGCGCGCTCCCGGTGCTCGTCCAGCGTCCGCCGCCGCCGCGCCCCGAACACCAGCCAGCGCCTCCTGTCGCGCAGGAACGACAGCACGAACGGGAGCAGCGACGCCAGCACGGTCCACGTCCGCCGCATGCGCCGCAGCGGCCCGGACGCCGCCGGCTCGGGCGGCGCCAGCCGGTCCAGCGGGTCCGGCGCGGGCGGAGGCGGGGGCGTACCCCGCTCGCCGGAGGCGGGCGGGGCGTCGTCGAGCGGCGGTGCGGCGGCGATCGGCATCGGGCGGTGGCGAGCGGGAGAACGCAAGCCGTTCCTCCGCGCAGGCTTGCGGGGGAGCGGCGTCGGCGTCTGTTACCCCCGGCGCCCTGGCCCGGTCCCCGGAACGCGAAGCGGCCGTGCGCATCCTGCGCACGGCCGGCCGGCATTCGAGCTCAGCGCGCGGGGTCGGGCGCGGGGGTGCTCTCCGGAACGAATCGATGCCACCCCGCCCCGGCCACACCCCGGATTCGTTCCTCCGACCACCCCCGCACCCTCCCTGCGACCCTCCCGCCGTCCGCCGTTCCCGCCCTTTCAGCAGGCCCCTCACCGCGTCACCGCAGGATGTCCTGAACCGCTCGCGCCTAGCCGCCGCGGCAGGCGACGCGAACGGCGAGCGCCCTGCCTTTGTCCGTGATGAATGGAGGCCCGGCGTCCGATTCGCCCACGAGGCGGCCATGCAGAGTATCGGCGTCCACCCTGAACCGGAGCGCGACGACCGTGCTGCTGTAGCCGTTCGTGAACCACACCCGCAACGTGTCGCTCAGAGAGTCGGCGGCCCAGACATGGGGCATGCCGAAATCCTCGGAGCGCGGGCCGACGGGGTTGCCATCCGGATCGAGAGCCGTGGCGACGCGGTACCGGGCCGCGATCGTGTCGGTGACGAGCCGCCCCACGGGGCGCACACTGTCCAGGCGAACGCCCGGGGAAGCGAGATAGTGCGTGCTGTCCAGCGGGGTTCCGGGACCGGTGTACAGCGCCAGGCAGCCCAGCATCTCTCGTGGGAGCTCGCGACGAAAGAGATGCTCGTGCGAGCTGATCTCCTCCGCCGCGTCGGTTTCGCAGCAGACCAGCAGGAAAGCACAGAGCAGGGCGGGCCACCGGGCGAAGGGCATGTGTGAACGCGCAGCGAGTGGTCGGTCGATGAGCCTGGAGCCCGGCCGGCCGACGCGGTTCCTCCGCGGGGCAGGACGTCCGCTACCGGGCCGAGGACGCCAGCACGGGACCCGCGTGAGGGATGCCGGCCCGAAGGGGCGAGACCCGGCGGGGCAGTTTCCGCCGGGGCTCGACTCCGTTGCGCAGCGTCGTTTGCTGCGCTACGGAGCCGCAGCCCGACCCCGCGCCAGCGGGGGCACGCCCGAACCCGCCGTTCACTCGGTCGAAGAACCCTTCTTCCGCGCCACGTACGCGCGCACGTTTGCCTCCAGCACGTTCATGGGAATGGAGCCGCTCCCCAGCACCACGTCGTGGAACTCGCGCACGTCGAAGCGCGGCCCCAGCTCCCGCTCGGCCAGGGTGCGCAGCTCGCGGATCTTGAGCTGCCCCACCTTGTAGGCCAGCGCCTGCCCCGGCCAGGCGATGTAGCGGTCCACCTCGTTGGTGATGTTCAGCAGCGAGAGCCCGGTGTTGGCGGCCATGTAGTCGATGGCCTGCTGCCGCGTCCACCCCTTGTCGTGGATCCCGGTGTCCACCACCAGCCGGCAGGCGCGCCAGGCGTCGTACGTCAGGTGCCCGAAGTAGCTGTACGGGTCCTGGTAGAAGCCCACCTCGCTGCCCAGGCTCTCGGAGTACAATCCCCATCCCTCCACGAACGCGGTGAAGCTGGCGCTGCGGCGGAAGTTGGGCGCGTCCGGCAGCTCCTGCGCCAGGGCGATCTGCAGGTGGTGCCCCGGCACGGCCTCGTGGAAGGAGAGCGACTCCACCTCGTACAGCGGCCGGCTCTTGAGGTCGTAGGTGTTGACGTAGTAGTTGCCGGCGCGGGTCCCGTCCGGCGAGCCGGCGGAGTAGTACGCGGTGGTGGTGCGCGGGGCGATGTAGTCCGGGATCTCCTTGATGCCGTACGGGTTGCGCGGCAGCCGCCCGAACAGCTTGGGCAGCTCGCCGTCCATGCGCTTCAGCACCAGCGAGGTGTGCCGGAGCAGCTCTTCCGGGGTCCTGGCGTAGAAGCGCGGGTCGGTGCGCAGGAAGCGCACGAACTCCGGGAAGGTGCCGCGGAAGCCGGTGGACTTCATCACCGAGTCCATGGCCGCGCGGATCCGCGCCACCTCGGCGAGCCCCGTCCGGTGCACCTGGTCCGGCGTCAGGTCCAGCGTGGTGTAGCGCCGCACGCGGGCGGCGTAGTACGCGCGGCCGTTGGGCAGCTCGGACGCGCCGATGGTGCCGCGCGCGGCCGGGATGTACTCGCGCGCCATGAACTCGCCGAACTCGCGGTAGCCCGGCACCACCGAGGTGGCGACGGCGTCGCGCCCCGCGGCGGCCAGTCGCGCCCGCTCGCCCTCCGGCACGGAGGCCGGGAAGCGGGTGAACGGCGCGTACAGCAGGCTCCTGGTGGGGTCGGCCACGACGTGCGGGGTGATGGACGCGTCGATCCCCTCCACCGAGGCGCGCGGCAGCACCATCCCGGCGCGGATCCCCTCGCGCATCAGCTCCACCTGCTGGGCGGAGTAGGCGCGGAAGGCGCGCAGGCGGGCGATGTAGTTCTCGTAGTCCTCGACGGTGGCCAGGGGGACGTCGGTGGGGAGCTCGGGGAAGTAGGTGTGGAACCCCTCGCGGTTGGTGATGGGGATCAGGTAGCCGCGGAACTCCGCCTCGGCCACGTCGTCCTCGCGCAGGCGCCGGAACACGTCGTAGTTCAGCGCGTCCTCCGGCGACAGCGAGTCGCGGGGGATGGCGAGCAGGCGCGCCAGAGCGGCGCGGTCCGCCTCCATCATGCGCTGCTGGTCCGCCAGCCCCACCGAGGGAAGCCGGTCGTTGTAGCGCCGGTCGCCGAAGCCGGTGGCCGTGAGCGGGCTCTCGCGCAGGGTGCGCTCCCACTCGTCCGCGAACAGCTGCCCCAGCCGCCGGGTGGCGTCGTTGGGGACGGCGACGGGCGCGTCCCGCGGCCCCGGGAAGGTGGGCGGGGTGGACGCGGGATCGGGGCGTGCGGCGAAGTGCGTGCATGCCGCGAGCGCCAGCGTGGCGAGGACCAGGGAAGCTCTCATGTGCGGATCGGTGGGCGGAGGAAGGGGACGGAGCGGGACGGCTGGGCGGGAGACGGCGCCCGGCGTCCCCCGCCAACTTGCCTGCCGGCGACCGGCGCCGCAACCCGCCCCGGGGCCGGGAGCACGCTATGTAGCGCGGCCTTGCCGCGCGGCCGGGAGTGGCGTATTATGCATGACCCTCCTGAGCCCGTCCGCGTCCGGACCGCCCCCGGCGGCTCTCCGCTCCGCATTCTCTTTTCCGTTCCCGACCGAAGCTCCCCCACTCCATGAGCGCGTCACCCCTGCACGCCTCCGCCCGCGCGTCCGACGCGCCGGGCCTTTCCCGCCGATCCCGAAGCGTCCGGGACTGGCCCTTCGCCTGGAAGCTGCGCGGCAGCGTCGGCGTCCTGCTGCTGATCGCCGCGCTGGGCGTGGCCGGGATGCTGGCCCCGGCCCGCCGCAACCGCACCCTGACGCACCAGCTGGCCACGCGCGAGCTGGCGGGGCTGGGGCTGGTGCTCAACATCGACCGCGACGCCTACCAGGCGGTGCTCGGCCTCAACGAGGCGGCGCACGCGCGCGACGCGGCGGGGCGGAAGCGCTGGCTGGACTTCTACGCCGAGAACGCCGCCCAGACCGGGGAGCGGCTCGATGCGTACCTGAAGCTCGACGGCCTCACGCCCGAGCGCCGCACGCTCGCGGAGCAGGCGCGGGAGGCGCGCGCGCGTATCGTCGCCCGCGGCGACGCCATCCACGCCCGGATCGCCCGCGGCGAGCCCTCCGACGACCCGGCGGCGCACGCCCGCATGGCGGCGCTGGTCGCGGAGCTGGACGGATTCCGCGAGCACCTGGGCGACATCGAGGACTCCCACGCCGCGGCCGGCTCCGCGCTCACGGACGAGGCCGAGGGGGCGGGCGCCGCCGCGCAGTGGACCGGCGTGGTGTCGCTCGCCTCGCTCCTGCTGGCGGGGCTGGTGATCACGTGGATCGTGGGGCGCGCGGTGACGGGCCCGGTGGAGCGCATGGCGGCGCGCGCGCGGCGGATCGCCGCCGGCGACCTCACGGGCGACGACGTGCGCGCGGCCGGCGCCGACGAGATCGGCCAGATGGCCGAGTCGTTCAACCGCATGGCGCGCGACCTCCGCGCCGTGATCGGCCAGATCCAGGGAGCCGGGGTCGCGCTGGAGAGCCACGGCGGCGAGATCTCCACGCTGGCCTGGGAGACCCGCTCCGCGGTGCAGCACCTGGGCTCCGCCGTGGCGCAGATCACCGCGGGCGCCGGGGAGCAGGCTGACTCCGCGCAGCGCGCCTTCGCCCGCATGGAGGAGATCTCCGCCTCGGTGGAGAGCATCGCGGCCGGCGCGGAGCGCATGGCCGGCTCCATCCGCGACTCCGTCGCGAACGCCCGCCAGGGCGGCGAGCGGGTCACGGAGATCGTGCGTGCCACGGAGGAGGCGGGCCGCGTGGTGGGGATGAACACCGAGCAGGTGCGCCAGCTGCGGCACCACTCGGCGGAGATCGAGGGCTTCGTGGGGACCATCACCGGGATCGCCCGGCAGACCAACCTGCTGGCGCTCAACGCGGCCATCGAGGCCGCGCGTGCCGGGGAGCAGGGCCGGGGCTTCGCCGTGGTGGCCGAGGAGGTCCGCAAGCTGGCCGAGGGCACGGCCCACGCCGCCGCCCGCACGGTGGCGACCGTGGGCGAGATGAAGCGGGGGATCGACGGGGCGGTGGCGGCGATCGAGCGGAGCGCCGCCGAGGTGCAGGGCACGGCCGGGCGGGCGCACCAGGTGGGCGAGGCGCTGGAGGGGATCTTCAGCGCCCTGGAGACGGGGGAGCGCCTGGTCCATGACCTGACCGCCGACACCCGCCGCATCTCCGACCGCGTCTCCGACACCACCGCCGTGCTGGCCGACGTGGCCGCCGTCGCCGAGGAGAACGCCGCCTCCGCCGAGGAGATGACCGCCCTGGTCGAGCAGCTGGAAGGCACCATGGGCACCGTCGCCGCCCTCGCCGGCTCCTCCGAGCAGGACGACGCGGCCGGCGACGCCGACTCGCTGACCGGCCTCGCGGCCCGCCTGCGCCAGCTGGTCGCCCGCTTCCGCGTGGACGACGCCGACCCCGCCGAGGCCGAGCAGGAAGCCGAGCGCGAGCCGGTCGCCGCCTGAGCAAACGGACGGTGTAACGAAACGGGGCCCGGCGCGATGCGTCGGGCCCCGTTTCGTTACGGCCCTCACCCGACGGCCCTCACCCGGCTCGCTTGAGGCTCGCCACCCTCTCCCTTCAACCGGTTCACGCGAAGCGTGAAGCGCCATCCTGGGAGAGGGGACAACTACAGGGTGCGGGGGCAGGCTCAGGCGCGAGGGGCAACCCCTCACCCCCCGGCCCCCTCTCCCACAAGGGGAGAGGGGGAGCACCACAGAGCCGAGGGTCAAGCAGCCCTCCC
>DASVQR010000191.1:0-6891 GCA_036389055.1 Longimicrobiaceae bacterium | reverse complement strand
GTGGGAGAGGGGGCCGGGGGGTGAGGGGTCGCCCCTCGCGCCGGAGCCTGCCCCGGCACCCCGTCGTTCTCCCCTCCCCCTTGCGGGGAGGGGCCGGGGGAGGGGGTCCGGAGCTACGCCGCCCGCGCCAGGCAGAAGATCTCGACGCCCATCCCCAGCAGCTCCACCGTGCGGTTGACGGCGCGGAAGGGGAGGGGCTTGCTCCCCGGCTCCTCGTGGAAGTCGCGCCAGCGGGAGGTCGCCGCCTCCAGCACGCGGAAGCCGTGGCGCTCCAGCAGGCGGGGGAGCGTGGCGGTGGAGAAGTGAAGGAAGTGGTCGTCCTGGAAGGTCCAGGCGTAGCGCTCGCCGCGCAGGTAGCGGATCCAGGCCCGCACGTTGGGCACGGCCACGAAGAGCAGCCCGTCGTCCGCGAGGATGCGGCGGATCTCGCAGAGGAACGGCGCCGGGTCGGCGATGTGCTCCAGCACGTGGTTCAGCGTCACCAGGCCGAACTCCCCGTCCGCGAAGCCGCACTCCTCCAGCGGCGTCTCGCGCACGTCCAGCCCGCGCTCCCGCGCGACCCGCACCGAGCTGGCCGACAGCTCGATCCCCACGGCGTCCCACCCCCGCTCCCGCGCCACCACCAGCTCCGTGCCGATGGCGCACCCCACGTCCAGCACCCTCCCCGCAGGCCGCAGCCGCTCCACCCGCTGGAACAGCTCCACCGCCCGCCGCCGGAAGAAGTCGGTCTTGCGGAGCTGGTCCTCGGTGTACAGGTCGGAGCCCTCCACCCGCGCCCGCAGCTCGCCCGGCTCCGGGAGCGGGTTGGTGTAGAACAGCCCGCACCCGCGGCACACCACCGTGCGGTTCCGGTGCAGGGTGCTGTAGACGCGGAACTCCGCGCCGTCGCAGACGGGGCAGGCGATCTGGGGCATGCTGCTGGGCGTCGGGATCACGGGGCGGAGATTGGAGAGCGGACGATAAGGTCCGTGGCGACGGGCGGCAACGGCAGCCCTCGCCCCCCGGCCCCCTCTCCCACAAGGGGAGAGGGGGAGAACGACGGTGTGCCGGGCAGGGTGACTGCCGAGAGTCGGACCCCTCTCCCCCCGGCCCCCTCCCCCGCAAGGGGGGAGGGGGAGCACGACGGTGCAGCGGACGCGTCCGCCGTTGCAGGCTGTCCCCTGTAACCTGTCCCCTGTCCCCTGCCGTTCGCCTTGCGTCCCCGTCGCCGCCGGGTTTACAATCCGTGCCATGGAACCGTCCAGGCTGTCGGCGCGCGTGCGGGAGGTGCGCGAGCGCATCGAGCGCGCCCGCGAGCGAGCGGGGAGGCGCGACCCGGTCACGCTGGTCGCCGTGACCAAGACGCACCCGCCCGGGACCGTGCGGGCGGCGATCGAGGCCGGCGTGGAGGACGTGGGGGAGAACCGCGTCCCCGAGCTGGAGGACAAGGTGGCGGAGATCGGCCGCGGCGCGGTGCGCTGGCACCTCATCGGCCACCTGCAGCGCAACAAGGTCCGCAAGGCGCTCCCGCTCTGGGACCTGCTGCACTCGCTGGACTCGCACCGCCTGGCGGAGACCGTGTCCGAGGAGGCGGTCCGGGCCGGGACCACGGCGCGCGTGCTGGTGCAGGTGAACACGGCCGGCGAGGAGACCAAGGGCGGCTTCGCGCCGGAGGAGGCGCTGGACGCCGTCGGCCGCATCTGCGAGCTGCCGGGCCTCGCCGTGGAGGGGCTGATGACCATGGCGCCCTTCACCGGCGACGAGGCCGTGCTGCGCGGCGCGTTCGGGCGGACGCGGGGGCTCTGGGAGGAGGCGGCGCGGCAGGTGGCGGGCTTCCGGGCGCTGCACCTGTCCATGGGGATGAGCAACGACTTCGAAATCGCCGTGGAGGAGGGGAGCACCCTCGTCCGCGTGGGCACCGTTCTGTTCGGGGAGCGCGATCCATGATCGACCTGACTCCGCTCGACGTACGCAAGAAGAAGGGCGACTTCGCCAAGTCGATGCGCGGCTACGACCCGGCCCGCGTGGACGAGTTCCTGGACCTGGCGGCCGAGCGGATGGAGGAGCTGGTGCGGGAGAACGCCACCCTCGCCGCGCGGGTGGAGGGGCTGGCCGACTCGGTGGCCGAGTACCGCGAGCGGGAGCGCGCGCTCAACGACGCGCTGGTGTCCGCCCAGCAGATGCGCGAGGAGATGCGCGGCCAGGCGCAGCGCGAGGCCGACCTGCTGCTGCGCGAGGCCCGCGCCGAGGGCGACCGCATCGTGGAGGACGCCAAGCGGCAGGTGCTCACCGCCGCCGAGGCGCTGCGGCGCGTGCAGGGCCAGCGGACCCGCTTCCTGCGGCTCTTCCGTGCCCTGGTGGAGCGCCAGCTGGGCGAGATCGAGGAGGAGGAGGCGCGCTTCCGCGAGCCGGTGCGCGGGGGCGACAACGGGCGCCTGGGGCCGGGCGCCGTCGAGGTCCCCGCCGAAGGGCGGCCGGAGGAGGCGGAATTCACCACGGGGGAGGGCTGAGAGTGGCGGAGCAGAGCCTGACGGAGCGAATCGAGGAGGCGGTCGCGGCCATCCGCGCGCGGAGCGGGGTTTCCCCTTCGGTGGGGGTGATCCTGGGGACGGGGCTGGGCGGGCTGGCCGAGCGGATCCAGGTGGAGACGGCGATCCCCTACGAGGAGATCCCCCACTTCCCGCTCTCCACCGTGGAGTCGCACAGCGGCCGGCTGCTGCTGGGGACGCTGGGCGGCAAGCCGACCGTGGCCATGCAGGGCCGCTTCCACCGCTACGAGGGGTACACCCTCCAGCAGGTGACCTTCCCGGTGCGGGTGATGAGGGCCCTGGGCGCGGAGACGCTGGTGGTGTCCAACGCCTGCGGGGGGATGAACCCCTTCTGGACGCCCGGCGACCTGGTGCTGATCGCGGACCACATCAACCTGCTGGGCGACAACCCGCTGATCGGACCCAACGAGGACTCGCTGGGCCCGCGCTTCCCGGACATGTCGGAGCCGTACAGCCAGGCGCTCCAGGAGATCGCCGTGCAGGTGGCGACGGAAAAGAAGATCGCGCTGCGCCGTGGGGTATACGTGGCGGTGCCCGGGCCCAACCTGGAGACCCGCGCCGAGTACCGGATGCTGAGGACGCTGGGCGCGGACGTGGTGGGGATGTCCACGGTGCCGGAGGTGATCGTCGCGGTGCACGGCGGGATGCGGGTGGTGGGGATCTCCATCATCACCGACGCCTGCATGCCGGACGCGCTGGAGGTGGCCGACATCGCCAAGATCATCGCCGTCGCGAACCGCGCCGAGCCGAACCTGACGGCACTGGTGGAAGGGATCGTGGAACGGCTAGGGAACAGGGTTCCTCCGGTTCACGCGTAGCGTGAAGCGTCACAGCCTGCAACGGCGAGCTGCGGCAGGCTCCGTTCCTGCTCGACACCCTCCCCCGGGATCGGGGGAGGGCTTATAGTTCCGGGCCCGACCTTCGACGTAGGTTTGAAATCCTGCGCCGCGATTCGAGCAGTCGTCCCCTCTCCCAGAATTGGGAGAGGGTGGCGAGCCTCAAGCGAGCCGGGTGAGGGCCTGACCGGGCCCGGAGCGGTCCAGAGGCTACAGTAGACTCAAGTACAGCCAGCAGATAGATCAGAACGTGAGCAAGAGATATCCCGACCTTCCGGCCTCCACCACGGCGCTCGAGGAGGAAGTCCTCGCCCGCTGGAAGGAGGAGGACACCTTCCAGCGCTCGCTCGAAAAGACGCGCCGCGGGCAGCCGTTCGTGTTCTACGAGGGGCCGCCCACCGCCAACGGGCGCCCGGGGATCCACCACGTCTTCTCGCGCACCATCAAGGACACGGTGTCGCGCTTCCGCACCATGCAGGGGCGCTTCGTGCCGCGCATGGCGGGGTGGGACACGCACGGCCTGCCGGTGGAGATCGAGGCCGAGAAGAAGCTGGGGATCAGCGGCAAGCGGGAGATCGAGGCGATCGGGATCGCCCGCTTCAACGAGGTGTGCCGGGAGAGCGTGCTCCAGTACACCGAGGAGTGGGAGCGCTTCTCGGGGCGCATCGGCTACTGGCTTGACTACTCGCGCCCGTACGTCACCTACCACGCCGACTACATCGAGAGCGTGTGGTGGCTGGTGAAGCAGATCGCCGACCGCGGGCTCGTGTACCGGGGGCACAAGATCCTCCCCTACTGCCCGCGCTGCGGCACCGGCCTCAGCAGCCACGAGGTGGCGCAGGGCTACCGCGACGTCAAGGACCCGTCGCTGTACGTGATCCTCCCCGTCCTCGGCGAGGACGGCGCGGCGGACGGGCGCGAGCTGCTGGTGTGGACCACCACGCCCTGGACGCTGGTCTCCAACACGGCGCTGGCCGTGAACCCGGAGCTGGAGTACGCCGAGGTGGAGCACGAGGGGCGCCGGCTGGTGCTGGCGGCCGCGCGCGTCCCGGCGCTGTTCGGGGCGGAGGCCGTGGTGTCGCGGACGTTCCCGGCGGCGGAGCTGGTGGGGCTGCGCTACGCCCGCCCGTTCGACTGGGTGGAGACGGGCGGCTTCGCGGAGGACTCGGTGGCGCGGGCGTGGCACGTGTACCCGGCGCCCTGGGTGACGGCGGAGGACGGGACGGGGATCGTGCACACGGCCCCGGCCTTCGGCGCGGACGACTACGCGCTGGGGCAGGAGCAGGGGCTGCCGGTGTTCAACCCGGTGGACGACCGCGGGGCGTTCCGCGAGGAGATCCCGCTGGTGGGCGGCCGCTTCGTCAAGGAGGCGGACACCGACCTGGTGATCGAGCTCAAGAAGCGCGGGCAGGTGTTCCGGTCCAGCCGCGAGGAGCACTCGTACCCCCACTGCTGGCGCTGCGGCAGCCCGCTGCTGTACATGGCGCGCGACTCGTGGTTCATCCGCACCACGGCGGTGCGCGACGACCTGCTCGCCAACAACGCCGAGATCCGCTGGCACCCGCCGGAGACGGGGACGGGGCGCTTCGGCGAGTGGCTGGAGAACAACGTGGACTGGGCCGTCTCGCGCAACCGCTACTGGGGAACGCCGCTCCCCATCTGGGTGTGCGACGCAAGCCCGCAGCACGTGGAGGTGCTCGGCTCGTTCGAGGAATTGCGCGCCAAGGTGGGGCCGCTGCCGGAGCCCTTCGACCCGCACCGGCCGTTCATCGACGAGCACGCCTGGGCGTGCGGCGAGCCCGGCTGCACGGGGACGCTGCGGCGCATCCCCGAGGTGATCGACGTGTGGTTCGACTCGGGGGCGATGCCCTTCGCGCAGCACCACTACCCGTTCGAGAACCGCGCCGTGCAGGAGCGGCAGTTCCCGGCCGACTTCATCAGCGAGGGGGTGGACCAGACGCGCGGGTGGTTCTACTCGCTGCTGGCGATCTCCACGCTGCTGGGGCGCGGGCCGTCGTACCGCAACGTGGTGGTGAACGACCTGATCCTGGACGCCGAGGGGCAGAAGATGTCCAAGTCCAGGGGCAACGTGGTGAACCCCTGGGAAGCGGTGGAGCAGTTCGGGGCGGACGCGATCCGCTGGTACCTGCTGTCGTCGGCCAACCCGTGGGTGCCCAAGCGCTTCGACCCGGAGGGGGTGCGCGAGGTGCAGCGCAAGACCTTCGACACGCTGCGCAACACGTACCGCTTCTTCGCCCTGTACGCCAACCTGGAGGAGTGGACCCCGTCCGGCGGCGGCGGCGACCCGGTGGACCGGTCGACCCTGGACCGCTGGCTGCTGTCGCGCCTGGCGACGGTGACGCGGGAGGTGCGCGCGGACATGGAGGGGTACAACCTGACCCGCGCCGCCCGCCTGCTGGGCGACTTCGTCACCGACGACCTTTCCAACTGGTACGTGCGCCGCTCGCGCGACCGGTTCTGGGGGACCGCGGAGAGCCCGGACGCCCGCGCCGCGTTCGCCACGCTGTACGGGGCGCTGGTGGTGGTGGCGCGGCTGATGGCGCCCGTGGCACCCTTCTTCTCGGACTGGCTGCACCGGGCGCTCACCGGCGAGAGCGTGCACCTTGCCGACTTCCCCTCGGCGCGGGAGAGCGCGCGCGACGAGGCGCTGGAGCGCGGCATGGAGGCGGTGCGGACGCTGGCGACGCTGGGGCGCGCGGCGCGCGAGGAGGTGGGGATCAAGGTGCGCCAGCCGCTGGGGACGCTGTACGCCGTGGTGCCGGACGGCTACGCGGTGAGCGGCGACCTGCTGGAGATCGCCCGCGACGAGCTGAACGTGAAGTCGGTGGACTTCATGGACCGGGCCGAGGAGCTGGTGACCTTTTCCGCGCGCCCCAACTTCAAGGCGCTGGGCGCCCGCCTGGGCAAGCAGACCCCGAAGGTGGCGAACGCCATCCGCGAGCTCCCCTCGGACGCGCTGGCCGCCTTCCGCCGCGGCGAGCCGCTGGCGGTGCAGGTGGACGGCGAGAGCGTCCCCGTGGGCGCGGAGGACCTGGAGATCGTGCAGACCGCCCGCGGCGACCTGCAGGTGCAGGCCGAGGGCGGCTTCACCGCCGCCCTGGACCCCACCGTCACCCCGGAGCTGCGCGAGGAGGGCCTCGCCCGCGAGCTGGTGAACCGGGTGCAGCGCCTGCGCAAGGACGCCGGCCTGGAGGTGTCCGACCGCATCCGCCTGGGCGTGGCCGGCGGCGACGAGATCCGCGTGGTGCTGGCCCGCTGGGGCGACTTCATCTCCGGCGAGACGCTGACCACGCAGCTGCTGGTGCACGCCGACGCCCTGGACGACGGCGGCTACGCCCAGACCCGCGAGGTGGACCTGGACGGCGTGCCGGCGACGATCGGGGTGGTGAAGGCTTGACGGCAGGGAACAGGGAATAGGGAACAGGGAACAGCCTGCAACTGCGGCCCTCACCCGGCTCGCTTGAGGCTCGCCACCCTCTCCCAATTCTGGGAGAGGGGGCAACGGC
>DASVQR010000190.1:0-8827 GCA_036389055.1 Longimicrobiaceae bacterium | reverse complement strand
GGGGAACAGGGAACAGGGAATAGCCTGCAACGGCGGGCCCTCACCTGGCTCGCTTGTGGCTCGCCACCCTCTCCCAATTCTGGGAGAGGGGACAACGGCTGGAGATCCAGGTACGGCAAGCAGTGCTCCCCCTCTCCCGCTTGCGGGGGAGGGGGCCGGGGGGAGGGGGCCTGCCGTCGCGTGAGGGATGTCGGCCCGAAGGGGCGAGACCCCGCCGGCAGTTTGGCGGGGGCTCGACTCCGTTGGCGAGCGTAGTTTGCTCGCCTACGGAGCCGCAGCCCGACCCCGGCGCCAGCCGGGGGCACGTCCGAAACGTGCAGTAAGATCGGCTGTCCACGAAGTCCGAACCGCGCCCAGTATTCGGTGTATCTTCGCGCATGCTTTCCGAGCTCCGCATCCGCAACTTCGCGCTGATCGACCAGCTCTCCGTCCGTCTCGCGCCCGGGCTCAACGTGCTCACGGGCGAGACCGGGGCGGGGAAGTCGATCATCGTCGGCGCGCTCTCCCTGCTGCTGGGCGAGCGCGCCTCCGCCGACGTGGTCCGCGCCGGCTCCGACCGCGCCTCCGTGGAGGGCGTGTTCGAGGTGGGCGGGCGCGACGACATCGCCGCGCTCCTGGACGCCCGCGGCGTGGAGCCGGAGGACGGGGTGGTGGTGCTCAAGCGCGAGGTCGCCGCCGAGGGGCGCAGCCGCGCCTGGATCAACGGCTCCCCCACCACGGCCGGGGTGCTGGGCGAGCTGGGGCGCGCGCTGGTGGACCTGCACGGGCAGCACGAGCACCAGACGCTGCTGCGGCGCGAGGAGCAGCGCGCCATCCTGGACGCGTACGCCGGCAACGAGGAGCTGGCGGCGAAGGTGGCGGAGGCGCACCGGGTGCTGCTGGGCGCCCGGCGCGACATCGAGGACTTGGAGAAGCGGCGGCGGGAGGCGGCGCAGCGGGTGGACTTCCTGCGCTTCCAGCTGGAAGAGATCGAGGGCGCAAAGCTGCGCGCGGACGAGGAGGAGGAGCTGGACGCCGAGTCCAGCCGCCTGACCCACGCCGAGGAGCTGACCGCCATCGCCGGGAGCCTGTACGAGGCGCTGGCGGGCGGCGGCTCGGCCATCGCCTCGCGGCTGGGCGCCCTGCAGCGGCCGCTGGACCAGCTGGTCCGGATCGACCCGGCGCAGGCGGCGCTCCAGGAGCTCTACGACACCGCGTACTACGCGCTCCAGGAGCTGGGCGAGCGGATGGAGGACTACACCCGCTCCGTGGAGGCGGACCCGGAGCGGCTGGAGGAGATCCGGCGCAGGCAGGACCTGTTCTTCCGGCTCAAGACCAAGTACGGGCCCGAGCTGTCGGACGTGATCGAGACGGGGCGGCGGGCGCGCGGCGAGCTGGACCTGCTGGAGGGCGCCTCGCACGACCTGGAGGAGCTGCAGCGCCGCGAGCGCGAGGCCGTCGAGGCGCTGGAAAAGCTCGCCGGCGAGCTGTCCAGGCGCCGCGGCAAGGCGATGACCGCGCTGGCCAAGGAGGTGGGCGCCGTGCTCCCCGAGCTGGGGATGGCCGGAGGGCGCTTCGAGGCGCTGGGCCTGCCGCTCCCGGCGCCCAGCGCGCACGGGGCGGAGGAGATCGAGTTCCGCGTCGCGCTCAACAAGGGGTTCGATCCCAAGCCGATCGCGCAGGTGGCGTCGGGCGGCGAGCTGGCGCGCGTGATGCTGGCGCTCAAGACCATCCTGGCGCGCCTGGACTCGGTGCCCACGCTGATCTTCGACGAGGTGGACACCGGCATCGGCGGGCGCGTGGCCCTGCAGGTGGGCGACAAGATGCGCGCGGTGGCCGGGAGCCACCAGGTGTTCGCCATCACCCACCTGCCGCAGATCGCCTCGCGGGCGCACAACCACCTGCTGGTGGTCAAGCGCGAGAAGGCGGGCCGCACCACCACCGAGGTGCACGCCCTGGACGACGACACCCGGGTGCAGGAGATCGCCCGCATGCTCGGCGGCGACCCCGAGAGCGCCGTGTCCCTGGAGCACGCGCGGGAGCTGCTGGAGCGCGGCGGGGTCGGCGTCGGTTAGATCTTTGTGCCGGGGCGGGGCCGCTGCGGAGCCCGGCGGAAACTGCCCCGCCGGTCTCCTCCGCGGGCTCGGCGAGCCAGCCGAAACTGCCCGGCTGTCTCACCTCGCCGGAGGGAGCCAGGCCAAACAGCCGGCCTGTCTCCCTCCGTCACGGATCATACGGGTACTACGAACGGCAAAACGGCGCCCCCGCCTCGGCATCGAGGTGGGGGCGCCGTGTCGTTGCAGGCTGTTCCCTGTTCCCTGTTCCCTGCCGTTCACCTTCCTCCCCACGCCGGCACCCAGATCCGCCCCGTCAGCCGGATCACCCCCACGTCCGGAGCGCCGCCCGAGCCGGCGAAGGCGGTGTCGTAGGTGAGCCACAGCTCCAGCGGGATGTCGGTGCCGCGCTCCACGAAGGCGGCCAGCGTGCTGTAGCCCAGGCCGACGCCGAGGGTCTGGAGCGTCTGGGATTCGGTGCTCTCCAGGCCGGCGAAGGCGGCGGGGGCGGAGCCGGGGTCGGCGTCGCCTTCGTAGGTGGTCTCGCCGCGGTGGGCGAACGCGTACCGCGCCGACAGGGCGAGCTGGTCGGTGAGCTGGTAGGTGGGCGCGAGGGCGGCCTCCAGGCGGGCGCCGGGCTCGCGGCTGAAGGCGCGCGCGGGGCCCAGGCTGTCCCAGGGCTCCTGCGGGTTCCAGGTGGCGCGCTCCACGTCGCGCGCCAGCAGCAGGCCGTAGCGGGCCTGGGCGGCCAGCCACAGGCGGCGGCCCAGGGGGACGTCGGCGAACAGGGCGGCGTTCGCGCCGGCGTGGCCGTCGTCGGTGACCACCTCCGTCAGGCTGTCCACGTCCGTGCCCGTCGCGGTGGGGAGGCGCAGGCCGGCCTCCAGCGCCAGGCGCGTCCCCGTGGCGCGGGGGGACAGGGCGCCGCCGGTGCCGCCCAGGAGCTGGAGCTTCGCCGCCACCTCCACGTCGCCCAGGCGGTAGTTCTCGGGCGCCGAGCCGATGGGGAGCGCGCCCAGCTGGTTGGCCCTGAGCAGCTCGTCGATCCGCGTGCGCCCCAGGCCGACGGTGGGGAGGGGGAGGGAGGCCGTGTCGCCGGTGGCGCGCGTGTAGCGGCGCTGCATCTCCCGCCCGGCGCGCGACTCGGCCAGCGGGACGAACGCCAGCCGCCCGAAGCGGACCAGCGACGAGTCGATGGCCTGGAGCCGCCGGGCGAGCGAGTCGGGGCTCACGTTGACCCCGAGGGCCGCGTCCGTCAGGCGCAGCGACACCAGCTCGGTCTCCTGCCGCACCACGGGCACCGTCACGCGCAGCATCAGCCGCCGCGCGAGCCCGGCCTCCACGGCGATGGGGACGCGGCGCCCGTCCGTGGCCAGGTCGGCGGCCAGGTTGCCCAGGAAGAAGTCGTCCCCGGTCAGCGTGAAGGCGTCCTCCGGGCGGGCGCTGGCGCGGAAGAAGCCGGCCAGCGAGTCGCGAACGGGGCGCAGGCTGTTGAAGCGCGTGCCGGAAAAGGGCGTGGCGAAGGGGGCGCCCAGCTCGTCCCCGTCGCCCCCGCGGCGCGAGTCGTACTGCGTGAACTCGCCCCCCACGCGGAGGGCCAGGTAGCCGCGGGGGAGCACGCGGGCGTCCTCCTGGGCGGCGGCGGCCCCGGCGCACAGGAGCAGGGCGAGGCAGGCACCGGCCACGCGGACAAAGCGCTTCATGCGGGCTCGCAGGTTCCGGAAGGGGCGGGCGGGAGCGCCGCGCCGGGTGGTCGTGGATCGCGTTTCGGCCGCCGGAGCGGCGGTGCGGGGACGCTAGCGGTCGGCCCCCACGCTGTCAACGCGCGGGCGCCCCGCGGGCGCGCGCGGACGGCGCCGATGCTGGAAAATCAGGCGCGCGCGGGGTTGACGGCCCTCGGGGAGACTGGTATGTTTGCTCTCCTTTTGGCGCGCGGGCATAGCTCAGTTGGTAGAGCGCAACCTTGCCAAGGTTGAGGTCGCCGGTTCGAGCCCGGTTGCCCGCTCTGACGCCCGCAAGGGCAGGTGGTACGGCGCCGTGGCCAAGTGGTAAGGCAGAGGACTGCAAATCCTCGACCCCCGGTTCGAATCCGGGCGGCGCCTCTTCGAGCAGGAAAACGACTCGCGCGCCCCGGCCCCGGCCGGGGCGCGCAAGTCGTTTCGGGCAGGTTTTTCGGGAAGCTCGGGCGATGCGAGGCAAGGTACGAGGCGGCGAGGGGATTCCCTCGCCGCCTCGTCTGCGTTCATGCCCGTCGGTGCTCTGAACGGGGGTGCGAGGCCGGCGCCGGCTCGGCCACGAGACCGGCAAGGTGCTCCCGCATCGCCGCCACGTCCCGGCGGCATGACCGGGCATGCTGCCGGGTGGTTTCACATCGATTGAGCCTCCAGTCCCGCAGGCCGCAACTGCCTCAGCACTGAGCCTAAACCTTTAGCCTTGCGCCAGATGGACAACCAAATTTAACTTCCGCTTTCGGGAAATCGTGGCGCCTTATGTACCGCTTTTACTGGACACGTATATGGGCCGCCACATTCGCGATGGCGGTGGTGGCGGGTGGTTCGGGGACAGCAGCTCCATCCACCGCCGGTACTCCCGTGCGCTGCTCGGCCCGTCGTTCAGCATCCCGTCGAACGTTTCGAAGCCGGCCTCTCGGGGGCTCTTTTCTCGTCCACCGTGGGGCCCTCCTTCTCCCGGTGACCCCCGCTGAAGGCGGCGTGCCACTGCACCCTCCGGCGCCCGGGGCGGGGCGACCACGCCGCCTTCCTCCCCCCGGGCCGGACGGGACCCATAGGCGGGGAGCGTGGGCGCTGGACGCTTTCCCGCCGAATCCCACCGGCAAGACCGACGAAAGACGCCGAGCGCATCCCGGGCCGACCGGCCCGGGTGCAGGGCGAGCAGGTGACCGCAACCCGAACCCCGTTTCCGGGCAAAGGAGAGAGCCGAGCCGATGAGCAGCACCCTCGATCCGGCCGGGCAGGGTCTCTCGCTGGAGGAGAAGCGCCGTCTCCTGGCGCAGATCCTCCAGCAGAAGGCGGCCCGCGCCACCCGCTTTCCGCTCTCCTTCGCGCAGCAGCGGCTCTGGTTCCTGCACCAGCTGGACCCGGCGAGCCCCCTCTACGACATGTTCTCGGCGTCCCGGCTGCACGGCCCGCTGGACGCCGCGGCGCTGGACCGCGCCCTCGCGGAGATCGTGCGCCGCCACGAGGTGCTGCGCACCGTCTTCACCGCGGAGGCGGGGGAGCCGGTGCAGACCGTCGCGCCCGCCGGGTCCTGGCGCCTGGAGGCGGAGGACCTCACCGGGCTGGGCGAGGCGGAGCGCGAGGCCGAGGTGCGGCGGCGGGTGCAGGCCGAGGCGACCCGCCCCTTCGACCTGGCGGCGGGGCCGCTCTTCCGCGCCCTCCTGCTGCGGACCGGCCCGGAGGAGCACGTGCTCCTCCTGAACGTGCACCACATCGTCAGCGACGGCTGGTCGATGGAGGTGCTGGTCCGCGAGCTGGACGCCATCTACCCGGCGTTCCTGCGGGGCGCGCCCTCGCCGCTCCCCGAGCTGCCGCTGCAGTACGCCGACTTCGCCGTGTGGCAGCGGGAGCGGCTGCGCGGCCCCGTCCTGGAGCCGCACCTGGCCTTCTGGCGGGAGCAGCTGGCCGGCGCGCCCGCGACCCTGGAGCTGCCGACGGACCGGCCGCGCCCCGCCGCGCAGAGCTTCCGCGGGGCGCTGCTGCCGGTGGAACTGGACGCGGGGCCGACGCAGAAGCTGCATGCCCTGGCGCGGAGGGAGGAGGGCACGCTGTTCATGGCGCTGCTCGGCGCCTTCGCGGTGCTGCTGGCGCGCTACACGGGGCAGGAGGACGTGGTGGTGGGCACGCCCATCGCCGGGCGGACGCGGCGGGAGACGGAAGGGCTGGTCGGCTTCTTCATCAACACGCTGCCGCTGCGCCTGGACCTGTCGGGGGACCCGGCCTTCACGGAGCTGGTGGGGCGGGTGCGCGAGAGCACGCTGGGCGCGCACGCGCACCAGGAGCTCCCCTTCGACAAGCTGGTGGAGGAGCTGCACGTGGAGCGCAGCCTCAGCCACAACCCCGTCTTCCAGGTGCTGCTCTCCATGCAGGGCCTCGCCCGCCCCTTCCGGTTCGGGGACGTGCGGGCCGTTCCCCTCCCGACGGAGACGGGGACCTCCAAGTTCGACCTGTCGCTGGTGCTGCAGGAGGACGGCCCGGGGCTCCACGGGGTGCTGGAGTTCAGCACCGAGCTGTTCGAGCGGGCGACCGTGGAGCGGATGCGGGGGCACCTCCTCACCCTGCTGGAGCAGGCCGCGGAGGATCCCGCGCGGCGCATCTCCGCCCTGCCGCTGCTGGGCGCGGCCGAGCGGCGGCGGCTGCTGGAGGAGTGGAACCAGGTGGAGCGGTCGTACGCCGCGGAGGGGACGCTGCACGGGTGGTTCGCGGAGGCCGCGGGGCGCGCGCCGGGAGCCGTGGCGGCGACGTACGAGGGGCAGGCGCTGAGCTACGCGGAGCTGGAGCGGCGAGCCAACCGGCTGGCGCACCGGCTGCGCCGGCTGGGGGTGGGGCCGGAGGCGTGCGTGGGGCTGTGCGTGGAGCGCTCGCCGGAGATGCTGGTGGGGATCCTGGGGATCCTCAAGGCCGGGGGCGCGTACGTGCCGCTGGACCCGGCGTATCCGGCGGAGCGGCTGGGCTACATGCTGGCCGACTGCGGGGCGGCGGCCGTGGTGACGCAGGAGCGGTTCCTGTCGCTGCTCCCGGAGCACGGGGCCGGGACCGTGTGCCTGGACCGGGACCGGGCCGACATAGAGCGCGAGAGCGACCGGGCCCCGGCGGAGGCGGCGGGGCCGGAGAGCCTGGCGTACGTCATCTACACCTCGGGATCGACGGGACGGCCCAAGGGGGTGATGGTCACGCACGCCAACGTGGTGCGCCTGTTCCGCGCGACCGAGCCGTGGTTCGGCTTCGGAGCCGAGGACGTGTGGACGCTGTTCCACTCGTACGCGTTCGACTTCTCGGTGTGGGAGATCTGGGGGGCGCTCCTCTACGGGGGGCGCCTGGTGGTGGTGCCGTACCTGACGAGCCGCTCGCCGGAGGCGTTCCACGCGCTGCTGCGCCGCGAGGGGGTGACGGTGCTGAGCCAGACCCCCTCCGCCTTCCGCCAGCTGGCCGCCGCCGACGCGGCGGCCCCGGCGGAGGAGCTGGCGCTGCGCGTGGTGGTCTTCGGGGGGGAGGCGCTGGAGGTGGAGAGCCTGCGGCCCTGGGTGGAGCGGCACGGGGCGGAGCGGCCGCGGCTGGTGAACATGTACGGGATCACGGAAACGACCGTGCACGTCACCTACCACCCCGTCACCCCGGGCGACCTGGAGGGGGGGCGGGGGAGCGTGATCGGGCGCGCGATCCCGGACCTGCGGATCTACCTGCTGGACGCGCGCGGGCAGCCGGTGCCGGTGGGGGTCGCGGGGGAGATGTACGTGGGCGGGGCGGGAGTGGCGCGCGGGTACCTGAACCGGGAGGAGCTGACGCGGGAGCGCTTCCTGGCGGACCCCTTCCGCCCCGGGGAGCGGGTGTACCGCTCGGGGGACCTGGCGCGCTACCGGGCCGACGGGGTGCTGGAGTACCTGGGGCGCGCGGACCAGCAGGTCAAGGTGCGCGGGTTCCGCATCGAGCCGGGAGAGATCGAGGCCGCGCTGCTGGCGCAGGCGGGGGTGCGCGAGGCGGTGGTGGCGGTGCGCGGGGAGGGGGCGGAGCAGCGCCTGGTGGCCTACGTGACGGGCGAGGTGGACGGGGCCGCGTTGCGGGAGGGGGTGCGGGGGCGTCTGCCGGAGTACATGGTGCCGTCCGTCGTGGTCGTGCTCGACCGGCTGCCGCTGACGCCGAACGGCAAGCTGGACCGCAAGGCGCTGCCGGCGCCGGATTTCGGGACGGGAGGTGCGGCGTACGAGGCGCCGCGAACGGAGGTGGAGGAGGTGCTGTGCGGGGTGTGGGCGGAGGTGCTGGGGGTGGAGCGGGTGGGGGTGCGGGAGAACTTCTTCGACCTGGGCGGGCACTCGCTGCTGGCGACGCGCGTGGTGGCGCGGGCGCAGGCGGCGCTGGGGGTGGAGCTGACGCTGCGGACGCTGTTCGAGGCGCCCACGGTGGCGGGGCTGGCCGAGTATGCGGAGGCCGCGCTGCGCGAGGGCGCGGTTCAGGTGCCGCCGATCGTGCCGACCCCGCGGGACGGGTCGCCGCTGCCGGTGTCGTTCGCGCAGGCACGGCTGTGGTTCATCGGCCAGCTGGAGCCGGGGAGCGCGACGTACAACATCCCCGCCCCGCTGCGGCTGAGGGGGGCCGTGGACGTGCGCGCGCTGTCGGCCGCGCTGTCTGAGCTGGCGCGGCGGCACGAGGCGCTGCGCACCGTGTTCGCGGCCGTGGACGGGGAGCCGACCCAGGTGGTCCTCCCCGCGGCGCCCGTTCCCCTCCCGGTGGTCGACCTGCGGGCGCTTTCCTCCGAAAGGCGTCAGATCGAGACGAAGCGCCTCGCGGCGGAGGACACGGCGCGGCCGTTCGACCTGGCGCGCGGGCCGCTGCTGCGCGCGACGCTGGTCCACGCGGCGGAGGGGGAGCACGCGCTGCTGGTGTGCATGCACCACGTCGTCAGCGACGGGTGGAGCCTGGGGATCTTCTTCCGCGAGCTCTCGGCGCTGTACGAGGCGAGCGTGGAGGGTCGTCCCTCGCCGCTCCCCGAGCTGCCGGTGCAGTACGCGGACTACGCGGTGTGGCAGCGCGCCCACCTGTCGGACGAGGTGCTGCGGACGC
>DASVQR010000189.1:0-36583 GCA_036389055.1 Longimicrobiaceae bacterium | reverse complement strand
ACTCGCCAACGCAGCCGAGCCCCCGCGGAAACTGCCCCGCGGGGTCTCGGCCCTGCCGGGCGCGCATCCCTCACGCGGGTCCCGGAGCGCGCCCGGCGTTCGTCCGCCCGGCGCCTCTCGTCCGCGGACGACGAAGCCCCTCCCCCGCGTTGCGGGGAAGGGGCTTCGTCCGAAGCGGATCGCGCGCCGCTCAGTCCGCGCTCGCGGCGGCCTCGCGCAGCTGCGTACCGCGTACTTCGTACTCCGTACCGCCGTTCCCCGCGATCCTCGCCACGCCCTCCAGCAGCCGCCGCACGTCGTCCTCGGTGCAGTACGGCGCCACCCCGGCGCGCACCAGCCCGCCCCCCTGCACGATCCCCAGCCCCTCCGTCACGCCGGTCGCGTAGAAGTTGCCGCTCCACACGCACACGCCCTCGTCGCCCAGGCGGCGCGCCACCTCGTCGGCGTGCGCGCCCTGCACGGTGAAGCCGGCGGTGGGGGTGCGGGGCTCGCCCCGCGGCGGCCCGAACACGTGCACCCCGGGGATCGCCTCCAGCCCGTCCAGCAGCAGGTCGAAGAGCCGGTGCTCGTGCTCGCCGATGCGCTCCATGGCGGCCCGCAGCGCCTCGCGGCGGGAGGCCGCCGGCTCCGGCGCCAGCGAGGCGATCCAGTCGATCGCGGCGGCAACGCCGGCCATCCCCTCGTGGTTCAGGGTCCCCGTCTCCCAGCGCTCCGGCAGGGTGTCGGAGCAGGGCGGCACCTTGTACGGCACGAGCGCCTCCATGTGCTCGGGCCTGCCCCAGAGCAGCCCCACGTGCGGTCCGAAGAACTTGTAGGCGGAGCAGGCCAGGAAGTCGCACCCCAGCGCCCGCACGTCCACCAGCCGGTGCGGCGCGTAGTGCACCGCGTCCACGAACACCAGCGCGCCCGCGCGGCGGGCCATCTCCGCCACCCGCGCCACGTCCGTGACCGTGCCCACGGCGTTGGAGGCGGCGCCCACCGCCACCAGGCGGGTGCGGGGCCCCAGCATCCCTTCCAGCGCGCCCAGGTCCAGCTGCATGGTCATGGGGTCGAAGGGGACGCTGCGCACCGTGACCCCGCGGTCCTCGGCGGCACGGCGCCAGGGCGCCACGTTCGCCTGGTGGTCCAGGTCGGTGACGACGATCTCGTCGCCCGGCTCCCAGGTGCGGGAGAGCGAGCGCGCGAAGGCGAAGGTGAGCGTGGTCATGTTCGCCCCGAAGGCGACCTCGCCCGGCCCGCCGGCCCCCAGGAAGTCCACCGCGGCCTCGCGCGCGGCGGCGATCACCGCGTCCGCCTCGCGGCTGGTGTGGAAGGCGCCGTGCACGTTGGCGTTGTGCAGCAGCAGCGTCTCGGCCACCGCGTCCGCGACCGACTTCGGCACCTGGCTCCCGCCGGGGCCGTCGAAGAACGCCAGCGGGCGGCCGCCGAAGCGGCGCTCGAACACCGGGAACTGGGAGCGGACGGACTCCGCGAACGACTGTGGCATGCGTGTGCGACCGGGCGGCGGGTGACCGGGTGACGAGGGATCCCCAATCTTACCGGGGCGGCGGGGGAGGGCGCCACCCTCCGTACCGGGGAGCAACGAAAAGGGAGGGACCCGCGGCGCGGATCCCTCCCCTACGTACCTCTCTCGACCTGCCGTTCAGGACACCGCCCAGAACCCTTCCAGCGCGGCGCCGTCGGGGCTCTCGCGGAGCTTCTCGAAGGCCCGGTTGCGGATCTGGCGGATCCGCTCGCGGGTGACGCCCAGGAGCGAGCCGATCTCCTCCAGCGTCCGCTCCTCGCCCTCGTCCAGCCCGTAGTACAGGTACAGGATCTTGCGCTCGCGCTCGGTGAGGTACTTCTCGAACATCCTTTCCAGGAACTCGCGCCGGGCCTGCGACTCCACCTCCTCCTCGATCTCGTCCGCCTCGGCGCCGGCGAAGCGCTCCCCGAACGAGGCCGAGTCGCGGTCGCCGCGGTCCAGCGGGGCGTCCAGCGAGAGCTCGCTGGCGGCCACCCGGCGCAGCGCCCGGATGGTGTCCACCGGCTCGCCCATCTCGTTGGCGATCTCCTCGTCCGTGGGCGAGCGGCCCAGCGACTGGGTGAGCGCCGTGTCCACCCGCGACAGGCGGACCAGGTTGGAGTTCTGGTTCAGCGGGATGCGCACCGAGCGGGTCTGCTCGGCGAGCGCCTGGAGAACCGTCTGGCGGATCCACCACACGGCGTAGGAGATGAACTTCACCCCCTTGTCCGGGTCGAACTTCTTGACGGCCTTGAGCAGGCCCTCGTTGCCGATGCAGACCAGCTCCGCCAGCCCCAGGCCGCGGCCCTGGTACTTCTTCACGTAGGAGATCACGAAGCGCAGGTTGGCGGTCACCAGGCGCTCCGCCGATTCCTTGTCGCCCGCCCGCGCCTTGCGGGCCAGCGCCCTCTCCTCGGCCGGGTCTTCGATCAGCGGGTACTTCTCGACGTCGTGCAGGTACTGGTCGAAGGAGTCAAGCGCACGGGAGCTCAGGAACATGGGTTCGGCTCATCCAGGGAAAAAAGAAGAGAGCAGGAGCCTCGTTGGCGTGCGAGGCTCTGCTCTCAGATCAACCGGTACCGGCGTCTTGTCCTAGAAAAGACAAATTCATAACCGGGCAATGTAAGCCGCCCCCCCTAGAAAGTCAAACGAAACGTGCCCGGTCGCGAGCCGGTCGTGGACGGTGCGATTGAGAACCCCCACGCCCTCGCGATGTTCCCGAACGGGAACGCTCCCTGTCTACGACAGGCTGCCGAACGCCAGGGCCGCGTTGATCCCCCCGAACCCGAACGAATTGGACACCGCGCGCCGCACCGGCACGCAGGCACCCTCGCCCGTGACGTAGCGCAGGTCACACCCCTCGCCCGGGCTTTCCAGGTTCAGGGTGGGCGGGATCCACCCCCGCTGGATCGCCAGCATGGAGATGGCGGCCTCGACCGCCCCCGTGGCCCCCAGGCAGTGGGCGTGGTACCCCTTGGTCCCGCTGACCAACGCCCGGTCCGCGTGCTCCCCCAGCACCTCGCGGATCACCCGGCTCTCCGTGGAGTCGTTGAGCGGCGTGGACGAGGCGTGCGCGTTCACCCAGTCCACGTCCGCAGGCCCGATCCCGCCGGTCCGCATGGCCGACCGCATGGCGCGTGCCGCCTGGCTCCCGTCGGGGCGTGGGGCGGTCATGTGGTGGGCGTCGTTGGAGGTGCCGTAGCCCAGCACCTCGCCGTAGATGCGGGCCCCGCGGCGCCGCGCGTGCTCCAGCTCCTCCAGCACCAGGGTGGCCGCGCCCTCGCCCATCACGAAGCCGTCTCGCTCCGCGTCGAAGGGGCGCGATGCGCGCTCCGGGTCGTCGTTGCGGGTGGACATGGCGCGGATGATTGCGAAGGCGCCGTAGCACAGCGGCGCCAGCGGGGCCTCCACTCCGCCGGAGACCACCACGTCGGCCTCGCCCCCGCGGATCAGCCGCCACCCGTCGCCGATGGCGATGGCGCCCGAGGCGCAGCTCATCCCGTTGGTGGAGTTGGGCCCGGTGAAGCCGAACTCGATGGCCACGTTGCACGACGCCGAGCCGTTGAACACCGCGAGCGCCAGCATGGGGTCCACCCCGCGCACCCCGTTCTGGAGGTACGAGTTGAACTGCCCCTCGCCGTACGCCACGCCGCCCAGCGCGCTCCCCATCTGCACGCCCACGCGGTCCGGGTCAACGGAAGCCGGGTCCAGCGCCGCGTCCCCCAGCGCCAGGCGCGCGGAGGCCACGGAGAACTGGGCATACCGCTCCATGCGCCGCGCCCGGTTGCGGTCCATGTAGTCGGTGGGCTCGAAGTCGTCCACCTGCGCCGCGATGTGCGAGCGGAAGGGCGACGGGTCGAAGCGCGAGATGCGCCGCACTGCGGACTCGCGCCGCTGCAGCCCCTCCCACAGCCCCTCCACGCCCGTGCCGATGGGGGTGATGCAGCCGATCCCCGTCACCACGACGCGGCGGGGGGTGGTCTCGTCCGACGGATCCCGGGTGGTGCCCCTCATGCGCTCCCTGCTCGTTTGCTCGCCATGTGCCCAAAAAAACGGAAAGCTCGCCGGCATCGGTACCGACGAGCCCCCAGTACGTTCCCGCAAGAATGGGCGCAGCAGACCAAGACACAGGGAACAGGGAATCCGCCCCGACTTCCCCTTCCGCCACCCCAAGGGAACAGGGTTCATCCGGTGCACGCGTAGCGTGCAGCGCCATAGCCCCCAACTGCAACTGCCGTTGCCGTTCGCAGGCTATTCCCTGTTCCCTGTTCCCTGTTCCCTCTCCACGGCCCGCTTGATCCCCGCCAGCGTCCGGCTCGCCACGTGGTGGATGAACACCGGGCCGATGACGGCGCTCCCGATCAGCCGGCGCAGCGGCGCGGGGAGCGGCCAGCGCGGGCCCGGGGGCCAGTCGTGCACGATGCGGACGTGGGTGGTGCCGTCGCCGCGGTCCTGGAAGGTCCACTCCACGTCCATCCCCGTCGTGATGCCGTCCACGTGGCGGTAGATCACCGCCGGCCGCCGCTCGTCCACGTGCATCTCCGACACCCACCAGACGGGGTAGGGGAGCGGGCCGAAGTCGCGGCGCGCCGCCATCTCCACGCGCCCCGTGGCGAAGCCGTCCCGGCGCTGGAAGCGGACCCAGCGGTAGTGCGGCAGCCACTCCGGCCAGCGCTCCACGTCCGCCCCGGTGCGGAAGCACGCCTCCACGGGGGCGCGCACGACGATCTCGTCTACCGTGTACACGCGGCGCTCTCCGGCCCGGTCAGCGCGGCACGAACTCGTCGCCGCCGCGCACCCCCCGGCAGAACGCCGCGATCAGCCGGGCGGCGGCCACCAGGTCGTCCAGCGCCACGATCTCGTTCGGCGAGTGCATGTACCGGTTGGGGATGGAGATCACCCCCGTGGCCACGCCGGCGCGCGACAGGTAGACGGCGTCCGCGTCGGTGGCGGTGTGCTTCGGGTTCGCCTGGATGGTGAAGGGGATCCCCTCCGCTTCGGCGGTTTCCGCCAGGCGCTCGAACACCAGCGGGTTGATGGCGGAGCCGCGCGCCAGGATGGGTCCGCCCCCCAGCCTGTGCGAGCCGATCTCCTTCTTCTCCATCCCCGGCGAGTCGGTGGCGAAGGACACGTCCACCACCAGCGCCACCTGCGGGTCCAGCGCGTAGGCGGAGACGCGCGCGCCGCCGCCGCTGAAGCCGATCTCCTCCTGCGTGGTGGCGGCGGCGGTCACCTGCGCCCCGAAGGCCGGCCCCTCCTTCAGCATCCGCAGCGCCTCCAGCACGATGAACGCGCCGATGCGGTTGTCGATGGAGCGCGAGGCGATCAGCCCGTTCCCCAGCTCCACCAGGCGCGCGTCCACCACCGCCGGGTCGCCCACGCGGATGCCGCGCTCCGTGGCCTCGGCCAGGCTGCGGGCGCCCACGTCGATCCACAGGTCTGTGATTTTCGCGGCCTTGTCCTTTTCGTCGCCCTTGATCAGGTGGATGGGCTTCTTGCCGACCACGCCGATCACCTCGCCGCGGCGGGTGAGCACGCGGATGCGCTGCGCCACCAGGACCTGCGGGTCCCACCCGCCGATGCCGTCGAAGTACAGGAAGCCGTCGTCGTCCACGTGCGTGACCATCAGCCCGATCTCGTCGATGTGGCCGGCCAGCATCACGTGGGGGGTGCCCCCGGGGTTCAGCGTCGCCGCGGAGTTGCCCGCGACGTCCGCCTCAACGCGGTCGGCGATCCGCTCCGCCTCGGCGCGCCAGATGCGTGCGGGCACCACCTCGAACCCGGAGGGTCCGGGGGCGTCCAGGAGGCGCTTCAGGAACTCGAATGAGCTGTCTTCCATGCGGTGTGGATCGGGTCTCGGGGTCCCGGGGCAGGCCGGCCTGCGGGGGCTAGTGCGCCCCCGCGCCGTCCCCGGGAGTGGTGGAGGCGTCCGGCGCCTGGGCGGCGCGCCGGGCGACCTCCGGGGTGTAGGCGTGGTACAGGTGCTTCACCAGCACTTCCGCCGCGTAGATCTCGGGCGGAAGCTCCTCCAGCGCCGCCAGGGCGCGCAGCGCCTCCGCCTGGCGCGGGGTGAGGGACAGCGTGAGCGGCTCTCGGGTCATGGCTACAGGGCTCCTTCCTCGCGCAGCGCGGCGGGGACGCCCTCCCGCACGGAGGGGTAGCGGGGGACCACCCCCAGCTCGTCGCGCATCCGCCGGTTGGAGCAGCGCCGCGACCCGACGCGGCGCTCGAACGCGCTCCCGGACAGCTCCTCGCGGATGTCGGCGCGCGACACGGCCGGGGGGAGCGGCAGCGAGAGCAGCTCGGCGGTGAGCTCGGCGTACTCGGCGCCGGTGACCGGCTCGTCGTCGCACAGCAGGTAGGTCTCGCCGGGGAGCCCGCGCTCCCAGGCGGCGACCAGCCCGGCCACCAGGTCGTCCACGTGGATGCGCGACACCCAGTGCTCCTCGTCGTCCAGGCGCCGGTAGGCGCCGCGCTCCAGCCGCTCGCGCAGCGTCCGCCCGGGGCCGTAGATCCCCGGGACGCGGCAGATCCTCGCCGGTAGCCCGTGCTCGTGCCAGGCGGCCAGGTACACGCGCTCGGCCTCCACGCGCGCGCCGCCCACGGACGAGGAGGGGTTCACGGGGGTGTCCTCGTCGGTCCACTCCCCGTCGCGCCGCCCGTACACGGAGGTGCTGCTCACGTACACCAGCGCGCCGGGCGGCGCCTCCGAGAAGGCCCGGGCCACGGCCCGGGTCCCCTCGATGCTGTACTCGTCCTCGCCCGCGGGCTGCGGCCGCACCAGGTCGAACACCACCGCCGGCCGCCACTCCACCAGGGGAGCCAGCGTCTCCGGGCGGGTCACGTCGGCGAGGACGGGCCGGGCCCCGGCCGCGGCGATCTCGGCGGCGCGGGCGGGGTTGCGGGTGGTGCCCACCACCTCCATGCCGCGGGCCGCGAGCACGCGGGCCAGCCGGCGGCCCGTGTACCCGCACCCCAGCACCAGGGCGCGCGGGCCGCTCACGCGGCGTCTCCCGGCTCCGCCGGCGGGAGCGCCAGGGCGAGGAAGTCGTCCAGGATGCGGTGCGTCATCCCCCAGATCACGTAGCCGCGCGTCCCGATGGCGGGAAAGCTGCGCGGCGGCTGGTGCTCGCCGGTCACCGTGTCCAGCAGGAACTCGGTGGCGGCGTCCGGGTGCGCGAGCTCGCGCAGCGGGATCCAGATGGCGGCATCCACTTCGTGGTTCGGGGTGGCGACGGTCCCCGCGGGGGCGCCGAAGACGAAGGGCGCCACCACGATGCGCGGCGCGCCGCCGCGGGGGGCCAGGTCGTCCAGCGACCCCAGGGCGACGCCCTCCGCGGCAAGGTCGATCCCCACCTCCTCCAGCGTCTCCCGCACGGCGGTCGCCTCCGCGGCGGCGTCGCCCGGGTCGCTGCGCCCCCCGGGGAGGGCCATGTGCCCGGACCACGGGTCGCCCGCCCGCTCGGCCCGCTTGAGGAGGAGCAGCTCCAGGTCCGCGGGAGCCGGCCGCAACACGAGTGCCACGGAGGCGCGCGGGGTTCCCGGCGCGGCCGCGGCGCGACGTCCGGGGCGGCGGTCGAGCGCGTCGCGGATGGGCTGCAGCCGGGGGTCGTGCACTCGGGCCGTGGCGGTCGGGGAACGGAGCGGCCCCGACGGGCCGCTCTCTTGCCCGCCGGGAGACGGGAGGTTATCACATTCGGCTCACGACGGCAATCCACCCGCGGTACCTTTCTGCTGCAGACCATGCTCACACTCCAGGACATCCGCGACGCCCGCGAGCGCGTCGCGGGCCACGTCGTCCACACCCCCTGCACCCCCTCGGAGGCGTTCGGGGAGATGTTCGGCGGCAGCGCCTGGTTCAAGTTCGAGAACCTGCAGCGCACCGGCTCCTTCAAGGAGCGTGGCGCGCTGAACCGCATGCTCGCGATCCCCGCGGAGGAGCGGGCCCGCGGGGTGATCGCCGCCAGCGCCGGCAACCACGCGCAGGGGGTCGCCTTCCACGCCCGCCAGCTGGGGATCCCTGCGACGATCGTGATGCCGGAGCGGACGCCGCTGGTCAAGGTGGCCAACACGGAGCGCTACGGCGCCCGGGTGGTGCTGCACGGCACGGTGTACGACGAGGCGATGCGCGAGGCGGTGCGGATCATGGCGGAGGAGGGGCAGACGCTGATCCACCCCTTCGACGACCCGCTGGTGATCGCGGGGCAGGGGAGCATCGGGCTGGAGCTGCTGGAGCAGGTCCCCGACCTGGACGTGGTGGTGCTGCCGGTGGGCGGCGGCGGGCTGATCTCCGGGGTCGCCATGGCGATCAAGGAGCTGCGGCCGGAGGTGCGGGTGGTGGGGGTGGAGGCGGCGGTGCTCCCCGCGGCGCTGCGGGCGCGCGAGGCGGGGGAGCCGGTGACCATCCCCCCGGCGCTGACCATCGCGGAGGGGATCGCGGTGCGCCGCATCGGCGACAACACCTTCGGGCTGATCGAGCGCTACGTGGACGAGCTGGTCGTGGTGGACGAGGAGGAGATCGCCAGCGCGGTGCTCCTGCTGCTGGAGCGGGAAAAGACGGTGGCGGAGGCGGCCTGCGCCAGCGTGGTCGCCGCGACCGTGGGCGGGCACGTGTCCGGGCTGGAGGGGCGCAAGGTGGTGATGGTGATCAGCGGCGGCAACATCGACGTCAACCTGCTCTCCCGCATCATCGAGCGGGGCCTGATCCGCGACGGCCGCCTGGCCCACCTGCGGGTGCGGGTGGACGACCGCCCCGGCGCCCTGGCGACGCTGACCGCGCTGCTGGCCGCCCAGGGCGCGAACGTGCTCACGCTGGAGCACCGCCGGGGCGTCCAGGGGCTGTGGCTGACGGAGGCGGAGATCGACCTGGCGCTGGAGACGCGCGGCCGCGAGCACGTGACGGAGCTGGTGCGGGTGCTGGCGCGCGAGGGCTACGCCGTCGGGCGCGAGTGAGATGAGCGGGGACCGGGAGCGCACGCTCCGCGAGCAGGTGTTCGCGCGCGACGGCTCGCGCTGCGTCTACTGCGCCCGGGTCCTCCCCGTGGAGCAGCTCACCCTGGACCACGTGCAGCCCCGCATGCGCGGCGGCGACAACACCCCCGGCAACCTGGTGACCGCCTGCGCCGCATGCAACACGCGCAAGGGCTCCCGCCCCGCCTGGTCCTTTCTCGCCGACCTCCCCGACGAGCGCGCCAACTTCCTGCGCTACGCGACCGCCGTGTGGCCGCGCCACCGGCGCGCGGTGCAGGAGGCGGCGGGAAAAGCAGGGAACAGGGAATAGGGAACAGGGGACAGCCTGCAACGGCAGTGCGAAAGTGCGGAACGGCGCCCCCGTCGGGATCTCCCGGCGGGGGCGCCGTCGCAGTGCTCCCCCTCTCCCGCTTGCGGGGGAGGGGGCCGGGGGGAGGGGGCACGCAGTCGCGTGAGGGATTACGGCCCGAAGGGGCGAGACCCCAACAGCAGTATCGTTGGGGACTCGACTCCGTTACGCACGGTCGTATCGTGCGTTACGGAGCCGAAGCCCGACCCCGGCGCAAGCCGGGGGCACGCCCGCAAGCCCGGGATTGCCTCTTTGTAACGACACCCCGGATTGGCCCCTGCGGACCCGACTTTCCACCGCCCGTGGCAGAAGGTTTGCATAGGCCAAAAGACGCCGGCGAGGGTGCCGGCACGCGCCTCCCTGCGGGCGCGACGGGAAGCGGTAACGCCCGGCGATGGGGGGGTACATTGACGTGCAGCAAGACCGCCCGGCTGGAGCGGACACTGGGTGCGGCGACCCGGTTCCTCGATGAGATGCGCGACGAGATCGAGCGCGCGGCGGCGGATGGCGGCACGGTGCCGCCGCGCCTGAGGAGCGTACACGAGAGGCCGGGGCACGCCACCCCGGAGTACCGTACGCTGGCCATCCCCGTGCCGGAGGGGATGGTGGGGTCTTCGCCCGAGATCCTGTCCGGGGCGATCGCCCGCTTCGCGCAGGCGAAGCCCCCCGCGGCGCTGCTGCTGGCGCTGGACCTGGTGCTGGACGCGGGCTCGGGGCCCGGCCCGGTGCTGGTGGCGGAGGCCCGCGACGCCACGGGGACGCGGCTGTTCTGGATGCAGCCGTACCGGGGCGACGGGGGGAAGCTCACGTGGGGCGAGCCGCTGGAGGGCGGGTGGCGCGACCCCGGCGAGGAGGAGATGATCCTGGACGCGGCCTTCCTGGGAGTGCAGGTGCGCCCGGCCCGGCGGGAGGCGCCGGCGCGGGGCCGGCGGCCCGCGGCGAGAGCGGACGCCCGGGAGGACGCGCGCGGCGGAGCGCTGGGCCCGGTGGCGGTGCCGCTGGGGATGGCGGCGGACGGGCGCGAGGCCCCGGCCGCCATGGAGGCGCCGGCGCGGGCCGCCCTTCAGGAGTGATCGGGGGGGCGCTTCGCCTTCAGCCTGTCGAGGTCGCGAGGAGGGGCGCCGAAGCGTCCCTCCAGCTCGGCGTACACGTCGGCCAGGGGGACGCCGCGGGCGCGGAGCAGGACGAGGAGGTGGAAGAGCAGGTCGGCGGTCTCGGAGCGCAGCTCGCCGGTGCCGGGGTTCTTGGCGGCGACGATGGTCTCGGCGCACTCCTCGCCCAGCTTCTTGAGGATCTTGTCCACCCCCTTGTCGAACAGGTAGGTGGTGTACGACCCCTCGGGCCGCTCGGCCTCGCGGGCGCGGACGATCTCCTCGATGCGCGACAGCACGCCGCCCGCGCCGCCGGCGCGCGCCAGCTCGCCGTCCTCCACGCGCCGGTGGAAGCAGCTGCCCTCGCCGGTGTGGCAGGCCGGCCCGCTCTGCGCGACGCGGTACAGCACGGCGTCGCCGTCGCAGTCCACCCGCACCTCGTGCACCCGCTGCACGTGCCCGCTGGTCTCCCCCTTCTGCCACAGCGCCCCGCGGGAGCGGCTCCAGTAGTGGGCGCGGCCGGTCTCCAGGGTGCGCTCCAGCGCCTCGCGGTCGGCCCAGGCCAGCATGAGCACCTCGCCCGTGTCGGCCTCCTGCGCCACGACGGCGACGAGGCCGCGCTCGTCGAACTTCAGCTGATCGATCCAGGACGACATGACGACGGTGGCTCCGCGGTTGGGGACGGCTCGGGGGCGGGAAGCTAGCGGCGCCCGCTCGCGCGGGTCAACCGGCCCGCCGGGCTCGCGGGGAACACGGCCACGACGAATCGGAGCGGGCGGCCTGGGGCCGCCCGCTCCGTTCATGGTACTGCCCGTGCTGTCCGCCGCTGCGGTCTTTAGACCGGGCGGCGGCCGGTGATGACGCGCCAGGCGATCACGATCACCGCGATGATCAGCAGGATCCAGGCGATGTCGGCAAGGGCGCCGATCACGCCCCCGACGCCGAGGAGCGCGACCACCAGGAGCACGATACCGATGATGAGCAGAATGTCCACGGATCACTCTCCGGTCTGGGTGTCTATGCCGTATCCAACCCTCTCGACCGTCGTGAATTAGCAAGCAGCGTGCCGCGCCCGGCGGAACTGTTCCATTCCTACGTAGCCCGGTTGCCAGCCCGGCGGAGCTCCCGGTATACTTGCGCCCATGCCGACGCCCATTCTCGCACAGGTTCCCCCCGGGTCGCAGGACCTGCTGGCCGACGACGTCCGCCGCCGCCGCCGCGTGCAGGCTGAGTGGTTCGCCCTTGCCGAAGCGCACGGGTACGGGGAGGTGATCCCCCCCACCTTCGAGTACGAGGAGGTGTTCACCCGCGGCGCCGGGCCGGAGCTGGCGGCGCGGCTGATCCGCTTCGTGGACCGCGACGGGCGCATGGTGGCGCTGCGCGCCGACTTCACCTCGTCCATCGCGCGCATGGCGGGGAGCAAGCTGGCGACGGCGCCGCTCCCCCTGCGGCTGTGCTACGCGGGCAAGGTGTACCGGCAGGAGCCGGAGGGCGGCGGGCGGCGGCGCGAGTCGTTCCAGCTGGGGGCGGAGCTGATCGGCGACGGCGGGCCGGAGGCGGACGTGGAGACCATCCGCATGGCGGTGGCCTTCCTGCGGGGGCTGCGCATCCGCGACTTCCAGGTGAACCTGGGCGACATCCGCTTCATCCGCCCGCTCCTGGCCGGGCTGGAGCCGGACGCGGCGGAGCGGCTGCGCCTTGCCATCGACCGCAAGGACCGCGCGGCGCTGGCCCGCGGGGCGAGGGAGTTCGGCGCGCCGGCGGCGGTGGCGCGGGCGCTGATCGAGCTGCCGGAGCTGATCGGGCGCGGCCGGGTGCTGGAGCGGGCGCGCTCGCTCGCCACCGGCGCGGAGGGGGAGGCGGCCATCGAGCGGCTGCGCGCCGTGGACGCGCTGCTCACCCCCGAGGAGCGGGAGCACGTGGTGTACGACCTGGGCGAGATCCGCGGGCTGGACTACTACACCGGGGTGCAGTGGGAGGTGTTCGTGGCGGGGGCCGGGCGCGCGGTGGGCTTCGGAGGGCGGTACGACCGGCTGCTGGGGCTGTACGGGGCGGACCGGCCGGCGGTGGGCTTCGCGCTGGAGACGGACGCGCTGGCGGAATTGCTCCCGGCGGGGGACCGGTGAGCGCGGGGCCGCGGCCGCTGCGCGTGGCCCTCCCCAAGGGCCGCATCATGGACGACGCCCTGCGCCTCTTCGGGCGGCTGGGCTCCGGGGTGGAGCCGGCCGTGCTGGAGTCGCGCCGGCTGATCCTGCCGTCGCGGGACGGCCGCTTCGAGTTCCTCCCGGTCAAGAACATCGACGTCCCCACCTACGTGGAGGCCGGCGTGGCCGACGCGGGGGTGGTGGGGATGGACGTGCTGGGGGAGCGGGACACGGACGTGCTGCACCCGCTGGACCTGCGCTTCGGCGGGTGCCGCCTGGCGGTGGCGGCGCCGGAGGGGACGCCGTACCCGCACCTGGCCGGCGGGGTGACGCCGCGCGTGGCCACCAAGTACGTGGAGTCGGCGCGGCGCTTCTTCGCCTCGCGCGGGCTCCAGGCCGACCTGATCCACATCTCCGGCTCGGTGGAGATCGCGCCGCTGCTGGGGCTCTCGCACTGGATCGTGGACCTGGTGCAGACCGGGCGCACGCTGGAAGAGAACGGGCTGGTGGTGGTGGACGAGGTGTCGAGCTCGTCGGCGCGCCTGATCGTCAACCGCGCCAGCCACAAGCTCCGCCTGGAGGAGCACCAGCGCCTCATCGCCGACCTGGAGCGCGCGCTGGACGGCGCCGGCCCGGCGGCATCGACCGATCCCGAGACGTGAACATCCGCACCTTCCGCAGCAGCCCGCCCTTCGCGGAGCTGCGCGAGCTGGCCTCCGCCGCCTCCACCGACGACCCGGAGCTGCGCGAGGCCGTGGCCGGCATCCTCCGCGAGACCGCGGAACGGGGCGACGCGGCGCTCCTGGACTTCACCCGCCGCTTCGACCGGCTGGAGGCGGCGAGCGTGGCCGAGCTCCGCGTGCCGCCCGAGGAGTTGGAGCGCGCCGCCGCCTCGGTGGACCCGGAGCTGCTCGCCTCGCTGCGCCGCGCCGCCGACAACGTCCGCCGCTTCCACGAGCGGCAGCGGGAGCACGGCTTCACCGAGCTGCTCCCGGACGGCTCGCTGCTGGGGCAGCGGGTGCTGCCGCTGCGGCGGGTGGGGATCTACGTCCCCGGGGGGCGGGCGGCGTACCCGTCCACCGTGCTGATGAACGCCATCCCCGCCGCGGTGGCCGGGGTGGAGGAGATCGCCATGGTCACCCCCGCGCCGGACGGCGAGATCGCGCCGGTGGTGCTGGCCGCCGCGCACGTGGCCGGGGTCACGGAGGTGATCCGCGCGGGCGGGGCGCAGGCGGTGGGGGCGCTCGCCTTCGGGACGGAGAGCGTGGGGCGGGTGGACAAGATCGTGGGGCCCGGCAACAAGTGGGTGGCGGAGGCCAAGCGGCAGGTGTTCGGGCGGGTGGACATCGACATGGTGGCCGGCCCCTCGGAGATCCTGGTGATCGCGGACGAGCTGGCGGACGCGCGCCACATCGCCGCGGACCTGATCGGGCAGGCGGAGCACGACCCGGACGCGATCTCCTGGCTGGTGACCACCTGCAGCGCGCACCTCACGGAGGTGCCGCGCGAGATCGAGCGGCTGCTGGAGGCGAACCCCCGCCGCGACGTGGCGCGGGCGGCGCTGGAGGCGAACGGCGCCCTGGTGCAGGTGCCCGACCTGGCCGCCGCCGCGGAGCTGGCGGACCTGCGCGCCCCGGAGCACCTGGAGCTCCTGGTGCTGGAGCCGCTGGCGCTCGCCGGGCGCATCCGCAACGCGGGGGCGATCTTCCTGGGGAGCTGGTCGCCGGAGCCGGTGGGCGACTACTTCGCCGGACCGAACCACGTGCTCCCCACCGGGGGGACGGCGCGCTTCGCCTCGCCGCTGGGGGTGTACGACTTCGTCAAGCGCACCAGCCTGATCGGCTACTCGGCCGAGCGGCTGCGGCGCGACGCGGCGGACGTGGTGCGCCTGGCCGAGTCGGAGGGGCTGCACGGCCACGCGGAGGCGGTGCGCGTCCGCCTGTGAACGCGGGCGCGGAGGTTGCTGACGAGAAGCTCCCTCCACCCCGCTGCTCCATGCTTCACACCGGGAGGTTCCGATGGGCCGTTTGCTGGGCACGCTCGCGGTGGTGCTGGCGGTCCTCGCCGCGCTCGCGATGACGGGCCCGATCCGCTGAAGGCGCCGGCACGAAACACGGGAGGGGCACCGCGGCCGCGGTGCCCCTCCCGTGCGACGGCCCTCACCCGGCTCGCTTGAGGCTCGCCACCCTCTCCCAATCCTGGGAGAGGGGACAACTGCTGGATATCTGGATACGGCGAGTAGTTCTCCCCTCTCCCGCTTGCGGGGGAGGGGCCGGGGGAGGGGGCCCCGCGGACGCCAGCGCCAGCCCCGCGTGAGGGATTTCGGCCCGGAGGGGCGAGACCCGGCGGGGTAGTTTCCGCCGGGGCTCGACTCCGTTACGCAGCGTTGTTTGCTGCGTTACGGAGCCGAAGCCCGACCCCGGCGCCAGCCGGGGGCACGCCCAAACCGGCCGGTAAGATCAAGCGATCGGGGTCATCCAGCCGAAGCGGTCGGGCACGTGCCCGGACTGGATCCCGGTGATGGCGTCGTACAGCTTCTGCGAAAGCTCGCCCATCGCACCGCCGCCCACCTCCAGCTCGCCGTCCGCGAAGCCGAACGCGCCCACGGGCGAGATCACCGCCGCGGTGCCCGTGCCGAACGCCTCGCGCAGCTCGCCGCGGCGGTGGGCCTCGCGCAGCTCGTCCGTGGAGAGCGGCCGCTCGCTCACCTTCACGCCCCAGTCGCGCAGCAGGGCCAGCACGCTGTCGCGGGTGATCCCGGCCAGCAGCGTGTCGCCCAGCGGCGGGGTGACCACCTCGTCGCCGACGCGGACGAACAGGTTCATGGTTCCCACCTCCTCCAGCCAGCGCCGCTCGCAGGCGTCCAGCCAGAGCACCTGCGCGTAGCCCCGCTCCCGCGCCTCCACGGCCGCGGCCAGGCTGGCGGCGTAGTTGCCGGCGGTCTTGGCCGCGCCCAGCCCGCCGGGGGCGGCGCGCACGCGGTGCTCCTCCACCCAGATCCTCACCGGCGCCACCCCGGCCGAGAAGTAGCCGCCCACCGGGGTGAGGATGACGAAGCAGGCATACTCCGCCGCGGGCCTCACCCCCAGGAACCCCTCGGTGGCGACGATGGCCGGGCGCACGTACAGCGAGGTCCCCGGCGCGGAGGGCACCCACTCCAGGTCCTCGCGCACCACCGCCGCGATTCCCTCGCGCACCGCGGCGGGGTCCGGGGCCGGGATGCAGACGCGCCCGGCGCTGACCGCCAGGCGCCGGCAGTGGTCGTCGATGCGGAAGGCGCGGACCACGCCGTCCCCCCCGCGGAACACCTTGAGCCCCTCGAACACCGCCTGCCCGTAGTGCAGCACGCCGGCGGCGGGGTCCAGCGAGAGCGGGCCGTACGGCTCCACCCGGCCGTCGTGCCATCCACGGCCGGGCTCGTAGTCCATGCGGAACATGTGGTCGGTGAAGTGCCGCCCGAAGCCGAGCGAGTCCTCGGAGGGGCGTGCCTTCAGCGCCTCGGCGCGGCGGACCGCGATGCTTTGCGTCATGCTCGTGTGGGTGAGTCGGTTGGGTCCGGGCGCCGTCCGCCGGGGGGCGGGGCTCCGGAGCGCCCCGAAGGTACATCGTGGACGCCCCGGGCGCGAGATACGCTTGCCGGCCGCGACCGCGTTCCGTACCTGTTGTGCTCGGTCCGCCGCCTCCCACCCGTCCGCGTCCCCTTGCCCCTCTCCCATGGAACATCCCGACATCCGGCTGGACGGCTACTCGGTCGTGCGGCTCACCGCCACCGATTCCGCCGCCGCGGCCGACCTGCAGGACCTGTTCGAGCGGTGCACGGACTTTCACGAGCTCTCCGAGGGCGCACCGACAAGGCCCACGGCGGGCCCGGAGGAGCTCGCCATGCTCCCGCCGGGCAAGGATCCGGAGGACAAGTTCCCGTTCGGCGTCTACGCCGCCCCGGGCAGGATGGTGGGATACCTGGAGCTGATGCGCGACTACCCCGCGGCGTCGGAATGGTGGATCGGGCTGCTCATGCTCGATCCCGCCGTTCGCCGGCGAGGGCACGGCGGCCGGATCTACCGTGCCGCCGCGGAGTGGGTGAGCGCGCAGGGTGGGAGCATGATCCGGCTCGGTGTCCTCGAGCAGAACCCCGACGCGCTGCGCTTCTGGCAGCGGCAGGGCTTCCACGAGCTGCATCGCCAGCCCCACGTGTCGGACACCGGGTACAGGAGCCAGCTCATCGTCATGGCGTGCGCGTGTCGTCCGACCCGTCCCGACTGACGCTCCGCACCGACGCTCCGCCCGCGTTGCCCCCCTCCCCGCGCGCGGCTACATTTGCGCGCTTTCCGGCCGGGATTCCCGGCCGCCCCGACGAGTAAAAAAGACCAGGGAGAGACCGTGAAGGTGATGTACGCGCTGCTCTGCGAGGATGCCTCCATGCGCCCGGACGGGCGGGTGGACCTGCACGGCGTCTTCCACCACCTGTTCGCCCCGGGGTTCCCGGCGCGGCAGGACCACATGACGCTGGTGGTGGCGATGGAGTGGAACGCGGACGAGGCGGGACGCGTGGACTTCAAGATCGACCTGCTGGACCCGGCCGGCGCCCCGGTGGGCACCATCAACGGGCACACCGAGGTGGGGAGCCCCCGGCCCATGGAGCCGCCCCAGCAGACGCGGCTGGTGATGGGGCTGGACGACGTGGTCTTCCCCGCGGAGGGGACGTACCAGTTCGAGCTGAGCGTCGGCGGGCGCAAGGAGCGCGTGGCGATGCTGCACCTGATCGAGAACCCCGAGGCCAAGTAGCCAAACGCGGGGGCCGGGCCGAGTGTATCTTCCGGGGGCGGCCGGGCGTTCCGGCCGCCCCCGCCCTCGTCCCCGGGAGGACACGCCCATGACGCGCCTCGCCCTCGCCGCCGCCCTGCTGCTCGCTTCCGCCCCCGCCGCCCCGCTCCCCGCGCAGCACCCCGCGCACGGCCACGCCGCCGCGACCGATGCCGCGCGACCGGCGCACGGACCGGCACTCGACCGCGAGCTGGAGGCGGTGCGCGCGGCGACCGCGCGATACCGAGACCATCGCGCCGCGGAGGCCGACGGATTCCGGCGCTTCGGGCGGGAGGGGGCGCTGATGGGCGAGCACTGGTACCGCTCGGAGCTGGTGCGCCGCCCGCTGGAGCTGGCGCGGCCGTCCACGCTCCAGTACGCGACCGTCGCCGGGGAGCGGGTGCTGGTGGGGGTGGCCTACACGCTGTACCAGCGCCCGGGCGAGCCGCTCCCGGCGGGGTTCGCGGGCGACGCGGACCGCTGGCACGTGCACGACGTGGTGCGCATCGCGCGGATGCTGACGGAGGGGCGGCCGGTGCTGCGCTGGGCCTCGGATCGGCGGATCCGCGCGGGAAAGGCGGGCGCGGGGGACGGGCGCACGCGGCTCGCCATGGTGCACGCCTGGGTGTGGCTGGACAACCCGCAGGGGGTGTTCGCGCAGGAGCACACGGCGCTGCCGTACCTGCGCGCGGGGCTGCCGGCGTCGTGGGCGGAGCCGGGTGGGGTGGACGCGGCGTGGGGCGTGGCGCTGCTGGACGCCGCGACGTGCGGACAGGAGACGCGGCGGGTGGAGATGCTGGCGCGGCCCGGGCGCGACGTGGAGCGGGAGGTGCGGCGGGCGTGCGAGGCGGCGGCGGAGGAGGTGCGGCGGGAGCGAGCGGCCGGGGCGGGGCGGGAGCGGCTGAACGCGGCGGCGGCGCGGGCGTGGACGGGGTTCGTGCGGGCGCGGGACGGCGCGCTCACGCCGGAGCAGCGGGCGCGCATGGCGGCCATGGTGGAGCACGACATGGCGGGCGGCGGGCACGCGCACTGACGTTCGGCGCGTCGGTGCGACCGCCGTACGCGGGGGTGGCGCGGTTCGGTGATTGCTGTAGGATTTCCGCGGTTGAGACGCTGCCGTCGGGGTGTTCGGCGGAGCACGGCGACATGATCTTGGAGGGCAGATGCGCTCACGACCCGATTTCCTGGTGCTCTCGCCCGACGACCGCGTCCAGCTGGTCGTCGAGGTGAAGAACCTGCGCGGGATCTCACCGGAGTGGGCTGCAGACTACCGGCGGAACCTGCTCGCCCATTCGATCCTTCCGGATGCGGACTTCTTTCTGCTCGCCTTTTCCGAAAGTCTCTTCCTCTGGGACAATGCGCGAGGGGATGCCGAAGCGCTCCCGCACTACCAGGCGTCGACTCGGGAGACGCTGGGCCCCCTGCTGGTGGACGTTGGCGGTGAGGAGGGTCTGGAAGCCGCGGTCAGTGCCTGGCTGTACGCGTTGACCAGCCCCAGTCTCGGCGAGGGGGAGGCGAAACGCAGGTACGGGTGGCTCGTGGATTCCGGCCTGTACTCCCGGATCAGAGGCGGACACGTGAAGTATTCGGCTGCGGCGTGATCGTTTACGTCGAGTCGAACTTCGTCCTCGAGCTGGCGGCATTGCAGGAGCAGCACCGAGCCTGCGAGGAGATCGTCCGGCTCGCCGAGCGAGGCGCCATCCGGCTCGTGCTTCCGGCGTTCAGCGTTGCCGAGCCGTATGACGTGCTCCGGCGCCGCTCGGCGGAGCGGGCGCAGCTCCGCGACCAGCTTTCCAGGCACATCGCGCTGCTTTCACGCAACGCCTCGTACGAGACGCAGCTGGGGCAGCTGGGAGACGTGGCAAAGCTCCTCACCGAGAGCGGGCGGGACGAGCGGAGCCGGCTGGACGAGACCCTGATCCGGCTTCTCGACGCCTGCGAAGTCGTTCCGGTCGGCTCGGACACGCTCCGCACGGCCATACGGGCACAGGTGGATCGTGAACTGGCAGCCCAGGATTCCGTCATCTACGGTTCGGTGCTGGCCCACCTCGCATCGGCGCGGTCCGGCCCCAAGTGCTTCCTCAACCGGAACGCCAAAGACTTCCTCACGCCGGCCATCCTGGAAGACCTGAGGCGCTTCGACTGCCGGCTGCTGTCGAGCTTCACCGACGGCCTGGCGTTCATCCGGGAGCGGCTGAGCACCTGAGCTCCGGCACCCGTCACGCCCGCCAGCGTTCTCCATCCCCACGATGAGTCCATCGTTGCAGCTTTCCGCCTCCCGCCCGCTGCGCTGGGCCGGCGTCGTCCTGCTCGCCCTGTGGGCCGTGTCCGTCGTGCGCGAGCCGGATGCGTGGCGCTTCATCGACGGCGTGAACCTGCTGCCGCACGAGGCCGGGCACCCGGTCTTCGGCTTCTTCGGGGAATTCCTGGCGGTGCTGGGCGGCACGCTGATGCAGCTGCTTTTTCCGCTCGCCTTCGCCGCCCACTTCCACCGCTCGCGCCAGCCCTTCGCGGCCGCCGTGTCGTTCGCCTGGGCGGGGGAGAGCCTGTTCAACGTGGCGCGCTACGCGGCGGACGCGCGGGCCCGGGTCCTGCCGCTCGTGGGCGGCGACGACGCCGGGCACGACTGGGCGTACCTGCTCGGGCGCGCCGGGCTGCTGGAGAGCGACCAGGCCGTCGCGCAGTGGCTGCGGATCGCCGGCTCGCTCTTCCTGCTCTGCGCCGTCCTCCGCGCCACGCAGGCGGCGCTCGCGCCGGCGCCGGCGAGCGCCGCCGCGTCCCATCCGCTGCGGGACGAGGAGGAGGCGCTCGCCCGCTACCTGGCGGACGGCTCCCGGTAGCCGCCGGGAACGGAGCGTGCTCCCGTCGGTTCCACGTTCGACCGATCACCACGGAAGGTTCGACGCATGGCCTGGACGTACCTGTTCTTCGCGGGGCTGCTGGAGGTGGGCTGGGCGATCGGGCTCAAGTACACCGAGGGCTTCACCCGCCTGTGGCCGAGCGTGGCGACGATCGCGGCCATGATCGCCAGCTTCGCGCTGCTCTCGCAGGCGCTGCGCACCATCCCCATCGGCACCGGCTACGCGGTGTGGACGGGGATCGGGGCGGTGGGCGCGGCGGGGCTCGGCATCGTGCTGTTCAAGGAGCCGGCGAGCACCCTGCGCCTGGCGAGCATCGGGCTGGTGATCGCCGGGATCGTGGGGCTGCGGCTGAGCGCGGGCGCCGCGGGGCACTGACGCGGCGCCCGCGCCCCGTCTACCGGATCGCCGTCGCGCCGGCGGCCGCGGGGGCCGGCCTCACCTCGCGCTCGTAGTCCACGCGCACGATGCGGCCGCGCCAGTAGGGCAGGGGCCCCTCCGGGAGGATCCACTCCACCTCGCCGGCCATGGGGATCCTCACCCCGTCCACCCACGCGTAGTCGCGGTAGCGGCAGGCCCACGGCGTCGGCACGTCCGTGCCGTCCACGTCGCGGGCGCGCGCCGGCGTGTAGGCGCGCACGATCTCGCCCTCCGGCGAGAAGGTGAAATCCAGCGACACGCGGGTGCCGCCGTCGGCCAGGGTGGCGCGGGCGGTGGAGTCGTCCACCGCCTCCCAGGCGACGCCCCGCCCCGGGAGCAGCGCGGTGGGGAGCCACACCGCCTCGGCCAGCCAGCGGTGGAGCGCTCCGGCGTTCAGCCCGGGGCCGCCGCTGCGGTCCACCACCGGCAGCAGCCCGGCCAGCCTCGCCCGCATCTCCCCCGTCCCGCCCACGTAGCCGTCCCGCACCCGCACGGACAGCAGCGGCGCCATGCGGATGCGGGCGTTCCACACGAAGCCCGGCGGCGACGCGGCGAAGTGCTGCACCGCCGTGAACGGGCTCCACGCGGCGTCCGCGCCGCCCGCGCGGAACTCGCCCTCCTGCTCCACCCGCGCGGCGCGGATGGGCGGCTGCCCCGGCGTGAGCACCCGCGCGAAGTAGCGCGCCACCGGCTCCGGCAGCGCCCGCATCTCTCCCGCCGGCGGCGCGGCCACCGGCTCCGCCCGCCCGCTGGCCAGCCGCGCGGCGGCGCGCTCCGCCGCCCGCTGCCACAGCCCCGTCCCCACGGCCACCGCCGCCGCCGCGCCCACCACGATCCCGCCGCCCGTCGCCCCCGCGACCCTCGCCCATCGTCTCATGGCTCCCTCCGGAAGAGGCCTCCGCGCCTGCATGCCCTCCCCAGTCTACCGGCCGGGCGCCACGGGCGGAGCCGGGGAGAGCCGTGAAGCGGCGTGGGGGATCCCACCACGCCCGGCGAAGGGGTGGACCGCTCCTTGCCGCACGCCTCGCGACGACGGCGGGGCCCCTTTCCCACGACGGCGAGCGGAGGACACGATGGCGATGATCGACGATCTTGTGCAGCAGATCTCGCAGCGGGCCGGGATCCCGGAGGACAAGGCGCGCATGGCCGCGCACGCCGCGGTGGAGTTCCTGGACGGCCGCCTCCCCGCGCCCGTGGGCGGCAACCTCAAGCGGCTGGTGGACGGCGGCGGGGCGGGCGGCGGCGGGATGCCCGGCCTGGGCGACGTCGCGGGCGGGCTGGGCGGGATGTTCGGCAAGGGCGGCTGACCCGCGCTTCCGCGGATCCACTGTCCGGCCGTGGGACGCCCGATCCCACGGCCGGACGCTTCCGCGCGCCCACCCGCCGCCGTCCGAGCGCGTAACCACCTGTCCCGCAACGGCCTGGCCCGGGCGCTTCCCGGGAACGGCCCGTGCGTTGTGCGCGGCCGCTCCGGCACCCTCCGGCCCCGCGGCGGGCCGCCACGCATCGCCCTCCCCTCGTGAGAGCCACCCGATGAAGACGGGCATCTCCTGGCTGGACGTCCGGCTCGGCCTCCGCATGCTGGTCAAGCACCCCGGCCTCACCCTGGTCGGGGGACTGGGGATGGCGGTCGCCATCGCCATCAGCGCCGGCTCCTTCGCCTTCTTCCACTCCCACCTCTACCCGCGGATCCCGCTGGACGAGGGCGACCGGATCGTCGCGCTGGAGAACTGGGACATGGAGGTGAACAACGAGGAGCGGCACACGCTGCACGACTTCGTGGTGTGGCGCGAGGAGATGCGGACGGTGCGGGACATGGGCGCGTTCCGGACCGTGGGGCGCAACCTGATCCGCGGCGACGGGGCCCCGGAGCTGGTGCAGGTGGCCGAGATGACCGCCGCCGGCTTCCGCCTGTCCCGCGTCCCCCCGCTGCTGGGGCGCCCCCTTGTGGAGGAGGACGACCGGCCCGGCTCGCCGCCGGTGCTGGTGATCGGCCACGACGTGTGGCGCACGCGCTTCGCGGCCGACCCGGGCGTGGTGGGGCGGCAGCTCCGCCTGGGCGCCGTCGTCCACACCGTCGTCGGCGTGATGCCGGAGGGCTTCGCCTTCCCCCTGAGCCACGGCTTCTGGACCCCGCTGCGCCCCGACCCGTCCGCGCACCCGCGGGGCGAGGGGCCGGAGATCTTCGTCTTCGGGCGGCTCGCCCCCGGCGCCACCCTGGAAGAGGCGCAGGCCGAGCTCGCCACCATCGGCCGGCGCACGACGGCCGCCTTTCCCGAGACCCACGCCCGGCTCCAGCCCCGCGTCTGGCCCTACACCCACGCGATGATCGACATCCAGGGGATCTCGCTGGTGGAGGTGGGGATGATGCAGCTGATGGCGAGCCTGCTGCTGCTGGTGGTCGCCGTCAACGTGGCGATCCTGGTGTACGCCCGCACCGCCACCCGGCGGGGCGAGATCGCGGTGCGGAGCGCCCTGGGGGCGAGCCGCCGCCGGGTGGTGGCGCAGCTGTTCGTGGAGGCGCTGCTCCTTTCGGGCGGGGCGGCGGTGGTGGGGATCGGGCTCGCCCAGCTCGGCCTGCGGCAGGGCAACCTGATCATGGAGCAGGAGATGGGGGTGCCGTTCTGGACGGACTACGGCCTCCGCTCCGCCACCGTGCTGTACACCGTGGGGCTGGCGTTCGCCGCCGCGGTGCTGGTGGGCGTGCTCCCCGCGCTCAAGGCCACCGGGCGCGGGCTCCAGGCCGACCTCCGCCGGCTCGGCGGGGGCACGGGGATCACCCTCGGGAAGGTCTGGACGGTGCTGATCGTCGCCCAGGTCGCCGTCGCTGTGGCCGCCCTCCCCGCGGCCGTGAACATGGGGTGGGAGCAGATCCGCCGGGCGATCACCCGGCCCAGCTTCGCGGCCGAGGAGTTCCTGGTTGCGGGGCTGGGGATGGAGGCGGAGGGCGGCGAGGGGGCCCCGCGCTTCGGCGACCGCCTGGGCGAGCTGATGCGGCGCCTGGAGGAGGAGCCGGCCGTGGCCGGGGTCACCTTCCAGACGGCCCTCCGCGGGCGCAGCGGGCCGCTGGAGGTGGAGGGCGTGCCGGCCCCGGCGGAGACCCCCGCGGGGCACCCGGCGCTCTCCGTCGGGGTGGACCCCGGCTACTTCGGCGTCCTGGGCGCGCGCGTCCTCACCGGGCGGGACTTCCGCCCGGCGGACGGGGGCGACGGGGCCGTCGCGGTGGTGGTCAACCGCGCGTTCGTCCGCAAGGTGCTGGACGGCGAGAGCGCCGTGGGCCGGCGCGTCCGCTTCGCCGCCCCGGAGCCCGACGACGACGCCCGCCCGGGCCGGGCGGAGCCGCTCCCGGCCGACGCGGGGAGGTGGTACGAGGTGGTCGGGGTGGTGGAGGACCTCCAGGCCAACCCGATGGACCCCGAGCTGGTGCCCGCCGCGCTCTACTACCCCGTGGCGCCCGCCCGGACCCGGGCGGCGACCCTCCAGGTGCGGCTGCGGGCGTCCACACCCGCCGCCTTCGCGCCGAAGCTGCGGGAGCTCGCCGTGGCCGTGGACCCCACGCTCCGGCTGGGGACGGTGCGCACCCTGGCCGACCTGAACCGGCAGGAGCGGATCGCCACGCGCCTGATCGCGCTGGTGCTGGGGCTGGTGCTGCTCTCCGTGTTCCTGCTGTCGGCGGCGGGCGTGTACGCGCTGATGTCGTCCACCGTCACGCAGCGCCGGCGGGAGATCGGGATCCGCACGGCCCTGGGCGCGCACCCGGGCCAGGTGCTGCGGACCGTGTTCTCCCGCGCCGCGGGGCAGATCGCGCTGGGGCTCCTGGTGGGCGTGGCGGCGGCGGCGGGGCTGGAGGCGGCCACCGGGGGCGGGCTGATGGGCGGCCGGGGGGGCGTGCTCCTCCCGGCGTTCGCGGCCGCGATGGCGGCGGTGGGGCTGCTCGCCGCGCTGGGTCCGGCGCGGCGCGGTCTGCGCATCCAGCCCACGGAGGCGCTGCGGGCGGACGGGTGAGTTTTTACGGCTGTTAACTGCGGATTTGGGCGTGCCCCCGCTGTCGCGGGGTCGGGCTGCGCGCTGCGTAGGCGAGCAAACAACGCTCGCCAACGCAGCCGAGCCCCCGCGGAAACTGCCCCGCGGGGTCTCGGCCCTCCGGGCGCGCATCCCTCACGCGGCTCCCGGTGTGTCCCGGGGACCTGCGGGTGAGGGCTACCTCAGCGCGCGGCGCAGCAGGCGAAAGAACTTGGCGCCCTCCACGCCGTACTCCACGGCGCGGACGGCGGCGTTGCCGGTGGAGTGGGCGAACAGGCGGGTGATCGTCACCGAGCGGTCCAGGCGCTCGGGGAGCGCGGCGTACATCCGCAGCGACTCGGTGAAGGGGATCAGCCGGTCGGCCTCGCCGTGGGCCAGGACCACGCGGGCGCGCAGAGCGGGGAGGGCGGGGCCGGGGTCGAGCGCCGGGTCGGCGGCGAGCGCGGCGGTGGCGAGCCCGTCCGCCAGCGCGCGGGCGCGGCCGGGGTCGGGGTCGGGCGCGCCGAAGGGCGCCGCCAGCAGCTCCCACACCTCGCGCTCCTCCGCGGTGAGGCGGGCGCGGGCGGCGGCCTTGAGCGGGTCGTAGTCGGCCTCGCCGGCGAAGGTGCGGCGGCGGCCCGCCTCCGCGGCGAGCTCGCGCGCCTCGTCGGCGACGCGGCCCATCCCCTCCATCCCCGGCACGGCGGTCAGGTAGCAGCCCGCCAGGATCCAGCGGCCGTACGGGTCCGGCTCCAGCACCCGCGTGCGGCCGCCCCACTCGTGCTCGCCGGTGAACATGCAGCGGACCGCCCGGCGCAGGTCGCAGTAGCCGCCGAACCCCACCACCGTCCGCACCCGGTCGCGCAGCGAGGGGTGGGTGGAGGCGATCAGCGCGTGCGTGGCGCCGAACGAGAACCCCACCACCCCGATGCCGCCGGGGCGCGCCTCGGGGCGCTCCCGCAGGTACGCCGCCGCGCCGACCAGCGCCTCGCGCGCCGTCTCCGACCTCACCCGCAGCTCGCGCCAGGCGGGGACGTCCGGCACCAGCACCGCCGCCCCGGAGGCCGCCATGGCCCGCGAGAAGCGCAGCAGCGACTCGTGCTTCCGCCCCGGCACGGTGACGCCGTGCAGCACCGTCCACGCCGGAGCCCGCCGCGCGCCGCGGGGGAGGTACAGCGTGCCCTCCACCTCGCCGCCGTCCGGCGTGGGGATGGCGACCTCCTCCTCGCGGACGCGGGCCGCCTCCTGCCGGAGGTACCCGCCCAGGAACCGCGCCGCGCGGATCACGCCGGCCTCCCGTCGCCTACGTGGGCGCTCCCCACCGCCTCCTCCAGCGAGCGGAAGCCCTCGCGGCGGAGCAGGCGCAGCAGCCCGCGGTTGACGTCGCGCACCACGGTGGGGCCGCCGTACACGAAGCCGGTGTAGAGCTGCACCAGGCTGGCCCCCGCGCGGATCCGCTCCCAGGCGTCCCGCGCGTCGAAGATCCCGCCCACGCCCACCACCGGCAGCTCCCCCCGCGTCTCCCGCCAGATCAGCCCGACGACCTCCAGCGCCCGCTGCCGCACCGGCCGCCCGCTGATCCCCCCGTCGCCCAGCGCCTCCACCTCCGCCCGCGGCGTGCGCAGCCCCTCGCGCGAGACGGTGGTGTTGGTGGCGATCAGCCCCGCGATCCCCTCCTCCCGCGCGATCCCCACCACCTCCACCACCTGCGCGTCGGTGAGGTCCGGCGCGATCTTGAGAAGGACGGGCTTCGCCGCCTCTCCGCGCGCCGTCGCCAGCTCGCCCGCGCGGGCGCGGAGCGCGCGCAGCAATTCCCGCAGCGGCCCGGCGTCCTGGAGCTTCCGCAGCCCCGGCGTGTTGGGCGAGCTGACGTTGACCACCAGGTAGCGCGCGAAGCGCTCCAGCAGCTCCAGGCTGCGCAGGTAGTCGCCCGCGGCCTCCTCCAGCGGCGTGGCCTTGCTCTTTCCCAGGTTGATCCCCAGCACCGGCTCCACCGCCGTGCGCGCCAGCCGCCGCGCCACCGCCTCCGCGCCGGGGTTGTTGAACCCCAGCCGGTTGAGCAACGCCCCGTCCCGCGGCAGCCGGAACAGGCGCGGCTGCGGGTTCCCCGGCTGCGCCAGCGCCGTCACCGTGCCGATCTCCACGAACCCGAACCCCAGCGCCCCCAGCGCGTTGAAGTACGCCCCCGACTTGTCGAACCCCGCCGCCAGCCCCACCGGGTTGGGAAACCGGATCCCCCAGCGCGTCACCTCCAGCGCCGGGTCCTCCACCCCGAGCACCGCCCGCGCCGCGTCGCGCGCGGGCCGGGTCCCCAGCGCCGCGTCCATGGCGCCCGTCGCGACGGCGTGCGCCGTCTCCGCGGGGAGGGTGAAGAGCAGCGGACGGAACAGGTCGTAGAGCATGGCCGGAGCAAGCGAGCCGTAGTAGTAGAAGCGGAGGGCGCAGCGCGATCCCCGCGTGAGGGATGCGAGCGCGAAGCGGCGAAACCCAACAGCAGTACCGTTGGGGTTCGCCTCCGTTACGCACAGTTGTACCGTGCGTTACGGAGCCGCAGCCCGACCCCGGCGCAGCCGGGGGCACGCCCGAACCCTCCCAAGATCTCGTCCGAAAACACAAAAGACCCGGACCCTGGATTCCAGAGTCCGGGCCCTTCGCGCGCCGCAACCTACCGCGGCCGACCCGGGCTGGCAAGCGCGCTGCCCCTCAGGGCATCGGCGCCAGCCCCCGCACGTCCATCTTCGGCTCGACCGTCGGCAGCTCCGCCCGCGGCTCGATCGCCGGCACCGGGACGGTGGTGAGCGCCGCGATCACCCGCGCCCAGTCGAACGCCGGCCCGATGTCCCACTTGCCGTACGACTCGGGCTGGTAGTTCACGTGGGTGGTGATCCCCCGGAACTTGTCCACCGCCGCGTACACCTCGTAGCGCTGCGCCTCGGGCAGGAACTCCGCCGGGATGTCGTACGTGCGGGTGAGATACCGGAGCAGGCACACCAGGCTGCGGTACTGCGCGTCGGTGTGCGTGGCGTAGTACGAGTAGCCCCGGAAGGGCTCGGCCAGCTTCACGTACTGGTCTTCCTCGGCGAGCGCGCAGTACGGGCTGCCGCCGTAGGTGACCAGGGTGTCGCCCCTGGGGACCAGGTACCCCAGGTTGGACAGCTCGATGCCGATGCTGCTCCGGCTCATCTCGGTGTTGCCGCCCGCGGCTCCCTTGCCCAGGTGGTACGACCAGTACCTGGACGACCACAGGTTGTAGACGGTGCCGTCGCGCGCCACCACGAAGGGGACGGAGACGTGGTTGTCCCTGCGGGTCAGCGCGGCGATGTCGCCCCGGAGGTACCCGGCCGTGTAGTGGAGCACGATGCGCTTCTTGGGGAACTCCTCCCGGTAGTAGAAGCTGTCGTCGCCGTCGGCGGGCGTGCAGCTCACCGCCTGGAATGCATCCGGGGTGCCGGGGATCTCGACCGTGAACGGGCTCAGCCTGAACGACTTGCCGGCATCGTCCCTGGGCGTGGTGCGGAAGCCGGCCTCGTAGGCCGGGATGTTGCTGGCGCGCATGGGGTCTCCGGGGGAGGGGAGGGAGGCGGGGCCGGGGGAGCACAGGCCCGCGCGGGAACGGACGGGGGCCGGGAGCGCGACGCTCCCGGCCCCCCGGTCGAACCAGACCTGCGCGGGGCTACGCCCCCACCGGCACGGCCACCAGCTGCCCGCCGGCGCGGCGCTCACCGTCGGCGGGGTTGCCGGGGCGCCAGGAGCGGGCGAGCCCCGCCTCCTCCATGACGCGCACCGCGTCGGGGCCGTCCAGCGTCTCGCGCTCCAGCAGCGCCTGGGCGAGCGCCTCAAGCGCGGGACGGTTGGCGCGCAGCACCTCCAGCGCGTCGCGGTAGCCGGCCTCCAGCAGGCCCTTGACCTCGCGGTCCATGCGGGCCTGCGCCTCGCCGCTGAGGGAGCCGGGCTGGCCGTCGTGGATGAGGAGCCCCGTCTCCTCGCCCATGCCCAGCTGGTACACCATCTTGCGGGCGATGCCGTTGGCCTGCACCAGGTCGTGCTGCGCGCCGTTGGTGACGGCGTCCGCGCCGAAGACGATCTCCTCGGCGGCGCGCCCGGCGAGCCCCTTGACGATCTGCCCCTCCAGGTAGCGCCGGCGGTACAGGTGGCGGTCGGCGTCCGGGGAGAAGAAGGCCACGCCCATGGCCTGGCCGCGCGGCTGGATGGTCACCTTGTGCAGCCCGTCCTCGGGGCAGCACACCACGCCGGCCAGGGCGTGGCCGGCCTCGTGGTACGCCACGGTGTTCCACTCCGCCTGGAGCGCGGTGAAGCCCACCCGCTCCTTGCCCAGCAGGAAGCGGTCGCGGGCCGCCTCCAGGTGCCGCCAGAGCACCTGCGGCTCGCGCTCGCGGGCGGCGAGGATCGCCGCCTCGTTGAGCAGGTTGGCCAGCTCCGCGCCGCTGGAGCCGGGGGAAAGGCGGGCCAGCCGGCCCAGCTCCACCTCGGGGTGCAGCGGGATGCCGCGGCGGGTGGCGTGCAAGCGCAGGATCGCCTCGCGCCCCTCGCTGGTGGGGAGGCCCACGGCGATGGTGCGGTCGAAGCGGCCGGGGCGGCGCAGCGCCGGGTCCAGGTCCTCGGCGCGGTTGGTCGCCGCGATCACCACCACCCCGTCCGACGGCGTGAAGCCGTCCATCTCCACCAGGAGCTGGTTCAGGGTGCGGTCGTCCTCGTTGTGCGACTGGTTGCGGCCGCGCTTGCCGCCCAGCGCGTCGATCTCGTCGATGAAGATGACGCCGCCGTTCTTGCGGGCCTTCTTGAAGAGCGAGCGCAGCCGGTGCGCGCCCAGCCCCACGATGAAGCCCGTCACCTCCGAGCCGGAGATGGAGAAGAAGGGCACCCCGGCCTCGCCGGCCACGGCGCGGGCCAGCAGCGTCTTGCCGGTGCCCGGGGGGCCCACCAGCAGCGCGCCCTTGGGGATGCGGGCGCCCAGCGCCGCGAAGGCCGCGGGGCGCTTCAGGAACTCCACGAGCTCCCTGAGCTCCTCGGCGGCGCCCTGGGTGCCGGCCACGTCGTCGAAGGTGGTGGACGACTTGGCGGCCTCGCCCAGCTCGGAGCCGTGGTGGCCGCGGTGGTGCTGGAACAGGAAGTAGCCGATGGCGCCCAGGATCCCCACCTGGAGGATGATGGCGAGCACGTCCCGGGCGGGGTTCTTGCGGGAGGGGGCCTGGAGCGTGACCTCCACCCCGGCCGCCTCGGCGCGCTCCGCCAGCCCCTCGATGGAGGCGAGCGGGTAGGCCACGGCGAAGTCCGCGCCGCCCTCCGGCGAGGCCAGCCCGGACGCCGGGTGCCGCGCCGACCACTCGCCGTGGATCTCGCGGCCCGGCACCACCGTGATCTCCGCCACCTCCCCGGCCGACATGCGGCGCAGCAGCTCGGAGTAGGCGAGCTCCTCGCCGGGCTCCGGCGTGGAGGTGAGGTGCCAGGTGGCCACCCCCACCACCAGCGCCGCGAGCGCGGCCAGCCCCAGCCGCCAGAGCAGGACGCGGTGCTGGCGGAGGCGCTCCAGGAGCCAGGAGGAGCGCGGCGAGCTGTCGTCCGAGGAGTGGGACGGGAGCGGGGAGGAGGCGACTGAGTCTTCGATCATGATGACGCTGTACTGCGGAGTTGCGGAGGCGGACCCGCGGGCGCGGGCGACTGCCATTCAAGGATCGGCCGGGGCGGCCGGCCGGTTGAGCGCGGATCGGCGGAATCAAAAAACACCGGCCCCTCCACGGGCCGGTGCCGCGCCGGATGATACGGCGGTGTCGAAAGATAAGCGCGCCGGGCGGATCGTTCCACCCCCCTCGCGCCGTCCACTCCCGCCGCCGGACCGCTGCTTGACGAGCCGCTCGCGCGCCGGACATATTGTGAAACCTTTCACTTGTACTCGCACTCAAGGGAGAAGATCCCGCATGGGCACCCAGGGCAAGGACATCGACGTCGTCTTCCTCTCCGCCGCGCGCACCGGCATGGGCACCTTCGGGGGCTCGCTCAAGGACTTCAGCGCCACCGACCTGGGCGTGTTCGCCGCCAAGGGGGCGCTGGAGCGCTCCGGCGTCCCCGCCGAGGAGGTGAACCACGTCGTCTTCGGCAACGCGCTGCAGACCTCCGCCGACGCCATCTACCTGGCCCGGCACATCGGCCTGCGCTCGGGCCTCCCCATCGACACCCCGGCCATCACCATCAACCGGCTGTGCGGCTCGGGCTTCCAGGCCATCGTCACCGGGGCGATGGAGATCATGCTGGGCGAGGCCGAGGTCGCGCTCTGCGGCGGCGCCGAGTCCATGAGCCAGGCCCCGCACGTGATCCGCGGCGCCCGCTGGGGCGACCAGCGCCTGGGCCCCGCCGGCAAGTTCTACGAGGACCTGCTCTGGGAGTCGCTGAACGACACCTTCGCGGGCTGCTCCATGGCGGTGACGGCCGAGAACCTGGCCGACCACTACGGGATCACCCGCGAGGAGGTGGACCAGCTGGCGTACAGCTCGCAGCAGCGCGCCAAGGCGGCGTGCGAGCAGAACCGCTTCGACGCGGAGATGGTCCCCATCACGCTCAAGAGCCGCAAGGGCGAGACGCTGTTCTCCTGCGACGAGCACATGCGCCCGGACACCACCCTGGAGAGCCTGGGCAAGCTGAAGCCGTACTTCAAGGAGGGCGGCACGGTGACGGCCGGCAACGCCTCGGGCATCGGCGACGGGGCGGCGGCGGTGATGATCGCCAGCGCGGCCTGGGCGGACCGCAACGGCGTGAAGCCGCTGGGCCGGCTGGTGAGCTGGGGGATCGCGGGCGTGGAGCCCAAGCACATGGGGATCGGCCCGGTGCCGGCCTCGCGCGTGGCGCTGCAGAAGGCGGGGATGGACGTGGGGCAGATGGACCTGGTGGAGGTCAACGAGGCCTTCGGCTCGCAGTACTGCGCGGTGGAGAAGGAGCTGGGGCTGGACCGCGAGCGCACCAACGTGTCGGGCGGCGCCATCGCGGTGTCGCACCCGCTGGGCGCCTCCGGGGCCCGCATCACGGTGCACCTTCTGCACGAGCTGCGGCGCCAGGGCAAGCGCTTCGGGCTGGGCACGGCCTGCATCGGCGGGGGGCAGGGGATCGCGGTGGTGGTGGAGGCGTTCCCGGCATAGCTTTTCGGGCCGCCGCGCTCTCCCGGGCGCGGCGGCCCTTTTCCGTTCCTGAAGACCGATGAGCCAAGGCACCCCACCCCCCGGCGGCAACCTCCCGGCCCGGCGGGTCTCCAGCCAGGAGCTGGAGGCCATCATCCGCCGCGCCGTGGAGATCCAGTCCGCCGCGGGCGGCCCCGACGAGCCGGACGACGGGATCCCGGAGGCGGAGGTGCTGCGGATCGGCAGGGAGCTGGGGCTGGAGCCGGCCGCGGTGCGCCGCGCCATCGCCGACGTGCGCGGCCGGGCCCCGCAGGAGCGCGGGGTGCTGGCCCGGGTGATGGGCCCGCGGACGGTGCTGGCCGCCCGCACCGTACGCCGCCCCGCGGCGGCGGTGGGGCTGCTGGTGGAGCAGTACCTGACGACGGTGGAGTACATGGTGGTGCAGCGGCGCTTCCCCGACCGCACCCGGTACGTGGCCGCGACGGGGGTGGGCGCCGCGATGGGACGCGCCTACCGCAAGATGCAGGAGCAGCACGCGGTGCTGGACGTGACGCCGCTGGACGTGGCCGTGTCGGTGATCGACGAGGACACCTGCTTCGTGGAGGTGTCCACCGACATCGGCGGCACCCGCGCGGGGCTGTTCGCCGGCGCCGCGGTGGGCGGCGGCGGCGCGGCGACGGGGATCGTCGCAGCGGTGCTCGCCACCCCCATCGTGGACCCCCTGGCGCTGGCCGCGCTCCCGGTGCTGGGCGCCGCGTACCTGGGGATGCGCGGCATCTTCGGCGCGGTCTCCCGCTCCACGCAGGAGAAGCTGGAGGCGTTCCTGGACCGGCTGGAGCACGGCGAGCTCCGCCTGCCGGCGAAGAAGCAGGACTGGCGGAAGCAGCTGGGAATCTGAACGGCAGGGAACAGGGGACAGGTTACAGGGGACAGCCTGCAACTGCGACGGCGGACCCCCTCCCCCGGGCCCTCCCCGCAAGGGGGAGGGGAGAACGGCAGGATGTCGCAGGGCAGGCGGTTGCGTGAGGGATTTCGGCCCGGAGGGGCGAGACCCCAACAGCAGTATCGTTGGGGGCTCGACTCCGTTAGGCGGCGTTGTTTGCCGCCTTACGGAGCCGAAGCCCGACCCCGGCGTCAGCCGGGGGCACGCCCAAGACGCGTAGTTCAATTCTTTGAAACCACGGCTGAGGAGACGCTTCGATGGAGATCAAGCGGGTAGGCGTGCTCGGGTGCGGGCTGATGGGGAGCGGGATCGCGCAGGTGTGCGCGCAGGCGGGCTACGACACGCTCGTGCGCGAGGTCTCGGACGAGCTGTGCCAGCGCGGCATCGGCGGCATCGGCAAGCAGCTGGGCAAGGCGGTGGAGAAGGGCAAGATGGCCGCCGAAGACCGCGACGCCGTGCTGGGGCGCCTGCGCGGCACCACCAGCCTGGAGGAGCTGCGGGACTGCGACATCATCATCGAGGCCGTGGTGGAGAACCTGGACCTCAAGAACGAGATGTGGCGGACGCTGGACGGGGTGTGCGGGCCGCACACCATCTTCGCCTCCAACACGTCGTCGCTCACCATCGCGGACATGGCGGCGGCCACCAAGCGGCCGGAGCGCATGGTGGGGCTGCACTTCTTCAACCCGGTGCCGGTGATGAAGCTGGTGGAGGTGGTGAAGACCATCGCCACGGACCCGGCGGTGTTCGACACGGCCTTCGAGTTCGCCCGGTCCCTGGGCAAGGAGCCCATCGTCTGCAAGGACAACTCGGGCTTCGTGGTGAACCTGCTGCTGGTGCCCTACATGATGGACGCGATCCGCGCGCTGGAGCAGGGCGTCGCCACCATCGAGGACATCGACAAGGGGATGCAGCTGGGAACCGGCTACCCCATGGGGCCGTTCGTGCTCAGCGACTTCGTGGGGCTGGACACGCTGGACAAGATCGGCGACATCATGTTCAAGGAGTACAAGGAGAAGCGCTACGCCTCGCCGCCGCTGCTCAAGCGGATGATCTCGCTCGGCTACTTCGGGCGGAAGACGGGGAAGGGCTTCTACGACTACTCGGGCGAGAAGCCGGCGGCGATGAAGCTGGTGTGACCTGCGGACGGCTGGTCGGGTGGGAATACAGGAGGGGGCACCGGCAGCGCGCCAGTGCCCCCTCGTTCTTCGCTTCAACTTAGGATGTTGCTTCCGATTGCAGCTGGTCCCAGAGCATCCGCGGTGTGGTGATGAGCAATTCATCGACCGCGTCTGCAACGTCGAGAAGGTCCCGATCACCGGTCACCAGCACGTCGGCGCCCACGTGCAGGGCCGAGGCGAGCACCCACGCGTCGTCGGGATCCCTTACCGCGATGAGAGGCAGGCGGTCTGGAGGCGGCGATGCAACCCCGCCGGAGAGAAGCATTTCCGTGAAGAGGTCGATTGCCTCCTCCGGCGCCTTGATCTTGCGGCGGAGCTTGTGCCTTGCCTCCGCAAGGACTACTTCTCCGATCAGGAGTTCGTGCGAGGGGCGGCCGATGAGGTGCTGGACGAGACGGTAGCAGGTGCCGTGGCTGAGGAACGCGCTGATCAGGATGTTGGTGTCCGGGAAAACCCTCATGAAGGATCGTCCAGGATGTCCTCCTCCCGGGTGAATCCCGCCGCCTCGGCATACGGCCGGAGCCGCTCGCGAACCATCTCGAACGAGCGGGTGCTCATGCGGGCACGATAGATCCCGCGTGCGTCCTCGATCCGGCGGCGGAGCGCATCGGTGATGAACTCCTCGCGCCCCTGTCCCGCCTCGTCGGCGAGACGGTCGATTTCGCGCACCATCTCGTCGCTGAGCTGAAGCTGTAGCATCGCCATCGCAGCGGCTCCTTTTGCGGTTTTCTTTGTCCTGTACCGTAGCTGGTCCGTCCTGCCGTGTAAAGGCCCAAGTCACCCAATATCGCGAAGAGCCCTGTAGACCCTTCCCGGAACACGTCGCAAGCGGGGTTGCTCGGCCTGGCAAACTGTCGAGCGGCTCCTACGGACGCGGAGCTCGGATCCGGGACCGTACACACGAACACCCCCGGCCAATGAAGGTCGAGGGTGCCTCAAGATGGTGCGGTACATTCAGGCCAAAGGGCGAAATCCGTACCGCATCTGTACCAAACGGCTCGCATACCTAGGTTTTTTTTGGCCAAGCAAGGGGAGCAGGGCGGCTGCCCCCGCGGCCACGAGGAGATCCGGCCCAAGCCAGTCCAGGAGCGGCAGCGGGGTGAGCATGGGCCGATCGACGCCGCAAATGCGAGGTCAGGCGGCTTCTCGCCGCGCGGTCCAAGGGGCTGGGCGCGTGTCTGCGCCCTGACGGGCGGCGGTTCTACGGCACCTGCCGCAGCACCGTGTCGAACACCTCGCGCGCGGTCCGCTCCGCCAGGCCGCCGGCGAGGTCCAGCGCCAGCTCGCGGCGGTCGCGGGTCTCGCCGTTGGCGGCGAACAGGCTGCGGTCGTCGCGCGGGAGGTCGAGGGTGCGCCAGTCGCCGGGGTACACGCCGCGGCGGAAGCGGTCGGAGCGGCTGGCGGTCGCGGTCGCACGGTCGAGCACGCGCGCGTCCTCCGCGTCCACCAGGGTGAGCGCCACGCGCGCCCACGCCTCGCGCCTCCCCTCGCGCAGCGTGTACGCCGTGTCCGCGCCCTCGCGGGTGCGGACACGGCGGCGCGTCTCGCGCACGTCGCGCTCGTCCACGCGGACGCTGTCCACCTCGGCGACCACGGCGAAGTCCGCGCCCAGGGCCCGCGCCAGCCGCGCCGCCTCGCGTGCCGTGGCGGCCCGCCGCGAGAATCCCTCGCGCCGCGCCTCGCGCGCGACCCGCTGCGGGTCCACCACCTCCACGAACGGCGGCGCGTCCGGCCAGAAGCGCTCCGCCAGCACGTCCCCGGTCTCGGGGAGCAGCTCCTCGTCCAGCCGGCGGCGGCGCTCGTCCTCCGCCGCGAGCGGCAGGACGGCGACGCGCACCGTGCCGCGGCGCAGCACGTCCGCCTGGAAGTCGGCGAGGCGCCCGGCCTCGGGGCCGGAGCGGCCCAGCGCGCGGAGGCCCCGCTCCGCCACGTCGTACGCCTCGCGGAAGCGCCCGCGCGACGCCTCCGACTCGCCCCAGGCCAGGTACACGCCGGCCCGTCCCCGCTCCAGCCGCTCGCGCTGCTCGGCCGACGGCTCCAGCCCGCTCCCCGCCCGCTCCAGCCTCCGCAGCGCGTCGCTCCAGCCGCGCGTGCCCGGCGCCGCCGCCCCCGCCACCGCCGCCTCGATGGCCCGGTCGAAGACGAAGCGGCGCCGCGCCGCGTAGTCGCCCGGCGCGGCCAGCTGCACGCCCACCCCGGCCGCGTCGCGCCGCAGCGCGTCCAGCCGCAGCAGCGCCTCGGCCGCCTCGTCGTGGCTCCCCGCCGCGTCCAGCGCGACCGCCTCGCGGAGCAGGTCGTCCACCGCCCGCCCCCCGGTCTCGCCGAGCCGCTGCCGCGCGTCTGCCAGCCCCGGCTCCTTGCGCAGCGCCTCCACGTAGCGCCGCGCCGCGTCCACGGCCCGCCCGCGCTGCTCCAGCTCCACCCCCTGCTCGTAGCGCTTGGAAGCGGTTGCGCACCCGGCGAGCAGCGCCAGCGCGACGCAGGCGAACAAGCGGACCAGTGCGGACGGACGGCGCGCAGGGAGGTTGCGCATGCGGAGTCTCCGTGAGGCGTCGGGAAGGCAAGCGAGCGGGGCGGGGCAGGGACCCGCGGATAGCGTACGCGCTCCCGGCGCGGCTGTAAAGCCCGGCAACCGACGGCAGCGGTGGCAACGCGCGGCGGCCCCGGGCGAAGCTCTCGCCCGGGGCCGCC
>DASVQR010000188.1:0-25298 GCA_036389055.1 Longimicrobiaceae bacterium | reverse complement strand
TAGCCACGGGGAGGTCGGCCGCGCCCTCCATGAAGCGCACCACCTGCTCCAGCGTCGCCGCGCCGCGCACCTCCAGGCCGTCCACCACGGCGGCCTCCGCCACGTTCGCCTCCGGCACCACGATCCCCGTCAGCCCGCACTCTCGTGCCTGGAGCGCGATGGGCAGGGCCCCGCGCACCGGGCGCAGCGCCCCATCCAGGCTCAGCTCGCCCACCAGGCCGAACCGCTCCAGCCGCTCCACGGAGTGCATCTGCCCGGTGCTCGCCAGGATGCTCAGTGCGATCGGCAGGTCGAAGGCGCTCCCGCTCTTGGGAACGTCCGAAGGCGCCAGGTTGATGGTGATGCGCTTGGGCGGGACCAGGTAGCCGCTGTTCTGGACGGCGGAGATCACGCGCTCCCGCCCCTCCTTGACGGCCCCCTGCGGCAGGCCGACGGTGGAGAACGACGGCAGCCCGCTGGCGACGTCCGCCTCCACGATCACGGGATAGGCGTCCACGCCGAGGACGGCACCGGAAAGGGCGCGTGCGAGCACGGGGGATAACGAGGGTCTGGGGAGAGCGGGCACCCGGCGAAGCGACGGGTCACCGGCCGTGACGGGACTGGATCGGCGGGTAGGCACCCCGCGCGTGGAGGAAGTATCGGCCGACTCGCGGAGCGGCTGGAGCCGACTGCGCGACGGACGCGGGGCACGGCTTCGGCGCCTGCCCCAGCTTGATTTCGGTTTTTGTTCGGATTAGCTTCGGAACGGGGGTGCGACACCGCCACCCTGCACGCGACCCGAGATCCGGCAGTGCCGTGGCATGACCGTCCCGACCACGCGGCAAAGTGATGCGCCCCAAAGCGCTGCCCCCGCGGCACCGCCGGCGCCCGGCGCGACCCGTGGCCCTTCCGGAAACGGCCAGTTGGCGACTCCACTTGTGGTCGTGGCGGCGGGCCTCTATACTCGTGCGTGTAACCTCGCCGATAGTTTACGTAGAGCACAACGTGCTCCCCGGCACCCCTGCGACGGAGGCCCCCATGGCCGGCCGTAGCAGGGGCGTGCCCCTTGCCCTCCTCCGCCAGGCCATGGAGCGGTGGGTCGAGAAGACCTCGCTGCGCCAGGCCGCCCGCGAGACCGGGATGAGCCCCACCGGGCTCCGCAAGGTGCTCAGCGGCTCGCGCGTGCATGCGTCCACCGAGCGCAAGCTGCTCACCTGGTACCTGCGCCACCTCGCGCAGCAGGGCGACTGGGCGGCGCTGGACGCGGACACCGCCGCCGCGGCGCTCACCCTGCTCACGGAGGGACTCCTCCCGGGCACGCGCAAGGCGCTGGTGAGCGCGTTCCTGGAGCGGATCGACCGGGCCTACCGCGACGCCGGCCTCGTCGTGCCCGGCTGGGTGACCACCCTGCGGAGCGAGCCCGCGGAGGGGGAGTAGGCCGCCGCGGCGCGACGGGAACCCGGCAGCAGGAACGGGAGCCCCGCCGCGGGGCTCCCGTTTCTCGTTGCCCCGCGCGGGGCCTCGCTCTATTCTGCCGTCCAGGCGGCGCGAAACAGGCACCCGGAGGCTGGCACATGTGCGGACGCTACGGCGAGACCGAAGGCGCGGAGACCCTTGCCCGGCGCTTCGGCGCGGCGCTGCGGGCCCCCGCGACCGAGCCGCGGTACAACATCGCCCCCACGCAGCACGCCCCGGTCCTGGTCCGCGAGGACGGCGGGCTCGCCCTGTCGCTGTACCGCTGGGGGCTGCGCCCGGGCTGGGCGAAGGACAAGGCCCCCGAGCCCATCAACGCCCGCTCCGAGGACGCCGCGGCGAAGCCGTACTTCCGCACCGCGTTCCGCTCGCGGCGCTGCCTGGTCCCCGCCTCCGGCTTCTACGAGTGGCAGAAGACCCCGGACGGCAAGGTGCCGCACTGGATCCACCGCGCCGACGGCGAGCCGCTCACCTTCGCCGGGCTGTGGGAGGTGTGGGCGCCGAGCGACGCCGAGCCGGTCCACTCGTTCTGCATCCTCACCACCACGCCGTGCCCGGTGATGAGCCCCATCCACGACCGGATGCCGGTGATCCTGGAGGGCGGGGAGCGCGACGCCTGGCTGGATCCCGGTGCCGCCCCCGCCGACCTCCAGGCGCTGATGCGGCCGTGGGAGGGCGAGCTGCGTGCCCATCCCGTTTCCACCCGGGTCAACTCGCCGCGCAACGACGGGCCGGAGCTGATCCTGCGCGCCGACTGAACGGCAACTGCTTCAACGGAGTGAACTGCGGATTCGGGCGTGCCCCCGGCTGGCGCCGGGGTCGGGCTTCGGCTCCGTAGGCGAGCAAACGACGCTCGCCAACGGAGTCGAGCCCGCGCAAACTGCCGCGCGGTCTCGCCCCTTCGGGCCGGAATCCCTCACGCGAGCGGCGGCGGCACGTCGGCGCTCTCCGCGTCCACCACCGACAGGCGCTCCGCCCTGCCGGGCACGCCCAGGCGGAACAGGATCGCGGCCGCGTCCTCCACCATCTCGCGGACGATGTCGCCGGCGGGGCGGATGTCGCGCACCTGGCCGACGCCCTGGCCGGCGAGCAGCGGCATCTCCTCCAGGTCGCCCGTGGTGGTGGGCACGGGCACCCAGTTGGTGAAGCGGCGCAGCGTCACCAGCTGGCCCATGAAGGCCGTGGTGCCGATGGTCGGCTCGTTGCTGGTGTCGCCGGGGACCTCGTCCTCGCGGCCGGTGAACTCGCGGACCACCCGGTTCTCCAGCACCCGCATGGGGTTGAAGGCCGGCATCTCCGGGCCGAAGATGGGGGTGAGGCGCGTCGCCGCCCCCTCCGCCTCCACCAGGCGCTGCTTGTAGACCGGGTGGGCGAACGCCTCCTCGCTCGCCACCAGCCGGGTCCCCACCCACACGCCGTCGGCGCCCAGCGCGAGCGCGGCGGCGAGCTGGCGGCCGTCGGAGATCCCGCCCGCAGCCAGCACCATCGCCGGGGCCACGGCGTCCACCATGGCGGGCACCAGCGCCAGGGTGGGGAGACTGGCGCGGTTGTGGCCGCCCGCTTCGCTCCCCTGCGCGATCACCGCGTCCACGCCGTCCTCCACCGCCTCGCGCGCCGCGTCCACCGAGCCCACCTGCTCCCACACCCTTGCGCCGGCCGCGTGCAGCGTGTCTATCCAGGCGCGCGGCGGGTGCCCCCAGTGGAAGGAGACGATGGGCACCCCCTCCTCCACGCACACCTGCACGTGCTCGGCGGTGGCCAGCGGGGTGATCAGGTTCACGTTGAGCACGCCGTCGGTGCCGGCGCGCACGGCGCGGATCAGCGCGCGCGCCGCCTCGGCCGGGAGCGGCCCGATCCCGAGGGACCCGACCCCGCCCGCGCGGCACACGGCGATCGCCAGGTCCGGGGGCGTGCCGACGAAGGCCATCCCGGCCGCGGCGAAGGGATGCTCCACCCCGTAGGCGGCGGTGAGGCGGGTGTGCAGGCGGCGCGGCGGCATGGTCTCTCCTGGCTGGGGTCGGGGAGGCCGCCCGGCGGGCGGCGCGGCTCCCATCATGCGCGCGCCCGGCCGCGGCGTCATGGGTAAAGCGACCCAAATCCGCGCCACCACTCGCGATGGACGCCGGCCCGCCCGCCCCTCCGGCGGACGCCGGACGAGATCCTTGTGTTTCGGGATGCCCTGTCGTAAACTGTTCGCCGTCACATTTCCGGGGAACGCTTCCGAGGAGAGACGATGGCCGGCGACGATCTGCAGCTGCTGCAGGGAACGCTCGACGTGCTGGTGCTGAAGACCCTTTCCTGGAAGCCGCGTCACGGGTACGAGATCGCCCGCTGGATCCGGGACGCCACCGACGCCGAGCTGCAGGTGGAGGACCGCGCGCTCTACGTCTCGCTGCACCGGATGGACGAGCGCGGGTGGGTGGAGTGCGAGTGGGGGCTGACCGAGAACAACCGCAAGGCCAGGTACTACCAGCTCACCGCCGAAGGCCGCAAGCAGCTCGCCGCGCAGACGCGGACCTGGGCGCGCTACGCGGCCGCAGTCTCCAAGGTCCTGCAGACGACCTGAAGGGGAGATCATGGCTCGCATTCCCGGGGTCCGCCCGGTGTTCCGGCTCCCCTCCTCCGAGGGGCGGGTGGCCGGCGAGGTCAGGGACGAGATCGAGTTTCACCTGGAAGAGCGCGTGCGGGACCTGTCCGCGCGCGGAATGAACCCTGATGCGGCGCGCGCCGAAGCGCTGCGGGAGTTTGGAAACGTGAGTGAAGCCCAGGAGGAGCTGGAGGAGATCGGACGCCGCCGGGTGCGGAGCGAGGCCCGCACGGGGTGGTGGAGCGACCTGAGGCAGGACGTCCGGTACGGGCTGCGGGCCCTGTTCCGCTCGCCCGGGTTCACGATCGTGGCGGTGCTCACGCTGGCGCTGGGGATCGGCGCGACCACGGCGATCTACACCGTGGTGGACACGGTGCTGCTGCGGCCGCTGGGCATGGTCGACGCCGAGCGGCTGGTGGTGCTCCGCGAGCGGGCCGCGGACGCCGAGGAGCCTCCGCGCGGCGGAGGCACGGTGTCGCCGGCCAACTTCTTCGACTGGGAGGCGCAGGCGCGCTCCTTCTCGTCCATGGCCTACTTCGTCCAGAGGCCGCTGAACCTCACGGGGGACGGGGAGCCGCAGCAGGTGCAGGTGCAGATGACCAGCGCGGACTTCTTCCCCACCCTGGGGGTGCAGCCCGTGCTCGGCCGCGGGTTCCGCCCGGACGAGGACCAGCCGGGGAGCGAGAACCTGAACTTCGGCAAGGTGACGGTCATCAGCCACGCGCTCTGGCAGAACCGCTACGGCGGCGACCCGGCCATCCTGGGGAAGACGATCCAGGTGGCGGGCGACCCGTTCGAGGTGGTGGGGGTGATGGGCCCCGACGTGCGGGTGATGGACCAGAAGCCCGACCTGTGGATCCCGGTGGGGATCGTCCGCGGCAACCGCACCACCATGGGCCGCTTCATCACCGGCGTGGCGCGGCTCAAGCCCGGCGTCACCTTCGAGACGGCGCAGCAGGAGATGAACGTCATCACGCGCCGCCTGCAGCAGGCCTACCCGGGCTTCAACACCGACATGGGGATCGACATGATCACCATGCGGGAGCAGGTCGTGGGCGAGGTCCGTCCGGCCCTGCTGGTGCTGCTCGCCGCCGTGGCCGTGCTCCTCCTGATCGCGTGCACCAACGTGGCGAACCTGCTGCTGGGCCGCGCCAGCGCCCGCCGCCAGGAGATCGCGGTGCGGCTCTCCCTGGGGGCCACGCGCGGACGGCTCGTCCGCCAGCTCCTCACCGAGAGCCTGGTGCTCTCGCTGGTGGGCGGCCTCATCGGGGTGGCAGCGGCCGCGGTGGGGACGCGCGCCCTGGTGCGCTCGCTCCCGGAGAGCGTGCAGATCCCGCGCATGGACGTGGTGTCCATCGACGGGCGGGTGGTGGCGGTGGCGCTCGGCGTCACCCTGCTGACCGGGATCCTGTTCGGGCTCGCGCCGGCGCTGGTGTCCAGCCGCGCGGACCTGCAGAGCGCGCTGCGCGACGCGGGCGGCCGCAGCAACACCAGCGGCAAGGCCCCCATGCGCCTGCGAAGCGTGCTGGTGATCTCGGAGGTGGCGCTGGCGCTGATGCTCCTGGTGAGCGCGGGCCTGCTGCTGCGCTCCTTCCAGAAGCTGCAGGCGGTGGAGACGGGGCTCCGCCCGGAGGGCGTCCTCACCATGCGGCTGGAGATCCGCGACGAGCTGTTCGACGGCAAGGGCGGGGCGATCAACTTCCTGGCGCAGCTGCTCTCGGGGATGGAGGGGCTTCCCGGGGTGCAGTCGGTGGGCACGGTCTCGCACCTGCCGCTCACCGAGGGGAAGACGGGGCACACGGCGTACCGGCCGGACCGTCCCAAGCCGGAGCCGGGCCAGGAGCCCTCGGTGGACATCCGGGTGGTGGGCGGCGACTACTTCGCGGCCCAGGGGGTCCGGCTGATCCGCGGCCGCGCGTTCGACGAGCGCGACAACGCCGGCTCGGGCGCCACCTTCGTGATCAACGAGGCCCTGGCGCGGGAGCAGTTCCCCAACGAGGACCCGGTGGGCAAGCGCTTCGCCTACCCGTGGCCCGACCTGATCGAGGGGGAGATCATCGGCGTGGTGGCCGACGTCCGCGAGACCAGCATCACGGACGAGCCGGCCCAGGCGCTCTACCGCACCTTCACGCAGTGGCCGGGCCCCACGGTGAACCTGGTGATCCGCACCAGCGGCGACCCCATGGCGATCGCCCGCGCCGCGCAGGACCAGGTGCACCGGATCGATCCCGACCTCCCGGTGGCGGGCGTGCGCAGCATGGAGTCGGTGGTCGCCGAGGCCACGGCGCGCCCGCGGATGAGCAGCTACCTGCTGGGCGGCTTCGCCGGCATGGCCCTTCTCCTGGCCGCGATCGGCCTGTACGGGGTGATCTCGTACGGCGTGGCGCAGCGGCGCGGCGAGATCGGGGTGCGCATGGCGCTCGGCGCGCACCGCGGCGCGATCACCGGCCTCATCGTGCGGCAGGGGATGGTGCTTACCGCGGCGGGGCTGGTGGTGGGCCTGGTGGGCGCGTTCGCCCTCACCCGGCTGCTCCGCTCGCTGCTCTTCGGCATCACCGCGGTGGACCCGATCACCTTCCTTGCGGTGCCGCTCGTGCTCGCCGCCGCGGCGCTCCTGGCCAGCTACCTCCCGGCCAACCGCGCCGCCCGCACCGACCCCGCGGTCGTGCTGCGAGCCCAGTAGACCAACCCCACCCCGCCGCCCCGCGGCGGGAGCACCAAAACGGCAGGGGCCCGCGACACCGTCGCGGGCCCCTGCCGTCGTAGCACCCGGATTCCGCGCCGCTCACGGAGGGCCGCCGCCCCCCCTGCGGACGCCACCGAAACCCCGCGTGAGGGATGCGAGCGCGAAGCGGCGAAACCCAACAGCAGTACCGTTGGGGTTCGCCTCCGTTACGCACAGTTGTACCGTGCGTAACGGAGCCGCAGCCCGACCCGAGCGCCAGCGAGGGGCACGCCCGAACCCGCCGTTCAAAGCCGTAAAAAACCTTACTCCTCCACCGCCCGCATCCGCAGGTGCACCGTGGTCCCCTGCCCCGGCTCCGAGTCCACCGTCACCTCGCCTCCCCACGACTCGACAAGTCGCCGCACGATCGCCAGCCCCAGCCCCGTCCCGCTGCTCCGCGTGGAGAACTGCGGCTCGAACACGCGCGGCAGCAGCTCCGCCGGGATCCCCTCGCCCGTGTCCTCCACGTTGAGCATCACCCAGGCGCCCCCGCCCGCCGGCCCCGCCGTGATGCGGATGTCCCCCCCGTCTGGCAGCGCCGCCCGGGCGTTCTCCAGCAGGTTGACGATCACCTCCTTGAGCTCGCCCACCCGCGCATGGGCCCGCGGCGTCTCCGGCGCCACCTCCACCCGGTAGCCGATGCCGTCGTGCGAGCCGCGGTACAGCGCCAGCGTCTCCTCGGCCACCCGCTCCAGGCTCACCGCCTCCAGGTCGCCCGCCGCCTGCGCCGGCGCCCCGAAGCGCGCGAACGCCCGGGCGATCTCCCCCAATCGGTCGATCTCGGCAAGGATCGCCTCCACGTTGCGCTCCAGGATCTGCTCGAAGTCGGGGCGGCCGTCGGCGTGGGCGCGCCGCAGGTGCTGCACCGACAGCTTGATGGGGGTGAGCGGGTTCTTGATCTCGTGCGCCACCTGGCGGGCCATCTCGCCCCAGGCGAGCACCCGGGCGGTGCGCATCTCGGTGGTGACGTCCTCCAGCACCACCACCGCCCCGGCGATCCCGGTCTCGCCGCGCAGCCGCCGCAGCCGCAGGCGGATGGTCCGCCCCTCGATCTCCAGCTCCTCGCCGTGCTCCACCTCGCCGGAGCGCCGGAAGTCGCGCAGCGCGCGCGCCACCGCCGCGGCCAGCGGCCCGTCCTCCGGCACCGGCCGCCCGGTCTGGGCGGGGGTCCCCAGGATCTCCTCGGCGCGGGCGTTGATCAGCGCCACCTTGCCGGCCGTGTCCAGGGCGAGCACCCCGGTGCCCGCCTCGGCGACCACCGCCTCGGTGCGGCGGGTCTCCCGCTCCAGCGCGGCCCGTGTGCGCCGCAGCCGCAGCACCATGCGGTTGAAGGAGCGGAACAGCCCGCCGAACTCGTCGCCGCGGGTCTCGCGCAGGCGGATCCCCAGGTTGCCGGCGCCCACCGCCGCGGCGGCGCGGCTCAGGTCCTCGATCGGGCGCGACAGGGCGCGCCCCACGAAGAACGACAGCACCACCGAGAGCCCCGCGCCCAGCAGCACGGCCAGCAGCACGGCGGTCCCCAGCTCGCGCTGCCGCCGGGCGATCTCGCCGGAGGCCAGCGGGGTGGGCGCGGCGAGCACCTCGGCGGGGGACACGCGCCGGTACGCCAGCAGGTACTCGCGCCCGGCCAGCTCGCGCTCCTCCAGGTCGCGCACGGCCTCGCCGCTGCTGAAGAGCATGTAGAAGCGCGGAGGCAGCCAGGTGTTGTACAGCCCCAGCTCCAGCACCTCGGGCGACGACGCCCCGCTGAGCACCCCGCGGCGGTACAGGAGCAGGTCGGCGTGCACGTGCTCCGCCAGGGTGGGGAGGGTGCGCCCGCCCAGCTCGCCCGCGGCCTGCTCCAGCGCGCGCTCCGCCAGCGCGCCGGCGGTCCGGACCACCTCCCGCGAGAGCGCCTGGTACGCCGTGGCCCCGAACACCGCGCTGGGGAGGACGAAGAAGGCGAAGAGCGCCAGCGTCAGGCGGCCGCGGAAGGTGCGCGCCCACAGCCACTCGGTGGAGCCCAGCCCCATCGGCTCGCCGCACAGGGTGCGCGCCACGGTCCAGAGCAGCGCCATCACCCCCAGCGCGAACGCCAGCACCAGCACCGAGCGCACCCCGAGCAGAAAGGTCGAGGCGGTGCGGACCAGCAGGTGGGCGTGCATGGGGCCCGCGGGGAACCTCACCGCCGTCTCGCTGCGCCATCCCTGCGGGGTGTGCAGCCACTGCATCCGCCCGGACTGCGCCGCAGGCTCGCCGGCCGCGGCGGCCGGCACCAGCGACAGCGAGGTGGGGCCGCCCTCGTCCTCGGGCTCGCGCCCCGGGTCGATGAAGCGCGAGAGCGCCCCGGAGCGCCCCAGGTGGGCGCGCGGCGGCACGGCCACCGTGACGGTCCGGCCGCCGGGGAGCGGCACCAGCAGCAGGTAGTGCACCGCGGGCTGCTCGCTGTAGCGCTCCAGCATGGGCTCGTCGGCCACGGCGGCGCGCGCCAGCAGCGGGGCCACCAGCGAGTCGGGGAGCTCCACGTCGGTGAGGCGCAGCTCCGCCGTGGGGCGCATGCCGCTCCACAGGGTGACGCGCGCCTCGTACCCCTCCTTTGCCAGCCCCGCCCCCACCCAGCTCTGGTACAGCAGCCCCACCCCCACGCGCCCCTCCGCCGCGCTCAGCAGCGCCCGCTCGGCGAACTGGCGCAGCAGGAAGTCCAGGTACGGGTCCGGCGTGGTCCCCAGGCGCGCCAGCTCGCGGTCGGCGCCCTCCAGCCGCGCCTGCACGTGGGCCACCCAGAGCGTGGAGCAGGCCAGCGTCACCCCCAGCCACCCCGCGGCCAGCCAGGGCACCAGGCTCCCCTTGCCCGGCCGGGCCCGCGCGAACGCCGCGGCGAACAATCCGAAGGGGATGGCCCACAGCGCCGGCACCCACGCGGGCACCTCGCGCCCCGGCCGCCACCAGAGCACGATCCCCAGCCCCAGCGCCACGGCGAGCAGCAGCGCCGGCGCCCACCAGCGCACCGCGAGGTCGCGCCCCGGCTCCGGCGACGGCGCGGGGAAGAGCAGAAAGAGCGGGACGGCCACCGCCAGCGTGGCCGCCATGACCAGCGAGATCCCCCCGGCGGAGTGGGCCGCGAGCATCCCCTGCGACGCCGACCCCTGCACCAGCCGGACCGCCAGCGGGACCAGGAGCGCCGCCGCCGCCATACGCAGCCCCGGGTGCAGCCGCGCCGGGCTGCGCAGCGGCCGGGGGTGGGTGAGCATCCACACCGAGCCGCCGGTGAGCAGCACCATCAGCTGCCCCAGGGTGACGTCCACCGGCAGGGGGAGGACGAAGCCCAGCGGCGAGAACAGGTCCTCCAGCCCGGTCATCTCCCCCAGCGGCGCGGCGAGCGCCGCCAGCGTCGCCGCGGCCACCGGGACGCCGGGAGAGCCGCGGCGGCGGCGGTACCAGGCCGTCGCCAGCAGCGCGAACGCCGCCCCCCACGCCCCCGCCACCCCCCAGCGCCCGGCCGTCACGATCCGCTCCCGCCAGCGCTCCTGCGTCAGCCGCACGAAGGTCACGCTGAGGATGGGGACGCCGTCGCTCGCCCAGTCCCACACCGACTCCCCCGCCGCCCGGTCCGGCGTGGTGAAGCGCGGCGTCACCCCGTGCGCGGCGGTGAACGCGTCCGTGTACGGCCGCGTCCCCTCGCCGATGGACACGCTGGCGTCCAGGAGGATCGCCGCCACCGCGGTGCGCCCGTCCTCGAAGGTGCGCGAAAAGTACAGGTAGCCGAAGAGCGGGCCCGCCGAGAAGAAGTACGGCCGCACCCCCCGCCGCACCGAGTCCGGCACCGCCCCGCGGTGCTCCCCCGCCCACGCCACGGGGGCGCCGTCCGGCCCGTACACCGCCACCGCCGACACCTCGTTCGCCCCGCGGAGCCCCGAGAGCTGCTGGAAGAGCGCCGCCCGGGAGGGCCGCGCCCTCGCCGCCGCCACCGCCCCGTCCACCGCCTTCTCGCCGCGGTCCACCAGCGCGTTCAGGTCCTCGCCCAGCGCCACCCCCGCCCGCTCCTCCACCAGCAGCCGCACCAGCTCCCAGTCGTTGGCCACCCGGTCCAGGCGCAGCTGCACCCCGGCCGCCGCGCCCAGCCCCAGCCAGAGCGCCGCCGCCGCGCCCAGGCTCCAGCGCCCTCCCCCGCGCGCCGCCAGCACGGTCCAGAGCAGCGCCGCCACCGCCGCCACGGCGAGCAGCGCCGGCGAGGTGCGCCGCATCCACAGGGCGAGCGCCACCAGCGCGATCCACCCCGCCGCCCACCCCGCGCGCTCGCGCAGGCCGGGCGGTGGCTGGTCCGCCGCTTGCGGGGCTGGCGCGCCGACCGTCGCCACCTTCCCCGCCACTATGCCCGGCTCCTTGCGCTCATATTCCCTGGTGGACCTGTCGTGGCCCGAGGTCGTCGCGTACCTGGAGCGCGACCGGCGGCTGATCCTCCCCGTGGGCGCCTGCGACCAGCACGGGCCGCACCTCCCGCTGGGGGCCGCCACCCTCATCGCCGAGGCGCTCGCCGACGACCTGTCGCGCGAGTTCGGGGTGCTGCGCGCGCCCACCTTTCCCTACGGCGTCAACGTCCCCACCGAGCGCGACTTCGCCGGCACGGCCACGCTGCGCGGCAAGACGCTGCACCGCGCGCTCAACGAGCTGGTCGCCGCGTGGGAGAGTCACGGGTTCACGGAGATCGTGATGGTCACCGCCAGCGAGCACGACCCCCAGGCGGAGGCCATGGCGACGGTGTACGCGAACCGGGCGCGGGTGCGGGTGGTGGAGGCGCTCGCGGTGGATCTTTCGGAATATCTCAGGGAGCCCGAGGGGCCGCAACACGGCGGCGAGGCGGTCACGTCGCTGCTGCTGCACCTGCGCCCGGACGCCGTGAACATGGAGGCCGCGCAGGACTGCCTGATGGACACCGACAAGTACCGCCGCTTCGTGCGCGGCAAGCTCCCGGTGCTCCCCGCCGGCTGCCCCGGCTCCATCGGCAGGCCCACCCTCGCCACCGCCGAGACCGGGCGCCGCATCTACGAGCACATCCTCGACCGCATCCGCCACAAGATCTTCATCTCGCCCCCTCCCGACGAGGCTTGATTTTTCGTGTCCTGGCGGGCCGCTGCGGAGCCCGGCGGAAACTGCCCCGCCGGTCTCCTCCGCGGGCTCCGGGAACCCCGCCAAACTGCCGGCGGGTTTCCCTCCGCCGGGGTGAGCCTCGCCAAACTGCCGGCGAGTCTCCCCCCGAACAGAATGTGGGGGATACTGCGGGAACGGCGAACGGCAACGGCACGACGCGCCGCAGCCCCGCCGTCGTAGTGGCAGGCTGTTCTCTGTTCCCCGTTCCCTATCCGTTCCCCGCACTTTCGCACTCCTCCGGGGTAATCCCCGCGAACGCAACCATCCAAGGAGACTCCATGCCTTTCGTACGCAGCGTCCTCCCGCTCCTCCTCCTTGCCCTGGCGGCGCCGCTGGGCGCGCAGGGGACGGTGGTGGACCAGGGGAGCTTCCGCGTCACCGTGGGCGGGCAGACGGCGGGGACGGAGGAGTTCGTGATCCGGCAGAGCGGAAGCGGCACCGGGAGCGAGGTCACCGCGACCGGGCGGGTGGAGGTCACCCTCCCGGGCGGCACGCTGGAGCTGGTGCCGCGGCTGCGGGCGCGGGGGCTGGAGGCGGCGCCGGTCAGCTACCAGGTGGACGTGGGCGGCGACGCGCCGCGGCGCATCCTGGGGCAGGTGGGGGCGGGGCGCTTCAGCGCCCGCATCGTGTCCGCCACGGGGGAGCAGCTGCGGGAGTACGTGGCCAGCGACCGCGCGCTGATCCTGGACGACGCGGTGGCGCACCACTACTACTTCCTGGCGCAGCGGCAGCGGAACGGAACGGTCCCCGTCATCGTCCCGCGCGAGAACCGGCAGGTGATCGCGACGGTCTCCAGCCGGGGCGAGGAGCGCGTGGACGTGGGGGGCACGCAGGCGAGCCTGTTCCACCTGGTCGTGCAGGTCCCCGGCTCCAGCGAGCGCCACGTGTGGGTGGACGCCCTCAGCCGCGTGATCCGGGTGCGCATCCCCGCCACCGGCTACGAGGCCACGCGGACGGAATTGCCGCGCTGATCCCGGACCGCGCCCCTTTCCGCGCCCCCCGGCCCACGTGGCCGGGGGGCGCGGCGCTTCCGGGGGTTCTCCCCTCCCCCGCCCCGCGGGGCTATCTTTGGCCCCGACCCAACCCCTGTCCACCCGACCGCAGCCGCCGTGAACGCCACGCACCCGGAGCCCGCCGCCCCCGCCCCCCTGGGCCGGCGCGTCCTGCAGACCTTTCTCGCCCCCGCGGAGCTGTTCCGCGGCTCCCGGGGGTACGCGCCCTGGCTGGGCCCGCTCCTCCTGTCCACCCTGGTGGCCGTGGTGGCGGTGCTCGCCATCCCCGACGGGGCGTACCAGATGACCGAGCCCCCCGTGAACCGCCGCGGGCGCCCGGTGGAGATCACCTCCGACCTGGACACCATCGCCCACTACGGGCGCATGCTGGGGATGCTCGCCGCGCTGGCCATGCACCCCATGATCATCCTGGCGGCCGCGGGCGTGCTGGCGCTGCTCTTCAGCGTGCTGCTGCGCGGCGAGGGGCGCTACGTGCAGTACCTGTCCATCGCGGCGCACGCCTCGCTCATCGCGGCGCTGGGGACGCTGGCGGCGGCCGCGACCGCGCTGCTGCGCGGCTCCGAGCCCCGCGGCATCACCCCGGCGCTCCTCCCGCTGGTCCCCCCGGGGAGCTTCGCGCACCGGCTGCTGGAGGGGCTGGACGTGTTCACCCTGTGGGCGCTGCTGGTGGCCGCGCTGGGCGTCAGCCTGGTGAACCGCCGCCTCTCCTTCGCCCGCGCCGCCGCCGTGCTGCTGGGCGTGTACCTGGCGGCCGCGGTGGGAGTGGCCGCCGTCGGGGTCTGACGGCCCCGGTCCCCACCCCGCCGAAGGCGTTGCCCGCCAGCGGGATACTCGCGCCGCACGTTTCCCGTTAGATTGTTCTCCGACGCGCCGCCGACGCGCCTTCGGAAGGGCCGGGAGCGCCCTGAAACTTTCCGCTCCACCCCCCCGTAGTCCCCGTCGTCCGACGCAGCCCCTTCCGCCTTCCCGACCCCGGAAAGATCCCGTGATGTCCTCTCAGCGCCCCCAGACCTCACGCACGGCCCCCGGTCGCCGTGCGGCCGCCGCCCTCGCCCTGGCGGCCGTGCTCGCCGCGCCCGCCGCGCTCCGCGCGCAGCAGACCGGGCCCGCGCCCGCGGCTCCCGCCGCGCTCACGCTGGAAGAAGCGGTCGCGCTGGCACGCAGGAACAACCCCGATCTGCTCGCGACGCAGAACGACCGGCGGGTGGCGCGGGCGGCCTCGCGCGCCGCCCGCGCCGACTTCATCCCCTCGGCGCAGATCTCCAACAGCTACGGCTACACCGCCGAGGGCGAGCGGCTCTACGGCTCCGTCGCGCTGGGCAGGGAGCCCGCCGTGTACTCGTCCGGCTACCGGCTGTCCGTCAACGGCGACCTGAGCGGCTCCAAGCTGATGCAGCCCTCCATCACGCGGGCGCAGCAGCGCGCCACCGAGAGCCTGATCGTGGGCGCGACGGCCAACCTGGACGCCCAGGTGTCGCAGCAGTACCTGAGCGTGCTGCAGGCGCAGGAGGTGGTCGCGCAGGCCGAGCGCGAGGTGGCCCGCACCGACGAGCACCTGCGCCTGGCGCAGGCCCGCCTGGACGTGGGCGCCGGGACGCCGCTGGACGTGCGCCGCTCCGAGACGCAGAAGGGGCAGGCCCAGGTGCGGCTCCTCCAGGCCCGCAACACCCAGGCGACGGCGACGCTGGCGCTGGGGCGGCTCATGGGGATCGACCTCCAGCCGGGCGCCCAGCTCACCTCCGAGTTCGCGCTCTTCCAGCCGCAGTTCGACGCGGCCACGCTGATCTCGCAGGCGATGGCGAACAACCCCAACCTGCGGGCCGCGCGCTCGCAGGCCGGCGCCGCGCGCACCGGGGTGCGGGCCGCGCGGTCCAGCTACCTCCCCACCCTCAACTACAACGTCGGGTGGGAGGGGCTCAAGTTCCGCGCGGGCAACCTGGAGCCCCTGGTGCAGCAGGAGATCGCGGGAGCCCAGCAGCAGCTCAACGGCTGCCTGCAGAGCAACCGGCTCGGCCAGCTCCTGGGCGACTCGCCCAGGGACTGCAGCCAGTACGCCTTCACCCCCGAGGGGATCCGCGACCTGGTGCGGGAGCAGAACTCCGGGTACCCGTTCAACTACAACCGGCAGCCGATGAGCGCGTCGTTCAGCATCTCGCTGCCCATCTTCACCGGGCTTTCCCGGTACCAGCAGGTGGAGGAGGCGCGCGCCCGGGCCGAGGACGCCGAGTACCAGACCCGCACGCAGGAGAACACGCTGCGCGTGGAAGTGAGCACCCAGCTGCACAACATGCGGACGGCGTACGAGACCGCGCAGCTCCAGGACCAGGTGATCCGCACCGCCACGGAGGAGCTGCGGCTCGCCCGCGAGCGCTTCCGCTTCGGCGCGGCGAGCTCGGTGGAGGTCACCGACGCGCAGACCAGCCTGGCCCAGGCCGAGCAGGCCAAGATCGACGCCGTGTACAACTTCCACAAGTCGCTCGCGGCGCTGGAGGCGCTGGTGGGGGCGCGGCTGCGCTGAAGCATCGGGGACGGGGGCGGGACCCATTCGACGACAACCCCTCGGGGGTTTGGAGATAAAGGATGAAGACCAGGACGATCGTGATCGGCGGGGTGGTGGCGGCCGCCGCGGCGGGGGGGGTGTTCGCCCGCACCGCGATGGCCGACAAGGGGACCGAGGTGAGGACCGAGGTGGTCGCGCGGCGCGACCTCACCTCGGTGGTCACCGCCAGCGGGACCATCGACCCCAAGCGCAAGGTGGACATCTCCGCCGACATCTCGGGGCGGGTGATCGAGCTGCCGGTGCAGGAGGGCCAGTGGGTGGAGCGCGGCGCCCTGCTCCTTCGCATCGACCCCACGCAGTACCAGGCGGCGGTGCGCCGCGCCGAGGCCTCGGTGGCGCAGGCGCAGGCCCGGGCCTCGCAGGCCCGCGCCAACCTGATCCAGGCGCAGAACGCCGCCCGCCGCGCCCGGCAGCTCGCCAGCAGCCCGGAGCAGCTCATCTCCCCCGCGGACGTGGAGCAGGCCCAGACCCAGGCGGCGGTGGCCCAGGCCGAGTTCGAGGCGGCCCGCTACGGCGTGGCCCAGGCGCAGGCGGGGCTCACCGAGGCCGGCGAGGCGCTGCGCAAGACCACCATCATCGCGCCCATGAGCGGCCGCGTCACCCGCCTCAACATCGAGGAGGGGGAGACGGCGATCGTGGGGACCATGAACAACCCCGGCTCGCTCCTGCTCACCATCGCCGACCTGTCGGTGATGGAGGCCAAGGTCAAGGTGGACGAGACCGAGGTGCCGGGGATCTCCATCGGCGACAGCGCGCGGGTGCGGATCGACGCCTTCCCGGACCGCGTCTTCGGCGGCACGGTGACGCAGATCGCCAACAGCTCGCTCCGGGGCGCCACCGCCGGGATGGGCGGCGCGGCGGGCGGCGACCAGCAGTCGGTGGACTTCGAGGTGGTCATCACCCTGGCGAACCCGCCGGAGCAGCTCCGCCCCGACCTTTCCGCCACCGCGGACATCGTCACGGACACCCGCAGGGGGTCGCTGTCGGTGCCCATCATCGCGCTCACCGTGCGCGACTCGGCGGGCAGGAAGCTGGACTCGGGCGAGGAGGACGAGGGCGACGACGCGGCCCCCGCGCAGCCGGAGGCGGGCCGCCGCCGCGACGAGGACGGGGTGGAGGGCGTGTTCGTGATGCAGGGCGACTCCGTGTCCTTCGTGCCGGTGGAGGTGGGGATCGCCGGCGACCGCTACTTCGAGGTGAAGCGCGGGCTCCGCGGCGGGGAGACGGTGGTGGCGGGGAGCTACCAGGCGATCCGCGAGCTGGAGTCGGGCTCGCGGGTGCGCCTCCCCGAGGCCAAGGACAAGGGCGGCTCGCCCGGGGAGAAGCGATGAGCGCCGCGCGCGACGTCATCATCGAGGCCCGGGGCCTCCAGAAGCACTACCAGCTGGGCACGGAGACCGTCCGGGCGCTCCGCGGGGTGGACCTGGTGATCGGCCGCAACGAGTACGTGGCCATCATGGGCCCGTCCGGGTCCGGCAAGTCCACCTTCATGAACCTGATCGGCTGCCTGGACTCGCCCACCTCGGGGGAGTACATCCTCAACGGCCACCCGGTGGCCGGGATGAGCGACGACGAGCTGGCGCGGATCCGGAACAAGGAGATCGGCTTCGTCTTCCAGACCTTCAACCTGCTCCCCCGCTCCACCGCGCTGGAGAACGTGGAGCTGCCGCTGGTCTACGCCGGCGTGGGCAAGCAGGAGCGGCGCGCGCGCGCGGTGGAGGCGCTCCGCTCGGTGGAGCTGGCCGACCGCATGGACCACCGCCCCAACGAGCTGTCGGGCGGGCAGCGGCAGCGCGTGGCCATCGCGCGGGCGCTGGTCAACACGCCCAGCATCATCCTGGCCGACGAGCCCACCGGCAACCTGGACTCCCGGACCTCCGAGGAGATCATGGCGCTGTTCGCGCGGCTGCACGGCGAGGGGCAGACCGTGATCATGGTCACCCACGAGCCGGACATCGCCGCGCACGCCGAGCGCGTGGTGACGCTGCGCGACGGCACCATCCACAGCGACCGGCGGCAGACCCCGGCCCCGGTGGCCGCCCGCCCCGCCCCGGCCGAGGACGCGGAGCCGGCCCTTTCCGGGGCCTGACGTGGCCGCCCGGCAACGGGCGCGGATGCCGCTGGGAGACGCGCTGCGCGTCTCCCTCCAGATGATCCGCGTCAACAAGCTGAGGGCCTTCTTCACCGTGCTGGGCACGGTGATGGGAGTGACGTTCCTGATCGCCGTGATCACCCTGATCACCGGGATGGACTCCTACATGAAGGAGGACTTCGCCGGCAAGGTGTACGGCTTCAACAGCGTGATGCTGCGCCGCCGCCCGTCGGTCACCATGAGCGACGACCCGGAGCTGCGGCGCGAGTGGCGCCGCCGCCAGCCGCTGACCTTCGAGGACGCGGAGTGGCTGCGGGAGCGCATGGAGACGCCCGGCATCCTGTCCATCAACTCCGAGCGCGGGGGCAGGGTGGACGGCCCCGGCGGCCGCACGCTGGAGAGCGTCCGCGTCTCCGGCGCCTCCGCGAGCTACTTCACCGGCCGCGACATGGACGTGGAGTCGGGCCGGGTGTTCTCGGAGCAGGAAGGGGAGCGCGGGGTGCCGGTGGTGGTCGTGGGCAAGGACGTGGCCGACAAGCTGTTCGAGGGGCGGAGCCCGCTGGGGAAGACGGTGCGGGTGCAGGGCTTCCCCTACCGCGTGGTGGGGGTGCTGGAAAAGCAGGGCTCGCTCTTCGGCATGTCCATGGACAACGTGGTGATCGCCCCGGCGCGGTCGCGGGTCAACGGCTACGTGAACCCGCACAACGTGGTGGACGAGATCACCTACAAGGTGGCCGACGCCTCCATGGTGCCGCGGGCGCAGGCCGAGCTTGAGGGGTGGATGAGGATCCGCCACCGCCTGCGCCCCGGCGAGGGCAACGACTTCGAGCTGGAGACGGCGAGCGAGAGCCTGGCCTTCTGGAACAAGATCGCCACCTACCTGATGCTCGCGCTCCCGCTGCTGGTGGGGATCTCGCTGGTGGTGGGCGCGGTGGTCATCATGAACATCATGCTGGTGGCGGTCACCGAGCGCACCCGCGAGATCGGGCTGCGCAAGTCGCTGGGGGCGCGCCGGCGCGACATCCTCGCCCAGTTCATGATCGAGGCGGGAACCCTGTCGGGGGCCGGCGGGGTGCTGGGGATCGGGCTGGGGATCGCGCTCGCCTCCGTGGTGTCGGCGTTCTCGCCGCTCCCGGCGCGGGTGTCGCCGCTCTCGGTCGTCCTGTCCATCTTCCTGGGCGTGGGGGTGGGGCTGGCGGCGGGGGTGTACCCGGCGTACCGGGCCTCGCGCCTGGACCCCATCGAGGCCCTGCGGAGCGAATGATGAACCTGACATCCGCCCGCGAGGGCGTGGGGATCGCGCTGGACGCGCTGCGCTCCAACAAGGTGCGGGCCTTCCTCACCATCCTGGGGATCGTGATCGGCGTGGCCACGGTGATGGCGATGGCCGCGGTGGTGGGCGGGCTCCGCAAGGGGATCATGGACCAGATCGAGGGGATCGGTCCCAACAACTTCGTGGTCACCCGCTTCGAGCAGGATGGGCTGCTGATCAGCGACGGCACCGGCCGCCCGCCCTGGGAGGGGAAGCCGCCGGTCACCTTCCAGGAGGCGGAGCTCATCGGCTCGCTCCCCTCCGTCCACTCGGCCGCCGCCGCCGTGGACGCGGGGGCGGACCTCAAGTACGGGTCCAGCACGTACGCCCAGGTCATGCTCCCGGCGCGTGACTACCAGTGGCCGGACTACGCGCAGGGCGACTTCGTCTACGGGCGCAACTTCCTCCCGGACGACGTGGCGCGCTCCAACCGGGTGGTGGTCCTTTCCGTGGACCTGGCCAAGAAGGTGTTCGGGGAGATCGACCCGGTGGGGAAGTCGGTGCGGCTGCGCGGCGAGCCGTTCCAGGTGGTGGGCGTCTACCGGCAGAACCCCAACTTCTTCTCCAACTTCGTCAAGGAGTGGGGGATCGTCCCGCCCACCACGGCGATCAAGTACCTGGACGCGGACCGCGACTTCATGTCGCTCCTGGTGGTGCCCGCGGCGGGGGTGACGCAGGAGCAGGCGATCGACGACGTCACCGCCGCGCTGCGGGTGGCCCGCGGGCTGCGCCCCGGCGAGGAGAACAACTTCGCCGTCACCCGCCAGCAGGCGATCGCCGACATGTTCGACCGCATCACCGGCGTGTTCGCGCTGATCATGCTGGTGCTCTCCTCCATCGGGCTGATGGTGGGGGGGATCGGGGTGGTGGCGATCATGATGATCTCGGTGACCGAGCGGACCCGCGAGATCGGGGTGAGGAAGGCGCTGGGCGCCACCCGGCGCGAGATCCTCTGGCAGTTCCTGGTGGAGTCCATGACGGTCACCACCATCGGCGGGGTGATCGGGATGGTCCTGGGGGGCGGCGGCGCGCTGCTCCTGGCCGCCTTCACCCCCCTCCCCGCCACGGTGCCGCTCTGGTCGGTGGCCGCGGCGCTGGGCGTCTCCGCCGTCACCGGCATCGGCTTCGGCCTGTACCCGGCCAACAAGGCGGCGCGCCTGGACCCCGTGGAGGCGCTGCGGTACGAATAGGGGACAGGTTACAGGGGACAGGGGACAGCCTGCCACTGCGAACCAACTGCACGGACGCGACCGGTGCGGAGGCGCGGGAGACCTGATAGGTTTCCCGCGCTTTCGCACTTCCGCACTCTCGCACTTTCGCACTGCATCTCCATGACCGAGCCGCCCGCGCCGCCCGTCGACCTTCTCGCCATCGCCGCCCACCGCGACGACGTGGAGCTGCTCTGCGGCGGGACCATGGCCCGCGCGGCGGCGCAGGGGCACCGCACGGGGATCCTGGACCTGACCGCGGGGGAGCGGGGCACCGAGGGAAGTGCGCAGCTCCGCGGGGAAGAGTCGGAGGCGGCGGCGCGGGTGCTTCGGGTGGCGGCCCGGCGCAACGCGGGGCTCCCGGACGCGGGGCTGGAGAACACGCCGGAGACGCGGCGGCTGGTCGCCGGGTTCGTGCGCGCCTTCCGGCCGCGCGTGGTCATCCTCCCCTACACCAGCGGGCGCCACCCGGACCACCGCATCGCCTCGCAGCTCGCCTACGACGCCTGCTTCCTGGCGGGGCTCTCCAGGTTCGACGCCCCGGGCGAGCCGCACCGCCCGCACAAGCTGCTGTACGCGCTCACGTACCGGGAGGACCCGGTGAAGCCCACCTTCGTGGTGGACATCACCGACTTCATGGAGACCAAGATGCGGGCGGTGCACTGCTACTCGTCGCAGTTCGACGGCAAAACGTGGGGCGGCGAGGTCTTCCCCGGGGGCGAGCGGCCGCTGTACGACCAGGTGCGGATGCACGCGGCCCGCTACGGGTCGCTGATCCGCCGGGAATACGGCGAGCCCTTCTATACGGTGGAGACGATGGAAGTGGACGACGTGGTGGGTTTGGGCGTCCGCAGCATCTGACGTTTTCGTCCGGACGTTCCGCTGCCGGAGCCGCGCGCCAGCGCGGCTCCGGCTTTTTCGTGGACGGCATCGGCGGCCGCAGCCCTGCCGCCGCCGGGCCGGGCGTGCATCACGAGATCGTTGCCGCTCTCCAAATTGGCCTTTACTGTACGTCGACACCCCCGCGCGCCGCGGGGCCGCACCGCCCCGATCCTTCCCCGCGAGCGACAGCCGTTCCTTCACCTGCCTGCGCCGGAGCTGCCGCATCGCGCGGCCCGCGCGCATCCCCGCCGGAACGTCGCTCCGGGGATCCATCTCCACCTTTCAGGCGCTCGTCGGCGACGCCTGAGGCCGAGGCCCATCATGACCCGTTCGCTGCCTCGTACGGCCGGCCTGCTGGCGGCACTCGCCCTCCTCGCCGCCGGCACCCCCCTTTCCGCGCAGAAGGCCCTCGTCCTCTGCCCCCCCGCCGACGCGTCCGGGTGCGAGCGGGTGGCCGGGGTGCTCGCCGGCGCGGAGCACGCCGGGGGCGGACCGCTCTTCCCGGGAGGGGTGGACAGGCGGTTCGAGGAGCTGCGGACCGCCGCCCCGGCGGAGCTGCAAGCCTACTCGCTGGTCTTCGTCCCCTCCCTCGCCAACGCGCCGTACGACCTCCTGCGGGAGGCACCGGTCCGGGAGCGGCTGACCCTCGTGCTCACCGGGCGGGTCGCAGTCTGGTCCGGCACGCCGGACCGCGGACGATTGGACGGCAGGAGCGGAGGCAAGCTGGAGCTGATCGCCAAGCTGGCCCGCTGGGCGGCGGCCGGCCACTCGCGCAGCGGCGCAGGGCTCGTGGTGCTCCAGGACTTCTCGGATGCCGCGGCGGACGGCGCCTCGCGCCGCTACGACTGGATCCCCGACATCGCGGGGGTGCGGGTGGCGGCCGCCCCGGACGAGCGGACGTACAGGGAGGTGCGGAAATCGGCGTCCAACCCCGCCGGTGAGCAGATCGTCGGTCCGCTGGCGTACGACAACATGGCCTCCTTCGGTCTCGCGGCGCCGGTCGGCCCCGTCCGCCTGGGGGCGGTGGGAGCGGTCGGGTCGGGGGGCAACAACAAGGACGGCGCCCCTGTCCTCCTGACCTTCGATCCCCTGGCCGCGGGGCGGTCCGGCGCGTCGGTCTCGGTCTCGTCCACCACGGGCTTCTCGGCAGCCTCCACGCTGGTGATCGACATCCTCCCCTCCACCATCAACTACAACACGACCAACCTGGTCCAGGTGCGGGTCTTCTCCTCGACCACCTTCAGCGCGGCCTCGATCGACCCCGCGACGGTGCGCTTCGTCATCGACGGGGCTCTCCCCGGTGCGCCGGTCGGGACCTTTTCGTCGGGCGCGTTCATGACCTCTGTGAGCGACCTGAACGGCGACGGGATGTCGGACCGAGTCCTCCAGTTCCGGATGACGGACCTCAAGGCGGCCGGGCTGAGCGGGCCCAGCCACCGGTTCGAGGTACGGGGCCAGGCGGGGACGGTGGCTTTCCAGGCAACGGATCCGACCCAGCCGCCGGTCGTCAGCTACCCGGCGACGACCCAGGTCGTCATCGTCCCCGACAGCGCCACGATCGCCGTCGGCGGCACGGTGGACATGGACGTACAGCTCTTCTCGGGGACCACGCCGGTCTCGGGCCGGGTCGTGGCCTGGAACAGCCTGGACGCGGCGGCCACCGTGGACGCGAACGGGCTGGCGACCGGGCAGTCCGCAGGCGTCGCCCGCATCGTCGCCGCCAGCGAGGGCAAAGCCGACACGGCGTTCGTCACGGTAAGCGCGACGGGAACCGCGCCCTCCGCGGCGGCGGACAGCTACGTCACGTGGGACGGTGTCACCCTGACGGTGCCCGACGGCGCCACGGACCTGCTGTCCAACGACGACCTCGGCAGCCCCGCCGCGACTCTCGCCAGCTTCGGCGGGGGATCGCTCGGCGGCTCGGTGACCGACCGCGTCGCGGGGGACACCGTCGGCTTCGGCAGCGGCGGCTCGCTCACCGTGGGCGCGGACGGGGGCTTCACCTTCACCCCGGCGGCCGGCTTCACCGGGAGCTTCACCTTCCAGTACCGGATCGCCAACGCATCGGGAAGCTCCGACGCCATGGTCACCATCAACGCCGCCGCGTCCGGCGTCGCGCCCTCCGCGGTGGCGGACGCCTACAACACCACGGCGGGGAGCACGCTGACGGTTCCGAACGACTCCACCAGCCTGCTGGCCAACGATAACCTGGGGAGCCCGGCCGCGACGCTGACCCACTTCGGCGGGGGCTCGCTCGGCGGCTCGGTGACGAGCCACGCGGCCGGCAGCACCGTCAACTTTGGCAGCGGCGGCTCGCTCCAGGTGAACGCGAACGCCAGCTTCTCCTTCACGCCGAGCGCCGGCTTCACCGGAACATTCACCTTCCAGTACCGGATCACCAACGCGTCGGAGAGCTCCGACGCCATGGTCACCATCACCGTGGCCGACGTTCCGAACGCGCCGACAGCCGTCAACGACGCGTACTCCACCAACGAGGACGTGGCGCTCAACGCGGCGGCCCCGGGCGTGCTGGGGAACGACACCGACCCGGAGAGCAATCCCCTCACGGCCGTGCTGGTGAGCGGGCCCGCGCACGGGACGCTGACCCTGAACGCCAACGGCTCCTTCACCTACACCCCGGCGGCCAACTACAACGGCCCCGACTCCTTCACCTACAAGGCCAACGACGGCACCTCCGACAGCAACGTCGCCACGGTCACCCTGACCATCAACGCCGTCGTGGACGTGCCGGTGGCGACCAACGACGCGTACTCGACGGCCGAGGACACGCCGCTGAGCGTGGCCGCCCCGGGCGTGCTGGGCAACGACTCCAACCCGGAGAGCGGAACCCTCACGTCGGTGCTGGTGAGCACGACCACGAACGGCGTGCTGTCGCTGGCCGCGGACGGCTCCTTCACGTACATGCCGAACGCCAACTTTTCCGGCACCGACCAGTTCACCTACAAGGCGAACAACGGTGGCGATTCCAACGTGGCGACGGTTACCATCACGGTGAACGCGGTCGACGACCTGCCAACCGCGGTAGCCGATGCGTACACGACGGACGAGGACGTCGCGCTCAACGTGGCCGCCCCGGGCGTGCTCGGCAACGACACCGACCCGGAGAGCAATGCGCTCACTGCGGTGCTGGTGACCGGGCCCGCGCACGGGACGCTGACGCTGAACGCAAACGGTTCCTTCACCTACACGCCGGCGGCCGACTACTTCGGCGCCGACACGTTCACCTACAATGCAAACGACGGCGCAGGCGACTCCAACACCGTCACGGCCAGCATCACGGTGAACCCGGTGAACGACGCGCCGGTGGCGGGTGCGGACGCGTACAACGCGCTCGGCAACGTGCAGGCGGGGATCCCCGCTTCGGGCGTGCTCGGCAACGACACCGACGTGGACAACCCCGGCACGGACCTCTCGATCGTGGCCGCGACGGTCAGCTCCAACAACGGGGGCACGGCCGTCCTGAGCGCCGACGGCAGCTTCACGTACGTCAGCGCCGCCGGATTCAACGGCAGCGACAGCTTCAGCTACACGGTCATGGACACGGAGGGGGCGACCGCCACCGGCACCGTGACCATGACGGTGACCGGGCGGTACTGGTTCGTGGACGCCGCTGCCCCGGCGGGTGGCGACGGCCGGCAGAGCTCCAGGTTCCAGTCGCTCACGCCGCTCAACGGCGCGGGCGGGTCGGGCGATCCGGACCAGCCCGGCGACCTCATCCTGGTGCACGCCGGCACCTACAGCAGCGCCATCGCGCTGGAAGCGAACCAGCAGCTGATCGGCCAGGGGATCCCGACGGCCCTGACGGCCACGGTCAACGGCCAGACGGTGACGCTGCTGGCGACCGGGACCGCTCCGACGATCGGCTCCGCCAGCGGGAACGCGATCACGCTGGCCAGCGGCAACACGCTGCGCGGCTTCGTGGCCGGCAGCGCTCCGGGCGCGGCGATCGCCGGCTCGGCCGTGGGGACGCTGACGGTCGCGGACGTGAGCATCAACAACGGCTCCGGCCGGGCGCTCGACCTGACCACCTCCGGCACCCTCTCGGCCGCCTTCGGGAGCATCTCGGCCACGGGCGGCACCGGCAACGGCATCAACCTGGTCGGCCAGACCGGCACCCTGACCAGCGGCTCGACCAGCATCACCAACCCGAGCGGGACGGGGATCCACGTGCAGGGCTCCGGGGGGTTCTCCTTCGGCAGCACCACGGTCGCCAAGGGAACCACGGCCGGGACGGGCGTGCACCTGCAGAGCAACTCGGGCACGACCACGTTCACCTCGCTCGGCATCACCACGAGCGGCGGCACCGGGCTCTTCGCCAA
>DASVQR010000187.1:0-5104 GCA_036389055.1 Longimicrobiaceae bacterium | reverse complement strand
CGCACGGTAGTTTCGTGCGTTACTCCGCGCGCAGCCCGACCCGAGCGACAGCGAGGGGCACGCCCAAAGCCGCAGTTCAAAGCCGTACAAAAAGAGGAGCCCGCCCATGCGACACCCGGTTGCCGGAAAGACGGTGCTGGTCACCGGAGCAGCACGCGGCATCGGCGCGGAGACCGCGCGCCAGCTCGCCGGCCGCGGGGCGCGCCTGTCGCTGGTGGGGATGGAGCCGGAGCTGCTCGCCGCCCGCGCCGCGGAGCTGGGCCCCGGGCACGCCTGGTTCGAGTGCGACGTCACCGACCAGGCGGCGCTGGAGCGCGCCGTGGCCGGGACGGTGGAGGCGCTGGGCGGGATCGACGTGGTGGTGGCCAACGCGGGGATCGCGGCCAACGGCACCGTGGCCGTGACGCCGGTGGAGGCGCTGGTGCGGGTGATCGACGTCAACCTGTCGGGGGTGGTGAGGACGGTCAGCACGACGCTGCCGCACGTCGTGGAGAGGCGCGGCTACTACCTGCTGGTGTCCTCGGCGGCGGCGCTGGCCGCGCTCCCGGGGATCTCCACCTACGCGGCGGCGAAGGCGGGGGTGGAATTCTTCGGCAACGCGCTGCGGCTGGAGCTGGCGCACAGGGGGGTGCGCGTGGGCGTCGCGCACCCGGCGTGGATCGACACGGACATGGTGCGCGACCAGCAGCGCGAGCTGGAAAGCTTCAACCGGATGCTGGCGACGCTCCCCGGGCCGTTCGGCTCGGTGACATCCGTGGGGGAGTGCGCCGCCGCGTTCGTGGAGGGGATCGAGCGCCGCAGCCGCAAGGTGTTCGTGCCGCGCTCGCTGGGGCCGCTCGCGGCCGTGCGGCAGCTGTTCGCCAGCCCGCTCTCGGAGTGGGCCACGGGGCGGAGCGCCCGGCGCATCCTCCCCCGGCTGGAGGCCGAGGTGCGGGCGCTGGGCCGCTCCTTCGGGGCGACCAGCGTGGAGGCGGCGGGGCGGGGGGAGCGCCCCGCCCCGGAGTAGGCGGCCGGCCTCAGCGCCCCGCGGCCGCGGCCGGCTGCGGCGCGAAGCTGGCGCGGCGCACCTCGCGGATGCGCCCGTCGCGCACCGCGCCCTCCACCAGCTCGTAGCCCATCAGCGCGAAGATCCTGCCGCGCAGGAAGAGCGGGCGGGCGTTGCCGTACCAGTCCACGCACGACGCCCGGCAGCCGTCGTCGCCCGCGTCGGCGCGGTCGTCGGCGGCCAGGTCGCCCAGCTCGCGGAAGCGGAAGGCGTCGTTGCGCAGGAAGAGCACGGACGCCGACCCGCGCGCCAGGTGCTCCCACCCGGGCCGCGACGGGCCGCGCACCGGGAGCCCCAGCACGCCCGAGTCCTCCGTCTCCGGGCGGTAGAAGAAGCCGTGGCTGCGCAGCTCCCCCTGCGAGGCCCCGACGCGCGTGTAGCGCCCCGCCGTGTCGGCGCTCGCGCCGAGGCGCACCGCGCTGAAGTGCAGGTCCCGCCCGTCGGTCCCCACCACCACCGCGCCCGTGCCCATCGCCTCGATGCGGTCCACCCCGTGCGGGAGCGCCAGCCGCGCCGCGCCGTCGCCGTCGGCCCAGCGCGTCGCGAACAGCTCCGACCCGTCCGGCCGCGGCGTGCCCCAGCCGCTCCCCGCGCCGTAGAGCAGCCAGTCGCCCACGTAGCGGTTCTGGAAGGGGCCGGGGCCCGGCTCCGGGAGCACGCGGTACGCCGCCGCCGGGGCGGCGCGGCTCCCGTTGCCGAGGCTGCGGAGCGGCACCCGCAGCAGCGCGGCGTCGCCCTCGGCCACCTCCGAGGCCCACATCCCGTCGCCCCGCCCCTCCGAGCGCACCAGCACGTTGAGGTGCCCGTCGCCGCTCTCCAGGAAGGAGAACTGGTCCACGGGCCCGCCGCTCACCCGCAGCCCGGTGGGCGCCGAGCCGTCCAGCGGCATCCGGTAGAGCACCGAGCGGGGGCGCGTGCCGCGGTCCTCCTCGTCCCGCTCCCTCCACGGGGTGGCCCAGATGTACACCGAGCCCGCCGACACGTAGAACACCCGCCCCTCCGGCCCGTAGAGCGCCGTGGAGCGGCAGTCCAGGTCGTCCGTCTCCAGGCCGCACACCGTCACCGTGTGCAGCACCGGGTCGTCCTCCAGGCTCAGCCCGCCGGCCGGGCGGTACACGCGCGTGGGATCGACGGTGCGCCGGAAGGCCGAGTCCGCGACGCCCCACCTGCGGACCGCGGGGAAGCCGGCCATGGGATCGCCGCCGCGCGGCTCCGGCTCGATGGGCGCGTAGAAGACCAGCTTGCCGCCCACCAGCCGGCTGGCGTAGTTGCGGGCCGAGTAGTAGTCGCCGGAGCGGAGCTGGTGGGTGGAGCGGTGGGTGAGCCGCCCGTCCGGGTCGATGCGGAACAGCCCCACCTCGGTGCCGCCGCGCTCGTAGCTGTAGCCGATCACCGCCACCACGTCGCCGGACACCAGCATCTCGTCGTACCAGGCGCCGTCCGGGTCCACGTCCGGGCCGAAGGCGTCCACCGCCGACACGGGCTGGAGCACGTCCCCGCCGATCCTCACGGTGAACAGCCGGCCGCGGCGCAGGATCACCAGGTGGTCGCTGTGCACCTTGACGATGCCGCCCTCGTCCACGCCGGCCGTCTGCACGTTGGTCACCGACTCGGCCTCCGGCTCCCTCGCCGCCGACACGACATCCCCCGGGACGCCTGGGGCGCTCGGGACGGCGGTGGGCATGGGCGGAGGCGACGGCGGGTTGTTCTGCATCCGCTTCTCGTAGTCGCGCACGAGCCGCTGCTGGAAGCGCGCGAGCTCGGCCTCGCTGCCGAAGGGGCGCAGGGTGGGTCCGCCGGAGCCGGACTGGGCGGCGCGGGGAGCGCACCCCGCAAGGGGGGCGAGCGCGCAGAGCGCCACGGCCGCGAGGAGTCGGGAGCGTGTCATGGAGCGGAGCGGCCGGCGTGGAGGATGGGCCCGCGGGAGATGCGCGCGGGGTTCGCGAAGCGGGGGGATGCCGGACAGGATAACACCGCCGGGGGAGGCTTGAAAAGGCGCCCCGCCCCGGGGACGCGCCGGTCGTGCGGCGTGCGCGGGGCCCGTGGAATGCGTAGATTGTCGGGTACCGTTCCAGCCCACGCCGCGCCCGCCCGGGCCCGTCCGCCCGGGGAGCGTCCCACGCCCCATCCGCCCGGAGGTGGTGCCGATGCACGCACTTCGTCGCTCCCGTGTCCCCCTGCTCGCCCTGCTCGCGGCGCTCGCCGCCTGCGCCGGGGAGCTCCCCACCCGCCCCGCCGCCGTGGCCCCGCCGCAGCAGGCGCAGCGCAACGTGCTGGAGGCGTACAACGGCAGGATCCGCGTCGGCATCGTCCCCGCCGCCGCGTCGGTGAAGATTGGGGCGACGACCGCGTACGACGTCCGCGAGAAGGGGTCCAGCGCGTACCTGGTCTCCGGCCTCGCCAACGAGCAGGTCACGGTGACCTGGAACCCCTCCGTCGCCGTGGCGACCAACAACCGCCGGCTCCAGGTGGTCTGCACCACCAGCACCGCCGACCGCGACCAGCGCGTCCTGGCGGGCGTGGACGCCGGCTTCCCGTCCGCGTGGGAGTACGTGTCCACGGCGAGCTGCTGGCGCGTGTACGTCGGTGAGCGGCCGCTCCCCATCGACACCACCGCCGAGCGCGTCTACAAGGACCAGGTGATCGCCGCCGGGCTGGCGACCTCCGCCGCGCTGTGGAAGACGGTGAACGCCACCGTCAACGAGCCGCGCTACGTCACCACCAAGAGCACCGGCACCTCCGCCAGCTCGCGCAACCCGCCGCGCATCTCCGTGGCGACCACCGCCCGCGTGCTCTTCGCCGGCGGCGCCACGCAGTACCGCGGCATCGCCGAGGTGATGAGGAACTCCGCGGGCACGCTGGCGGGCATCAACGACGTGCCCATGGAGGAGTACCTGTACGGCGTGGTGCCGCGCGAGCTGGGGCCCTCGGCGTACCCCGAGGCGGAGGCGCAGAAGGCGCAGGCCGTGGCGGCGCGCACCTACGCGCACTCCAGCCTGGGCAAGCACTGGAACAACGGGTACGACGTGCTGGCCACGGTGCAGGACCAGGTGTACGGCGGCGCCACGGCGGAGAGCTCCATCTCCACCGCGGCCGTGAACGCCACGGCGGGGATCGTCGCCACGTACAACGGCGCCATGATCAGCGCGCTCTTCTACGCCACCAGCGGCGGCAAGACCGCCAACGTGGAGGACGTGTTCAGCACCTCGTCGCCCTACCTGCGCACCGTGTGGGACGCGCCGGCGGGGCAGGAGCTTCCCTCCGTCACCGCGCTCCTGAACGACCTGCGCACCCCCACGTGGACGGGGGCGTACGGCGGCTTCCACAGCTACCACCGCTGGAGCTACACCTGGACCATGGCGCAGATGAGCTGCGTGGTCGGCGACTTCGCCAACAAGCCCGTGGGCAACGTCACGGCCGTCAACGTCCTCGCCCGCTCCTCCACCAGCGGCCGGGTGACGCAGATCCAGTTCGTCACCGACGCGGGCACCTTCACCGAGACGGGCACGGCCATCCGCTCGGCGATGCCGTACATCAGCAGCACCGGCGTCCCGACGCTGCTTCCCAGCACGCTGTTCGTCGTCGACCCGGTGACGAACAGCTCCGGGCAGCTGACGGGCTACAAGGTGTACGGCGGCGGCAACGGGCACGGCGCGGGGCTGGCGCAGACCGGGGCCGTGGGGATGGCGCGCGCCGGGCTCACCTACGACCAGATCCTCAAGAAGTACTACACGGGGATCGTGCTGCAGGTGATGAACGGCACCCGCCGCAACGGCGTCTCGCCCGTGTCCACCACCACCACCGACCCGTACGACTGCACCTCCGCGTGATCGTAGACGGCCGAACGGCTCGTACCGCCGGCTCGGGCGTGCCCCGGGCTGGCGCCCGGGTCGGGCTTCGGCTCCGTAACGCAGCAAACAACGCTGCGTAACGGAGTCGAGCCCGCGCAAACAGCCGCGCGGTCTCGCCCCTCCGGGCCGAAATCCCTCACGCGACGGCAGGCCCCCTCCCCCCGGCCCCCTCCCCCGCAAGCGGGAGAGGGGGAGCACGACGACGGCG
>DASVQR010000186.1:0-107349 GCA_036389055.1 Longimicrobiaceae bacterium | reverse complement strand
CGCACGGTCTGGGTGAAGAGCGCGCTGGTCAGGAACATCGCCGTGACGCGCTCGCGCCGCAGCGCCTCCGCCAGCCGCCGCGCGTCCAGCGCCGTGTCGCGGTCGATGCCCACCACGCAGCCGCCGTTCAGCAGCGCGCCCCAGATCTCCCAGGTGGCCGCGTCGAACGCCGCGTTCGCCACCTGCGCCACCCGGTCCTCCGGCCCGAAGGCCACCAGGTCCGCGTCCCGCACCAGGCGCACGATCCCCCGGTGCGGCACCGCGACGCCCTTGGGGCGCCCCGTGGAGCCGGAGGTGTAGATGACGTAGGCGAGGGACTCGGGCGAGACCGCAGGCCCCCTCCCCAACCCCTCCCCCGCAAGCGGGAGAGGGGCTAAAGATACGTCGTTGCCGTTCTCCCCCTTTCTCCCGCTTGCGGGGGAGAGGGGGCCGGGGGGAGAGGGGGCCAGCAGCACCGTCTCGCCCGCGAACTCCGGCACCCGCCCCAGCAGCGCCGGCTGCGCGAGGAGCACGCGCGCGCCGGCGTCCTTCAGCATGAACGCCAGGCGCTCCGACGGGTGGTCGGGGTCGAGCGGGAGGTAGGCGCCGCCGGCATGGAGGACGGCGAGCATTGCCACCACCATCTCGGGCGAGCGCTCGGCGAGCAGGCCCACGCGCGCGTCCGGGCCCACGCCGCGCGCCGCCAGCTCCCCGGCGAGCGCGAGGGAGCGGTGGTGCAGTTCCGCGTAGGTCAGCGTCTCGCCGCCGTAGGAGACGGCGGGGGCGTCGGGCGTGCGGGCGGCCTGCGCGGCGAAGAGCGCGTGGACGGAGTCCTCCGGACGGGGCCGCGCCGGCGGGTTCCAGGCTTCCAGCACCCGGGCGCGCTCGGCGTCCCCCAGGATCTCCACCGCGGAGAGGGGGCGGTCGGGCGCGGCGGCGACGGCCTCCAGCAGGCGGCCGAAGTGCTCCGCCATCCGCTCCATGGTGGAGCGGTCGAACAGGTCCGTGCGGAAGGTGAAGGCGCCGCGGAGCGCGTCGCCGGCCTCCGCCAGCGTCACGCTCAGGTCGAACTTGGCCACGTCCTCGCCGCGCGCCAGGGCGTCCACCTCCAGCTCGCCCATGCGCAGCTCGCCGCGGTCCATGTTCTGGAGCGCGAACAGCACCTGGAAGAGCGGCGTGTGGCGCAGGCTGCGCTCCACGCGCAGCTCCTCCACCAGCCGCTCGAAGGGGAGGTCCTGGTGCGCGAAGGCGCCCAGCACGGTCTCCCGCGCGCGGCCCAGCAGCGCGCGGAACGACGGGTCGCCGGACAGGTCCGTCCGCAGCACCAGCGTGTTGACGAAGAAGCCGATCAGCCCCTCCGTCTCCACCCGGTCGCGCCCGGCCACCGGCGTGCCCACCACCACGTCGTCCTGGCCGCTCCAGCGCCCCATCAGCGCCTGGAACGCCGCCAGCAGGGCGATGAACGGCGTGGCGCCCTCGCCGTGCGCCAGGCCGCGCAGCGCCGCGGACGCCTCCGGCCCCAGCACGAAGGGCACGGCGTCGGCGCGGGCGCCGGGAACGGCGGGGCGCGGGCGGTCCGTGGGGAGCTCCAGCACGGGCGGGGCGCCGGCCAGCGCGTCGCGCCAGTAGCTCACCTGCGCCTCCAGCGCGTCGCCGGAGACGCGCTCCCGCTGCCACACCGCGAAGTCCGGGTACTGCACCGGGAGCGGCGGCAGCGGCGAGGGCTCGCCGCGCGAGAAGGCGCCGTACAGCGCCGACACCTCGCGCGTCAGCACCCCGGACGACCAGCCGTCGCTGACGATGTGGTGCAGGTCGAAGACCACCCCCCAGTCGTCGGCGGCGAGGCGGAGCGCCAGCACCCGGAACAGCGGCCCGCGCGCCAGGTCGAAGGGGCGCCGCGCCTCGTCCGCCACCTGCCGCCGGGTCTCGGCGTCGCGCGCCCCGGCCGGGAGCCCGGACAGGTCAAGCACCGGCACCCGCACCGGCGCCGCGGGCCGGACGAGCTGCACCGGCTCGCCCGAGGTGGCGGCGAACACCGTGCGCAGCGACTCGTGCCGCCGCGCCATCTCCGCGACCGCCGCCCGGAGCGCCGCCACGTCCAGCGCGCCGCGCATGCGCATCGGGTAGGGCATGTTGTAGGCGGTGCTCGCCGGGTCCATCTGCTGGATGAACCAGAGCCGCTGCTGCGCGAAGGAGAGCGGCACGGGCCCGTCCGTGCCGCGCGGCGCGATCCGCTCCGCCGCCGCCCCGCCCGCCCGGCGCCCGCCCAGGATGGCGTCCACCCGCTCCGCCAGCCCGGCCACCGTGGGCGCCTCGAACAGGGCGCGCAGCGGCACCTCCGCCCCGAACGCCTCGCGCGCCCGGGCGATCACCCGCGTGGCGACCAGCGAGTGCCCGCCCAGCAGGAAGAAGTCGTCGCGCGCGCCCACCCGCTCCACGCCCAGCACCTCCGCCCAGATCCCCGCCAGGGTGGTCTCGGTGGGGGTGGCCGGCGCCACGTACGCGTCGGCGTCCGGCGCCAGCTCCGGCGCCGGGAGGGCGCGGCGGTCCACCTTGCCGTTGGAGGTGAGCGGCAGCGCGTCCAGCAGGGTGAAGGACGCGGGGATCATGTACTCCGGCAGCCGCTCCCGGAGGTGGGCGCGAAGCTCGGCGGCCGCGGGCGCCGGCGCACCGGCCGGGGGCGCGGCGTACGCGGCAAGGCGCAGCCCGCCCGCGCCGTCGTCGCGCGCCACCACCACGGCGTCCAGCAGCGCCGGGTGCTCCAGCAGCGCCGCCTCGATCTCGCCCGGCTCGATGCGGAAGCCGCGGATCTTGACCTGGAAGTCCACCCGGCCCACGAACTCCAGCGTCCCGTCGGGGAGCCAGCGCCCGCGGTCGCCCGAGCGGTACATGCGCGCCCCCGGCACCCCGGTGTACGGGTCGGCCGGGAAGCGCTCGGCCGTCAGGTCGGGGCGGTTCAGGTAGCCGCGCGTCACCCCCACCCCGGCCAGGAACATCTCGCCGGGGACGCCCACGGGGACCGGCTCGAAGCGCGCGTCCAGCACGTACACGCGCGAGTTCTGGAGCGGGCGGCCCATCGGCGGCGGGCGCGTGGGGTCGGTGGCCAGGATTGCCGTGCAGCGCACGCTGTGCTCGGTGGCGCCGTAGCCGTTGAACAGCTTCCGCCCCGGCGCCCAGCGCGCCACCATCTCGGCGCCGCAGGTCTCGCCGCCCAGCCCCACCGTCTCCAGGTGGGGGAGGTCCTCGGAGGGCGTCACCACCATCGCCGAGGGGGTGCCCTTGACGTGGGTGACCCGCTGCCGGCGCATCAGCGCGGCCAGCTCCTCGCCCGGCATCAGCTCCTCGCGCGGGGCCACCACCAGCGCGGCCCCGGAGGCGAGCGCGGTGAACACGTCCAGCACCGACGCGTCGAAGTGCAGCGGCGCGAAGAGCAGCGAGCGCGCCCCCGGGCGGATGCCGTACACGCCGATGTACGCCTGGGCGGAGTTGCACACCCCGCGGTGCGGCACCATCACCCCCTTGGGCCGGCCGGTGGAGCCCGAGGTGTAGATGACGTACGCCAGGTTGGCGGGGTCCGCGCCGCCCCCGGGGGCGACGTCCGGCTCGTCCGCGAAGGCGTCGGGCGTCACCTCCAGCACCGGGAGCCCCCGTCCGGGGAACGTGCGGGCGGAGTCCGGGGTGGCGAGCACCAGCGCCGCGCCGGAGTCCTCCAGCATGTAGGCGATGCGGTCGGCGGGGGCGGCGGTGTCCAGCGGGACGTACGCCCCCCCGGCGCGCATCACCCCCAGGATCGCCGCGACCGCCTCCGGGCACGGCTCCATGTACAGCGCCACCCGCGTCTCCGGGCCCACGCCGCGCCGCCGCAGCGCGTGGGCGATGCGGGCCGAGAGGCGGTCCAGCTCCGCCCGGCTCACCACGCGGTCGTGGAAGAGCACGGCCGCGCCCTCGGGGTCGAGGGCCGCCTGCCGGGCGAACAGCCCGTGCAGCGTCTCGCCGTCCCAGAAGGGGCGCGCGGTGTCGTTCCAGCTCCGCAGCACCAGCTCCCGCTCGGCGGCGGGGAGGAGCGGCAGCTCGGTGACCGGCCGCGCGGGGTCCGCGGCGACGCCCTCCAGCAGCACCCGGAAGTGCTCCAGCATCCGCTCCACGGTGGCGCCGTCGAACAGGTCGGCGCGGAAGGCGAGCGACGCGGCGACCTGCCCGCCGTGGTCGACCATCGTCAGGTTGAGGTCGAACTTGACGGCCTCGGCCGCGGTGCCCAGCGGCTCCACCTCCACCCCGCCCATCGCCGGCGCGCCGCCCTCGGGGGTCTGCAGGGTGAACATCACCTGGAAGAAGGGGGTGCGCCCCAGCGCGCGCTCGGGCGCGAGCTCCTCCACCAGCTTCTCGAAGGGCACCTCCTGGTGGGCGAACACGCCGAGGGTCGTCTCGCGCACCCGGCCCAGCAGCGCGCGGAACGACGGGTCGCCGGACAGGTCGGTGCGGAGCACCAGCGTGTTGACGAAGAAGCCGATCAGCCCCTCCAGCTCCACCCGGCTCCGCCCCGCGACCACGCTCCCGACCGCCACGTCCTCCGTGCCGGCGTAGCGGGCCAGCAGGAGCTGCCAGGCGGCCAGCAGCGCCATGAACGCCGTGGCCCCCTCGCCGCGGGCGAGCGCCCGCAGCGCCGCCGTGGTCTCCGGGGAGAGCAGCATGCGCCGCGTGCCCCCCGGCGCCTCGGACACGGCGGAGGGGCGCACCCGGTCGTAGGGGAGCTCCAGCGCGGGCGGCACGCCGTCCAGCTCCCGTCGCCACCAGGCGAGCTGCCGCTCCAGCGCCTCGCCGGAGAGCCGCTCGCGCTGCCACACCGCGTAGTCGGCGTACTGCACCGGCAATTCGGGGAGCCGGGGCTCGCGGCCCTCGACCGAGGCCGAGTACAGCTCGCTCACCTCGCGCACCAGCACCGCCGTGCTCCAGCCGTCGCTGGCGACGTGGTGCACCACCACGCACAGCGCCCACTCGGCCGCGTCCAGCCGCACCAGCAACGGCCGCAGCAGCGGCCCCGTCCCGAGGTCGAAGGGGCGTGCCGACTCCGCCGCCACCAGCCGCCGCGCCTCGCCCTCGCGCGCCTCCGGCGGGAGGGCGCGCAGGTCCGCGGCGGGGAGGCGCACGGGCGACGCCGGATGGATCACCTGCACGGCGGCGCCGTCCGCCTCGGCGAACGTGGTGCGCAGCGTCTCGTGGCGCGCGGCGATCCCGGTCAGCGCCGCGCGCAGGGCGCGCGGGTCCACGGCGCCGCGCAGCCGCAGGGCGAAGGGGAGGTTGTAGGCGGAGCCCCCCGGGTGGAGCCGGTCGATGAACCACAGGCGCTGCTGCGCGAACGAGGCCGGCAGCGGCCCGTCGCGCGGGACGCGGACCAGCGGCGGCGCGGCGGTCGCCGCGGCGGGGCCGGCGGCCTCCAGCCGCTCCGCGAGCCCCGCGACGGTGGGCGCCTCGAACAGCGCGCGCAGCGGCATCTCCACCCCGAGCGCCTCCTGCACCCGCGTGGCGACGCGGGTGGCGAGCAGCGAGTGCCCGCCCAACGCGAAGAAGTCGTCGTGCACCCCCACCCGCCCGGCCCCGAGCACCTCCGCCCAGATCGCGGCCAGCACCTCCTCCGCCGGGGTGCGCGGCGCGACGTGCTCCCCCCCCGCCGCGCCCTCGGGCGCGGGGAGCGCCCGCCGGTCCACCTTGCCCGTGGGGGTCAGGGGCAGCGCATCGAGCACCACCACCGCGGAGGGCACCATGTACTCCGGGAGCCGCCCCCGGAGGTGGGCGCGCAGCTCCGCCGCGTCCGCCGTCTCCCCCTCCGCGGCGGCGACGTAGGCCACCAGCCGCCGCTCGCCGGGCGCGTCCTCGCGCACCACGGCCACGGCGTCGCGCACGGCGGGGTGCAGCAGCAGCGCCGCTTCCACCTCGCCGGGCTCGATGCGGAAGCCGCGGATCTTGACCTGCTGGTCCACGCGCCCCAGGAACTCCAGCTCGCCCGTGGGGAGCCAGCGCGCCCGGTCGCCGCTGCGGTACGCCCGCGCCCCCGGCTCCGCCGCGAACGGGTCGGGGACGAACTGCGCCGCCGTCAGCTCCGGCCGCCCCAGGTAGCCGCGCGCCACGCCGGCCCCGCCGATCCGCAGCTCGCCCGGCACGCCCGGGGGCTGCGCGCCGCCCAGCGCGTCGCACACGTACAGGCGCACGTTGGCCAGCGGCGCGCCGATGCGGTGCCCCTCGATCGCCCCCCGCGCGGGCACCCGGTGGCCCGACACCAGCACGGCGGCCTCGGTGGGCCCGTAGGTGACGTGCGTCTCGGCGAGCGGAAAGGCCTCCCGCATCTCCGCCAGCAGGTCGGGCGGCACCAGGTCGCCGCCCACGAAGGCGCGCCGCACCCCCGCCAGCCGCGGCTCCGCCGACGCGCGCACCTCCGCCGCCACCTGCCGCATCAGCGCGGGCACGGCGTGCAGCAGCGTGGCGTCCCCCACCTCCTCCACCAGCCGCGCCGGGTCCATCACCCGCTCGCGCTCCACCAGCCGCGCCGTGGCGCCCACGGTGAGCGGGAGGATGGTCTCGAACAGCCAGATGTCGAAGGCGAAGCTGGCCAGCGACGGCATCACGTCGCCCGCGCGCACCCCGTACGCCTCGCGCGTGGCGTGCAGCAGGTTGGCGAGCGCCCCGTGCTCGACCAGCACGCCCTTGGGGGTGCCGGTGGAGCCGGAGGTGTAGATGACGTACGCCAGGGAACAGGGAACAGGGAACAGGGAACAGCCTGCTTCATTCGGTTCACGCGCAGCGTGAAGCGCCACGGCCTGCCCACTCTCAGGACTGTCGTGCTCCCCCTCTCCCCTTGTGGGAGAGGGGGCCGGGGGGTGAGGGGTGTCGAGCGCGAGGATCTCGCCCCCGAACTCCGGCACCGAGCCGGCCGCGTCGTCGGAGGCGACCACCATCCGCAGGCCGGCGTCGCGCGCGATCAGCTCCAGGCGCTCGGCGGGGTAGCCGGGGTCCAGGGGGACGTAGGCGCCGCCGGCCTTCCAGATGCCGAGCACGCCGACCACCATCTCCGGGGTGCGCTCCACGCACAGGCCCACCCGCGCCTCCGGGCCGACGCCACGGGCGCGCAGCCGCAGGGCGAGGGCGTCGGAGCGGGCGTCCAGCTCCGCGTAGGTGAGCGCGCCGCCCGCGAAGGCGAGCGCGGTCGCGTCCGGCGCGCGGCGGGCGGCGTCCGCGAACAGCAGGTGCGCGGGGGCGGCGGGGAAGGCGCGCGAGGTGGCGTTCCACTCCTCCAGCACCCGGGCGCGCTCCGCGCCGGTGAGCAATTCCAGCGCGGACAGGCGGCGGTCGGGGTGGGCGGCCAGCGTCGCCAGCGCGGCGCGCAGGTGCTCCATCATCCGCGCCACGGTTGCGCGGTCCCACAGGGCGGCGCGGAACAGGGCGGAGCCGGCCAGGCGGTCGCCGTCCTCGGTCAGCGACAATTCCAGGTCGAAGCGGGCGATCGGGGCGCCGCCGCCCAGCGGGGCCATCTCCATCCCGCCCAGGCGCAGCTCGCCGCGCTCGTTGTTCTGCAGGGCGAGCATCACCTGGAAGAGCGGCGTGTGCTGGAGCGAGCGCTCGGGCTGCAGCTCCTCCACCAGCCGCTCGAAGGGGACGTCCTGGTGGGCCTGCGCCCCCAGCACGGTCTCGCGGGCGCGGGCCACCAGGGCGCGCAGCGCGGGGTCGCCGCCCAGCTCCGTGCGCAGCACGAGCGTGTTGACGAAGAAGCCGATCAGCCCCTCCAGCTCGGAGCGCGTCCGCCCGGCGATGGGGGTGCCCACGGCGACGTCGTCCTGCCCGGACCAGCGGGCGAGCACCGCCGCGAAGCCGGCCAGCAGCGCGCCGAACAGCGTGGTCCCCTCGCGCTGCGCCAGGGCGCGCAGCCCGGCGGTGGCGCCGCCGTCCAGCAGGAACGGCACGGCGTCGCCGCGGGGGGCGGGGACGGGCGGGCGCGGCCGGTCCGTCGGCAATTCCAGCACGGGCGGGGCGCCGGCCAGGCGCTCGCGCCAGAAGGCGAGCTGGGTCTCCAGCACCTCGCCGGTGAGCCAGCCGCGCTGCCACTCCGCGTAGTCCGGGTACTGCACCGGCAGCTCGGGGAGCGGCGAGGGTCGCCCCTCCGCGAACGCCGCGTACAGTGCCGACACCTCGCCGGTCAGCACGCCCATGCTCCACCCGTCGCTGACCACGTGGTGCATGGTGAACAGCACCGCGCTCTCGCCGCCGCCCAGGCGGAGCAGCGCGGAGCGCAGCAGCGGCCCGCGCGCCAGGTCGAAGGGGCGCGCGGCCTCCTCGGCGGCCAGGCGGCGCAGCTCGCGCTCGCGGTCCCCCGGCGCCAGGCCGCCCAGCTCCACCACCGGGAGGCGAGCCGGACCGGCGGGGAGGACCAGCTGCACCGGCTCGCCGGCCTCGACCCCGAACACGGTGCGCAGCGACTCGTGCCGGCGCACGACCTCGGCGAGGACGCGGCGCAGCGTGCGCGCGTCCGGGGTGCCGCCCAGGCGCAGCCCGGCGGGGAGGTTGTAGGCGGCGCTCCCGGGCTCCATCCGGTCGATGAACCACAGGCGCCGCTGCGCGAACGACAGCGGGGCCGGCCCGCCGCCCGCGCGCCGCGGGATGGGCGCGGCGGCGCCCGGCGCCTCGCCGCGGAGCCGCTGGATGCGCTCCGCCAGCCCGGCCACGGTGGGCGCCTCGAACAGCGCGCGCAGCGGCAATTCCGCGCCGAAGGCGTCGCGCACCCGCGAGGCGACGCGGGTGGCGAGCAGCGAGTGCCCGCCCAGCGCGAAGAAGCCGTCGTGCACGCCCACCCGCTCCCGGCGCAGCACCGCGGCGAAGATCCCGGCCAGCGTCTCCTCCGCGGCGGTGCGCGGCGCCACGTACTCCGCGTCCCCGGCGGAGGCGTCCGGCGCGGGGAGGGCGCGGCGGTGGATCTTTCCGCTGGGGGTGAGCGGAAGCCTCTCCAGCGCAACCCACGCGGCGGGGACCATGTACTCCGGGAGCCGCGCCGCGGTCCAGGCGCGCAGCTCCGGCGCGCCGGGAACGGCCTCGCCCGCGGCGGGGACCAGGTACGCCACCAGCCGCCGGTCGCCGGGCGCGTCCTCGCGCACGTCCACCACCGCCTCGCGCACGGCGGGGTGCGCCTCCAGCGCCGCCTCCACCTCGCCCGGCTCGATGCGGAAGCCGCGCACCTTGACCTGGGCGTCCGTGCGCCCCAGGAACTCGATCTCCCCGCCGGCCAGCCAGCGCGCCCGGTCGCCGGGGCGGTACAGCCGCGCGCCGGGGCGCAGCGCGAACGGGTCGGGGACGAAGCGCTCCGCGGTCAGCTCCGGGCGCCCCAGGTAGCCGCGCGCCACGTTGTCGCCGCCCAGGAACAGCTCGCCGGGGATCCCCACCGGCGCGGGGCGCAGGGCGCGGTCCAGCACGTAGCACTGCGTGTTGGCGACCGGCGCGCCGATGCTGGGGAGCAGCGGCCACGCCTCCGGCCCGCCCTCCAGCGCCAGCGCCGTCACCACGTGCGTCTCGGAGGGGCCGTACTGGTTCACCAGGGCGCACCCCGGCATCCGCGCCAGCCAGCGGCGGATGGGCTCCGTCACCCGCAATTGCTCGCCCGCGGTGACCACCTCGCGCAGCGCCGCCGGGACGATCCCCTCCGACTCCGCGGCCTCCGCCAGGTGCTGCAGGGCGATGAAAGGGAGGAAGATCCTTTCCACCCGCTCCCGGTCCAGGAAGCGCGCCAGGCGCGCCATGTCGGTGCGGACCTCCTCGGGCACCAGCAGCAGCGTCCCCCCCGACGCCCAGGTGGAGAAGATCTCCTGGAACGACACGTCGAAGCTGATGGACGCGAACTGGAGCGTCCTCGCCGCCGCCGGCCCCCGCCAGCTGCGGAGCTGCCAGGCCAGCAGGTTGAGCAGCGGCCGCTGCGGCATCGCCACGCCCTTGGGGCGGCCCGTGGAGCCGGAGGTGTAGATGACGTAGGCGAGGGAGTCCGGGAACTGCGAGTGCGAAAGTGCGAAAGTGCGGGAGTGCGAAAGTGCGGACGACGAGCCAGCGTCCCCGTCCAGCAGCACGGTCTCGGCGCCGGTCGCGGGGAGCCGGTCGCGCAGCCGCTCCTGCGTCAGCAGCACGGAGATCCCGGCGTCGTCCAGCATGTAGGCGACGCGGTCCTCCGGGTACGCGGGGTCGATGGGGACGTACGCGGCGCCGGCCTTGAGGGCGCCCAGCACGCCCACCACCAGCTCCAGGGAGCGCTCGGCGCACAGGCCCACGCGGGCGTCCGCGCCGACGCCCAGGGACCGCAGGCGGGCGGCGAGGGCGTCGGCGCGGCGGTCCAGCTCGGCGTAGGTGAGGCTGTCGCCGCCGAAGACGGCGGCGGGGACGTCGGGGGTGCGGGCGGCCTGGGCCTCGAACAGGGCGGCGAGGCCGCCCTCCACGGGGTAGGGGGCGTCGGTGTCGTTCCAGCGGCGCACCACCTGCTCGCGCTCGGCGCCGGTGAGCAGCTCCAGCTCCCACACCTTCGCTTCGGGGTCGGCGGCCATGCGGCCCAGCAGCGCGACGTAGTGGTCCATCATGCGGCGCATGGTGGCCGCGTCCCACAGGGCGGCCCGGTAGCTCGCCGTCCCCACCACGTGGTCGCCGCGCTCCTCGGTGGCCACGGTCAGGTCGAACTTGGCGGTGTCCGCGCCGGCGGGCATGGGCGCCATCCGCACGGGGCCCAGCTCCAGCTCGCCGGCCTCCACGTTCTGCAGCGTAAGCAGCACCTGGAAGAGCGGCGAGTGGGCCAGGCTGCGCTCCGGCTGCACCTCCTCCACCAGGCGCTCGAAGGGGAGGTCCTGGTTGGACTGCGCCTCCAGCACCGTGGTGCGAACGCGGCCCAGCAGCTCGCGCACGGTGGGGTCGCCGCCCAGGTCGGTCCTCATCACCAGCGTGTTGACGAAGAAGCCGATCAGCCCCTCCAGCTCCACCCGCGTGCGGTTGGCGATGGGGCTCCCCACCAGCACGTCGTCCTGCCCGCTGTAGCGCGCCAGCAGCGCCTGCAGGCCGGCCAGCACGGCCATGAACAGGGTGCCGCCCTCCGAGCGGACCAGCGCGCGCAGGGCGCGGGTGGTGTCGTCCGGCACCACGAAGTGGACCAGCGCGCCGTGGGGGTCCTCCACCGGCGGACGGGGGCGGTCCGTGGGGAGCTCCAGCAGCGCCGGGGCGTCCGCCAGGCGCTCCTTCCAGTAGCGGATCTGCGCGTCCAGCCGCTCGCCGGCCAGGTGCTCGCGCTGCCACAGGGCGTAGTCCGGGTACTGGAGCGGCAGCTCCGGGAGCGGCGACGCCGCGCCGCGCGCGAAGGCGGCGTACAGCGCCGACACCTCGCGGGTCAGCACGCCCATGCTCCACCCGTCGCTGGCGATGTGGTGCATGGTGAACAGCACGGCGGCGTCCTCGTCGCCCAGGCGCAGCAGCGTGGAGCGCAGCAGCGGCCCCGCCGCCAGGTCGAAGGGGCGCGCGGCCTCGGCGTCGGCCAGGCGGCGGGCCTCGCGCTCGCGGTCCTCCTCGCGCAGGCCGGCCAGCTCGACCAGGGGGAGGACCCAGCGCCCCGGGGGGAGCACGGTCTGCACCGGCTCGCCGTCGGCCATGGAGAACACGGTGCGCAGCGACTCGTGCCGCCGGGCGATCTCGCCCAGCGCCCGCTCCAGCACCGCGCGGTCCAGCCCGCCGCGGATGCGCAGCGGGTAGGGCATGTTGTAGGCGGGGGAGCCGGGCTCCAGCTGGGCGATGAACCAGAGCCGCTGCTGCGCGAACGACAGCGGGACCGGCGCGCCGCCCTCGCGCCGGCGGATCTCCGGGACCGCCGCGGCGCGCTTCGCGCCGGCGCGCTCCTCCAGCAGCTTGCGCAGGAGCAGGCGGCGCTCGGGGGACAGCTCGGCCAGGCGCTCGGCGCGGGCGGCGTCGTCGGCGGGGGCCGCCGGGTTCATCTCGGTCACTCGGTTCTCCGGCACGGTACGCTATCCCTCGGCGCGATCGGGCGAGGTCCACCCGACCTCCCCGGCGAGCTCCTCGTCCTCCACCCGCCGCCCCTCCGGGCACGTCGCCCGCGGCGGCCCGCCCCCCGTCGGCAGCTCGATGCGCGAGACCGGGGCGTCCGGGTGCGCGGCCATCGCGGCCAGCACCGTCCGCAGGTCGTCCACCATCCGCGCGACGGTGGCCTCGTCCCACAGGCCGGACCGGTACGTCACGGCGCCGCGGATCCCCTCCGGGCGCTCCTCCATCGCCCAGCTCAGGTCGAACCGGGCGGTGGTGAAGGCGACGGGGAGCGGCTCCACCTCCAGCGCGGCGCCCAGCCGGACGCCGCCGGAGTCCACGCTCTGCAGGGCGACCAGCACCTGGAAGACGGGGGAGTGCGCCGGGGCGCGCTCCGGCTGCACCTCCCCCAGCAGGCGCTCGAAGGGGAAGTCCTGGCTGGACTGCGCCTCCAGCACCGTGGCGCGCACCCGCGCCAGCAGCCCGCGCGCGGAAGGGTCGCCGGACAGGTCGGCGCGGAGCGGCAGCGTGTTGACGAACAGGCCGATCAGCCCCTCCAGCTCCACCCGCGGGCGCCCGGCGAAGGGGCTCCCCACCACCACGTCGTCCTGCCCGGCCCAGCGGCCCAGCACCAGCTGGAGCGCCGCCAGCAGCACCATGAAGGGCGTGGCGCCCTCCCGCCGGGCGAGCGCGCACGTCGCCGCCGACAGCTCGGGAGAGAGGCAAAAGGTGAGGCGGGCGCCCGCGGACTGCTCCACGGCGGGGCGCGGCCGGTCCGTGGGGAGCTCCAGCAGCGGCGGCGCCCCGGCCAGCCTGCGCTTCCAGGTCTCCAGCTGCTCCTCCAGCCGCCGCCCCGACACGTGCTCGCGCTGCCACGCCGCGTAGTCCGGGTACTGCACCGGCAGCTCGGGGAGCGGCGAGGGAAGCCCCGCGGCGAAGGCGGCGTACAGCGCGCTCACCTCGCGGGTCAGCACGCCCATGCTCCACCCGTCGCCGACGATGTGGTGCAGGGTGAACAGCACCGCGTGGTCCGTGGGGGCCAGGCGGAGCAGCGCGGAGCGGAGCAGCGGCCCGCGCTCCAGGTCGAAGGGGTGCAGCGACTCGCCCCGGGCGTGGCGCGACAGCTCGCGCTCGCGCCCCTCCGGCCGCAGGGCGGACAGGTCCACGGCGGGGAGGGGGACGGGCGCGGGGGGACGGACGGTCTGCACCGCCTCGCCCCCGGGGGGCGCGGCGAACACGGTGCGCAGCGCCTCGTGGCGGCGCACGATCTCGTCCAGGGCGCGGCGCAGCGCCCGCACGTCCAGCGGGCCGCGCAGCCGCAGCCCGGCCGGCATGTTGTAGGCGGGGCTGCGGGGGTCCAGCCGCTGGATGGACCACAGGCGCTGCTGCGCGAACGACAGCGGCACCGGCCCGTCGCCCCGGCGGGGGGGGACGTCCGCCACGGCCCGGGTGGCGCGCCTGGCGCCGGTGCGCTCGGCCAGCCGCTTCTGCAGGAGCGCGCGGCGCTCCGGCGAGAGCGTTTCCAGCTGTTCGGGGCTAAGCTTCAACCTCTGGCTCTCCCGTGTCTCACCACGACGCAGGCCCACGCCCCGCCGCAATCCGTGTCTGAAAGAGTGCGCCCCTGCGCCGCGACGGACGCGGGCCCGTCCCGAGCACGGGAGGGCCGCACGTCCGGCCGCAAACCCAGGCCGGTCCCCGAATCTAATCAATCGTGGCGGATTTCGCGCGGGGGTGGGGAAGGCCCGCCCCGGCTCAGCCCTCCATCTCGCGCAGCAGGCGCAGCACCTCCTCGTCGGACAGCCCGGCGAGCCGGTCCATCTCCTCGTCGAGCTCCCGGTCGTCCACCCCGGCGGCGGGGGCGGCGGCGAGCACCCGCTCCGCCAGCTCCGCCACGGTGGGCGCCTCGAACAGCGTCCGCAGCGGCACCTCGGCCCCGAGCGCCGCCCGGATCCGGGCGACCACGCGGGTGGCGAGCAGCGAGTGCCCGCCCAGGTCGAAGAAGTCGTCGTGCACCCCCACCCGCTCCACCCCGAGCACCTCGGCCCAGATGCCGGCCAGCAGCTCCTCCGCCGGGCCGCGCGGCGCCGTGTGGCCGCGCGCCTCCCCGGGCTCCGGGTCCGGCAGGGCGAGGCGGTCCGTCTTGCCGGTGGAGGTGAGGGGGAGCGCGTCCACGGCCACGAACGCGGCGGGGACGGCATGCTCGGGGAGGCGCTCGCGGGCCCAAGCCCGCAGCTCCGCCGCCGCGGGAAGCCCGCCCGGCCGCGCCGGGACCAGCCAGGCCACCAGCCGCGGCCCGCCGGCGGCGTCGCCGCGCGGGGCGACCACCACCTCGCGCACGGCGGGGTGCGCGCGGAGCGCCGCCTCGGCCTCGCCGGGCTCCACCCGCACGCCGCGCACCTTGACCTGGAAGTCGCGCCGGCCCAGGAACTCCAGACCCCCGTCGGGGAGCCGCCGCCCCAGGTCGCCGGTGCGGTAGGCGCGCTCCGGCCCGCCCGCGGGGTCCGGCCCGAAGGCGGCGGCGGTCTGCTCCGGCCGCCCCCAGTACCCCAGCGCCAGGTGCGGCCCGCGCACCACGATCTCCCCCGCCCCGTACGCCGCCGGCTGCTCCCCGGCGGCGTTGACCAGCAGCACGTCGGTGTCCCGCACCGGGTGCCCCACCGGCAGGGTGGCGCCGCGCGGCCCCGTCTCGTGGTCCAGGTACGCCTGCAGCGCCAGGGTGGACTCGGTGGGCCCCAGCCCGTTGACCAGCACCGCCCCCCGGGGGAAGTGGCGCCGGAACGCCTCCCAGTCGCGCCGCTGCGCCTCCTCGCCGCCCAGCACCGCCACCCGCACGGCTGGGAAGACCTCCCCCTCGCCCAGGCCGCCCACCAGGTGGCGGAAGACGGTGGGGGTGGAGTGGTACAGGGTGACGCCCTCGCGCCGCATCCACTCCGCGGCCCCGCCCGCGTCCACGGCCCGCCAGTCCAGCGGGCGCAGCGACGCCCCGCTCAGCAGCGCGCCCCAGATCGCCATGACCGCCGCGTCGAAGGTGTACGACGCGAACAGCGTCAGCACGTCGTCCGGCCCGATGCGCAGGTTCTCCGAGTACGCGCGCACGTGGTGGAGCACGTTGCCGTGGCTCTGCGCGACCCCCTTGGGCCGGCCGGTGGAGCCGGAGGTGTAGAGGAGGTAGGCGACGGACAGGTTACAGGTTACAGGGGACAGGGAACAGCCTGCAACGGCTCCGTCCGCCGGGGAGGCGGCGGGGGGCGCGCCGCGGACTTCGTAGTCCGAGATGCCGCTCATCACCACCAGCGGGATCCGGTCGCCGGCAAGCTCGCGCGCCTGCTCGGCGTGGTCGGCGTCGGCGAGGAGCACGGAGGCGCCGGAGTCTTCCAGGACGCCGGCGCTGCGCTCGCGGGGGTGGCCGGGGTCGAGCGGGACGTAGACCTTGCCGGCTTTGAGGGCGCCCAGGATGCCGACGAGCATGGGGGCGTCGTGGCCGATGAGCAGGGCGGCGCGCTCGCCGGCGCCGGGGGAGGCGCGCAGCAGGGCGTCGGCGGCGGCGGCGGAGGCGCGGTCCAGCCCGGCGTAGGTGAGGGCGTGGCGCGCGGTGCGCACGGCCAGGCGGTCCGGGTGCAGGCGCGCCTGCTCGGCGAAGCGGCCGTGCAGGGTGCCCGCCGTGGCGTCCGCGGGCCAGGGGGCGAAGGGGCGGCCGTCGGCGGGGATGCCGGCGGCGCGGCGCGGCTCCGGGGCGCGCAGGGGGAGCGCGGAAACGCGCAGCTCCGGGCGCTCCACGACGGCCTCCACCAGCGCGGCCAGGTGGGCGAGCGCCTCGGCCATGCGCGCGTCCTCGAACAGGTCGGCGTCGTACACCAGCTCCAGGCCGATGCCGGCGGGGCTCTCGCGGGCGTACAGGTTCCAGTCGTACCGGGCGGGGGCCGGGCCGCCTCCCAGGACCTCCATCTCCACCCCCGGCAACTCGGCGCGGGGCGCGCCGCCGTCGGCGAAGTTGAGGAAGTTGAACATCACCTGGAACACCGGCGCGTGGGACAGGCTGCGCGCCGGGGCCAGCTCCTCCAGCAGCTGCTCGAAGGGGACGTCCTGGTGCGCGTACGCGCCCAGCGTGGCGGCCCGCACGCGCGCCAGCAGCTCGCGGAAGGTGGGGTCGCCCCCCACGTCGGTGCGCAGGGCCAGCGTGTTGAGGAAGTAGCCGATCGTCCCCTCGGTCTCGGGGCGGGTGCGCCCGGCCACCGGGGTGCCCACCACCACGTCCGTCTCCCCGGTGTAGCGGGCGAGCAGCGCGGCGAAGGCGGCGAGCAGCGTCATGAACGGCGTGGTCCCCTCCCGCGCCCCCAGCGCGCGGACGCGGCCAGCCAGCTCCGGGGGGAGGAGGAGGCTGCGCGAGGCGCCGCGGTGCCGCTGCACCGCCGGGCGGGGGCGGGCGGCGGGGAGCTCCAGCAGCGGAGGCGCGCCGCGGAGCGCGTCCCGCCAGAAGGCGAGCTGCGCCTCCAGCACGTCGCCCGCCAGCCAGGCGCGCTGCCAGGCGGCGAAGTCGGCGTACTGCACCGGGAGCGGGGGGAGCGGCGAAGGCTCTCCGCGCACGGCGGCCGCGTACAGCGCGGCCACCTCGCGGACCAGCACCTCCATGCTCCACCCGTCGCTCACCACGTGGTGCAGGGTGAGGAGGAGCACCCAGTCGTCGTCCGCGGCGCGCAGCAGCGTCGTCCGCAGCAGCGGCCCCGTTGCCAGGTCGAAGGGGCGCCGCGCCTCCTCGCCCGCCAGGCGGCGGACGGCGGCCTCCCGCGCGCCCTCGGGCAGCGCGCGCAGGTCCGCCAGCGGGAGCGGCCGGGGGCCGGCGGGGAGGATGCGCTGCACCGGCTCCCCCTGCACGGCGGGGAGCACGGTGCGCAGCGACTCGTGACGCCGCACCAGCTCCGCCAGCGCCCGCCGCAGCGCCCGCGCGTCCAGCGCGCCGCGCAGCCGCAGCGGAAAGGGCATGTTCCAGGCGGCGGTCCCCGGCTCCAGACGGTCCACCAGCCAGAGCCGCCGCTGGGCGAACGACGCCGGCAGGTCCCCGCCGCGCGGGACGGGGACGACCGGCGGCGGGGGGACGGCGCCGGCGCGCAGGGCGTCCGCCACGCGCTCCGCCATGGCCGCCGGGGTGGGCGCCTCGAACAGCGCGAGCAGCGGCAGCTCCACGCCGAACGCCTGGCGGACGCGGCCCATGGCGACGGTGGCGAGCAGCGAGTGCCCCCCCAGCTCGAAGAACCCGTCCCCGGCGCCCACCCGTTCCACGCCCAGCACCGAGGCCCAGATCCCGGCCAGGATCTCCTCCGCGGGCGTCCGCGGCGCGACGTGCTCCGCCCCCGCGCCGGCCTCCGGCTCCGGGAGCGCCCGGCGGTCCAGCTTGCCGCCGGGGGTGAGCGGCATCTCCCGCAGCGGCACGACCGCGCCCGGCACCATGTACTCCGGGAGCCGCGCCGCCAGCCAGGCCCGCAGCTCCGCCGCGGTGGCCGTCCCGCCGCCATCCAGCGTCGCGTAGCCCACCAGCCGCCGGTCCGCGCCCTCGCCGCGCACGACGACGGCCGCCTCGCGCACGGCCGGGTGCGCGGCGAGCGCGGCCTCCACCTCGCCGGGCTCCACGCGGAAGCCGCGGACCTTGGCCTGCTGGTCGATGCGGCCCAGGAACTCCAGGGTCTCGCCCCGGGCGCTCCAGCGCGCCCGGTCGCCGGTGCGGTACAGCCGCGCGCCCGGCTCCGCGGCGAACGGGTCCGGGACGAAGCGCTCGGCCGTCGGGCCGGGCCGCCCCAGGTAGCCGCGCGCCACGCCCGCCCCGCCCACGCACAGCTCGCCCGGCCACCCGGTGGGCGCCGGCTCCCCCTCCGGGTCCAGCACGTACGCCGTGCTCCCGGCCACCGGCCGCCCGATGGGCACCGTCCACGCGTCCGCCTCGACCGCGGCGACGGGGTGCCAGGTGCTGAACGTGGTGTTCTCGGTGGGCCCGTAGCCGTTCACCAGCCGGCGCGGCGGGCCCCCCGCCAGCGCGGCGCGCAGCGAGGGCGGGTCCAGCGCCTCGCCGCCCACCAGCAGGTGCTTCACCGTGGCCAAGGCGTCCGGCACCTCGCGCACGACGGCGTTGAAGAGCGTGGCCGTGAGGAACGCCCCCGTCACCCCCTCCCGCCGCAGCGCCGCCGCCAGCGCCCGCGGCTCCAGCGCCGTGCCGCGGTCGATCCCCACTACGCAGCCGCCGTTCAGCAGCGCGCCCCAGATCTCCCAGGTGGCCGCGTCGAACACCGGGTTCGCCACCTGCGCCACCCGGTCGCCGGGGCCGAGCTGCGCGAAGTCGGCGCCCCGCACCAGCCGCACGATGCCGCGGTGCTGCACGGCGACGCCCTTCGGGGTGCCGGTGGAGCCGGAGGTGTAGAGGACGCAGGCTAACGACAGGGAACAGGGAATAGGGAACAGGGAACAGCCTGCAACGGCTGCCGCGTCCTCCGCACCGTCGTGCTCCCCCTCTCCCCTTGTGGGAGAGGGGGCCGGGGGGTGAGGGGTGTCGCACACCACGATCTCCCCCCCGAACGCCGGCACCCGGTCCAGCAGCGCGGCCTGGGCGACCAGCACCCGCGCGCCGGCATCCTCCAGCATCCAGGACAGGCGCGCGGCGGGGTACTCGGGGTCCAGGGGGACGTAGGCGCCGCCGGCGCGGAGGACGGCGAGCATCGCCACGATCATCCCGGCGGAGCGCTCCGCCAGGAGGCCCACGCGCGCGTCCGGGCCCACGCCGCGCGCGACCAGCTCGCGCGCCAGGGCGGCCGAGCGGCGGTCCAGCTCGGCGTAGCTCGTGGTGTCCCCCGCAAAGGACAGCGCGGGGGCGTCCGGCGCGCGGAGCGCCTGCTCCGCGAACAGCTCGGGGACGGAGCGGGCGGGCGCGGCGGCGGCGCCGGGGGCGCCCCAGTCGGAGACGAGGACCCGGCGCTCGTCGGGGCCCAGGAGCGGGATGGCGGCCAGACGGCGCGCGGGGTCGGCGGCGGCGCCCTCCAGCAGGGCGATGTAGCGGGCGGCGAGCCGCTCCACGGTGTCCGCGTCGAACAGCTCCGTGCGGAAGACGAGGGAGCCGGCGAAGCCGTCGCCCGCGTCGGCAAGCTCCAGCGCCAGGTCGAACTTGGCCGCGGCGGCGCCGCCGCCGAACGGCTCCACCCGGCCGGGGCCGAGCGACAGCTCGCCGGGCTCCGCGGTCTGCAGGGCGAAGATCGCCTGGAACACCGGCGTGTGGGCAGCGGCGCGCTCCGGCGCAAGCGCCTCCACCAGCCGCTCGAAGGGGAGGTCCTGGTGCGCGAAGGCGCCCAGCACCTCCTCGCGCACCCGACCGAGCAGCCCCTCGAACGTCTCGTCCGCGGGCACGCGCGCCCGCAGCGCGAGCGTGTTCACGAAGAAGCCGATCAGCCCCTCCACTTCCCGGCGGTCGCGCCCGGCCACTGGCGTGCCGACCACCACGTCGTCCGCGCCGGACCAGCGGGCGAGCAGCGCCTGCCAGCCGGCGAGCAGCACCATGAACGGCGTGGCCCCCGCCCGCCGCGCCAGCGCGCGCAGGCTCCGCGACAGCTCCGCCGGGAGCGCCACCCGGCGGGCGGCGCCGCGGCCGTCGGGCCGCGCGGGGCGGGGCCGGTCCGTGGGCAGCTCCAGCAGCGGGGGCGCGCCCTCCAGCCGACCGCGCCACCAGGCGAGCTGCGCTTCCAGCGCCTCGCCGGCCATCCAGCGGCGCTGCCAGGCGGCGTAGTCCGCGTACTGCACCGGGAGCGGCGGGAGCGCGGGCTCGCGCCCCTCCGCGTTGGCCGCGTACAGCTCTCCGACCTCGCGGGTGAGCACGCCGGCGCTCCACCCGTCGCTCGCCACGTGGTGCACGGTGAAGAGCACCGCCCACTCCTCGTCGCCCGGGCGGAGCAGCGCGCTCCGCAGCAGCGGCCCCGCCTGGAGGTCGAACGGCCGCAGCGCCTCGTCCGCCGCCAGGCGCAGCGCCTCGCGCTCCGCGGCGGCCGCGCTCAGGGCGCGCAGGTCCACCACCGGGAGCGGCACGGGCCCGGGCGGCGAGACCAGCTGCACCGGCTCGCCGTCGTCCCCGGCGGCGAGGACCGTGCGCAGCGCCTCGTGGCGCTCCACGAGCGCGGCGAGCGCGCGCCGCAGGGCGCGCGGGTGCAGCGGGCCGCGCACTCGCAGCGGGACCGGGACGTTGTACGCGGGGCTCCCCGGCTGGAGCCGGTCCACCAGCCAGAGCCGGCGCTGCCCGAACGACGCCGGCAGCGGGCCGCCGCGCGGCACGGGGACCACGGGCGGGACGCGCACCCCGGCGCCCTCGCGCAGCACGTCGTCCACGCGCTCGGCCAGGTCGGCGAGCACGGGCGCCTCGAACAGGGCGCGCAGGGGCACCTCGGCGCCGAACGCGTCGCGCAGCCGCGACACGACGCGCGCCGCCAGCAGCGAGTGCCCGCCCAGGGCGAAGAAGTCGTCCCCGGCGCCCACCCCCTCCACCCCCAGCACCTCCTCCCACGCGGCCGCCAGCAGCTGCTCCGTGGGCGTGCGCGGCGGCAGGTGGGCGGCGGCGCCGGACGCGCCTGGGGCGGGGAGGGCGCGGCGGTCCGTCTTGCCGTGCGTGGTGAGCGGCAGCGCGTCCAGCACCACCAGGGCGCCGGGGACCATGTACGCGGGGAGGCGCCCGGCCAGGTGCGCCCGCAGCTCCGCCGGGTCGGGCGAGGCGCCCGGGCGCGCGGTGACGTAGCCCACCAGCCGCCGGTCGCCCGGGGCGTCCTCCCGCGCCAGCACCACGGCCTCGCGCACCGCCGGGTGCGACAGGAGCGCCGCCTCCACCTCGCCCGGCTCCACTCGGAAGCCCCGCACCTTGACCTGGAAGTCCGTGCGCCCCACGAACTCCAGCACGCCGTCGGCCCGCCAGCGGGCGCGGTCGCCGGAGCGGTACAGGCGCGCGCCCGGCTCCCCCCCGAACGGGTCGGGGACGAAGGCGGCCGCGGTCAGCCCCGGCCGGCCCAGGTAGCCGCGCGCCACGGCCGGCCCGCCGACGTACAGCTCGCCGGGGACGCCCACGGGCACGGGCTCCAGGCGCCGGTCCAGCAGGTACACGCGCCGGTCGCCCACGGGCCGCCCGATGGGGACCGTGGCGCCGTCGAACCCCGCGGGGACGGGCCAGCAGGCGGCGAACACCGTCGTCTCCGACGGCCCGTAGCCGTTGACCAGCCGCAGCCCGGGGTGCAGCTCCAGGGCGCGGCGCACGTGCGCGGCGCTCACCGTCTCGCCCCCCGTCATCACCTGGCGCACGCCCGCCAGCGCCTCCGGGCGGGTGTCCACCACCAGGTTGAAGAACGCCGCGGTCAGCCACAGCATGGTGACGCCGTTCTCGCGCACCGCACTGGCCAGCGCCTCCGGCTCCGCCGCGTCCCCCGCGTACAGCACGCAGGTGCCCCCCGTGAGCAGCGCCGGCCACAGCTCAAGCGTCAGCGCGTCCCACGACACGGACGAGTGCTGGAGCGTCACCTCCTCCTCGCCCCAGCGCGCGTAGTCCGCCCCCCGAAAGAAGCCCGGCACCGCCCGGTGCGGCACCGCCGTCCCCTTGGGGGTGCCGGTGGAGCCGGAGGTGTAGATGACGTAGGCGAGGTGGTCGGGGGACGGCGAGTGCGGGAGTGCGGGAGTGCGAAACGGTACGGGACTCCGAGCTGGCGTCCTCGGGGGCGCCCTCACCCGGCTCGCTCGGGCTCGCCACCCTCTCCCAATCCTGGGAGAGGGTTTCCCGTCCCGCGCCGTTGTCGTGCTCCCCCTCTCCCCTTGTGGGAGAGGGGGCCGGGGGGTGAGGGGTGTCGTACACGACGGTCTCGCCCGCGAACCCCGCGAAGCGCCCCGCCAGCCCGGGCTCCGTCACCAGCACGCGCGCGCCGGAGTCGGCGAGCATCCAGGCCAGGCGGTCGTCGGGGTGGCGCGGGTCCAGGGCGACGTACGCGCCGCCGGCGCGGAGCACGGCGAGCAGCGCCGCCACCAGGGCGGGCGAGCGCTCCAGGCACACGCCCACGCGCGCGTCGGGGCCCACGCCCAGGGCGGCCAGCCGCACGGCAAGCGACGCGGAGCGCCGGTCCAGCTCGGCGTAGCTCGTGGTCTCGCCGCGGAAGCGCAGGGCGGGGGCGTGGGGGCGCCGCGCCGCCTGCTCCCCGAACCGCTCGTGCAGGCAGCGCGGCGCGGGGTCGGCGCTCCCCGTGGCGCTCCACTCGGCCAGCAGGGTGCGGCGCTCGGCGGCGTCCAGCAGCGGGATCGCGGAAAGGGGGCGGTCCGGCTCCGCGGCCATCCCCGCCAGCAGCGCCCACCAGCGCCCGCGCAGCCGCTCCAGCGTGTCCAGGTCGAACAATCCCGCGCGGGCGGACAGGCGGCCGCGGACCTCCTCGCCCCGGTCGGTCATGATCAGGGTGAGGTCGAACTTGGGGACGCCGCCGCCCACGCTGAGCATGGTGGCGCCCACGTCGCCCATGACGGGCGCCTGCGCCTGGAAGGTCTCCAGCGAGAACATCACCTGGAAGAGCGGCGAGTGGGCCGGGCTGCGATCCCGCGCCAATTCCTCCACCAGCCGCTCGAACGGGACGTCCTGGTGGGCGTGCGCCTCCAGCACGGCCTCGCGCACCCGGGCCAGGAGCCGGCGCGGGGTGGGGTCGTCGGACAGGTCGGCGCGCACCACCAGGGTGTTCGCCAGGTAGCCGACCAGCCCCTCGGTCTCGCGGCGCTGGCGCCCGGCCACGGGGGTCCCCACCACCACGTCGTCCGCTCCCGACCAGCGGGCCAGCAGCGCCTGCCAGGCGGCGAGCAGCGCCATGAACAGCGTGGCGCCCTCGGCGCGGGCAAGCTCGCGGACGGCGCGCGCGGTCTCCGGCGGCAGCGCGAAGCCCACGATGTGCCCCGCGTCGCCGGGCACGGCGGCGCGCGGCCGGTCCAGGGGGAGCTCCAGCACGGGCGGCGCGCCCGCCAGCCGCTCCCGCCAGAAGGCGAGCTGCGCCTCCAGCGCCCCGCCGGCCGCCATCTCCCGCTGCCAGAGCGCGTAGTCGCCGAACTGGATCTCCGGCTCCGGGAGCCGCGGCTCCTCCCCGCGCGCGAACGCCCCGTACAGCGCCGCCACCTCGCGCATCATCACCCCCACGCTCCACTCGTCGCTGACGACGTGGTGGGAGTTGACCAGGAGCGCCGTGTCCCCGGGGGCGAGCAGCACCAGGGAGGCGCGCGCCACGGGGCCGCGCTCCAGGTCGAAGGGGCGCAGCCCCTCGGCGAGCAGCAGGGCGCGGAGCGTGCTCTCGCGGTGGGGCCCGGCCAGGCCGCGGAGGTCCACCACGGGGACGGGGAAGCGCGTGGGGGGGAGCACCACCTGCACGGGCTCGCCCCCTCGCTCCGGGAAGACGGTGCGCAGCGACTCGTGCCGCCGCACCAGGCCGTCCACGGCCCGCACCATCGCGCCCGCGTCCAGCTCGCCGTGCAGGCGGTGGAAGGTGGGGACGTCGTAGGCGGGGCTGCCGGGGTCCATCCGGTACAGCAGCCAGAGCCGCCGCTGCGCGAAGGACAGGGGGAGCGGCCCGTCCGCGGCGCGCCGGCGGATCTCCGGCGCGGCGGCGCCCGGCCGGCCGCCGGCCTTTTCCTGGAGCAGGCGCCGCAGCAGGAGCCGCCGCGCGGGGGAAAGGCCCTCCAGGGTGCCCGGGACCTCGCTCATCGGCCCCCGCCCTCCGACAGGAGGCGCTCGACCTCCTCGTCCGAGAGGTCCGCCAGCCGGGCCAGCTCCTCGTCCACCTCCCACGCTTCCAGCTCCTCCCCGGGCGCGGCGGCCTCCACCCAGGCGGCCACGCCGGCCACCGTGGGCGACTCGAAGAGCACCCGCACCGGCACCTCGACACCCACCAGCTTCTGGAGGCGGGCGGCGACGCGGGTGGCGAGCAGCGAGTGCCCGCCCAGGTCGAAGAAGTCGTCGTGGGCGCCCACCCTCTCCACCCCCAGCACCTCCGCGAACAGCGCGGCCACCCGCTCCTCCATCTCGCCGCGGGGGGCCACGTGCTCCCGCGCCGCGGGCGCGTCGGGGGCGGGGAGGGCGCGGCGGTCGGTCTTGCCGCTGGCGGTGAGCGGGAACTCCTCCAGCGCCACGAACGCGGAGGGGACCATGGGCTCCGGGAGGCGCTCGCGCAGCCAGGCGCGCAGCTCGTGCGGCGACGCGGCCTCCGCGCCCCCGCGCGAGAGCAGGTAGGCCACCAGGCGCCGGTCGCCGGGGGCGTCCTCCCGCGCGACCACCACGGCGTCCCCCACCGCGGGGTGCTCCCGCAGCGCCGCCTCCACCTCGCCCGGCTCGATGCGGAAGCCCCGCACCTTGACCTGGAAGTCGGTGCGCCCGAAGTACTCCAGCGTGCCGTCGGGGCACCAGCGGACGCGGTCCATCACCCGGTACATCCGCGCCCCCGCCGGGCCGAACGGGCAGGGCAGGAAGCGCTCGGCGGTGAGGTCGGGGCGGGCGGCGTAGCCGCGCGCCAGCCCGTCGCCGGCCAGGTACAGCTCGCCCACGGCGCCCTGCGGCACCGGCCCCAGCTCCGCGTCCAGCACCAGCGCCCGGGTCCCGGCCACCGGCCGGCCCACCCGCATGGTCCCGGCGCCCCGCTCCACCCGCCAGTACGCGGAGTAGGTGGTGTCCTCGGTGGGGCCGTACAGGTTGCCCACCCTTTCCACCGTGGGCAGGGCGAGGAGGGCGCGGGCGAGGTCGGGCGGCAGCGCCTCGCCGCCCAGGTTGAGCGTCCGCACCGAGGCGGGGATCCCGCCGGTGCGCAGCAGCTCGGCGGCGGCGGTGGGGACCATGCTGGCGTGCACCACGGGCTCCGCGACCCGGGCAAGCTCCAGGGCGTTCTCCACCATCACCAGCGTGCCCCCCCAGGCCAGCGTGCCGAACACCTCGGCCACGGACACGTCGAAGCCCGTTGAGGTGGAGAACAGCACGGCGGCGCGCTCCTCGTCCGTGACCATCTCCCGCAGCCAGCGCAGCAGCACGACCACGGACGAGTGGCGGATCATCACCCCCTTGGGACGGCCCGTGGAGCCGGAGGTGAAGATCACGTGCGACAGGTTCTCGGGGTCCACGCCGGCGTCCGGGGCCGCGTCCGGCCCGGCGGCGATGCGCTCGCGGTCGGCGTCCAGCAGCACGGCCGCGGGGGCGCCCTCCGGGAGGCGGGGGAGGAGGCCGGAGACCGTCACCACGACTTCGGCGCGCGCGTCCTCCAGCACCCGGGCCAGGCGGGCGCGCGGGTGCGCGGGGTCCAGCGGCACCCAGGCGCCGCCGGCGCGCAGCACGCCCAGCAGCGCCACCACCAGCTCGGGGGTGCGCTCCAGCATCACCCCCACGCGCGTCTCCGGGCCCACGCCGCGGCCCCGCAGGTGGCCGGCCAGGCGGGCGGACCAGCGGTCCAGCTCGGCGTAGCTCAGCGTCTCGCCGCGGAAGCGGAGCGCCGGGGCGTCCGGGGTGCGCCGGGCCTGCGCGGCGAACAGGTCGTGGACGCACGGGCCGCCGGGGTACGCGTGCGGGGCGGCGCCCCACTCCTCCAGCACCCGGGCGCGCTCGGCGGGGTCCAGCATGGGCAGCTCCCCCACGGGCCGGTCCGGCTCCGCGGCGGCGGCGTCCAGCAGGCGGCGGAGGTGCCCGGCCATGCGCTCCACGGTGGCGGCCTCCCAGAGCGCCGCGCGGAAGGAGAGCTGCGCGCGCACGGCGTCCCCCCTCTCCTCGGCGTTGAGGCGCAGGTCGAACTTGGCGGCCTCCCCGCCCCGCCCCAGCGGCTCCGCCTCCAGCGAGCCCAGCCGCACCTCGGCGCGCCCCTGGTTCTGGAGCACGAACATCGCCTGGAAGAGCGGGGTGTGCTGGAGCGTGCGCTCGGGGGCCAGCTCCTCCACCAGCTTCTCGAAGGGGACCTCCTGGTGGGCGAAGGCGCCGAGCACCCTCTCCCGCACCCGGCCCAGCAGCTCCCGGAAGCCGGGGCGCCCGCCCAGGTCGGTGCGCAGCACCAGGGTGTTGACGAAGAAGCCGACCAGCGGCTCCAGCTCGCGCCGCGTCCGCCCCGCCACGGAGGTGCCCACGCTCACGTCCGTCTGCCCGCTCCAGCGGGACAGCAGGAGCTGCCAGCCGGCGAGCAGCGTCATGAACAGCGTGGCGCCCCCCTCGCGCCCCAGCGCCCGCAGCCCGGCCACCGTCTCCGGGGGGAGGACGAAGTCGACCACGTCCGCCATGCCGGCGCCGCCCGCGGGGCGCGGCCGGTCGGTGGGCATCTCCAGCACCGGAGGCGCGCCGGCCAATCGCTCGCGCCACCACCCCAGCTCCTCCTCCAGCCGCTCGCCGGACAGCCGCTCGCGCTGCCAGGCGGCGTAGTCGGCGTACTGCACCGGGAGCGGCGGGAGCGCCGGCTCGCGCCCCTCCGCCAGCGCCTCGTACGCCGCCGACGCCTCGCGCACCAGCACCGCGTTGGACCAGCCGTCGGACACGATGTGGTGGACGGTGAGCAGCAGCCCGTGCTCCTCCGCCCCCATGCGCAGCAGCACGGCGCGGAACAGCGGGCCGCGGGCCAGCTCCATGGGGAGCATGGACTCGTCGTACAGGCGCCGCCGGGTCTCCGCCTCGCGCGCCGCCGCGGGGAGGCCGGACAGGTCCACCAGGGGGAGCGGCACCGGCGCGGGGGGGAGCACCACCTGCACCGGGTCGCCCTCCGTGTCCCGGAACACGGTGCGCAGCGACTCCTGCCGCCGCGCCACCTCGCCCAGGGCGCGCCGCATTGCCCGGGGGTCCAGGCGGCCGCGCAGCCGCAGGGCGTGGGGGATGTTGTAGGCGGGGCTCCCCGGCTCCAGCCGGTCCATGAACCACAGGCGCCGCTGCGCGAACGACAGCGGGGCCGGCCCGTCCGCCGCGCGCGGCCGGATCTCCTGCGCGGAGCCCGCCGCGCCGGCCCGCTCCAGCAGCATGCGCTGGAGCAGCAGGCGCCGCTCCTCGGAAAGGGACGCCATCCGGTCCGGCGCTCCGCTCATCCCCACTCCTCCCACGGCGGTCAGAACTCGCGGAGGAGGCGCTGCACCTCCTCCTCGGAAAGGTCGGCCAGCTTGGCCATCTCCTCCTCCATCTCCCACTCCTCCACCTGCGCGGTGGGCCGCAGCGACGACACCCGGCCGGCCAGCTCGGCCACGCTGGGCGCCTCGAACAGGGCGCGCAGCGGCATCTCCACCCCGAACGCCTCGCGCACCCGCGACGCCACCCGGGTGGCGAGCAGCGAGTGCCCGCCCAGCGCGAAGAAGTCGTCGTGGATCCCCACCCGCCCGGCCCGCAGCACCTCGGCGAAGATGCCGGCGAGCACCTCCTCCACCGGGGTGCGCGGCGCCGCGTAGTCGCTCCCGCCGGAGGCGTCCCCCGGCGCGGGGAGCGCGGCGCGGTCCAGCTTGCCGTTGGGGGTGAGCGGGAGCCCCTCCAGCGCCACCCAGGCGGAGGGGACCATGTGCTCCGGCACCCGCTCGCGCAGCCAGGCCCGCAGCTCGCCCGCGGCCGGCGGATCCGCCGCGCCGCCGGCCGTGACGTACGCCACCAGCCGCCGGTCGCCGGGCGCGTCCTCGCGCACGACGGCGACCGCGTCGCGCACCGCGGGGTGCGCCCGCAGCGCGGCCTCGACCTCGCCGGGCTCCACGCGGAAGCCGCGGATCTTGACCTGCGCGTCCACGCGGCCCAGGAACTCCAGCTCCCCGCGGGCGAGCCAGCGCGCGCGGTCGCCGGTGCGGTACAGCCGCGCCCCCGCCCCGCCCCCGAACGGGTCGGGGACGAACCGCTCGGCCGTCAGTGCCGGGCGGCCGCCGTAGCCGCGCGCCACGCCGGCGCCGCCCACGTACAGCTCGCCGGGGACGCCCACGGGGACCGGCTCCATCCCCGCGTCCAGCACGTAGGCCGTGGTGTTCGCCACCGGCCGCCCGATGGGGGGCGGGGCGCCGCCCGGCTCGCACGCGGCCGTCGTGGACCAGATGGTGGCCTCGGTGGGGCCGTACAGGTTGAGGAAGCGGCGCCCGGGCGCCCAGCGGTCCACCAGCTCCGCCGGGCACGCCTCGCCCGCGGTGGCCAGGGTGCGCAGCGCGGGGAGCGGGTCGTCCGGGAGGGCGGCCAGCGCGGAGGGGGAGAGCGTGGCGGCGGTGACGCCCGCGCCGCGCAGCAGCCGGACCAGCTCCGGCCCGGGGGCCAGCTCGTCGCGCGTCCCCAGGCACAGCGCCGCGCCGGTGCCCAGCGCCATGGCGATCTCGAACACCGAGGCGTCGAAGCTGGGCGAGGCCGCCTGCAGCACCCGGTCGCCCGGCCCGACGCCCAGGTCGCGCGCCTGCGCCCGCGCCACGTTGCACAGCCCGGCGTGGGGGACGAGCACGCCCTTTGGGGTGCCGGTGGAGCCGGAGGTGTAGATGACGTAGGCTAAAGACAGGGGAGAGGGGACAGGGGACAGGGGACAGCCTGCAACGGCTTCGGCGTCCCGGGGTGACGCGTCGCTCTCGGCCTCGATGCGCTCGCGGTCGGCGTCCAGGCGCACGACGACGGCGCCGTGCTCGGGGAGGGCGGCGGCGGTGGCGGAGTGCGCCAGCACGGCCGCGACGCCGCCGTCGGCGAGCATGTGGCCCAGGCGCGCGGCCGGGTACTCGGGGTCCAGCGGGACGTAGGCGCCGCCGGCCTTGAGCACGCCCAGGAAGGCGGCCACCAGCGAGGGGCCGCGCTCCAGGCACACGCCCACGCGTCCCTCCGGGCCGACGCCCAGGCCGCGCAGGTGGTTCGCCAGGCGGTTCGCCCAGCGGTCCAGCTCGGCGTAGGCCACCGTCGTCCCGGCGAAGAGCAGGGCGGGGGCGTCGGGGGCGCGGCGGACCTGCGCCTCGAACATCTCGTGGAAGAGGCCGGCCGGCCGGTCGGCGGCCGTGGCGTTCCATGCCTCCAGCACCTGCGCCCGCTCGGCCGCCGGCATCAGCGGCAGCTCCGCCACCGGGCGGCCGGGCGCGGCGGCGATCCCCTCCAGCAGCACGCGCAGGTGCTCCGCCATCCGCCCGATGGTGGCCGGCTCCCACAGCTCCGCGCGGTAGGAGAGCAGGCCGCCCACGCGCCCGCCGTCCTCGGAAAGCACCAGGCTCAGGTCGAACTTGGCGGTCTCCTCTCCGCGGGGGAGCGGCTCCACCTCCAGGGCCCCCATCCGCAGCTCGCCCGGCTCGACGTTCTGGAGCGCGAACAGCGCCTGGAACACCGGGGTGTGGCGGAGGCTGCGCTCCACGCGCAGCTCCTCCACCAGCTTCTCGAACGGCACCTCCTGGTGCGCGTACGCCCCCAGCGCGGCCTCGCGCACCCGCGCCAGGAGCGCGCGGAAGTCCGGCCGGCCGGACAGGTCGGCGCGCAGGGCCAGGGTGTTGACGAACATCCCGATCAGCCCCTCGGTCTCCAGGCGCGTGCGCCCGGCCAGCGGCGTCCCCACCACCACGTCGTCCTGCCCGCTCCAGCGCGACAGCAGCGCCTGCCAGCCGGCCAGCAGCGTCATGAACAGCGTCGCCCCCTCGCGGCGGCTCAGCTCCAGCAGCGCGCGCGAGGTCTCCGGCGAGAGCGCGAACGGCAGGGACGCGCCGGCCTCGGACATGGCCGCGGGGCGGGGACGGTCCGTGGGCACCTCCAGCAGCGGCGGCGCGCCGGCCAGCCCCTCCCGCCACCACGCCACCTGCCGCTCCAGCGCCTCGCCGCGGAGCCAGGCGCGCTGCCACGCCGCGAAGTCGCCCAGCTGCACCGGGAGCGCGGGCAGGCGCGGCTCCTCGCCGCGCGCGAAGGCGCCGTACGTGGCCGAGACCTCGCGGGTGAGCACGCCCAGCGACCAGCCGTCGGCGATGACGTGGTGCAGCGTGAAGAGCAGCGCGTGCTCCTCCGCCCCGGCGCGCACCAGCAGCGCGCGGATCAGCGGCCCGCGCTCCAGGTCGAAGGGCCGCAGCGTCTCCTCGCCCACCAGCCGCCGCGTCTCCGCCCCGCGGTCGGCGTCGCGGAGCCCCGACAGGTCCGCCAGGGGCAGCGGGACGGCGGCCGGGTCGCGGACGAGCTGCACCGGCTCGTCGTCCGCGACGGCGAAGACGGTGCGCAGCGACTCGTGCCGGGCCGTCAGCGCGCGCAGGCTGCGCCGCAGCGCCGCCACGTCCAGCGGGCCGCGCATGCGCAGCGGGTGCGGCATGTTGTACGCGGCGCCCGCCGGGGCGAGCTGGTGGATGAACCACAGCCGCTGCTGCGCGAACGACAGCGGCAGCGGCCCGCCGCGCGGCACGGGGACCAGCGGCGGGACGCCGCTCCCGGCGCCCTCGCCCAGGAGCGCGTCGATCCGCGCCGCCGCGCCGCCGACGGTGGGCGCCTCGAAGAGCGCGCGCAGCGGCAGCTCCACGCCGAACGCCCCGCGCACCCGCGCCGCCATGCGCGTGGCGAGCAGCGAGTGCCCGCCCAGCGCGAAGAAGTCGTCCGCCGCGCCGACCGTCTCGACGCCCAGCACCTCCGCCCAGATCCCGGCCAGGATCTCCTCCGTCGGCGTCCTCGGCGCGACGTGCTCCGCCTCTCCGGCCGCTTCGTCGGGATCGGGAAGCGCCCGCCGGTCCAGCTTGCCGTTCGGGAGGAGAGGCAGCGCGTCCAGGCCGACCCAGCCGCTCGGCACCAGGTACGACGGAAGCCGGTCCGCCAGGTACGCGCGCAGCTCCGCCGCGGTCGGCTGCGCTCCGCCGGACGCGACGACGTAGGCCACCAGCCTCGCCTCGCCCGGCCGGTCCTCCCGCGCCACCACCGCCGCCGAATCGACGGCGGGGTGCGCGCGGAGCGCGGCCTCCACCTCGCCCGGCTCCACGCGGACGCCCTGCACCTTTACCTGCCGGTCCACGCGGCCCAGGAACTCCAGCACGCCGTCGCGCCTGCGCCGCACCCGGTCGCCGACCCGGTACATCCGGGCGCCCGGCTGCTTGGAGAACGGATCCGGGACGAAGCGCTCGGCCGTCAGCTCCGGCCGGCCGCCGTAGCCGCGCGCCAGCCCCGGCGTCGCGATGTACGCCTCGCCCGGCACGCCGAGCGGCACGGGCTCGATCTCCGGGTCCAGCACGTAGACGCGCGTGTTCGGGATCGGCGCGCCCACCGGCGCGATCGGCGTCGCCTCGTCGTCCGTGACGGTGTGCAGCGTGGACGACATGGTGCACTCCGTCGCGCCCCACTGGTTGACCACGCGGAGATTCGGACCGAAGACGGCGCGCGCCCGCCGCACATCCGCAACGGGGAGCGGCTCCCCGCTCGCGAGAAGGAGCCGAAGCGGCGCCGCGGCGTCGGCCGACCGCTCGGCCTCCGCGAGGATGGGGCGGAGGACGGAGGGCACCACGGCCATGATCGCCGTGACGCCGTGCTCGCGGGCGCGCTCCAGCACCCGCCGCGGCTCGGCCGCTTCCGCCGCGGGGGTGAGGACCAGGCGCGCGCCCGTGGTCAGCGCCCCCAGCGTCTCGCGGATGGACGCGTCGAAGGTCGGCGTGGCGAGCTGGAGCACCGTGTCCGCCGGGCCCAGGCCGTACTCGTCGGCCAGGAAGGCGAGGTAGTCTGCGACGCCGCCGTGCGTGGTCAGCACGCCCTTGGGGCGGCCGGTGGAGCCGGAGGTGTAGATGACGTAGGCGAGGCTGTCGGGATCGACCGACGCCGCGCTGGCGTCCGCGGGGTGGCCCCCACCCGGCTCGCTTGAGGCTCGCCACCCTCCCCCGTGCCGGGGGAGGGCTGTCCGGGGTTCGCCTTCGTCGTGCTCCCCCTCTCCCAGCATTGGGAGAGGGGGCCGGGGGGTGAGGGCCCCGTCCGACGCGCTGAAGCCTGCCTTCACACCGTCGTGCTCCCCCTCCCCCCTTGCGGGGGAGGGGGCCGGGGGGAGGGGGGTCCCGTCGCACACCACGACCTCGCCCCCGAACTCCGGCACCCGGGCGCGCAGCGCGCCGCCGGTCAGCAGCAGCGACGCGCCGGAGTCCTCCAGGACGTAGCGGATGCGCTCGGCCGGGTTCGCGGGGTCCAGCGGGACGTAGACGGCGCCGGCCTTGAGCACGCCCAGCAGCGCGGCCAGCCACTCCGGGCCGCGCTCCAGGAACACGCCCACCCGGGTCTCCGGCGCCAGGCGGCGGCGCAGCAGCTCCGCGGCGACCGCGTCGGCGCGGCGGTCCAGCTCCGCGTAGGTGAGCGAGCCGCCGTCGAACGCGGCGGCGACCGCGTCCGGGGTGCGGGCGGCCTGGCGCTCGAACAGGGCGTGGACCGGCAGGCCGCGCGGGCGGGCGCGGGCCGGGCCGGCGGCCGCGGCGAGCACGCGGGTCCGCTCGCCGGCCTCCATCAGGGGGAGCGCGGCGACCGGGCGGCCGGGCTCGGCGGCCAGGCCCTCCAGCAGCACGCGCAGGTGCCGCAGCATCCGCGCGACCGTCTCCGGCTCGAACAGGTCGGCGCGGCAGGTGAGCGACCCGCGCAGGGAAGTCTCCGTCTCCCCGGCGGTCAGGCTCAGGTCGAACTTCGCGGCCTCCCCCGCGGACGACAGCGGCTCCAGGCGCAGCCCGCCCAGCTCCAGGACGCCGGGGTCAAGGTTCTGGAAGGTGAACATCGCCTGCACCAGCGGCGCGTGCGCCAGGCTGCGCTCGGGGGCCACCTCCTCCACCAGCCGCTCGAAGGGGACGTCCTGGTGCGCGTAGGCGCCCAGCGTGGTCTCCCGCACGCGGGCCAGCAGCTCGCGCCCGGTGGGGTTGCCGGCCAGCTCCGTGCGCAGCACCAGGGTGTTGACGAAGAACCCCACCAGCCCCTCCAGCTCCAGCCGGTTCCGCCCCGCGATCCCCGTCCCCACGCTGACGTCGTCGACCCCGGCGTAGCGGGCCAGCAGGAGCTGCCAGGCCGCCAGGATCCCCATGAACGGGGTGATCCCCTCGCGCGCGCACAGCCCGCGCAGCGACAGCGTGGTCCCCTCGCCGAAGTGGAACTCCTGGCGCCGCGCCCGCGTGCCGGGGACGGCCGGGCGCGGGTGATCCGTGGGGAGGTCGAGGGTCGGGGGCGCGCCGGCCAGCCGCCCGCGCCAGTACGCCAGCTGCGCCTCCATCCGCGGGCCCGACAGCCACTCGCGCTGCCACGCCGCGAAGTCCGCGTACTGCACCGGCGGCTCCGGCAGCGGCGACGCCTCCCCGCGCGAGAAGGCGCCGTACAGCGCCGAGAACTCGCCCACCAGGATGCCGGTGCTCCACCCGTCGCTGACGATGTGGTGAACGTTCAGCAGCAGCGCCCACTCCTCCTCGCCCGCGCGGAGCAGCGCGGCGCGCAGCGGGGGCCCGGCCGCCAGGTCGAAGGGGCGCAGCGAGTCCTCCCGGGCAAGCGCGTGCAGCCGGTGCTCGCGCGCTTCCGCCGGCAGCGCGCGCAGGTCCACGACGGGCAGGGGGACCGGCCCCGCGGGCCGGACGACCTGCACCGGCTCGCCGCCGGCCTCGCCGAAGACGGTGCGCAGCGCCTCGTGCCGCCGCACGATCTCGGCGAGGGCGCGCCGCAGCGCCCGCACGTCCAGCGCGCCGCCCAGCCGCAGCGGGAACGGCATGTTGTAGGCGGGGCTCTCCGGCTCCAGCTGGTGGATGAACCAGAGGCGCTGCTGCGCGAACGACACGGGGAGCGGCCGGTCCCGCGGCACGCGCCGGATCCCCGCGTCCCCGGCCGGGGACGCGGTCCGCCCGGCGTCGCCCGCCTCCCCCGCCTCCCCCGCCCCGTCGTCCCGCTCCGCCGCGGGCTCCAGCCACGCGGCGAGCCCGGCCACCGTGGGCGACTCGAACAGCGCTCGCAGCGGCAATTCCCTGCCGAAGGTCTCGCGCACCCGGGACACCACCCGCGTGGCGAGCAGCGAGTGGCCGCCCAGCGCGAAGAAGTCGTCGTGCGCCCCCACCCTCTCGGCCCCCAGCACCTCCGCCCAGATCGCCGCCAGCCGCTCCTCGGCCTCGCCGCGCGGCGCCGTGTACGCTCCCCCGGCCGACGCGTCCGGCGCCGGCAGCGCCCGCCGGTCGACCTTGCCCGTGGGGGTGAGCGGCAGCGCGTCCAGCGCCACCACGGCCGAGGGGACCATGTAGTCCGGCAGGCTCCCCCTGAGCCACGCCCGCAGCTCCCCGGCGTCGACGTCCGCCCCGTCGGCGGCGGCCACGTAGGCCACCAGCCGCCGCTCGCCGCCGTCCTCGCGCACCGCCGCCACCGCCTCGCGCACCGCCGGGTGCCGCCGCAGGGCCGCCTCCACCTCCCCCGGCTCGATGCGGAAGCCGCGGATCTTGACCTGCGCGTCCGTCCGCCCCAGGAACTCCAGCTCGCCCTCCGCGCGCCACCTCGCCCGGTCGCCCGTGCGGTACGCCCGCGCCCCCGCCACCCCGCCGAACGGGTCCGGGACGAAGCGCTCGGCCGTCGCTTCCGGCCGGCCGCCGTAGCCGCGCGCGACGCCCGCCCCGCCGATCCACAGCTCCCCCGGCACGCCCACGGGCTGCGCGCCGCCCAGCGCGTCGCACACGTACAGCCGCACGTTGCCCAGCGGCGCGCCGATCCGGTGCCCCGCGATCTCGCCGCTCCGGGGGACGCGGTGCGCCGAGGCGAGCACCGTCCCCTCCGTGGGCCCGTACGCCACCCACGTCTCCGCGGACGGGAACGCCTCCCGCATCTCCGCCAGCAGCTCCGGCGCGACCAGGTCGCCGCCCACCAGCACCGTCCGCAGCCCGGGGAAGGATCCCGCGGACGCGGCGGCCTCGCGCGCCAGCTGCCGCATCAGCGCAGGCACCGCGTGCAGCACGGTGGCGTCGCCCGCCTCCGCCACCAGCCCCGCCGGGTCCATCACCCGCTCCCGCCCCACCAGCCGCACCGCCGCGCCCACGGTCAGCGGCAGCACCGCCTCGAACAGCCAGATGTCGAAGGCGTGGCTCGCCAGCACCGGCACCACGTCGCCCGCGCGCACGCCGAACGCCTCGCGCGCGGCGTGCAGCAGGTTGGAAAGGCTCCCGTGCTCCACGTGGACGCCCTTGGGGGTGCCGGTGGAGCCGGAGGTGTAGATGACGTACGCGGGGGAACAGGGAACAGGGAACAGGGAACAGCCTGCAACTGCAACGGCAGACCCGCCCTCTGCACCGTCGTGCTCCCCCTCTCCCCTTGTGGGAGAGGGGGCCGGGGGGTGAGGGGTGTCGCACAGCACGGTCTCGCCCCCGGGCTCCGGCACCGCGTCCGCCGCCCCGCGCGACGCCACGGTGGCGCGGAGCCCCGCGTCGCGCGCGACCAGCGCCAGCCGCTCGGCCGGGTAGGCGGGGTCCAGCGGAACGCAGGCGCCGCCCGCCTTCCAGATCCCCAGCACGGCGGCCATCATCTCCGGCGCGCGCTCCACGCACAGGCCGACGGGCGCCTCCGGGCCCACGCCCAGGGCGCGCAGTCGCGCGGCGATCGCCTCCGCGCGCGCGTCCAGCTCGGCGTAGGTCAGCGACCCGCCGGCGAAGAGGACGGCCGGGGCACGGGGGGTGCGGGCGGCCTGCTCCGCGAACAGCCGGTGCGCGGGCAGCGGGGGGTACGCGCGGGCGGTGGCGTTCCAGGCGCCGAGCACCTGCTCCCGCTCGCCGGGGGCCATGAGGTCCGCCTCGGAGAGGCGGCGGTCCGGGTGGGCGGCCATGGCGGCGAGCAGCGCCTGCAGCTGCCGGGAGATCCGCCCGGCGGTGGCGGCGTCGAACAGGGCGGCGCGGTAGCCCACCTGCACCTCCATCCCCCCGTCGTGCTCCGCCAGCGACAGCTCCAGGTCGAACTTGGTGGTGCGCTGCTCCACCTCGATGGCGTCCATCTCCAGCTCGCCCAGCCGGAGCTCCTCGTCGTGCGAGTTCTGCAGCGCGAAGAGCACCTGGAAGAGCGGCGTGACGCGGGGGGATCGCTCGGGGGCGAGCGCCTCCACCAGCCGCTCGAAGGGGAGCTCCTGGTGCGCCTGGGCCTCCAGCACCCCCTCGCGCACCCGGGCGATCAGCTCGCGCGCGGTGGGGTCGCCGGACAGGTCGGTCCTCAGCACCAGGGTGTTCACGAACATCCCGATCAGCCCCTCCACCTGCAGCGACGTCCGCCCCGCCACGGGCGAGCCCACCACCACGTCGTCCTGGCCGCTCCAGCGCGACAGCAGCGCCTGCCAGCCGGCCAGCAGCGTCATGAACAGCGTGGCCCCCTCGCGCCGGCTCAATTCCCGCAGCGCGCGGGTGGCCGGCAGGCCCAGCTCGGTGGTGTGCTGCCCGCCGCGCGGGTCGGCCGCGGGCGGGTGGGGCCGGTCCGTGGGGAAGTCCAGCCGGGGAGGGGCGCCCTCCAGCCGGCGACGCCAGAAGGCGAGCATCTCCTCCTCGCGGGCGCCGGACAGCTGCTCTCGCTGCCAGAGCGCGAAGTCGGCGTACTGCACCTCCAGCTCGGCGAGCGGCGAGGGGAGGCCGGCGGCGAAGGCGGCGTACAGCCGCGTCAATTCGCTCACCAGCACGCCCATGCTCCACCCGTCGCTGACGATGTGGTGCACGGTGAAGAGCACGGCGTGCTCGCGCGCGCCCAGCCGCACCAGCGTGGAGCGCAGCAGCGGGCCGCGCTCCAAGTCGAAGGGGCGCGCCGTCTCCGCCGCGGCCAGGCGGAGCAGCTCGCGCTCCCCGGCCTCCTCCGGGAGGGCGCCCAGGTCCACGCGGGGGAGCGGGTGCGGCGCGGGGGGGAGCACCGCCTGCAGGGGCTCGCCGCCCCGCTCCAGGAACACCGTGCGCAGCGACTCGTGCCGCCGCACGATCTCGCCCAGGGCGCGCTCGAGCGTGCGCGCCTGCAGGCGGCCGCGGAGCCGCAGCGCCGCCGGGAGGTTGTAGGCCGCGGTCCCCGGCTGCAGCCGGTCCACCAGCCACAGGCGCTGCTGCGCGGACGACAGCGGGACGGGGCCCTCCTCCGCGCGCGGGCGGATGCGCCCGGCGGCGCGCCGCGCCGCCGCCCGGTCGCGCAGCACCTTTTCCAGCAGCAGGCGCTGCGCGGCGGTGAGACCGCCCATCCGTTCCAGCAGGTCGCTCATCTAGAAACGCTCTCTCGGGTGTGCTTCCAGGGGCCGTCACCTCCCCGTCCGGGAGCTCCGCCGGACCGGGAGGCCCGGTCCGGCGTTCCGCTCGTCCGCTCAGCTCTCGCGCAGCAGGCGCATGACCTCCTCCTCGGAAAGCTCGGACAGCCGCTCCAGCTCGGCCGCGAGCTCCCAGTCCTCCACCTCCTCCACCTCCGGCTGGTGCCCGGCCAGCAGCTCCGCCAGCCCGGCCACGGTGGGGGCCTCGAACAGGGTGCGCAGCGCCAGCTCCACCCCCAGCTGCCTGCGCACGCGCGACAGCACCCGCGTGGCGAGCAGCGAGTGGCCGCCCAGCTCGAAGAAGTCGTCGTGCACGCCCACCTGCGGCAGCCCCAGCACCTCGCCGACGATCTCGGCGAGAAGCTCCTCCACCGGGGTGCGCGGGGCCACGTACTCCCGCGGCTCCCCGCTCCCCTCCGGCGCCGGGAGCGCGCGCCGGTCCAGCTTGCCGCTGGGGGTGAGCGGGAGGCTGTCCACCGCCACGAAGGCGGCGGGCACCATGTAGTCGGGGAGGCGGTCCCGCAGGTGCTGCCGCAGCTCCGCCGCGGCGGCGGGCTCGGCGCCGGCCGCCACCGTCCAGGCGAGCAGCTGCGGCTCCCCGCCGGGGCCGGGGCGCACCATGGCCACCGCGTCGCGCACCCCGGGGTGGGCGCGCAGCGCGGCCTCGATCTCGCCCAGCTCCACCCGGAAGCCGCGCACCTTGACCTGGAAGTCCAGGCGACCCAGGTACTCCAGCTCGCCGTTCGCCGCCCAGCGGACGCGGTCCATCACCCGGTACATGCGCGACCCGGGCTCGCCGTGCGGGTCCGGGAGGAAGCGCTCGGCGGTGAGCTCCGGGCGGTCCAGGTAGCCGCGGGCCAGCCCGGCGCCCGCCAGGTACAGCTCGCCCGCCACGCCCACGGGCACGTGGCGCAGCTCCGCGTCCAGCACCCGGGCGCGGGTGCCCGGCAGCGGCCGGCCCACCAGCACCCGCTCCGCGCCCCGCTCCACCCACGAGCAGGTGGAGAAGGTGGTGTCCTCGGTGGGGCCGTACAGGTTGGCGATGCGCTCCACGTGGCCCAGGTCGTACAGCGCCCGGGCCAGGTCGGGGTGGAGCGGCTCGCCGGCCAGGAACAGCGTGTTCACGCTCGCCGGGATCCCGCCCGTCCGCAGCAGCTCCAGGGCGGCGGTGGGGACCATCCCCGCGTACCGGACCGGCTCGGCCGCGGCCACGGCGGGGAGCTCCAGCGCGCTCTCCGCCAGCAGCAGCGTGCCGCCCCAGGCCAGCGCCCCGAACAGCTCGGCCACCGACACGTCGAACGACACCGAGGTGGAGAAGAGCAGGGCGGCGCGGTCCTCGGCCGGCACCGCGTCGCGCAGCCAGTGCAGCCGCGCGGCGACCGACGCGTGCCGGACCATCACCCCCTTGGGCCGCCCGGTCGAGCCGGAGGTGTAGATGACGTGCGACAGGTTCTCGGGGAGCACGCCGCTCTCCGGCGCCGTGTCCGGCCGCCCGGCGATCGCGCCACGCTCGGCGTCCACGGCCACGGGGTGGACCCCCTCGGCCGGGAGCCGCCCGGCCAGCTGCGCCTCGGTCACCACCACCCGGGCGCCCGCGTCCTCCAGCATGAAGGCAAGCCGCTCCGCCGGGTAGGCGGGGTCCAGCGGCAGGTAGGCGCCCCCCGCCTTGAGCACGGCCAGCAGCGCCACCACCAGCTCCGGCGTGCGCTCCAGCATCACCCCCACCCGCGTCTCCGGGCCCACGCCCAGGGCGCGCAGGTGGTGGGCGAGGCGGTTTGCGCGCCGGTCCAGCTCGGCGTACGCCACGGTCTCGCCGCGGAAGCGCAGCGCGGGCGCGTCCGGGGTGCGGGCCGCCTGCGCGGCGACCAGCTCGTGCGACAGCGGCTCCGCGGGGACGGCGTCGCTGCCGCTCCACTCCTCTGCCACCCGCCGGGCCTCGTCGGGGGCGAGCAGCGACACGTCGCCCAGGCGCCCCTCGGGGGCGTCCGCGAAGGCCGCCAGCACGGCGTGGAAGTGGCCCAGCATCCGCTCGACCGCGTCGGCGTCGAAGCGGCCGGTGCCGTAGGCGGCGGTCACGCCGATCACCCGGTCCGGGCCGGAGGTGCCCGCGGTGAGGGTGAGCGGGTAGTCGGTCTGCTCCAGCCCGCCCACCGTCTCCACCTCGAACTCGCGCTCCGGCACCTGCTCGAAGGCGTCCTCCACCGGGTAGTTCTCGAACACCACGATGCTCTCGAACAGCGGCCCGGCCTCCACCCCGCTCCAGCGCTGCACCTGCGCCAGCGGCGCGAACTCGTACTCGCGCAGCCGGGCCTGCCGCTCCTGCAGCCCCCGCAGCCAGGGGAGCACCGCGGCGTCCGCGGGGACGGGGACCCGCACCGGCAGGGTGTTGATGAACAGGCCCACCATCCCCTCCACCCCCTCCACCTCGGCGGGGCGGCCGGACACGGTGGAGCCGAACACCACGTCCGCCTGGCCGGAGTAGCGGGCCAGGAGCAGCGCCCACGCCCCCTGCACCAGCGTGCTCAGGGTGAGGCCGCCGCCGCGCGCCAGGTCGGCCAGCCGCGCGGAAAGCTCGGGCGACAGGCGGGTGGTGGCGCGGGCGAAGCCCGCCTCGTGGCGCGGCGCCGCCCGGTCGATGCCGAACGGGGTGGCCGCCTCGACCCCGGCCAGCTGTCCGCGCCAGAACTCCTCCGCCGAGGCGGCGTCCTGCCGCTGCAGCCAGGCGATGTAGTCGCGGTACGGCCGGGTGGGCGGCAGCGCCGGCTCGCGCCCGGAGGTGAAGGCGTCGTACAGGATGGCGACGTCGCGGAACACCAGCGGCAGGCTCCACCCGTCCAGCAGCAGGTGGTGGTGGGTCCACACCAGCCGGTGCCGCCCGTCGCCGGTGCGGAAGAGCGCCACCCGCATCAGCGGGGCGCGGGCGGTGTCGAAGCCCTCCTCGCGGTCCGCGGCGAGGAACGCCTCCAGCCGGGCCTCGCGCTCGGCCGCGGACAGGGAGCGCCAGTCCTCGGCGCGCAGCGGCAGCTCCGCCTCGCGCCGCACCACCTGGAAGGGGCGCTCGCCGCCCCACTGGAAGCCGGTGCGCAGGATGCCGTGGCGCCGCACCACGGCGCTCCACGCCCGCCCGAAGGCCGACGCGTCCAGCGGGCCCACCAGGTCGTACATGAACTGCCCCACGTACGCGCCGCCCCCGGGGGCGAACAGCGAGTGGAAGAGCATCCCCTCCTGCATGGGGGTGAGCGGGTACACGTCCTCCACCCCGCGGCCGCTCCCCACCAGCTCGTCCAGCTCCGCCTGGCCCAGCCGGGCCAGCGGGAAGTCGGAGGGGGTGTAGCCGCCGGCGTCCGGCCGGGCGCAGTGCGCCAGCAGCGCCCGCAGCTCGGCGGCCACGTCCTCCAGCACGCCGAGCACCGTCTCGCGGCGGTGGCGCGCGGTGCTGTAGCCCATGCGCAGGATCAGCTCCCCGCCCTCCACCAGCGCCATCAGGTCCAGCAGGAACCAGCGCTCGCCCAGCGGGCTGCGGAAGCGGCCGGTGGGCTCCTCGGCCATGCGGAACGCCCCCTCGTCCGAGAAGGTGCCGTCGATCTGGCCCAGGTAGTTGAAGCTGGCCTGCGCCTGCGGCAGAGCCCGCAGCCGCTCGCGGACCTCGTCGCCGCCCAGCCAGCGGAGCAGCCCGTAGCCGATGCCGCGCTCCGGCACGGCGCGCAATTGCTCCTTGACCGCCTTGATGGCGGCCTCCTCGCCCTCCGCGCCGCGCAGGTCCAGGAGCAGCGGGTAGGCGGCGGTGAGCCACCCCACGGTGCGGGACAGGTCCACCCCCTCCACCAGGTGCTCCTCGCGCCCGTGCGACTCCATCTGCACCAGCACGCGGGCGTCGCCGGTCCAGCGCCCGAAGGCGCGGGCCACGGCCGCGAGCAGCAGGTCGTTGATCTGGGTGCGGTAGGCGGCCGGCGCCTCCTGCAGCAGGGCGCGGGTCTCCTCGGCGGTGAGCGCCACGGTGACCGTGCCCTCGCTGGACTCCAGGTTGGGCCCGTCCGAGTCCGTGGGGAGGGGGGCGACGCCGGCGCGCGCCGGGTCGGTCCACAGCGCCGCCTCGGCGTCCAGCGCGCCGGAGCGGACCAGCTCCACCAGCTTCTCCGCCCACGCCTTGAACGAGGTGGTCTTGGGCGGGAGCACGACCTCCCCGCCGGCCCGCAGCTGCTCGTAGGCGGTCTGCAGGTCCTCCAGCACGGTGCGCCACGAGGCGCCGTCCATCACCAGGTGGTGGGCGAGCAGGAACACCCGCCCCGGGGCGTCCGGCCCCAGGTCGAAGTGCGCCACCCGCACCAGCGGCCCGCCCAGCTCCAGCGTCCCCTGCATCTCCGCGGCGAGCCGCGCGACGGCGGGGGAGCGCTCGTCCGCCGGCACGGCGGACAGGTCCACGCGCTCCACCGGGATCCCCGGCTCCAGCCCGGCCAGGGTCTGCGTCCAGCGGCCGTCGGCGCCCCGCGAGAAGCGGGTGCGCAGGGCGTCGTGGTGCTCCGCCAGCGCCCGCACGGCGCCCTCCAGGGCGGCGTGGTCCACCGGCCCGCGCGCCGCCAGCAGCAGCGGCATGTTCCAGTGGCCGGGCTCGGGGAGATCCTGCTCGAAGAACCAGTGCTGCGTGGGGGTGAGCGGCGCCTCGCCGGTCACCACGCCCTGCTCGGCCTCCACCGCGGCGGTGCTCTCCGCCAGCGGCGCCAGCTCGGCGATGGTGGGGTGCTCGAAGAAGTAGCGCGGCTTCAGCGTCACCCCGGCGCGGTGCGCCCGGGCGACCACCTGGATGCTGAGGATGGAGTCGCCGCCCAGCTCGAAGAAGTTGTCCTGCACCCCCACCCGCGGCACCCGCAGCGTCTCGGCCCAGACGCGGGCCAGCGTCTCCTCCACCGGGGAGCGCGGCGCCACGTAGCCCTTGTCGTCGCCGCCGCGCTCCGGGGCGGGGAGGGCGCCGCGGTCGATCTTTCCGTTGGAGCTGAGCGGCCACGTGTCCAGCGCCACGAAGGCGGCGGGGACCATGTACTCGGGGATCGCCTCCCTGAGGAAGGCGCGCAGCTCGCCGGCCTCCGGGGCGCGCCCGCCGCGCGGCGGCACCAGGTACCCCACCAGGCGGCGGTCGCCGGGCTCGTCCTCCCTCACCAGCACCACCGCGTCGTCCACCTGCGGGTGGCGGAGCATCGCCGCCTCCACCTCGCCCGGCTCGATGCGGTAGCCCCTCACCTTGACCTGGGTGTCGGTGCGGCCCAGGAACTCCAGCGTCCCGTCGGCGAGCCAGCGGACGCGGTCGCCGGTGCGGTACAGCCGCGCGCCCGCGTCGCCGGAGAAGGGGTCCTGCACGAACTTCTCGGCGGTCAGCTCGGGGCGGTCCAGGTAGCCCTGCGCCACCCCGGCGCCGCCCAGGTACAGCTCTCCGGGGACGCCCACGGGAACCTGCCGCCCCGGCTGGTCGCACACGTACACCCGCGCGTTGGCCAGCGGCGCGCCGATCAGGTTCCGCGCGACGGCCGCGGGGTCGTCCACCCGGTGCGCGGTGCACAGGATGGTGCCCTCGGTGGGCCCGTACAGCACCCACAGCTCGGCGTCGGGGAAGGCCTCCCGCATCTCCGTCCACAGGTCGGCGGGGACCACGTCGCCGCCCACGAAGGCGCGGCGCAGCCCCCGCACCGGCCGGCCGGAGGCGATCACCGCGCGCGCCAGCGGCCGCATCAGCGCGGGCACGGCGTGCAGCAGCGAGGCGTCCCGCACCTCGGCGGCGAGCGCCTCCATGTCGGTGATGCGCTCGCGGGGGATCACCCGCACCGTGCCGCCCGCGGTCAGCGGGCAGAGCACTTCCCACAGCCAGATGTCGAAGGCGTAGGTGGCCAGCGAGGGGATCACGTCGCCGGCCCGGAAGCCGAACACGTCGCGGCTGGAGAGGGTCGTGTTCAGCAGGCTGCCGTGCGAAACCCGCACGCCCTTGGGGCGGCCGGTGGAGCCGGAGGTGAAGATCACGTACGCCAGGGCGTCCGGCGCGGCCGCGTCGTCCAGCGGCGCGTCGCTCTCCGCGGCCACGGCGGGCCAGTCGCGGTCCAGCAGCAGCGTGCGGCCGGGGTGCGCGGGGACGCGGTCCGCCGCCGCTTCGTGGGTGAGCAGCACCGGCGCGGCGGCGTCCTCCAGCAGCCCCGCCAGCCGGTCCGCGGGGTGCGCCGGGTCCAGCGGGACGAAGGCCCCGCCCGAGCGCAGGATCCCCAGCAGCGCCACCAGCATCTCCGGCGAGCGCTCCAGGCACACGGCCACCCGCGTCTCCGGGCCCACGCCCAGGGCGCGCAGGTGGCGGGCGAGCTGCCGCGTGCGCCGGTCCAGCTCGGCGTAGCTCAGCGTCAGCGCGCCGAACTGCACCGCGGGCGAGTCCGGCTGGAGCGCGGCCCGCTCGGCGAACAGCGCGTGGACCGGGCGGTCCAGCGGCAGCGCGAGCGCGGTGTCGTTCCAGGCCCGCACCTGCTCCTGCTCCTCGGGGGCGACCGCGCCGATCTGCGACACGCGCAGCCCCGGGTCGCCGGCCACCTGCTCCAGCATGTGGTGGTAGTTCTGCCAGAGCCGGACGATGGTGGCGCGGTCGAACAGGTCGGAGTTGTATTCCAGCACCCCGGCCACGTGGTCCACGTTGTCCTTGAGCAGGTACGTCAGGTCGAACTTGGTGGTGCCGGTGTCCACCAGCCCCTGCCCGCCCCAGGAGGCGCCCTCCAGGCCGGTCTCCCACCCTTCCTGCTGGGTGAACAGGTTGAGGGCGGGGCGCTCCAGCCCGAACATGATCTGCAGCAGCGGGTTGCGGCTCAGGTCGCGCTCCAGCTGCAGGCTCTCCAGCAGCTTCTCCAGCGGCAGGTCGGCGTTGGCGTAGGCGTCCAGCGCCACGTCGCGCACCTGCCGGAACAGCTCGACGAAGCTGGGGTCGCCGCGCAGCGAGGCGCGCAGCGCCAGCGTGTTGATGAAGAAGCCCACCAGCGGCTCGGTCTCCTCGCGCTGCCGGTTGGCCTCCACCGTGCCGATGATCAGGTCCTCCTGGCCGGTGTAGCGGAAGAGCTGCGCGTAGTAGACGGAGAGCATCAGGATGAACAGCGTCACCCCCTCGCGCTGCGCGATCGCCTCCAGCTTGGCCTTGAGCTGCGGCGACACGTACGGCTTGAAGTAGCCGCCGTTGTAGGTGCGGAAGGGCGGGCGCGGACGGTCGGAGGGGAGCTCCAGCACCGCCGGGGCGCTGGCCAGGTGCTCGCGCCAGTGGGCCACCTGCGCGGCCAGCCGCTCGCCGGACATGTACTCGCGCTGCCACACGGCATAGTCGCCGTACTGCACCGGCAGCTCGGGGAGCGGGACGGGCTGGCCGCTGATGAAGGCGGAGTAGATCAGCCTCCACTCCATGAAGAAGATGTTGCCGGACCACCCGTCCACCGCGATGTGGTGGAAGGTGGAGACCAGGATCTGGTCGTCGTCGGCCATCCTCACCAGGAGCATGCGCGCCAGCGGCGGCCGGGTCAGGTCCTGCGGGACGGAGCCCTCCTCCTCCACCACGCGCAGGGCCTCCGCCTCGCGCTCCTCCGCCGGGACGTGGCGAAGGTCGCGGATGCGCAGGTCGGGGAGGGCGTCCGGGTGGATCACCTGCATCGGCTGCCCGTCGATCACCTCGTAGCCGGTGCGGAGCACCTCGTGGCGGCGGACCACCTCCTTGAGCGCCCGGTCGGCGGTCTCCACGTCCAGCATGCCGGTGAAGCGCTGCGCCGCGGACACGTTGTAGAACGGGTTGCCGGGCTCCAGCTGGTCCAGCACCCACATCCGCTCCTGCTGGTAGGAGAGCGGCAGCGGGCGGCTGCGGTCCGTGCGGCGGATGGGGGGGATCAGCGCCGTGGCGCCGCTCGCGCGCAATTCCTCCACCGTCCCGGCCAGGCCGGCGACGGTGGGGTGCTCGAAGATGGCCTGCAGCGACAGCTCGACGTCGAAGGCGTCGCGCACGCGGGAGATGATCTGCGTGGCGTACAGCGAGTGGCCGCCCAGGGCGAAGAAGTCGTCGTGGACGCCCACCTCGCCGATCTCCAGCATCCCCTGCCACACCTCGGCGATGCGCGCCTCGGTCTCCGTGCGCGGGGCCACGTACGCGTTCGCCAGCGCGGGGCGCGCGTGGCGCGCCTCGGCGCCCGGCGGGAGCGCGGCGGCGGCGCCCGCGACGGCCCGCCCCGCGCGGCGGCGCGAGCCGGCCCTCACCTCGGGCTCGCCGGGGGCGGCGACCACCCGCTCCACGGCGGCCAGCCACTCGGTGACCGCCCGCCGGCGCGCGTCGGCGGGGACCAGCCACGACGCCTCCACCGGCTGCCAGCGGTCCCAGGCCACCGCGGTCCAGGGGGTGGGGTGCGCCGCGTCGTGGCGGCGGGCCACGGCCGCGGCAAGGTGCGCGGCCGCGAGCGGGCCGGTGCGCTCCGTCCCCCCTGCGGGGATCCAGGTCTGCACCAGGCAGAAGTCCAGCGGCAGCGCGTCCAGCGCCGCCTCCAGCGCGTCCAGCCGCTCGGCCAGCTCGCGGAAGTGGGCGTCGGCGCCGGCCGGGTCGGTGCCGCCGAAGGGCTCCAGCGCCTGGGTGTAGAAGGCGCCGCGCAGCTCGCCGCAGCGCTCCCGCGCGCCGGCCAGCGCCGCCGCCACGGCCGCCGGGTCCGCCCAGTCCGCCGCCAGCGGCAGCACCTCGGCGCCGGCCGCCTCCAGCTCCAGCGCCGCGCGGACGATCCGGACCGGCGCGTCGTCCGGCCGCAGGAAGGGGAGCAGCTCCTCCCACTCCGCGCGCGGCGGGAAATCCGCCGGGAGGGCGAGCACCACCCGGGCGCCCGCCGTGCGGGCCAGGTGGGCGGCCAATTCCAGCGCGCTCTCCCCCAGCCTGCCGGCGAACAGGTAGGCGCCGCCCTCGCGGAAGGGCGAGCGGCCGGCCGGCGTCGGCCGCACCCGCTGCGCGCCCAGCGTCCAGCGGCGCCAGCCGCGCAGCGCCACCGGCGCGTCGCCCGCCCCGCCGGAGGCCACCTCGGCGAGCAGGTGGTCGGCGAGGCGCGCCGCGTCGGCGCCCGCGCGCACGTCGATCACCCGGCAGCCGATCCCCGGGAACTCCGCGGGGATGGTGGCGCAGGGGCCCAGCAGCGTGGCGCGCGCGGGGTCCGTGTCCTCGCCGCCCGCGACCTCGTGCAGCCGGTCGGCCACCACGTGGATGCGCGAGGCCTCGGCGCCGTCGTGCTCCAGCGCGCGCGCCAGCAGCAGCAGCGAGGCGTAGCCGCGCTCGTACGCGCCGTCGGGTCCCACGCTCCACAGGTGCACCACGTCCCGCGGCACCGGGCCGGACGCGCGCAGCGCGGCCAGCAGGGCGCGGTAGTCGTCCGCGGCGGCGGGGCGCACGCGGAAGGCGCGCTCCCCGGCGCGCTCGAAGCCCTCGCCGGGCTCCACCGTGACGACCTCGGCGTCCGCGGCGCGGAGGCGCTGCGCCAGCTCGGCGCCCAGCCCGGGGCCGTCCACGAACAGCAGCCAGCGCGTCCCCGCCAGCCGTCCCTCCTCCGGGCGCGGCGCAGCCGGGGCGCGCCGCCACGCCGGCGTCGTCACCCGCCGGTCGGGGCCGGCGCGGCGCTCGGGGGCGGCGAGGAGCCCGCCCTTCTGCCGGTCGATCCAGTAGCGCTGCCGCTCCCACGGGTAGGTGGGGAGCGGGACGCGGCGGCGCCGCTCGCCGGCCGCGAAGCCGGCCCAGTCGGTCTTCACCCCCGCCATCCACAGGCGGCCCAGCGTTTCCAGCAGGAAGGCCTGGTCCGCCTGGCGGGTGTAGGCGTGGCGCAGCGACGCCAGCACCGACGTCTCCGCCGCCCCCGCCCCCAGCGCGAAGGTGCCCAGGGTGCGCCCGGGACCCACCTCCAGCAGCACGCGGCTCCGGTCGCGCAGCACCTCCTCCATCCCCTCGGCGAAGCGGACGGTGCGGCACAGGTGCCGGGTCCAGTACTCGGGATCGGCCGCTTCCTCGGCGGTGATCCAGGTGCCCGTGACGTTGCTGGCGAAGGGGATCTTCGGCGCCTTCAGCTTCGTGCGGCGCACCCGCTCCGCCAGCCGCTCGGCCACCGGGTCCATCATGGGCGAGTGGAAGGCGTGCGACGCGGCCAGCCTGCGGCAGGCGACGCCGCGGCCGACCAGGTCGGCCTCCAGCGCGGCCACCGCCTCCGGCGGGCCGGACACGGTGCACAGCCCGGGGGCGTTGTGCGCCCCCAGCGCCAGCCCGTCGCGCAGCAGCGGCTGCACCGCGGCGGGGTCCAGGGGCACGGCCAGCATGGCGCCCGCGGGGAGCTCGGCGATCAGCCGGGCGCGCTCGGCCACCAGCCCCAGCGCGTCGTCCAGCGACATCACCCCGGCCACCGTGGCGGCCACGTACTCGCCCAGCGAGTGGCCGATCATCGCCTTTGGCTGCACCCCCCACGACATCCAGGTGCGGGCCAGCGCGTACTCCACCACGAACACGGCCGGCTGGGCGATCTCGGTGCGGGCGAGGGGATTGTCCGTGAGGTCCGCGTCGCCGGTGCGCCCCAGCATGCCGCGCAGGTCGATGCTCCCCTTGCCGGCGGCCTCCCCCGCGGCGTCGGCGCGCTGCTCGGCGGCCGGCTCGCCGGGGAAGAGCGCCCGGCGGACGTCCGTCCCCGTGTGGGCCTGGAGCAGCGCGGCGCAGCGGTCCACCTCCTTCCTGAACACGGGCTCGGACTCGTACAGCCCGCGCGCCATCTGCGCGTAGTGGTCGCCCAGCCCGGGGAACAGGAAGACCACGCCGCGCCCCTCCCAGTCCTCGGCGGCGGTGAGCAGCCGCTGCGGGTCGCGGCCCTCCAGCGCGGCGAGCGCGTCCTCGCGCCCGCGGCACACCAGCACCCGCCGCTGCCCGAAGCGCCGGCGCCCCACGCGCAGCGTGTGCGCCACGTCCGCGAAGTCCTGCTCCGGGTTCGACCTCAGGTGGTCGGCCAGGCGGTCGGTCGCCGCCTCCAGGGCGCCCGGGGTGCGGGCGGAGAGCACCACCAGCTGCCAGGGGCGCGAGGGGCCGGAGGGCTCGGCCCGGGGCGGCTCCTCCAGCACCAGGTGCGCGTTGGTGCCGCCCATCCCGAACGAGCTGACGCCGGCGCGCCGGGGGACGCCGTCCGTGGTCCAGGGGCGCAGCTCGGTGTTGACGAAGAAGGGCGAGCGCGCGAAGTCGATCTTGGGATTCGGCTTCTCGAAGTGCAGCGAGGGGGGGATCTCGCCGTGCTCCAGGGCGAGCACCGTCTTGATCAGCCCGGTGACGCCGGCGGCGGAGTCCAGGTGCCCCACGTTGCTCTTGACCGAGCCCAGCGCGCAGAAGCCCCGGCGGTCGGTGCCGGAGCGGAAGGCCTGGGTCAGCGCCTCCACCTCGATGGGGTCGCCCAGCTCGGTGGCGGAGCCGTGCCCCTCCACCAGGGTGATGGTCTCCGGCTCCACGCCGGCCAGGGCGATGGCCTCCAGGATCGCCTTGGCCTGCCCGTCCTTGCGGGGGGCGGTGTAGCCGATCTTGGCGGAGCCGTCGTTGTTGACGGTGGAGCCGCGGATCACCGCGTGGATGGTGTCGCCGTCGGCCAGGGCGTCCTCCAGCCGGCGGAGCACCACCACCCCCACCCCGCTCCCGGGGACGGCGCCGCGGGCGTCCGCGTCGTACGAGCGGCACTCGCCGGTGGACGACATGGGGCTCCCCTCGGACCAGTGGTAGCCCACCCCCTGCGGCACGGCCACGGACACCCCGCCGGCCAGCGCCAGGTCGGACTCGCCGGCGAGCAGGCTCTGCACGGCCAGGTGCACGGCCACCAGCGACGAGGAGCACGCCGTCTGCACGTTCAGGGCGGGCCCCTCCAGGTTCAGCTCGTAGGCGACGCGGGTCGCCACGTTGGAGGTGGTGTTGCCCAGCCGCACGTCCAGCCCGCCGTCCACGCGGGTGCTGGACACCAGGTTCATCCAGTAGTTGTTGAGCTCCGCCCCGGAGAACGAGCCGATGCGCCCGGCGAAGGCCGCCGAGTCGTAGCCGGCGTTCTCCAGCGCCTCCCAGGCGCACTCCAGGAAGAGGCGGTGCTGCGGGTTCATCACCGCGGCCTCGCGCGGGGCGAGCCCCCAGAAGGCTGCGTCGAACAGCTCGATCCCCTCCAGCGTGCCCGCGGCGCGGACGTAGTGGGGGTCGCGCAGGTCCTCCGGCGAGGCGCCGGCGGCGAGCAGCTCCTCGTCGGTGAAGCGGGAGATGCAGTCGCGCCCTTCCCGCAGGTTGCGCCAGAACTCCTCCACGCCGGAGGCCCCGGGGAAGCGCCCCGCCATGCCGACCACCGCGATCTCCTGGCCGCTGAGGCCGTCCGTCTCACCCGCGTTGCTCATCTTCGCATTCCTCGAGGTTGGTTCCCGCGTCCGCCCCGGAGCGGACGGCCCTGCGCATCCGCGCGCGCGCCCGGCGCGCGTCGGCCCTTTCCCGGCTGTCCCCGCCGTCGTGCTCGTGCGTGTCCTCCCCGTCCAGCCGCGCCGCCAGCCCCGCCAGCGTCCGCACCCCGAACAGGTCGGGGAGGGAGAGGGGGCACCCCAGCCGCTCCTCCAGCCGCGCGTGCAGCCGCACCAGCGCGACGGAGTCGCCCCCCAGCTCCCAGAAGCCGTCGTGAACCCCCACCCGCTCCACCCCGAGCACCTCGGCCCACACCTCCGCCAGCGCCTGCTCGGTGGGGGTGCGCGGCGCCACGTGGGGACGCTCCGGCGCGGCCGCGGCCGGCGGCGCCGGGAGGGCGGCGCGGTCCAGCTTGCCGCCGGGCGTGGTGGGGAGCGCGGCGAGCGCCACCCACGCCGCGGGCACCAGGTGCGCCGGGAGCCGCTCCCGCAGCCACTCGCGCAGCTCGCCCGCGGCGGGCGCCGCCCCCGCCCGCGCCACGGTGTAGGCCACCAGCCGCGCCTCGCCGCCGGGCCCGTCGGGGCGGGCGACCACGGCCGCGTCGCGCAGCGCCGGGTGCTCGCGCAGGACCGCGGCGGCCTCCCCCGGCTCGATCCGCACGCCGCGGATCTTGACCTGGTCGTCCGTGCGGCCCAGGTACTCCAGCCACCCGTCCGGCCCCCGCCGCGCCCGGTCTCCCGTTCGGTACATCCGCCCGCCCGGCCGCTCGGCCCCGGGGTCGGGGACGAAGCGCTCGGCCGTCAGCTCGGGGCGCCCCAGGTAGCCGCGCGCCAGCCGCTCCCCCGCCAGGCACACCTCCCCCGGCTCGCCGTCCGGCACCGGGCCGAGCCCGGCGTCCAGCAGCCGCAGCCCGGTCCCCGGGAGCGGCCGGCCGATCCCCGGCGCGGCGGAGTCGCGGGTCCAGCCGGCGGTGGCGTCCACGGTGAACTCGGTGGGGCCGTACAGGTTGCACACCCGGGTGGCCGGCAGCGCCCGCAGCGCCGCCCACGCGGCCGGGTCCAGCGCCTCGCCGCCGGACAGCACCAGCCGCGGCGCGTGCGTCCCCGGCGCGCCCAGCCCCGCGGCGAGCAGCCCCCGCAGCAGGGTGGGGGTGCAGTCCAGCACGTCCACCTCGTGGGCCGCCAGCCAGGCCAGCAGCCGCTCCGGCTCGGCCCGCGCCGCCTCCGGCACCACGTGCAGCGCGTGGCCGCGGAGGAGCTGGATCCACTGCTTCACCGAGCCGTCGAACACCGGCGGCGCGTTGAGGCTCACCCGCAGCGGCCCGCCCAGCCCGCGGTACACCTCCGCCTCCAGCGCGGCGGCCAGGTCCAGCACCGACGCGTGCGCCACCGTGACGCCTTTGGGTCGCCCGGTGGAGCCCGAGGTGTGGATCACGTACGCCGCGCAGCGCGGGTCCATCGCCACGCCGGGAGCCTCCGCGGGGAGCGCGGCCAGCGCCGCCGCGTCGGCGTCCAGCCGGACCACGCGCTCCGCCGGCAGCGGCACCCGCCCGGCCAGCGACGCCTGCGACACCGCGGCCGCCAGCCCGCACTCCGCGGCCAGCTGCTCCAGCCGGGCGGGCGGCTGGGCGGGGTCCAGCGGCACGTAGGCGGCGCCCGCGCGGAGGATCCCCAGGATCCCCGCGAGCAGGCCGGTCCCCCGCTCCACCATCAGCCCCACCCGCCGCTCCGGCCCGGCGCCCAGCCCGCGGAGGGCGTGGGCCAGGCGGGCGGAGCGCGCGTCCAGCTCCGCGAAGCTGAGCGTGCCGTCCGCCGCGGCGACCGCGGGCGCGTCCGGGGTGCGGCGGGCCTGCGCCACGAACGCCGCGTGCACCAGCCCGGCGGCGCAATCGCTGTCGGATTCTACGCCCACCTGAAGATGCACTCTCCGGCCGGGTTCGCGCAACGCGTCACTCATCCTCGGCGTCGTCCTCCGCGCCGGGCCGGGCGCCGCGCGCGCTGCGCTGCCTCCCCAGCCGCGAGCGGCGCGCGTCGGCGCGGTGCAGCGTCTCCTCGCGCGAGGGGACGTCGTCCTCGGCCTCGCGCAGGGTGTCCACCTGGCGCGCCAGGTCGGCCAGGGTACGGATGCCGAACAGGTCGGCCACCGAGAGCCGGGGGGCGATCGATTCCTTGAGCCGGGCGTGCAGCTGCACCACCAGCAGCGAGTGCCCGCCCAGGTCGAAGAAGTTGTCGTTGGCGCCCACCCGCCCCACCTCCAGCAGCTCCGCCCAGATGGCGGCGAGCGCCTCCTCGGTGGGGGTGCGGGGGGCGACGTACTCCTCGCCGCCCTCGGGGCGCCCCTCGGGGGCCGGGAGCGCGCGGCGGTCCAGCTTGCCGTTCGGGGTCATGGGCAGGGATTCGAGGACCAGGAAGGCGGAGGGGACCATGTGCTCGGGGACGGCGTCGCGCAGCCAGGCGCGCAGGTCGGCCACGGACGGACGCGGCCCCGGGGCGGCGGCCACGTAGGCCACCAGGCGGCGGTTGCCGGGGGTGTCCTCGCGCACCACGACCACGGCGTCCCGCACGCCGGGCGCGGACCGCAGCGCCGTCTCGATCTCGCCCGGCTCGATGCGGAAGCCCCGCACCTTGACCTGGAAGTCGGTGCGCCCGAAGTACTCCAGCTCCCCGTCCGGCCGCCACCGCACGCGGTCCATCACCCGGTACATGCGCGATCCCGGCTCGCCGTGCGGGTCCGGGAGGTAGCGCTCGGCCGTCATCTCCGGCGCGCCGGCGTACCCTCGCGACAGGCCGTCGCCGGCCAGGTACAGCTCGCCGACCACGCCCAGCGGCACGGGCTCCAGCTCGGAATCCAGCACCAGCGCCCGCGTGTTCGCCACCGGCCGCCCCACGAACACCTGGCTCCCCCCGCGCCGGACCACGGAGTACGTCGAGTACGTGGTGTCCTCGGTCGGGCCGTACAGGTTGCCCACCTTCCGCACCGTGGGCAGCTGCCGGTACAGCGCCTGGGCGAGGTCGCTCGGCAGGGCCTCGCCGCCCAGGTTCAGCGTCCGCACGCTGGCCGGGATCCCGCCCGTACGCAGCAGCTCCGCCGCCGCCGTCGGCACCATGCTGGCGTGGACCACCGGCTCCGTGACGCCGGCCAGCTCCAGCGCGTTCTCCACCAGCACCAGCCTGCCGCCCCAGCTCAGCACGCCGAACACCTCGGCCACCGAGACGTCGAAGTTGATGGAGGTCGAGAACAGCGAGGCGCCGCGCTCCTCGTCCGACACGTTCTCGCGCAGCCAGTGCAGCAGGACCACGACGCTGGAGTGGCGGATCATCACGCCCTTGGGCCTGCCGGTGGAGCCCGACGTGAAGATCACGTGCGACAGGTTCTCCGGGAGCACGCCCGATTCCGGCACGTCCTCCGGTTCGGCATCGACCCCGGCGCGGACGGCGTCCAGGGCGAGCGCGCGCGTGCCGGCCGGGAGCGCCCCGGCGAGCGCGGAGGACGTGAGCACCAGCGAGACGCGCGCGTCCTCCTGCATCCAGCCCAGCCGCTCGCGCGGGTAGGCCGGGTCCAGCGGCACGTAGGCGCCGCCGGCGCGGAGCACGGCGAGCAGCGCGACCACCAGCTCCGGCGTGCGCTCCAGGCACACGCCCACGCGCGTCTCCGGCCCGACGCCCAGCGCGCGCAGCCGGTTGGCCAGGCGGCCGGAGCGCGCGGCCAGCTCCACGTAGGTGACGACGTCGCCGCGGAAGGAGACGGCGGGCGCGTCCGGCGTCCGCGCCGCCTGCGCCGCGAACAGGTCGTGGACGCGCAGGCCGGCCGGGTAGTCGCGCCGCGTGTCGTTCAGGCTTTCCAGGACGTGCCTGCGCTCGGCCGCGTCCAGCAGCGGCAGCCGGGAGACGGGCAGCCCGGGCGACTCCGTCATCCCGCGCAGCAGCCGGGCGAAGTGCCCCGTCAGCCGCTCCATGGTGGCGGCGTCGAACAGGTCGGCGCGGAAGCCGAGCGAGCCGGCCAGCTCCCCGCCGCCGTCGGCCATGGTGAGCGTCAGGTCGAACTTGGCGGCGCCGCCGCTCCCCTCCATCCGCTCCAGCTCGGCGCCGGCGAGCCGCGCCGCGCCGCCCTCGCCGCCGCGGAAGTTGAACACCACCTGGAAGAGCGGCGTGTGGTCCAGCGAGCGCTCCACCCCCAGCTCCTCCACCAGCCGCTCGAAGGGGACGTCCTGGTGCTGGTGGGCGCCCAGCGTGGCGGCGCGGACGCGGCGCACCAGCGTGCGCGCGTCCGGGTCGTCGTCCAGGCCGGTGCGGATCACCAGCGTGTTGACGAAGAAGCCGATCAGCCCCTCCGTCTCCGCGCGGCTGCGCCCGGCCACCGGCATCCCCACCACCACGTCGCTCTGCCCGGCGTGGCGGCCGAGCAGCGCCTGCCACGCGGCCATCAGCGTCATGTACGGCGTGGCCCCCTCGCGCCGGGCCAGCGCCCGCACCGCGTCCGCCGTCTCCGGCGGCAGCTGGAGCGCCACCCGGCCGCCCGACGTCCCGGCAAGGCGGGGCCGGGGCCGGTCCGTGGGCAGCTCCAGCACGGGCGGCGCGCCTGCAAGCCGCTCGCGCCACCACCCCAGCTGCCGCTCCAGCACCTCGCCGACCAGCCAGGCGCGCTGCCAGGCGGCATAGTCCGCGTACTGCACCGGCAGCTCCGGCAGCGGCGAGGGCCGCCCCTCGCGGAAGGCGCCGTACAGCTCCGCCACCTCCCTCACCATCACGTCGATGCTCCACGCGTCGCTGACGATGTGGTGCATGTTGACCAGCAGCGCGTGGTCGTCGTCCGCCAGGCGCATCAGGAGCAGGCGCAGCAGCGGCCCCGCGGCCAGGTCGAAGGGCGCCGCCTCGTCGGCGTCCGCCAGGCGGCGCAGCTCGGCCTCGCGCTCCGCCTCCGGGCGGTCCGCCAGGTCCAGCCGCGGCAGCGAGAAGGCGCCCGCGGGGTGGACCACCTGCACCGCGCGCCCGGCGGTGGCGGCGAAGGTGGTGCGCAGCGCCTCGTGGCGCCGGACCAGCTCGGCCAGCGCCGTCTCGAGCGCCGCCGCGTCCAGCGGCCCGCGGATGCGCAGCGCGGCGGGGATGTTGTAGGCCGCGCTCCCGGGCTGCAGCTGGTCGATGAACCAGAGCCGCTGCTGGGCGAACGACAGCGGCAGCTCGCCCCCGCGCGCCACGGGGAGCAGCGGCGGCGCCTGCATCCCCGCGCCCTCGCGCAGCAGCGCGTCCACCCGCGCGGCGAGCGAGGCCACCGTGGGCGCCTCGAAGAGCACGCCCAGCTCCACGTCCACCCCGAACGCCTCGCGCGCCCGGCCCACCACCCGGGTGGCGAGCAGGGAGTGGCCGCCCAGGTCGAAGAAGTCGGCGTGCGCGTCCACGCGGGCGGCGCCCAGCACGTCGGCGAAGATCCCGGCGAGCACCTCCTCCGTGGGGGTGCGCGGCGCCGCGAACGACGCCGCGCCCGCCTCGGCCTCCGGCGCCGGGAGGGCGCGGCGGTCCAGCTTGCCGTTGGGGGTGAGCGGAAGCGCCTCCAGGACGACGTACGCCGAGGGGAGCATGTACTCCGGCACCCGCTCCCGGAGGTGCGCGCGCAGCTCCGCGGCCTCCGGCGCCGCGCCGCCGGCCGCCGCCACGTAGGCGACGATGCGCCGCTCGCCGGGCTCGTCCTCGCGCACCAGCGCCACGGCCTCGCGCACCGCCGGGTGCGAGCGCAGCGCGGTCTCGATCTCGCCCAGCTCGATGCGGAAGCCCCGCACCTTGACCTGGAAGTCGGTGCGCCCGAAGTACTCCAGCTCGCCGTCCGGCCGCCACCGCACCCGGTCCATCACCCGGTACATCCGCGATCCCGGCTCCCCGTGCGGGTCGGGCAGGTAGCGCTCGGCGGTCAGCTCCGGCCGGCCGGCGTACCCTCGCGACAGGCCGTCGCCGGCCAGGTACAGCTCGCCGACTACGCCCAGCGGCACGGGCTCCAGCTCCGCGTCCAGCACCAGCGCCCGCGTGTTCGCCACCGGCCGCCCGACGAACACCTGGCTCCCTCCGCGCCCGACCACGGAGTACGTCGAGTACGTGGTGTCCTCGGTCGGGCCGTACAGGTTGCCCACCTTCTGGACGTGCGGCAGCTCGTACAGCGCCCGGGCGAGGTCGCCGGGCAGCGGCTCGCCGCCCAGGTTCAGCGTCCGCACGCTGGCCGGGATCCCCCCCGTGCGCAGCAGCTCCGCCGCGGCGGTGGGCACCATGCTGGCGTGGACCACCGGCTCCGCCACACCGGCCAGCTCCAGGGCGTTCTCCACCAGCACCAGCCTGCCGCCCCAGCTCAGCACGCCGAACACCTCGGCCACCGACACGTCGAAGTTGATGGAGGTCGAGAACAGCGAGGCGCCGCGCTCCTCGTCGGTCACGTTCTCGCGCAGCCAGTGCAGCAGGACCACGACGCTGGAGTGGCGGATCATCACGCCCTTGGGGCGGCCGGTGGAGCCCGACGTGAAGATCACGTGCGACAGGTTCTCCGGGAGCACGCCCGATTCCGGCACGTCGGCCGCTTCCGACTCGACCTCGGCGCGGACGGCGTCCAGGTCGAGCGTGCGCGTGCCGGCCGGGAGGGCGTCGGCGAGCGCGGAGGACGTAAGCACCAGCGAGACCCGCGCGTCCTCCTGCATCCAGCCCAGCCGCTCGCGCGGGTAGGCCGGGTCCAGCGGCACGTAGGCGCCGCCGGCGCGCAGCACGGCGAGCAGCGCCACCACCAGCTCCGGCGTGCGCTCCATGCACACGCCCACGCGCGTCTCCGGCCCCACGCCCAGCCCGCGCAGGTGGTTGGCCAGGCGGCCGGAGCGCGCGGCAAGCTCCGCGTAGGTGACGACGTCGCCGCGGAAGGAGACGGCGGGCGCGTCCGGCGTCCGCAGGGCCTGCGCGGCGAACAGGTCGTGGACGCGCAGGCCGGCCGGGTAGTCGCGCCGCGTGTCGTTCAGCTCCACCAGCACCTGCCGCCGCTCGGCTGCGGGGAGGACGGGGAGCAGCGCGGGGGGCGCGTCCGCGCCGGCGGCGACCGCCTCCAGCAGCGTGGCGAAGTGCCCCAGCAGCCGGTCGATGGTGGACGCGTCCCACAGCTCCGTGCGGAAGGTGAGGCCGCCGGACATCCCTTCCGGGCCCTCGTTGAACAGCATGCTCAGGTCGAACTTGGCGGCGTCGACCCGGCTGACCAGCCCTTCCATGGTCACGGGGCCCAGGCGGAGCGTCTCGCGCTCCGACATCTGGACCGCGAACATCACCCGGAAGAACGGCGACTGGCGCACGTCGCGCTCGGGGTGCAGCTCCTCCACCAGCTTCTCGAAGGGGACGTCCTGGTGCCCGTGCGCCTCCAGCACGCCGCCGCGCACCCGGCGCAGCAGCTCGCGGAAGCTGCGCGGCGCGGCCAGGTCGGTGCGGATCACCAGCGTGTTGGCGAAGAAGCCGATCAGCTCCTCCACCTCGGCCCGCGTCCGCCCGGCCACCGGCGTCCCCACCAGCACGTCGTGCTGGCCGCTCCAGCGCCCCAGCAGGGCCTGCCAGGCGGCGAGCACGGTCATGAACAGCGTCGCCCCCTCGGCGCGGCCCAGGGCGCGCAGCCGCTCCATGGTCTCGCGCCCGACGTCGAACCGCCGGACCGTCCCCCGGTACGAGGGGGCCGCCGACACGGGGCGGTCGACCGGGAGCTCCAGCGTGGCCGGGGCGTCCGCCAGCCGCCCGCGCCAGAAGGCCAGCTGCCGCTCCAGCGCGCCGTCCGCCAGCCACCCGCGCTGCCACGCCGCGAAGTCCGCGTACTGCACCGGCAGCTCCGGCAGCGCCGGGGGCAGCCCCCGCGAGTACGCCGCGTACAATGCCGTGACCTCCCTCACCAGCACGCCCATGCTCCACCCGTCGCTGACGATGTGGTGCATGGTGAACAGCATCACGTGCTCCTCCGCCGACAGGCGCAGCAGCCCGGCGCGCAGCAGCGGCCCGCGCGCCAGGTCGAAGGGGCGCGCGCTCTCCTCGGCCAGCAGGCGCGCCACCGCCGCCTCGCGCTCCGCCTCCGGGAGCCCGTCCAGCGCCGCCACCGGGATGGCGACGGGGCCCGCCGGGAGCGGGACCGCCTCCGCGCCCTGCTCCGTGGCGCGGAACACGGTGCGCAGCACCTCGTGCCGGCGCACCACCTCGGCCAGGGTCGCCCGGAGCGCCGCCACGTCCAGGGGGCCGCGGATGCGCAGCGCCTCGGGGATGTTGTACGCCGGGCTCCCCGGCTGCAGCTGGTCGATGAACCACAGCCGCTGCTGCGCGAACGACAGCGGCGCCGGGCCCCGCTCCGTCCGCCGCGGGATCCTTTCCTCCTCCGCCGCCGCGGTCCGCTGCCGCCGCAGCTTGCGCAGCAGCAGCGCCCGCTGCTCCGGCGTGAGCCGGTCGAGCACGCCGCCGGCGAGCGCGCCGGGCGCCGCCTCCGCGTGCGAGGTCCCGTCGGTGTGCTCCGCCATCTCGGTAGCCCCGGGTGTCCCCGTCGCCTCCGGGGCCGGCGGCTCGTCCGCCGGCCCCCCTTCCATCTCCCCCACCAGCAGCTCCTCCACCACTCCGGCCAGCCCGGCCACGGTCGGCGCCTCGAACAGGGCGCGCAGCGGCACGTCCACCCCGAACGCCTCGCGGATGCGGAGGATGGCCCGGGTGGCGAGCAGCGAGTGCCCGCCCAGGTCGAAGAACCCGGCGTGGATCCCCACCCGCGCCGCGCCCAGCACCTCCGCGTAGATCTCCGCCAGCGTCTGCTCGGTGGGCGTCCGCGGGGGGGCGCCGGCGTCGTCCGCGCCGGGCTCCGGGTCCGGGAGCGCGCGCCGGTCGGTCTTGCCGTTGGCCGTCAGCGGAAGCGTCGCCAGCACCACCACCGCGGAGGGGACCATGTGCTCCGGCAGCCGTCCGCGCAGGTACGCCCGCAGGTCGGCGCCGGACGGGCCCGCCTCCGGGTCGGCCGCCGCGTAGCCCACCAGCCGCCGGTCGCCGGACGCGTCCGCGCGGAGCACCACCACCGCCTCGTTCACCGCGGGGTGGGCGGCGAGCGCGGCCTCGACCTCCCCCGGCTCCACGCGGAAGCCGCGCACCTTGACCTGGAAGTCCGCGCGCCCCAGGAACTCCAGCTCGCCGCGCGCGCTCCACCTCGCCCGGTCGCCCGTGCGGTACAGCCGCGCCCCCGGGACGCCGCCGAAGGCGTCGGGGACGAACCTGTCCGCCGTGAGGCCGGGCCGCCCCAGGTACCCGCGCGCCACCCCCCAGCCGCCCACGCACAGCTCGCCGGGCCACCCCTCCGGCACCGGCTCGCCCGCGGGGTCCAGCACGTACGCCGTGCTCCCCGCGATCGGCCGCCCGATCGGCACCGTCCACGCGTCCGCTTCCACCGCGGCGACGGGGTGCCAGGTGCTGAACACCGTGTTCTCGGTGGGCCCGTAGGCGTTGACCAGCCGCCCCGGCGCGCCCGCGGCCAGCGCGCGGCGCGCGGCCCCCGGGTCCATGGCGTCGCCGCCCGTCAGCAGGTGCCTCACCGTGGCGAACGCGTCCGGCGCCGCCGCCACCGTCTGCGCGAACAGCGCGCTGGTGATGAACATCCCGGTGACGCCCTCCCGGCGCAGCGCCTCCGCCAGCCGCTGGGGCATCAGCGTGGTGTCCCGGTCGATCCCCACCACGCACCCGCCGTTGAGCAGCGCCCCCCACACCTCCCAGGTGGCCGCGTCGAACGCCGCGTTCGCCACCTGCGCCACCCGGTCGCCGGGGCCGAGCTGCGCGAAGTCCGCGTCCCGCACCAGCCGCACGACGGCCCGGTGCGGCACGGCGACGCCCTTCGGGGTGCCGGTGGAGCCGGAGGTGTAGACGACGTAGGCGAGGGATAGGGGACAGGTTAGAGGGGACAGGGAACAGCCTGCAACGGCAACGGCGGCCCCGTCCTGAGCACCGTCGTGCTCCCCCTCTCCCCTTGTGGGAGAGGGGGCTGGGGGGTGAGGGGTGTCGAGCGCGACGATCTCGCCCGCGAACTCCGGCACCCGGTCGAGCAGCGCGCCCTGGGCGAGCAGCACACGCGCGCCGGCGTCCTCCAGCATCCAGGCCAGGCGCTCGGCCGGGTACTCCGGGTCCAGGGGGAGGTAGGCGCCGCCGGCGCGGAGGACGGCGAGCATCCCGGCGACCATGTCGGCGGAGCGCTCGGCGAGCAGGCCCACGCGCGCGTCCGGGCCGACGCCGCGGGCGAGGAGCTCGCGGGCGAGGGCGGCGGAGCGGCGGTCCAGCTCGGCGTAGGTGATGGTCGCCCCGCCGAAGCGGAGGGCGGGGGCGTCGGGCGTGCGCCGCGCCTGCTCCGCGAACAGCTCGTGGACCGTCCGCGTGGGGGCGGGGACGGCGCCGGGGGCGTTGTGGGCGACGAGGAGCCGGCGGCGCTCGGCGGCGTCCAGCAGCTCCACGTCGGCGGGGCGGCGCTCCGGGTCGGCGGCGACGGCCTCCAGCAGGGCGCGGAACCGGGCCAGCATCCGCTCGACGGTGCGCGCGTCGAACAGGTCGGTGCGGAAGGAGACCGTCCCGCCCAGGCGCTCCGCCCCGCCCGACATCACCAGCGTCAGGTCGAACTTGGCGGCCTCCCCGCCGCCGTCCAGCGGGGACAGGCGCAGCCCGCCCAGGCGCAGCGCCTCCGCCTCCAGGTTCTGCATGGCGAAGGTGACCTGGAACACCGGCGCGTGCCGCAGGCTGCGCTCCGGCTGGAGCTCCTCCACCAGCCGCTCGAAGGGGACGTCCTGGTGCGCGTACGCGCCCAGCGTGGTCTCGCGCACGCGGGCCAGCAGCTCGCGGAAGGTGGGGCGCCCGTCCAGCCGCGTCCGCAGCACCAGCGTGTTCACGAACATCCCGATCAGCCCCTCCGTCTCGGCGCGGGTGCGCCCCGCGATGGGGGTGCCCACGAGGACGTCGTCCTGCCCGCTCCAGCGCCCCAGCAGCGCCTGCCAGGCGGCCATGAGCGCCATGAACGGCGTCGCTCCCTCGCGGCGGGCGAGGGCGTCCAGCGACGCGGCGAGCTCCGCGGGGAGCTGGAAGGGGACGCGCGCGCCGGCCTGCGTCGCCACGGCGGGGCGCGGGCGGTCCGTGGGGAGGTCCAGGAGCGGCGGGGCGTCCGCCAGCTGCGCGCGCCAGAAGGCCACCTGGCGCTCCATCGCCTCGCCCTCCAGCCGCCGGCGCTGCCACACCGCGTAGTCGGCGTACTGCACCGGGAGCGCGGGGAGCCGCGGCTCGCGCCCCTCGGCAAAAGCCGAGTACGCCTCGGACACCTCGCGCACCAGGATCCCCAGCGACCAGCCGTCGGCAACGACGTGGTGCAGCGTGAAGAGCAGCCCGTGCTCCTCCGCCCCGGCGCGCACCAGCAGCGCGCGCAGCAGCGGCCCGCGCGCCAGGTCGAAGGGGCGCAGCGCCTCCGCCGCCACCAGCCGGCGCGTCTCGCGGCGCCGGACCTCCTCCGGGAGCCCGGCAAGGTCCACCAGGGGGAGCGGCACGCGCCCGGCGGGGAGCACCGTCTGCACGGGCTCGCCGCCCGCCCGCCCGAACACGGTGCGCAGCGTCTCGTGGCGGGCCGCCAGCAGCTCCAGGGCGCGGCGCAGCGCCGGGACGTCCGGCGCGCCCTCCAGCCGCAGCGGGTGCGGCATGTTGTAGGCGGCGCTCTCCGGCTCCAGCTCCTGGAGGAACCAGATCCTCCGCTGCGCGAACGACAGCGGCAGCGGTCGCCCGTCGCGCGGCACGGGGAGCACGGGAGCGGCGTCGATCGCTTCCCCCGCCCGGAGCGCCGCGTCGATGCGCGCCGCCGTGCCGGCCAGCGTGGGCGCCTCGAACAGCGCCCGCAGCGGCAATTCCACGGCGAACGCCCGCCGCACGCGCGAGATCATCCGCGTGGCGAGCAGCGAGTGCCCGCCCAGCGCGAAGAAGTCGTCCCCGGCGCCCACCCGGTCCGCGCCCAGCACCTCGGCCCAGATCGCCGCCAGCCCGACCTCCGTCGGCGTGGCGGGAGCGGCGTACTCCGCCCGCGCCGATGCCTCCGGGTCCGGGAGGGCGCGCCGGTCCAGCTTGCCGTTGGGGAGGAGCGGCAGCGCGTCCATCATCGCCCAGCCGCCCGGCACCATGTAGGGCGGCAGCCGGTCGGCCAGGTACGCGCGCAGCTCCGCCGCAGTCGGCCGCGCCCCGCCGGAGCCGACGACGCAGGCGACCAGGCGCGCCTCGCCCGGCCGCACCTCCCGCGCGGCCACCGCCGCCGATTCGACGGCGGGGTGCTCGCGCAGCGCCGCCTCGACCTCGCCCGGCTCCACGCGGACGCCCTGCACCTTGACCTGTCCGTCCACGCGCCCCAGGAACTCCAGCACGCCGTCCGGCCGCCGCCGCAGCCGGTCGCCCACGCGGTACATGCGCGCGCCCGGCTCCGCCGCGAAGGGGTCCGGGACGAAGCGCTCGGCCGTCAGCTCCGGCCGCCCGCCGTAGCCGTGGGCCAGCCCCGGCGTGGCGATGTACGCCTCCCCCGGCACGCCGAAGGGGGTGGGCTCCAGCTCGCCGTCCAGCACGTAGACGCGCGTGTTCGGGATCGGCACGCCCACCGGCGCGATCGGCGCCTCCTCGTCGTCCGCCACGGTGTGCAGCGTGGACGACATGGTGCACTCCGTGGCGCCCCACTGGTTGACCACGCGCAGCTCCGCGCCGAACACCTCGCGCGCCCGCCGCGCGTCCGCGACCGGCAGCGGCTCGCCGCTGACCAGCAGCAGCCGCAGCCGTGCCTCGCCCGGCCGGGCCTCCGCCAGCACCGGCCGCAGCACCGACGGCACGATCGCCATCACCGCGGTCACGCCCCGCTCGCGGACGCGCTCCAGCAGCCGCCGCGGCTCCGCCAGCTCGCCCGGGGGCGAGAGCACCAGCCGCGCGCCGGTCGTCAGCGCCCCCAGCGTCTCGCGGATGGATGCGTCGAAGGTGGGCGTCGCCACCTGGAGCACCGCGTCGCCCGGCCCCAGCCCGTACTCCTCCGCCAGGAACTCCAGGTAGCCGGCCGCCCCCCCGTGGCCGACCAGCGCGCCCTTGGGCCGCCCGGTGGAGCCGGAGGTGTAGACGACGTAGGCGAGGGACAGGGAACAGGGAACAGGGAACAGGGAACAGCCTGCAACTGCAGACCTATCCTCTGCACCGTCGTGCTCCCCCTCTCCCCTTGTGGGAGAGGGGGCCGGGGGGTGAGGGGTGTCGAGCGCGACGACTTCGCCCGCGAACGCGGGCAGCCGGCCGCGCAGGGCCGCGGAGGTCAGCACCAGCGCGGCGCCGGAGTCCTCCAGCATCCAGCGGGTGCGCTCGGCGGGAAGCGCGGGGTCCAGGGGGACGTAGACGGCGCCGGCCTTGAGGACGGCCAGCATCGACTCGATCCACTCCGGGCCGCGCTCCTGGAACACGGCCACGCGGGTGCCGGGGGCGACGCCGCGGCGGGCGAGGGCGGCGGCCAGGCGGTCGGTGCGCGCGTCCAGCTCCGCGTAGGTCGCCTCGCCGCCGTCCCAGGAGAGGGCCGGGGCGTCCGGGGTGCGGGCGGCCTGGCGGCGGAACAGGTCGTGGACCAGGAGGTCGCGCGCCCGCTCGCGGACGGGGCCGGCGGAGGCGGCGAGCACGGCGGCGCGCTCGCGGGCGTCCATCAGCGGCAGCTCGGCGACGGCGCGCTCCGGGTCGCCCGCCAGCCCCAGCAGCAGGGCGGCCAGGTGGCGCTCCATCCGCTCGGGAGTCGCCGGCTCGAACAGGTCGGTCCGGTAGACGATGGAGCCCCGGAAGAGGTGCTCGCCCCCCTGCTCGTCCTCCCACGCCAGCAGGCTCAGGTCGAACTTGGCGGCCTCGGCCCGGTGGTCCAGCGCCTCCAGCTCCAGCTCGCCCGCGTCCATCCGCCCCAGGTCGTTGTTCTGGAAGGTGAACATCGCCTGCACCAGCGGCGCGTGCTGGAGCGAGCGCTCGGGGGCGAGCTCCTCCACCAGCCGCTCGAACGGCACGTCCTGGTTCGCGAAGGCGTCCAGCGTGGCCTCGCGCACGCGGCGCAGCGTCTCGCGCACGGACGGGCGCCCGGCCAGCTCCGTCCGCAGCACCAGCGTGTTGACGAAGAACCCCACCAGCCCCTCCAGCTCCAGCCGGTTCCGCCCGGCGATCCCCGTCCCCACGCTGACGTCCTCGGTCCCGGCCCAGCGGGCCAGCAGGAGCTGCCAGGCCGCAAGGAACGCCATGTACGGGGTGATCCCCTCGCGGCGGCACAGCTCCCCCACGGCGCGCGAGGCCGCGGGCGACAATTCCCAGCGGTGCGAGCGGCCGCGCAGCCCGGGCACGGCCGGGCGCGGGTGGTCCGTGGGGAGGTCGAGGGTGGGAGGCGCCCCCGCCAGCCTGCGGCGCCAGTAGGCCAGCTGCTCCTGCATGCGCCCGCCGGCCAGCCACTCGCGCTGCCACGCGGCGAAGTCCGCGTACTGCACCCGCGGCTCCGGGAGCGGCGAGGGGAGGCCGCGCCGGAAGGCGTCGTACAGCGGCGAGAAGTCGCCCACCAGCACGCCGATGCTCCACCCGTCGCTGACGATGTGGTGCATGGCGATCAGCAGCGCCCACTCGGCCGCGCCCCGGCGCACCAGCGCGCCGCGGAACAGCGGTCCGCGCCGCAGGTCGAAGGGCCTGGCGGCGTGCTCCTGCGACAGCCGGCCGGTCTCCCGCTCGCGCGCCTCCTCCGCGATCCCGGCCAGGTCCACCACGGGGAGCGGCACCGGCCCGGCGGGGAGCACGACCTGCTCGGGCGCGCCGTCGGTCTCCCGGAACACGGTGCGCAGCGCCTCGTGCCGGCGCACGATCCCGGCGAGGGCGCGGCGCAGCGCCCGCACGTCCAGCGCGCCGCGCAGCGCCAGGGGCGCGGGGATGTGGTACGCCGGGTTGCCGGGCTGGAGCTGGTCGATGAACCACAGCCGCTGCTGCGCGAACGACAGCGGCAGCGGGCGGTCGCGCGGGGCGCGGCGGATCTCGTCCGACCGGCGCCGCTCCTCCGCCCGGGCCTGGAGGATCCTCTGCAGCAGGAGCCGGCGCTCGGGCGTCAGCTCGGGGGGCGCGGCCGCGGGTGGGGCGGGCTCGCTCGCCGGCACGGCGGGCTCCCTCTCCGGCGCGGAGGGCTCCGCCTCCGGACGCGCGGACCCGGCTTCGGGAGGCGCGGCCTCCGCCGGGGGCTGCGCCTCCGCATCCGGCACGGCGGGGAGCCGCGCGGCGAGGCCTGCAACGGTGGGCTCCTCGAACAGGGCGCGCACCGGCAGCTCCACCCCGAACGCGTGGGCCACGCGCGACGTCACGCGGGTGGCGAGCAGCGAGTGCCCGCCCAGCGCGAAGAAGTCGTCGTCCACCCCCACCCGCTCCACGCCGAGCACCTCGGCGAACACGTCCGCCAGGCGCGCCTCCGCCGGGGTGCGCGGGGCCACGTACGCGGCGCCGTCCGCGCCGGCGGGCGCCGGCAGCGCGCGCCGGTCCAGCTTGCCGCCGGGGGTCAGGGGGAGCGCGTCCAGCACGGCGAGCGCCGCGGGGACCATGTGCTCCGGGAGGGTGCGCCGCAGGTGCGCCCGCAGCGCTTCCGCGTCCGCGCCGCCCTCCGCCGCGACCACCCACCCCACCAGCCGCCCGCCTCGCACGCCCACGGCCGCCTCGCGCACCCCGGAGTGCGCGCGCAGCGCGGCCTCCACCTCGCCCGGCTCGATGCGGAAGCCGCGCACCTTGAGCTGCTGGTCCAGCCGCCCCAGGTACTCCAGCGCGCCGTCCGCCAGCCGGCGCGCCCGGTCGCCGGTGCGGTACAGGCGCGCGCCGCCCTCATCCGCGAACGGGTCGGGGACGAACGCGGCCGCCGTGGCGTCCGGCCGGCCCAGGTAGCCGCGCGCCAGCTGCGCGCCGCCCAGGCACAGCTCGCCGGGAACGCCCCACGGCGCGGGCTCGCCGTCCGGGTCCAGCACGTGGGCCGCGACGCCGTCCACCGCCCTGCCGATGGGGACCGTCGTCCCCCCCTCGACCCCCGTCACGCGGTGCCAGGTGGCGTCGATGCACGCCTCCGTGGGGCCGTACAGGTTGACGACCTCCGCGCCGGCGGCCTCCCGGGCGCGCGCGGCGTCCCGCGCCGGCAGCGCCTCGCCCCCGCAGAACAGCAGCCGCAGCGTCCCCCGCTCCAGCCGCCCCTCCGCCAGCATCGCGGCAAGCACGGAGGGCACCAGCTGGAGCACGGTGATCCGCTCGGCGGCCACGGCGCGCGCCAGCTCCGCCGGGTCGCGGTGCGCGTCCGGGCGCGCCATCACCAGCGTCGCGCCGGAGAGCAGCGGCGCCCAGAATTCCCACACCGAGGCGTCGAAGGCGGCGGGGGTCTTCTGGAGCACCCGGTCGTCCGCCGCGAGCGGCCACTCGCGGAGCATCCACGCCATGTGGTTGGCGAGCGCCCGGTGCGGCACCCCCACGCCCTTGGGCGTCCCCGTGGAGCCGGAGGTGTAGATCAGGTACGCCAGGGCGTCCGGGTCCGTCTCCACCCCCGGGTCCTCGGCCGGCTCCCGGGCGATGCGCGCGGCGTCGGCGTCCACGCACACGATCTCCGCCCCCGTGTCCGGGAGCCCGCCGAGCAGCCGCTCCTGGGTGAGGAGCACCGCGGCGCCGGAGTCGTCCAGCGCGTGCTCCAGGCGCGCGGCGGGGTAGCCGGGGTCCAGCGGCAGGTACGCGCCCCCGGCCCGCAGCACGGCCAGCATCGCCACCGCCAGCTCCGGCCCGCGCTCCAGGCAGATCCCCACCCGCGTCTCCGGGCCCACGCCGCGGCCGCGCAGCCAGCGCGCCAGGCGGCTGGCCCGCGCGTCCAGCTCGGCGTACGTCAGCGTCCCCCGCTCCCAGGCGACGGCCGGCGCGCCGGGCGTGCGCCGCGCCTGCGCGGCCACCCCGGCGTGGACCGGCGCGAACGCGTGCGCCGCCGCCGGGGCGCGCCCCGCCTCCAGCACCCGCGCGCGCTCCGCCGCGTCCATCAGCGGCAGGCGCGCCAGCGGCGCGTCCGGCGCGGCGAGCGCGCCCTCCAGCAGCGCGGCGAAGTGCGCCGCGAGCCGCTCCGCCGTCGCCGCGTCGAACAGCTCGGCGCGGAACACCAGCGCGCCGGCCAGCCCGTCGCCCTCCTCCGCCAGCTGGAGGTCCAGGTCGAACTTGGCGACGTCCGCGGCGGATTCCAGCGGCTCCGCGCGCAGCCCGCCCAGCTCCAGCTCGCCCCCGCCCGCGTTCTGCAGGGCGAACATCGCCTGGAAGAGCGGGGTGTGCCGGAGGGTGCGCTCCGGCTGCATCTCCTCCACCAGCCGCTCGAAGGGAACGTCCTGGTGCGCGTAGGCCCCCAGCGCCGCCTCGCGCACGCGGCCCAGCAGCGCGCGGAAGCCGGGATCGCCGGACAGCTCCGCCCGCAGCACCAGCGTGTTGACGAAGAAGCCGATCAGCCCCTCCAGCTCCACCCGCGTGCGCCCCGCCACCGGCGTCCCCACCAGCACGTCGTCCTGCCCCGACCAGCGCGCCAGCAGCGCCTGCCAGGCGGCGAGCAGCGCCATGAACGGCGTCGCCCCCGCGTCGCGGGCGATCGCGCGCACCGCGTGCGCGGTCCGCGCGGACAGGCGGAAGGCGACGGCGCCGCCGCGGCCGTCCTGCACGGCCGGGCGGGGGCGGTCCGTCGGCAGCTCCAGCAGCGGCGGCGCCCCGGCGAGCCTGCCGCGCCACCAGGCCAGCCGCCGCTCCAGCGCGTCGCCCACGAGCCAGGCGCGCTGCCAGGCCGCGTAGTCGGCGTACTGCACCGGCAGCTCCGGGAGCGCCGGCCCGCGCCCCTCCGCGAAGGCCGCGTACAGCTCGCCCACCTCGCGGACCAGCACCCCCACGCTCCACCCGTCGCTCGCCACGTGGTGCATGGCGAACAGCAGCACCCACTCCTCCTCGTCCAGCCGGAGGAGCGCGGCCCGCAGCAGCGGCCCGCGCGCCAGGTCGAAGGGGCGCAGCGCCTCCTCCCGCGCCAGGCGCGCGGCGGCGCGCTCGCGCTCCGCGGGCTGCAGCCCGCGCAGGTCCGCCCGGCGGAGCTCCGGCGCGGCGTCGTCCAGCACCACCTGCACCGGCTCCCCCCCGCGCTCCGCGAACACGGTGCGCAGCGACTCGTGCCGGCGCACGACCCCGGCGAGGGCGCGCTCCAGCGCCGCGGCGTCCAGGCGGCCGCGCAGGCGCAGCGCGGCGGGGACGTTGTAGGCGGGGCTCTCCGGCTCCATCCGGTGCAGGAACCACAGGCGCTGCTGCGCGAACGACAGCGGCAGCGGCCCGTCCCGCGGCGCCCGCGCGATCGGCGGCGCGCCGTCGGCCTCCCCCGCCCCGCCCCGCGCGGCGTCCACCCGCGCGGCGAGCCCGGCCACGGTGGGCGCCTCGAACACGGCGCGCAGCGGCAGCTCGGCCCCCAGCGCCTCGCGCACCCTCGCCACCAGGCGCGTGGCCAGCAGCGAGTGGCCGCCCAGGTCGAAGAAGCCGGCGTCGCGCCCCACCCGCTCCACGCCGAGCAGCCCCGCCCACAGCCCGGCGAGGATCTCCTCCGTGGGCGTCCGCGGCGGCGCGTACGCCTCCGCCGCGCCGGCCTCCGGCGCGGGGAGGGCGCGGCGGTCGGTCTTGCCGCGCGCGGTGAGCGGCATCGCGTCCAGCACCCCTATCCAGGCGGGGACCATGTGCTCCGGCAGGCGCGCGCCCAGCCAGGCGCGCAGCTCCGCCGCATCCGGCACGGCCCCGTCCGCCGCCGTGACGTAGCCGGCCAGGCGGAGGTCGCCGGGGCCGGCCTCGCGCACCACGACGGCGGCCTCGCGCACCCCCGGGTGCGACAGCAGCACGGCCTCCACCTCGCCCGGCTCCACGCGGAAGCCGCGCACCTTTGCTTGCGCGTCCAGCCGCCCGACGAACTCCAGCTCGCCCGCCTCCGTCCACCGGGCGCGGTCGCCGGAGCGGTACATCCGCGCGCCCGGCTCCCCGGAGAACGGGTCGGGGACGAAGCGCTCGGCGGTCAGCTCCGGCCGCCCCAGGTAGCCCCGCGCCACGGCGGGCCCGCCCACGCACAGCTCGCCCGGCACCCCCACCGGCACCCGCACCAGCAGGCGGTCGACCAGGTACACGCGCCGGTCGCCCACCGGCCTGCCGATGGGCACCGCCGCGCCGTCGAAGCCGCGCGGGACGGGCCAGCAGGTGGCGAACACCGTCGTCTCGCTGGGCCCGTAGCCGTTGACCAGCCGCAGCTCCGGGTACAGCTCCAGGGCGCGGCGGACGTGCGGCGCGCTCACCGCCTCGCCGCCGGTCATCACCTGGCGGACGCCCGCCAGGACCTCCGGGCAGCTGTCCACCACCAGGTTGAAGTACGCCGCCGTCAGCCACAGCGTGTCCACCCCGTGCCCGCGCACCTGCTCGCCCAGCTCGCCCGGCTCCGTGGTCGCCCCGGGGTACAGCACGCAGGTGCCGCCCGAGAGCAGCGCCGGCCACAGCTCCAGCGTCAGCGCGTCCCACGACACGGAGGAGTGCTGGAGGACGACCGTCGAAGCGTCCCACCGCGCGTAGTCCGCCCCGCGGAAGAAGCCCGGCACGGCGCGGTGCGGCACCTCGGTCCCCTTTGGCCGCCCCGTGGAGCCGGAGGTGTAGATGACGTAGGCCAGGTGGTCGGGAGACGGCGAGTGCGAGAGTGCGGGAGTGCGGGAGTGCGAGGGTGCGCCCGCGTCCTCCTGCGTCGCGGCGCCGTCGATCAGCACGGTCTGGCCCGCGAACCCGTCGAACCGCTCCCGCAGCGAGTCCTGGGTGAGCAGCACGCCCACGCCCGCGTCGGCGAGCATGTACCGGATGCGCTCCGCCGGGTAGGCGGGGTCGAGCGGGACGTAGGCGCCGCCCGCGCGGAGGATCGCGAGCAGCCCGACGACCAGCTCCGGGCCGCGCTCCATGCAGATCCCCACGCGCGCGTCCGGCCCCACGCCGCGCCCGGCGAGCACGCGCGCGAGCGCGTCCGAGCGGGCGTGCAGCTCCGCGTAGGTCAGCGAGCGGTCCCCCGCGACCAGGGCGACCGCGCCGGGCGTGCGCTCCGCCTGCTCCGCGAACAGCTCGTGCAGGCAGCGGGCGGGCGGCGGCGGGGCCGCCTCCGCCGAGCGGCTCCACGCCTCCAGCCGCTCCCGCTCGGCCGAGCCGACCAGCTCCAGCGCGGACAGGCGGCGCTCCGGGTCCACGGCGAGCAGGTCCAGCAGGGCGAGGAAGCGCTCCACCACGCGGGCGACCGTGCCGGGCTCCCACAGCCCGGCGCGGTACGACAGCGTGCCGGCGAGCGCGTCGCCGTCCTCGCGCAGGTCCATCCCCAGGTCGAACTTGGCCTCTCCGGCGCCCGTCTCCAGCGGCTCGGCGGCGAGGCCGCCCAGCCGCGGCACGCCGGCGCCGGCGCCCTGCAGGGTGAAGGTCACCTGGAAGAGCGGCGGGTGCAGGACGCTGCGCTCCGGCTGGAGCTCCTCCACCAGCCGGTCGAAGGGGAGCTCCTGGTGCGCCTGCGCGCCGAGCACGCCCTCCCACGCCCGCCGCACCGCATCGCGCAGCGACGGGTCGCCGCCCAGGTCGGTCCTCAGCACCAGCGTGTTGACGAAGAAGCCGATCAGCCCCTCCAGCTCGGAGCGCGTCCTCCCCGCCACCGGCGCGCCCACCACCACGTCGTCCTCCCCCGCCCAGCCGGCGAGGAGCACCTGCCACCCCGCCAGCAGCGCGGCGAACAGCGTGGCCCCCTCGCCGCGCGCCAGCGCGCGGAGGCCGTGGGTCGTCACCGCGGGGACGGCGAAGGCCGCCGCCGCCTCGCGCCGGCCGGGGACCGCGCCGCGCGGCCGGTCCGTGGGGAGCTCCAGCACGGGCGGCGCGCCGGCCAGCCGCCCGCGCCACCAGGCGAGCTGCGCCTCCAGGCGCTCGCCCGACAGGTGCCGGCGCTGCCAGGCGGCGTAGTCGCGGTACTGCAGCGGCGGCTCCGGGAGCGGCGAGGGGCGCCCGCGCCCGAGCGCGTCGTAGATGGCGGAGACCTCGTCCACCAGCACGCCCATGCTCCACCCGTCGCTGACGACGTGGTGCACCACGAACACCAGGGCGTGCTCCTCCGGCGCCAGGCGCAGCAGCGTGGCGCGCAGCAGCGGCCCGCGCGCCAGGTCGAAGGGGCGCGCCGCCGCCGCCGCCGCGCGCAGCAGGAGCTCCCGCTCGCGCGCCTCCGGCGCCAGCCCGGCGAGGTCCAGCAGGGGGACGCGCACGCGGCCGGCGGGGAGGACCACCTGCACGGGGCCGTCCCGGCCCTCGCGGAACACGGTGCGCAGCGCCTCGTGGCGGCGGACCACCTCGGCGAGGGTGCGCTCCAGCAGCGCCGCGTCCAGCCGGCCGCGCAGCCGCAGCCCGGCCGGCATGTTGTAGGCGGCGCTCCCCGGCTCCATCCGGTCCACCAGCCAGAGCCGCTGCTGCGCGAACGACAGCGGCGCCTCCGCCGCGTCGTGGGCGCCGGCCGCCCCGCCGAAGATCCGCTCCACCCGGATCTGGAGCGGGGCCCCCGGGGGGGCGTCGGGCGCGAGCAGCGCATCCACCCGCGCCGCCAGCCCGGCCAGCGTGGGCGCCTCGAACACGGCGCGCAGCTCCAGCTCCACCCCGAGCGCCGCGCGCAGGCGCGACACCACCCGCGTGGCCAGCAGCGAGTGTCCGCCCAGCGCGAAGAAGTCGTCGTGGGCGCCCACCCGTTCCCGGTGCAGCACCTCCGCCCACACGGCGGCGAGCGCGATTTCCGTGGCGGTGCGGGGAGGCACGTGCTCCGCCGTGCCGTCCCGCCCGTCCGGGGCGGGGAGCGCCCGGCGCGCCACCTTGCCGCTGGGGGTGAGCGGGAACGCGTCCAGCACCACCACCGCCGTGGGGACCATGTGCTCCGGCAGCCGCTCGCCCAGCCAGCCCCGCAGCTCGGCCGGGGAGGGCGCGCCGCCGGCGGGGAGCACGTACCCCACCAGGCGCCGGTCGCCCGGCGCGTCCTCGCGCGCGACCACCACCGCCTCGCGCACCGCGGGGTGCGCCTCCAGCGCCGCCTCCACCTCGCCGGGCTCGATGCGGAAGCCCCTCACCTTGACCTGGTCGTCGGTCCGCCCCAGGAACTCCAGCACGTCGGCGGCCGTCCAGCGCGCCCGGTCGCCCGGGCGGTACATGCGCGCGCCCGACGCCCCGGCGAACGGGTCGGGGACGAAGCGCTCCGCCGTGAGGTCCGGCCGCCCCAGGTAGCCGCGCGCCACGATCGCGCCGCCCAGGAACAGCTCGCCGGGCGCGCCCAGCGGCGCCGGCTCCCCGGCCGGGTCCAGCACGTAGCAGCGCGCGTTCGCGATGGGCCTGCCGATGGGCGCGAGCAGCGGCCACGCCGCGGCGTCGCCCCGCAGCGCGTGCGCCGTGGCGACGTGCGTCTCGGAGGGGCCGTAGTGGTTGTGCAGGGGGATCCCGAGCGCGCCGAACCAGCCGCGCAGCGCGTCCGTGGCGCGCAATTGCTCGCCCGCGGTCACCACCTCGCGCAGCGACGCGGGGCGGACGCCGCGCTCCTCCGCCGCCTCGGCCAGCTGCTGGAGCGCCGCGAAGGGCATGAACAGCCGCTCCACCCCCTCGCGCTCGACCTGGCGGAGCAGCGCGGCGGGGTCCCGGCGGGTGGCCTCGTCCACCAGCACCAGCGTGCCGCCCGCGCACAGGCAGGCGAAGATCTCCTGGAAGGAGACGTCGAAGCCGATGGTGGTGAACTGGAGGGTGCGGAGCGGGCCGCTGCCGTGCCGCAGGTGCCAGGCGAGCAGGTTGGCCAGCGGGCGGTGCGGCATCGCCACGCCCTTGGGGACGCCGGTGCTGCCGGAGGTGTAGATCACGTACGCCAGGCTCTCCGGCGAGGCCCCGCCGCGGGGCCGCCCGCCGCTCTCGGCCTCCAGCTCCGCCGCGTCCGCGTCCACGCGCAGCACCCGCGCGTCCGTGTCCGGGAGCGCGGCCTCCAGCGACGCCTGCGTCACCAGCGCGCGCGCCCCCGCGTCGGCAAGCATCAGGGCCAGGCGCCCGGCGGGGTAGCCGGGGTCCAGCGGGAGGTAGGCGGCGCCCGCCTTGAGGATCCCCAGCACGGCGGCGATCAGCTCCGGCCCGCGCTCCAGGCACAGCCCCACCCGGTCGTCGGGGCCCACACCCAGCGCCCGCAGCCGGTGCGCGACGCGGTTGGCGCGACGCTCCAGCTCCGCGAACGCCATCTCCCCGCCCGCCCAGCGGAGGGCCGGCGCGTCCGGGGCGCGGTCGGCCTGCGCCTCGAACAGCTCGTGCACGCACAGCGCCCGCGGGTACGCCTCGGCCGTGGCGTTCCACGCCTCCACCAGCAGGCGGCGCTCCTCCGCGCCCACGGTCGTGATCCGCGACAGGCGCCGCTCCGGGTCCGCCGCCATCCCCTCCAGCAGCGCGGCGTAGTGGGCCAGCATGCGGTCCACCGTGTCCGCGTCCCACAGCTCCGCGCGGTATTCCGCCCGCCCGGCGATCCGCTCTCCCCCGTCGGCCAGCTCCAGCACCAGGTCGAACTTGGCGCTCCCGCTCTCGGTGTGCAGCGCCTCCATCTCCACCCCGTCCAGCCGCAGCGCCTCCTCGGGGAGGGCGCTCTGCAGGGTGAACAGCACCTGGAAGAGGGGGGTGTGGCGCAGCGAGCGGCCGGCGCCCAGCGCCTCCACCACCCGCTCGAAGGGGACGTCCTGGTGCTCCTGCGCCTCCACCACGGCGTCGCGGGTCCGCGCCAGCAATTCGCGCACGGTGGGGTCGCCGCCCAGCTCGGCGCGCATCACAAGGGTGTTGACGAAGAAGCCGACCAGCCCCTCCAGCTCCGCCCGCGGCCGGTTCGCCACCGGCGTCCCCACGCACACGTCGTCCTGGCCGGACCAGCGCGCCAGCAGCGCCTGCCACCCGGCCAGCAGCACCGCGAACGTCGTGGTCCCCCCGGCGCACGCCAGCTCCCGCAGCGCCCGGCTCGTGGGGCCGGAGAGCGCGAACGGGCGCGACGCGGCCCCGCGCCCCGGCACGGCGGGGCGCGGGCGGTCCGTGGGGAGGTCCAGCAGGGGCGGGACCCCCGCGAGCCGCCCGCGCCAGTAGTCCAGCTGCCGCTCCAGCGCCTCCTCCCCCAGCCGCTCCCGCTGCCACGCGGCGAAGTCGGCGTACTGCACGGGGAGCTCCGGCAGCGGCGAGGGCGCGCCGCGCGCGAACGCGCCGTGCAGCGCGGACATCTCGCGCACCAGCACCGCCGTGGACCACTCGTCGCTGACCACGTGGTGCATGGTGAGCAGCACCACGGCCTCGTCGGCCGCGGTGCGCAGCAGCGCGGCGCGGAGCAGCGGCCCGCGCTCCAGGTCGAAGGGGCGCGCCGCCTCCTCCCGCATCGCCCGGCGGGTCGCCGCCTCGCGCTCCCCGGGCGGCAGGCCGGACAGGTCGGCGACGGCGACCGCCACCGGGCCGGGCTCCAGCACCCGCTGCGCCGGCTCGCCGTCCCGCTCCTCGAACACGGTGCGCAGCACCTGGTGGCGCCGCGCCACCTCGGCCAGGCAGCGCCGCAGCAGCGGCGGGTCCACGCGGCCGCGCAGCCGCAGCGCCACCGGCACGTTGTACGCGGCGCTCTCCGGCTCCAGCCGGTGGATGAACCAGAGCCGCCGCTGCGCGAACGAGAGCGGCGCCGGCCCGTCCCCCGGCCGCGGGACCACGGCGTCCGCGCCGGCGGTGACCACGCCCTCGTCCTCCAGGAGGAGCTCCAGCAGCCGGAGCTGGTCTTCGGAAAGCTCCAGGGTGTCCGCGAGGTGGTCCGGGTTCATTCAGCGTCGCGTGTGTGCCATCCGGGATCCCCGCCGCGGGCCGTGGCCTCGCGGGCGGGGACGGGTGCCGGGCCGCGGGCGGCCTGCGCCCCGGCCCCCTGCGGGGTGGTGCGGACCCCGGCCCGGAGGGACCGGCGCCGCGTCATGGAAGCCGTTGCCGCTGCGTACGATCCGGACTTCCTTGTCCCGATCGACGCGCAGCGCGGAAAACGGGTCGGGCCGGAGACCCGCGGAAACGGATGTCGGATCGTGTCGCCTTCCATGCGCAGCCGGTGGGTCGAGCGATCCAGTTCCGGCCGCCGCCGTCCGCCCGCCACTGGAGCCTCCCCACCCCTGTCTGCGGAGTGCCGTTCCTTATCCGACAGAGAAGTAACTTACTCTTCCCGGCCGCGTTTTGGAACCCCTTCGGCGGCCCGCGGAAAAGGCTTCGCAGATCGTTGCTGCGGCCGTGTTTACGATACCGATCCTGTTCGGCCCTCCCGTGCTGGCCGGCGGCGCGTCCGCTCCCTGGGCAGCAACGGGTGGGTTGACTGCGGCAGTGACAAACGTTAATATCGCTTCAGCAAGCAACACCCGACACACGCATCTGCGACACGGCGGCCCGGTTCGAGGCCCCCACCCGGCACAGCGCCCCGGGGAGGGGCCTCGTCGCGTTCCGGGGCCTCCGCACCCGGGCGGGGCCGCACCCGCCGAACCCGCTCCACGACAGCGCAGGTCCAGACGAGAAACGTGGCCCCAAGGCCCCCGCCCGGCAGAGCGCCCGGGTCGGGGGCTTTTCGCGTTTCGCCGCGTTCCGCCCAGGCAGCGGACGCCGCCCCGGGGAGCAGCGCCCGGCGATCCCGCCGGGCCCGGCAGCCACACACCACCCACGAGGCAAGCATGGCACAGCTACCCAGGCGCGAGGAGGAGCGGCGTCTCGCCGCGCTCGGCATCCGGCAGCAGGCGGCGGAGCTGGCCGCCGAGAGGCCCCGCCCCGCCGACGAGAACAACGGCGACGAGGTCAACTACAACGCGGTCGACGTCGCGGCGTCCGGCGGGGACCCGCCCTTCATCGGCAACTTCTCCAAGGGGCTCCGCCACGACCCGGTGGGCGACCCCGACCCGGTGTCGTACGGCTCCCTGCTGCGCGCCCTGCAGAGCCGCGACCCGCAGGACTTCGAGCAGATCCTGCTGGGCACCGTCGCCCCCGGCGCGCGGAGGATGCGGCTCACCAACCCGCAGGCGGGATTCGCCTTCGACCTGGAGGGCCCCGACGCGCAGGAGCCCACCATGCCGCCCGCCCCGCGCTTCGACAGCGAGACCGAGGCGCACGAGCAGGGCGAGCTGTACTGGATGGCGCTGGCCCGCGACGTGGCGTTCGTGGACTACGCCTCCGACCCGCTGATCGCCCAGGCCGTCGCCTCGCTCAACTCGGAGTTCCCCCGGTTCGGCGGGACGGTTCCGGTCACCCCGCAGAACGTCTTCCGCGGCATCTATCCCGGGGAGCAGGTGGGCCCCTACGTGTCCCAGCTCCTGTGGAAGGGGAACAGCGACCCGCGCAAGATGCCCGGCGGCGGACGCAACGCCACCGACGGCTTCGTCGCCTACGGGGCCCAGGTCATCGACCAGCGGCAGCAGACGGTGAAGGGCTTCCCCGAGCTGGGCGCCGCGGCCGACTACCTGACCGACTTCGAGTGGTGGCTCCGCGCGCAGAACGGCGAGGACTTCCGCGGGATGGACCAGTTCGACTTCACCACCCGCCGCTTCATCCGCAACCTGCGCGACGGGGCCAACTACGTGCACTTCGACCTGGTGATCAACGCCTGGTACAACGCGGCGTGGCTCCTCACCTCCGAGCCCCAGGGAAACCAGCTGAGCCCCGCCCCGGGGGCCGTCCCCATGCGCGACCGCGAGTTCCCCAAGGACGCGGGGAACCCCTACGAGATGCCGGCGCCGGACTCTCCCACGGAGACCGGCTTCGTCACCTTCGGCGACGTGCACCTGATCGAGGTGCTCACCGAGGTGATCGGCCAGGCGGGACGGGCGGTGTGGTGGCAGAAGTGGGGCGTGCACCGCCGCCTGCGCCCGGAGGAGTTCGGCGGGCGCATCGACAACTGGCTGAACGGGCGTCGCGACTACCCCATCCACCCCAGCATCAAGGCCTCGCTGCTCACCGGGGGGCTCTCGCCGTACTTCGGCACCCCCGGCGACCGCTACCCGTCGTACCTGCTCCCGCAGGCCTACCCCGAGGGGGCGCCCACCCACCCCGCGTACGGCGCGGGGCACGCCACCCTGTCCGGGGCGTGCGCCACCATCCTCAAGGCGTTCCTGGACGAGGGCAAGGCCATCGAGAACCCGGTGGTCGCCTCGGCCGACGGCCTGTCGCTGCTGCCGTACGGCGGCCCGGACGCGGCGCAGATGACGGTGGGCGGCGAGATCAACAAGCTGGCCGGCAACATCGCCCTGTTCCGCGACGCGGCGGGGGTGCACTGGCGCAGCGACTACACCTTCTCGCTCCTGCTGGGCGAGGCGGTGGCGATCCGGCTCCTCCAGGAGCTGTCCATCACCTTCAACGAGGACGACGCGTTCTTCCAGCTCACCCGCTTCGACGGCACCACCGTCCGCATCCAGGACGGGTTCGTGGACGCGGTGCCGGCGAGCCCAGGGTCGTAACCCCGGTCCATTCCAGCCGGGCCGGCGCCGCGCCGGCCCGGCGAACCCTCAGCACGGGAGAGAACCGATGAAGGCACCACTGAGGAAGTTCCTCATCCGAGAGGGGAACGGGGTCCGCGAGGCGGACACGCTGGTCCTGGGAACGGGGATGCTCGTGGGCGAGACCGCGGGCGGGCTGCCGGAGCTGCTCGGGGTCGCCGGGGGCGAGATCCTCCTCCAGCCCTCCGGGGGCGACGACACACAGGCGATCAGCGAGGCGCTGGCGACCGGCCGGGACGTGCGGCTCGCCCCGGGCACCTTCACCATCTCCAGCACGGTCACGCTCGGCTCGGCCGGGACGGGGCAGCGCCTGATCGGGAGCGGGGCGGCGCAGACCGTCGTCCAGGCCTCCGCTCCCATGGCAGCCGTGGTCGCCATCGCCTTCAGAGATTGCGCGGTGGAAAGGCTGCGCGTGCGCGGCGGGGAAGCCGGGATCCGCGCAGTGGGCTCGGGAGCCGTGACCCTGCGCGACCTCCACATCCACAACTCGGAGAGGGGCATCCACCTGGAGAACGTCTCCGGGGCCGAGGTGAGCCGGGTCTTCATCGTCTTTTCGCCCGTGGGGATCTACGCACGCTCGATCTCCCGGTCGACGCTGCGCGACGTGACGGTCACCCAGACGTGGACCGGAATCCAGATCGAGAACGGCACGGGGGTCAGCTGTGAATCCATCTACACCACCGGCGAAGACGACATGTCACCTTCCGGGATCGCGATCTCGGGCGGAACGGACTACCGGCTGTCGCAGGTCCAGGTGGAGAACTGCCAGAGCCCCATCGCTCTCGTCGGGGCCACGCGAGCCAGCCTGGAGCTCCTGTCCCTGGGGTTCTGCAACACCGGCGTCCTGCTGGACGGCACGCGCGACGTGACCCTGAGCGCATCCCGCGTGTGGGTGTCCCGCAACGCGCTCGTGGTCCGCGGCTGCGAGGACGTGGTGGTGGGCGCGTTCCGGTCGGACAACTCGCTGGTGACGTCCCCGGCGCCCCACGTGCTCGTGGAAAGCTCAGCCGGGGTGTTCTTCACCGGGATCCGCATCGTGAAGCCGTCCAGCTCCGCGTACGACGTGGACGTGTCGCTCGCGGGCAGCCGGGTGCTGTTCGGTCCGCACAACATCATCCCGGCGCGCATCAACTCCGGCGGCAACTTCGCCGCCCTGTGATCCACGCCTGCGCTGGATCACCCAGCACGAAAGGATACGACCCATGAAGGCACCGGTACGCAACTTCATCATCCGGGACGCCGGCGGCACCCGCGAGGCGGAGACGCTGGTGATCGGGCGGGGGATCCCGCTTTCCACCACCGCCGGGGGTCTGCCCGAGCTGGCGAGCCTGCTGGTGGGCGAGACGCAGCTGATGCCCTCCGGCGGCGACGACACGCAGGCCATCCGCGACGCTCTGGCTCGGTTCGGCGGCGTGCGGCTCGGCCCCGGCGAGTTCAACGTAAGCGGGCAGATCGAGGTCGGGACCGGGCAGTCGGTGGCGGGGTGCGGGCCCGACCGCACGCGCATGCTCACCAGCTCGGCTCCCGCGGGGCTCTCGGCCATCTTCCACCTGACCGGGAGTGGAGCGACCGTCGAAGGGATGAACGTGTTCGGCAACGCGGCCAGCTGCGTGTCGGCCGATTCCGCGACTGGCGCACGCATCCGCGATCTGCGGCTCAACACGTCCCAGTACGGAATCAAGCTCAGCGGCGTGGCCCACGGGGAAGTGTCGGGGGTGTTCACGGAGTCGGTGTGGGGGACCGGCCTGCACGCGACCGGGGGCGAACAGCTCGTCGTGAGCGGCCTGAAGGTGGATTCGGCCTCGCAGGGACTCGTTCTCTCGTCGGTCCGGGGCGCGCAGTGCACGGGGCTCCGGCTCCGGGTAGATCAGACGGGGGTGACGGCGAGCGGAACCGCCCTCGCGTTCAGCTCGGTGCAGATCGAAGACGGGCAATACGGCCTGCGTATCGCCGGGGGCCTGGGAGTCACGGTTTCCGGGCTGCAGACGCTGAACGTCGAGAGCACGGCCCTGGAGGTCACCGGCAGCACCGCGGTCGCGCTGGCCGGGTGCTGCGCGAGGAATACGGAAGGCACCTACCTCCACATCGGCAGCTCGAACGGAGTGACGGTGGACGGGCTGCTGTGCGATGCGCGCCTGGTCCTCGCGACCATGCCGTACGTGGTGGTCGACTCCGGGTCCATGCAGGTGCGCCTCTCGGGAACTCACCGGCTCAACCCGTACAACTGGCCACCGCCGCAGTACGAGGTGGACGTGACGGCGGCCGGCGGGCGGGTGGTGTTCATCCAGCACAACTTCGACCCGGCGCGCATCAACTCCGGCGGCAACTTCGCGCAGCTCTGACCCGCCCCGCGGGCCGCTCCACAACACGAGACCCGGCCCGCAGAGGCCCCGCCCGGCACAGCGCCCGGGGAGGGGCCTTTTCGCGCCCCCTCCAGACGGGCCGACGCGCCCACCCGCCCCTCACGGGCTCCGACAACACGACAGCGGGCAGCCATGCCCCCTCCGGTACAGCACCCGGATCGGCAGCAGCGATCAGGAACACGTACCGCACAGGAGCACATCATGCCCAAGCTACACACGCTGACGGACACGTTCAGCGACAACGCACGCGACACCGCGAAGTGGTTCCAGTACGGCTCGGTCCAGGAGGTGAACCAGCGCCTGGAGATCCGCCCCCCCAGCTCCCTGGCCAGCAGCTACGCCGGGTACAGCTCCGTGAACCGGTACGACCTCACCGGCTCGGAGGTGGTGGTGGAGCTCGTGCGGACCCTCCGCCCCGCCGACGGGGCCGAGACGTACATCGGCCTGGAGAACTCGGCCGGGGACGCGCTGATCTTCAAGGTCCAGGAGGGGGTGTTCTACGGGAGCTACCGGGCGGCCGGCGCTTCGTCGTCCACCCACGTGCGGGACCTCGCGTACGACCCCTTCGCGCACCGGTGGATGCGCATCCGCGAGCAGCTGGGGGTGCTCTACTGGGAGTACTCCGCCGACGGGTGCGCTTGGAGCCTGCTGGGGAGCGCCCCCGTGCCCTTCGACGTGACCACGGTGAAAGTGGACCTGACGGCGGGGACGTACCTTGCCGTCGCCTCCCCGGGCACGGCCATCTTCGACAACCTCAACGCCCCGGAGCGTGGCGACGCCCGGCGGGTGGAGGAGCGCCGCCTCTCCGCCCGCGAGGTGCGCGAGGAGGCCGCGGAGCTGGCGGCGGAACGGCGCCATGACGAGCACGCCAACAACAACGACGAGGTCAACTACCCGGAGCGCCCCTACATCGGCAACTACTCCAAGAGCCTGAAGCACGACTCGTTGGGCGATCCGGACCCGTTCACCTACGGAACCCTGCTGCGCGCCCTGGAGAGCCGCGACCCCGCGGACTTCGAGGAGATCCAGCTCGCCCCGCCTCCCACCCCTCCCCTCGCCGGTCCCCTCAAGCTCACCAACCCGCAGTCGGGGCTGGCCTTCGACATCGAAGGCCCCGACCCGCAGGAGCCCACCATGCCCCCGGCGCCGCGCTTCGACAGCGAGGTGGCGGCGCACGAGGCGGGCGAGCTGTACTGGATGGCCGTCGTCCGCGACGTGCACTTCGCCAGCTACGGCAGCGAAGGCATCATCGGCACCGCGGTGGCCTCGCTGAACGGCGAGTTCCCCCGTTTCGGCGGAACGGTGCCGGTCACCCGCCAGAACGTGTTCCGCGGCATCTTCCCGGGCGAGCAGGTGGGCCCGTACGTGTCGCAGTTCCTGCTCAAGGGGAACACCGACACGCGCAAGCCGGACGGGCTGGGGCGCGACGCCAACGAGGGGTACGTGTCGCACGGCGCCCAGGTCAACGACCAGCGCATCATCCCCGCCGCGGCCAACCTCGACTACCTCACCGGCTTCAGCGACTGGCTGGCGGTGCAGAACGGGGTGGACCGGCGCGGGCTGGACACGTTCGACACGACGCGCCGCTTCATCCGCAACCTGCGCGACGGCGCCACCTACGTGCACTTCGACCAGGTGATCAACGCGTACTACAACGCCGCCTGGATCCTGATGACGGAGCCCACCGGCAACCAGCTGGCCCTGCAGACCGGGGTCACGGGGCGCCCGCAGGTCGACCTGGAGTTCCCCAAGAACGCGGGCAACCCGTACGACCCGCCGGGGATGTCCATGGACAGCCGCACGCAGGCGGGCTTCGGCACGTTCGGCCCCATCCACGTGCTCCAGGCGCTCGGCGAGGTGCTGGGCCGCGCCATCCGCGCGGTGTGGTGGCAGAAATGGGGGGTGCACCGCCGCCTGCGCCCCGAGGAGTACGGCGGGCGCGTCCACAACCACGTCACCGGCGCGCGCAGCTACCCGCTGCACTCCAGCATCGTCACCTCGCTCCAGAGCGGCGCCCTGGCGCCGTACTTCGGCAACGCGGGGGAGAAGTTCCCCGGCTCGTACCTGCTCCCGCAGGCGTACCCCGAGGGCGCGCCCACCCACCCGGCGTACGGCGCGGGGCACGCCACCGGCTCCGGCGCGTGCGTCACCATCCTCAAGGCGTTCTTCGACGAGAGCGCGCCCATCGAGAACCCCGTGCAGGCCGACGCCAACGGGCTCGGCCTGGCGACGTACACCGGCGCGGACGCGGGGCAGATGACGGTGGGCGGGGAGCTGAACAAGCTGGCCGGCAACGTCGCCATCTTCCGCAACGCCGCCGGGGTGCACTGGCGGAGCGACTACACCGAGTCGGTGCTGTTCGGCGAGGCCGTCGCCATCCGCCTGCTCCAGGAGATGAGCCTGGGCTTCAACGAGGACGACGCCTACTTCCAGTTCACCCGGTTCGACGGGCTCACCATCCGGATCTTCGACGGCAAGGTGGTGGAAATCTGGGCCGCCTGACCTGAACGCAGGACGCCGGCGCGGGAAATCCTCCCGCGCCGGCGTCGTTCAGCGTACTTCGTACTCCGTACTCCGTACTGCCGTTCAGTACCGCGTCTCGATCCCGTGCACCACCCGCCAGGTGTCCCGCGCGATCAGCAGCTCCTCGTCCGTGGGGATCACCCACACCTCCGTCCCCGCCCCCTCCGGGCTGATGCGCCCCTCCGCTCCGCCGACCGTGGCGCGGTTGGCCGCGTCGTCCACGCGGATCCCCGCCCACTCCAGGTCGCGGCAGATCTGCCCGCGGATCGCGGCGGAGTTCTCCCCCACCCCGCCGGTGAACACGATGGCGTCCGCCCCGCCCAGGGCCGCCATGTACGACCCCACGTACTTGCGGGCCCGGTAGCAGAAGATCTCGATGGCCAGCCAGGCGCGCCGGTCGTCGTGCTCCTCCGCCTCCGCCAGCAGCTCGCGCATGTCGTTGGTGAGCCCGGAGATCCCCAGCAGCCCCGACTGCTTGTTGAGGAGCGCCTCCACCTCGCCCAGCGACAGCCCCTCCTTGGCGGCGACGTAGTCCAGCACCGCCGGGTCCACGTCGCCCGAGCGGGTCCCCATCACCAGCCCCTCCAGCGGCGTGAACCCCATGGAGGTGTCCACCGACACGCCCCCGGAGATGGCGCACGCCGAGCACCCGTTCCCCAGGTGCAGCGTGACGATGCGGGTGTCCTCCCGCGAGCGCCCGGTGAGCTGGCGGTAGCGGTAGGCAACGAAGCGGTGCGAGGTGCCGTGGAAGCCGTAGCGCCGCACCCGGTGCCGGCGGTACAGCGAGTAGGGGATGGCGTACAGGTACGCCCGCTCCGGCAGCGTGTGGTGGAACGCCGTGTCGAACACCCCCACCTGGGGCACCGAGGGGCCCAGCACCGCGCGCACCGCCTGGATCCCCCGGAGGTTGGCCGGGTTGTGCAGCGGCGCCAGGTCGATGTTCTCCTCGATGCCGCGGATCACCTCGTCGTCGATGGCGACGGAGCGGACGAAGCGCTCCCCGCCGTGCACCAGCCGGTGCCCCGCCGCGCCGATCTCCGCCACGCTCCCCACCGGCACCCCGGACTCGTCGCCCACGATCCAGCGCAGCAGGAACTCCACGGCCGCCCGGTGGTCGCGCAGCGGCTCCGTCCCCCGGACGGCCTCCCCCTCCGGGCCGCGGAACGAGTACACCGCCTCGCCGCCGATCCGCTCGATCTGCCCGCGGGCCAGCCGGCGGTCCGCGTTCTCGGAGAAGCGGCTCTCGTCGGTGTCGATGAGCTGGAACTTGAGCGAGGAGGAGCCGACGTTCAGAACGAGTATGTTCACGGCGCGCGTTCCGGTGCGGGTGTGGGTGGTGTCTCGCGCCGGGAGAGTAATACCCGCCGCCGCCCCCCGACAGGCGGAAACACGGGCGCCCCGCGGGCAGAATCGCCGCGCGGGGCGCTGCTCCGCCGCGACGCCGTCAGGTGCCCGGCGAGTTCGCGGCGCGGTACCGGTCGCGGATGAAGTTCACCTTCACCCCGAACCGGGCGATCAGGTCCCCGCCGGTGGGCGACCGGTAGTCGCGGCCGAAGCTGGCGAGGAGCCAGGCGTCCTCGGCGACCTCGTACTCCAGGATCCCGGCGATCCGCCACAGCGGGTCGCGGTCGTCGCCGCCCAGGAACGCGCGGCGCACCCCTTCCGCGGAGAAGCTGTAGTTCCTGCCGTCCAGCGCCAGCCGCGCGCCGACGTCCGCCAGGTCGGTGTCCTCCTCCTCCACGTCTCGGAGGAAGCGGGCGAGCACGATGGGGGTGATCCGGGAGGGAGCGCCGTCCACGAAGCGGCACCGGTCGCAGCTGTAGGTGGCCCACAGCCCCACCCGGTCCAGCTTCCCCGTTTCCACCCGGTCGTCCGTGAACGCCCAGGCCCCTCCCGCCGCGATCTCCAGCTTTGGCCCTTCCCGGACGATGACGAGCTCCTCCAGCGCGTCCAGCTCGCGCTCGATCACGGCGGACGAATCCGCGAGGATGCGGTTGACGGCCTCCCGCGTGGCGGCCTCGAAGACCCGGCCTACGCTGTCCGCGATCGCCTGGCGCCGGGAACCGGGCGGCACTCCCTCGAGTGCCTGCCGGAGGGCGACCACCTTCAGCGAGTCGATGCGGCGGCGCTCCCCGAGGGTGAGGTCGTCCACCCGTGCGCTGATGCCGGCGAGCTCGGCCTCGCGCGCCTCCATCCGCTCGACCGACTCGGGCGAGACGCGCCCCGAGAACAGGAGCGCACGGCCCCCGAACCCGAGCGCCGTCCGGGCGGTGTCGTCCGCCATCGGGCTGGTCGCGGCCGAGAAGGCGAGCGTGCGCAGGAACGACTGCCCCGGCGACCTCCGCACGTCGTCCCGCCAGGTCAGCTCCCGCCGGTTCTGCAGCCAGTAGGGGCTGAACTCGACCGCGAGGTCCCGCGGGATCCCGGAGAGCTGGTTGGACGCGTTCAGGAGCGAGAGGCCCAGGTCGGCCGGGTTGTTGGGGCGCGAGATGGAGCTGGGGGCCACGCCGAGGACGATGAACGCCGGCGAGGACGGGGGCCGCAGCGATTCCGGTTCCGGCAGCTCCTGCGCGCGGGCGGCGGCGCTTCCCCACGCGAGTGCCGCGAGCGGGAGCAGGCACCTCGCGCCCCGCCCGACCCGCGTGCCGCACCTGCAGCTGAATCTGTTCATCGAGGGGCTCAGATGAAGGTGAAGTCGATCAGGTACACCACGAAGCGGCTCTTGTCCGGGAGCGTGAAGCTGAACGGGAACGACTGCACGCTGTCCCCGTTGCGGATGTGGTAGGTGACGACGGTGTTGTCGGTGGCCGGGTTGTCGTCCTCCACCGTGGTGGTCAGGAAAAGGGTCGAGAACTGCAGGTTGGCCGTGTCGTCCAGCGACACTTCGTCGCCCTTGCACGCCCCGGACTGGCTCAGGCAGTGCCAGGTGGTTCCTCCCACCATCGCGTTCCCCACCTCCACCTGGAACGAGACCGGGCGGGTGTAGTCGAGCTGGACCATGCGGGTGGCGGTGACCGTCGGAAGAGGCATGGGGCATCCTGGGTGGAAGGGGAGAAAGGCCGGGTGCACCCCTGGCGATGGGCAGGAGGCGGCACGGGTGCGCAGGAAAGATGGATCACCGCCGTCGATTTCACCGCCGGGAACGGAAGGTGCGCGACCGCGGGGCGCAGACCGAACGTCCACGCAGGGATCCCGCATGCACCCGTCCGTCCCCGTCGCCCGCGGCGCCGCCGAGCTCCAGCGCCTCCTCCGGGAGCGCACCCTGGACCTGCGTACGCTGGACGTGGCCGGCTTCCGCGGCTGGCTGCAGCGCCACCTGGCACGCTGGGAGCGCGACCCGGCCTTCGTGCAGCGCACCCGGATCCGCGAGATCCGCCGCGCCGACGCCCGGCTGCGCGACCTGGAAGCGCAGCTGCGCGCCGCCGAGGCCGCGGACCGGGCTTCCCCGCTCGCCGAGCGCCTGCGCAGAGTCGAGCACGATCTCGCCGGCGCCGGCCGCGCGGTCGCCGGGCTGGAGGGCGCGCTGGAGCGTGCCGCGCCCGGGAAGCGCGCCGCCCTCCGGCACAAGCTGGACGGGTTCCGCGCCCGCCGGGCGGCGCTCCGGCGGGAGCTGGAAGAGCTGACCCGCTCCAGCCCCGAGCGCCGGGCGCTGCTGCGGCTGCGGGCGGAGCTGGCGGGGTTGCGTGCGGCCGCGGGGCTGGACGCGGAGGAGGCGCGGCTGCGGGAGCTCCTCCGCGCGCGCGGCCAGGGCTCCGGCCGGCGCGGCGCCGCGTTCGAGGAGCTGGCAGCGGAGCTGGTCCGGGTCCACGTCCTCCCCGAGCTTGCCGACGACGGGGCGGACGGCGGCGAGGCGCGCGTGCTCCGTGGCGTGACGCTGGGCGCCGCGCGCATGGAGCTGGACCAGGTGGTGGTGCGTGGCGGCGCCGCGCCCGGGGAGCCCGCCGAGGTGCTGGCGGTGGTGGAGGTCAAGCGCGCCCTGAACGACCTGGCGCACGGCTTCCGCATGCGGCAGGAGAACCTGGCCTGGCTCACCGGCGCCGAGGGCGGCCCCGATCCCGCGGCGTACCGCACGCGCGCCTTCCCCGCGGGCCGCTTCGACCGCGCCGCCGTACACGCCTCCGGCGGCGAGACCTGGGTCTTCGGTCCCGGCTCGTTCCGCCGCTTCCGCCGCGATCCCGCCACCGGCCTGTTCCTGGACGGCCTGTACCTGGTCGCCCGCGAGGGGCCCGTGTGGGGGCTGGGCGCCGCCGCGCTGGGGCGCATCGCCTGCCGCGTCGCCACGGACCCGCGCTGGGAGCCGGCGGACGCGGCCTACCTGGCCGGGCTGCTGGAGTGGTGCAGGTCGCTGGCGCACCCCGTGGAGACGCCGGACGTGCTGCGGACGTACGCCGCCGCCGGACGGAGCGCCCGGCAGCTGCTGGTGGCGGGGGCGGGGTCCTGACGCGGGGCGGGAAAAGGCGGGCGCCCCGGCTCCAAGGTAGGAGCCGGGGCGCCGCATTGCGAGAAGAACGTTCTACAGCCCCCTGGCCATCAGGTCCGCGACCAGCTGGTTGAAGCGGACCGGGTCGTGGATCGGCGAGCCCTCCGCGATCAGCCCCCACCCGAAGAGGACCTCCGCGTACTCCGCGATCGCCGGGTCCTCGGGGTTGGCGTCGAAGCGCGCCTTGAGCTTCTTGACCACCTCGTTGCCGGGGTTCAGCTCCATGATGCGCCGCTGCTTGGGCGCGTCGTTGATCCCCGTGGCGAGCATCCGCTCCAGGTGCGGCGAGTAGTCGTGCTCCGCGCCCACCAGGACCACGGGTGACCGGGAAAGGCGGCCGGAGAGGCGCACCACCTTGACCCAGGTCTCCAGCTTCTTCTCCAGCGCCTCCAGGAAGGTCTTGTACGCCTCCTCCTCGCCGGTCTTCTCCTCCTTCTTCTCCTCGCCGCCCAGGTCCACCACGCCCTTGAGCACCGACTTCAGCTTCTTGCCGTTGAAGTCCCAGAGCGACTGCGTCACCAGCTCGTCCACCGGGTCCGACAGGTACAGCACCTCGAACCCCTTGTCGCGGAACATCTCCAGCGAGGGGTTGTTCTCGATCACGCTGCGCGAGGGGCCGGTCAGGTAGTAGATGGCCTGCTGCTCCTCCGGCATGCGGTCCACGTACTGCTGCAGCGTGGTGAGCGCCTCCGGGTCGTTGGACGACTCGAACATGAGCAGCTTGTTGAGGATGTCGCGCTGCTCGTAGTCCTGCCCCACGCCCTCCTTGATGGCGCGCCCGAACTGACCCCAGAACTCCTTGTAGCGCTCCGGGTTGCCCTCCTGCATGGCGGTCAGCACGCTGAGCACCTTCTTGACCAGCGCCTGCCGGATCTTGCGGATGTTGCGGTCGTCCTGCAGCGTCTCGCGCGACACGTTGAGCGGCAGGTCGGGCGAGTCCACCACGCCGCGCACGAAGCGCAGGTAGCGGGGGAGAAGCTCCTCGCAGCTCTCCATCACCAGCACCCGCTTCACGTACAGCTTCAGCCCCGGCTTGGAGCCCACGTAGAACAGGTCGCGCGGCGCCTTGGTGGGGATGAAGAGCAGCGCCTGGTACTCGATGGTCCCCTCGCCGCGCTGGTGGACGATCTCCAGCGGCTCCGTCCAGTCGTGCGAGATGGACTTGTAGTAGTCGCGGTACTCCTCCTCCTTGACCTCGGACGGGGAGCGCGCCCAGATGGGGAGCCGCGAGTTGAGGACCTTTTCCTCGATCTCGCGCGCCTCGGCCTCGCTCTCCTCCTTGCCCGCCTCCATCACGTCCAGGTCCTTTTCCGCGACCAGGACGATGGGGTAGGTGATGAAGTCGCAGTGCTGCTTGATGATGCGGGTCAGCGTCCAGCGCTCGGCGTAGTCCTCGATCCCGCTCTCCCGGTCCACGGGCTTGAGGTGCAGCGTGATGGTGGTGCCGTGCCCCTCCGGCCGCTCCCCGTCCGTGACGGTGTAGCTGCCGTCGCCGGTGCTCTCCCAGTGCGTGGCGACCTCCTCGCCGGCGCGGCGGGTGACCAGCTCCACCCGGTCGGCGGCCATGAACGAGGAGTAGAAGCCCACGCCGAACTGCCCGATCAGCTGCGCCGCGCCCTCGCCGGTGGGCTTCTCCTTGAGCGAGCGCAGCATCTCCGCCGTCCCCGACTTGGCGATGGTGCCGATGTTGGAGATCACCTCCTGGCGGCTCATCCCGATCCCGTTGTCGCGGATCGTGAGCGTGCGGGCCTTCTCGTCCGGGATCACGCGGATCTCGGGCTCGCCCTCGGCCACCACCTCGGGGCGGGTGAGCGACTCGATCCGCAGCCGGTCCAGCGCGTCCGAGGCGTTGGCGACCAGCTCGCGCAGGAAGATGTCCTTGTCGCTGTAGAGCGAGTTGATCACCAGCTTGAGGAGCTGCTGCACCTCGGCCTGGAACTCGTGGGTCTCGACCTGTTCCTTCTCCGCGACTGCCATCGCTGCTGACTCCGGTCAAACGGGTTCGGTTCGCCGACTTGCGCCCGGCCGGGAGCGGCGGGCGCGCGCTGTGGAAAGGGGAACTTTATACGGGAGGCTGCCGGTTTTCAAGTGCCTCCTGGCGCATACCATGCGGTCGGGGACCCGGACGGGCGGAGGGGGCGCCGGCCGCCGGCCCGCGGCCCCTCGCTCCGTCCGGCCCGCCGGGTGTGCGCCCGGCTCTCAGGTGGCGGCGATCGCGCTCAGCACGGCCCAGGTGGTGGCCGGATTCGCCACGTCCGAGTGCCCGCTGATGAAGGCGTCGCCCTTGAGGTTGTGCAGCCGCCCGGGCTGGAAGGCGTACGCCGTCCCCGGCGGCAGCAGCGTCCCCGCCACCCGCTCCGGGGTGTCCTGCGCCCCGTTGGACCCGATCCCCCCGAACATGTCGTTCTCGTCGCCCAGCGCCGCGGCCTGCTGCCCGGCCAGCCGCGAGGCGAGGGCGTACGCCAGCCCCACCGCCGAGTCGCGGCGGGTGTGGCTGATCACCACCGGCCCGGCCACCTTGCGCCCGGTGACCACGCCGCGAAAGAAGCCGGGCTTCCCCGTCTGGTGGTAATTGTCCGCGAAGCCGTAGTGCGAGAAGGCGGCCTGGAGCAGCGTCATGCTCGCCACGGGGGCCGGGTCCGAGGCCTTCATCCCGGCCGCGGCGGCGGTCACCAGCCGCCCGCCGAAGCTGTGGCCCACCAGGTGGATGCGGATCGCGGGGAAGCGCTCCCGCACGGTGTCCAGCAGCGGGGCCACGCCCCCGGCCCCCACCAGTCCGGCGCGGTTCTTCATCTGGTAGTAGGTCACCAGGTTTGCCAGGTTGCGCGCGCCGTCCACCACCCCGCCGAACAGGCTCCCCAGCCCCGCGGCCCCGCCGTCCGCCCCGCCGGCATCGTCCAGCCCCCCCGCGCCGCCCGGGTCGTCCATCCCGGCGGCGCCGCCCTCCATCCCGTCCCCCCCGCCCACGGTGGGCGCCGGGGGCGCCGCCAATTCCCGCACCAGCTCGTCGCCGGTCCAGCCGGCGAGCCGGTCCCGCCCGTCCACGTCCTCGGACTCCGGCCCGTCCGCGGGGGGCGGCGCCAGCGAGGCGAGCAGCCGGCCGAACTCGTCGCGGGCCGGCTCGCTGTTCTCCAGGCGGGGCACCAGGGCGACGGCCGCGTCCAGCCGGGCGTCGGCCTCGGGGTGGTCGAAGAACCCCTTGAGCGACTGGAGCCGAGCCACCAGCTCCGCCTGGCCCGCGTCGTCCACGCTGGCGGCGCCCCCGGCGATCAGCTCCCGGTCGGTGAACTTCTTGGAGGGCCAGAACACGGCCAGCGCGACGAACCGGCGATCCGCCACGCCGGGCACGGTGCCGGCGTCCAGGTGCGCGCGCAGGTTCTGCAGCCACCCGCGGTACAGCTGGCGCGCCTCCTCGATGTCGTTGTTCCACCCGTGCGACATCACCAGCAGGTCGGTGGCGCCCGCTCCGCCCAGCCCGGCGAGGAACGCGTCGGTCTCCGCCCGGTCGAACGGCTGCCCCTCGCGGGTGAACTGCACCTCGAAGCAAGGGAACCCGGCCACAGTGTCCATGCTCTCCCCCTTAGACGGATTGGATGGCGCGCATCAGGTCCACCAGCCCGTTGCCCTGGAAGTAGCGGTCGCGCTTCAGGTCGGTGGCGGTGGAAAGGAAGATCTGCTTGACGGCCTCCGGGTTGCCGATGAACTCCTGCCGCACCGAGAGGAAGGCCGCGATCACCCCCGACACGTGGGGCGCGGCCATGCTGGTGCCGCTGTCCTCCACGTACTGGAAGTCCCTGCTGGTCTCGCCCGGCACCTTGGCGCGCTTGGAGCCCGCGGCGCAGGAGACGATCTTCTCGCCGGGGGCGACCAGGTCCGGCTTGAGGCGCCCGTCCCCCGTCGGTCCCTTGGACGAGAAGTACGAGACGCCGTAGACGTGCGGCATGTCGCGGTGGGTGGAGCCCACCGTGATCGCCAGCTCGGCGTTGCCGGGGTCGTTGATGCTCAGATCCATCCCCGTCGCCACCGGGCCGCGCGACTTGGTCTGCTGCACCCCGTACCCGGTGTTCCCGGCCGCGACCACCACCACCACCCCGGAGCGGACCAGCCGGTCCACCTCCACGCAGAGCGGGCTCTGCCCGCAGGCGAACCACTCCGGCTCGAAGTCGTAGCCCACGCTCAGGTTGACGCCGTGGATGCGGAGCCGCCGGCCGAAGCCGTTGATCTCCTGCACCTGCTCGATGGCGGCGATGATGTTGCTGGTGCGGCCGCGGCCGGCCGCGTCCAGCACCTTGAGGCTCACCAGCTTGCAGCGCGGCGCCATGCCGGAGATCGCCGGCAGGAACGAGGTCTCGTAGGCCACCTCGCCCTGCTCGCTGCGCCGCCGGGTCACCACGGGAATCTGCGGCTTGGCCGCCGCGTCGGGCGCCGCCGCTCCCTCCTCCGCCGGGGCCGGCGGCACCACGGTCGCCGCCGCGGCATCCGGAGCGGCGGCGGCGGCGTCCTGGCCGGCGGGGGCGGCGCCCTCGGCCGCGCCCTGCTTCTGCGCCCACGCCGCGAAGCGCGCCGCCGTCAGCTCCCCGGCGATGATCCCCGCCACGTGGGTGCCGTGCCCGAACTCGTCCACCAGCGGCCGCTCCTCCCCGCCCGGCCCGGCGGTGAAGTCGCGGTGCATGAGGGGAGGGGTGGTGACCAGGTTGCGGTGCATCTCGAAGTGCGGGTGGTGCTCGTCGATTCCCGAGTCCAGCACCGCCCACACGATCTGCTCGCCGCTCGCCGCGAACGCCGCCCGCGCCGCGTCCGCCTTGACCGTGCTGACGGAGCGGCTGGTGAACGCCTGGACCTCGAAGTCCGGCCAGATGCGGTAGATGGCGCGGTGGGCGTGCGTCCCGGCCTCGGTGTCCAGCCGCGCCAGCTCGCGGATGGTGCGCACCTCCAGCGTGGCGAACACGTACTGGTGGCTCAGCCGGCTCTTGGCGTCGTCCACGCCCAGGCCGCGCCGCCGGCTCCCCTTGGCTTTCTTGATCAGCTCCGCCACCCGCTCCCTGGCTCCCTGGCGGCCGCCGTGGTACTCCAGGTTCAGGTCGATGATGACGTCGAAGGGCGTGGTCTCGTCCGCCTCGGCCATGTCGCGCAGCAGCGGGATGGCGATCAGCGTCCGGTCCAGCACCTCCGGGGTGAAGTCCGCCTTCTTGGGGTCGCCGCCGGGGAGCGGCTTCGCGCTCCCCTGGGTGCCACGGGCGTTCGGCGTGGGCTCGGGCGAGGGATCGTCGGGCATGCGGTGGATCGGTGGGGGGAGGAGTCGGGGGAAGACCGCGCGGGAATTCCGCAGCAAGCGCGGGACCAGGGGGCCGGATCTCCGCAGGTGGCTTGCGCGACACGACTTGGCCGGGCAAGCCGGTTGCGCGCCGGCGGGGAGGGCGGGGCACGCACGCCCCGGAAGCGGGTCGTGCGCGCCCCATGCGCCGGGCGGCGGCGCCTCAGCCGCGGACCTCCACCACCTCGTCCCCGGCCACCACGAGCACGCGGTCCCCGGGCGCGGGGCGCACCTCCGCCAGCCCGGTGAAGTCGCCGAACGCCGGCAGCACGCCCACCCCAGCGCCCAGCCAGAAGCAGGGCAATCGCTCCCGCTGCCGCCCCGCGCCGGCCAGCCTCACGCCCGGGTGCAGGTGCCCGGCGAGCACGTAGCCCTCTGGCGAGGGCTCCGGGTGGTGGGCGAGCACGAACGGCGGCTCCACCAGCGGCGGGTCCACGCACGCGATCCCCAGCTCGGGCGGCGGGTCCCCCGCCCCGCGGTCGTGGTTGCCGCGCACCAGCAGCATCTCGGTGGCGACGTGGCGCTCCCGCCAGGCGCGCGCGGTCGCCAGCGTGGCCGGCGCGCGTCCCGTGCGCGCGTGGAGCAGGTCGCCCAGGAACACCAGCCGCCGCGCCCCGGTGCGCTCCAGGGCCGCGGAGAGCCGGGCCAGCCCGCCCGCCGTGGTGCCGCCCGGCACCGCGATGCCGCCGGCGCGGAACGCCGCCGCCTTGCCCCAGTGCGCGTCCGCCACCAGCAGCGTGGACGCGCGCTCCCAGAACACCGCGCGCTCGGGGAGCAGCACCAGCCGCTCCCCGGCGACCACGACGGACGTGGTCACGGGCACACCCGCCCCACCGTCACCTCAGTAGGGCGCAACCTGCACGTCCGTCTGCGAGAAGTCGTTGCCGACGAACAGGAGCGGCTCGCCCAGCGCGCGGGCGAGCGCGTACGAGAAGCAGTCACCGAAGTTGAGGCCGGCGGGGTGGCGCCCCTTGCCGAACCGGCGGAAGGCTGAGCGGGCAACCTCCGCCTGCTGGACGGTGACCGGCACGATCTCGACTCGGAGGCGCGCGACCAGCAGGTCCAACTCCCTCTCGCCCCCTTCACCGAGCCGCCCCTGCATCACCATTGCCGCCTCTACGAGCGACACCGCCGAGCACCGGATGAGAGGAGCGCGGTCGAGCGCGCCGGTGAGCCGGTCCGCGGTGGGCTCCCGGAGCAGGACGGCGACCAGCGCGGAGGTGTCTGCGACCATTTCTCAGGCCGGCAGACCGTGTTCGTCGTAGCCGACGATCGCGTCCGGGGTCCTGTCGTCGAGAACGGGAAGGCTCGCTACGCGCTCCTGGATACGGCGGATGTCCTCGCGCAGCGTCACATCGGGCACGCGGCCCGTCTTGCGGATCAGCCGCTCACGGAGCGCTTCGGTTACCGCGCGGGTGATGTTCTCGCCGGTAGCGTCCGCAAGCTCACGCGCCAGCCTCTCGGCCTCGGAGTTCTTGATGTTCAGCGCCATGCTCAGCCTCCCTGGATGAATGGTGGAAATATAGCCGTTTTCCACCACCCAGACAACGGCGACCCTCACCCCGCCGCGCGCTCCAGCGCGAGCTGCATCCTCCGCACCCGGTCCGCCAGCGACTCGGAGGAGACCGCCTCGCGCGCCCGGTCCACCAGCAGGGGAAAGGCCAGCGGCGGCGTGCGCTTCGGCTCGGTGACCACCACGCGCGAGGCGGCCAGGCGCTCCAGCGTGCGCCCCAGGCGGCTGCGCTCCAATTGCCGCTCCAGCACCTCGCGGTGGGCCTGTCGCAGCAGCAGGTTCTCCGGGTCGTAGCGGGCGAACACGTCGTAGAACAGCCCGCTGGAAGCCTGGAGCTGCTTTGCCGTCTTCCCCGCGTGGGGGTAGCCGGGGAACACCAGCCCCGCCACCCGCGCGATCTCCCGGAACTGCCGCCGGGCCATCTCGGTCGCGTTCAGCGACGCGGGCACGTCCTCCACCAGCCCGTCCGGCCGGAGGAGCCCGGACGCGAGCGCCTCCTCCAGCGGCGCGGGCTCCGGCGAGAGCAGCTCGAAGCCGTAGTCGTTGGAGGCGAGGGTGAAGGAGATGGGCGCCAGGCGCGAGATGCGGAACGCGAACAGCGCCGCCAGCCCCTCGTGCACCAGCCGCCCCTCGAAGGGAAAGAAGAACAGGTGGTGCCCCTCGCGGGTCTTCACCCGCTCCACCAGCAGCTCGTCCGCGTCGGGGATGCGCGACCAGCGCGCCTGGATCTCCAGCACCGGGCGGATCGCCTGCATCTCCGGCCCGCGCAGCTCGCCGCGGTGCGCCTCCTCCAGCCGGTTCCGCAGCGCCGCCGCCAGCTCGGTGGAGAGCGGCATGCGGCTCCCCATCCACCGCGGGATCGCCCCCTTGCCGCTGGACGCCTTGCGGACCCACGCCACCATGTCGCGCACCCGCACGAACTCCAGCGGCTTCCCCCCGAAGACGAAGCGGTCGCCCGGCCGCAGCCGCGCCACGAACGACTCCTCCACCGTGCCCAGGCGCGGGCCGCGCAGGTACTTCACCGCCATGCTCGCGTCGCTGACGATGGTGCCGATCGCCATGCGGTGCCGCCGCGCAACCAGCGGGCTCTCCACCGTGTACAGGCCGTCGCTCTCCACCACGCGCGAGTACTCCGGGTACGCCGTCAGCGCCGATCCGCCGCGGGTGACGAAGTCGAGCACCCAGCTCCACTCGTCGTCGCCCAGCCCGGCGTAGGCGTGGGTGGAGCGCACCTCGTCCAGCAGCTCGCCGGCGCGGAAGCCGCCGCCCAGCGCGACCGTGACCACGTGCTGCGCCAGCAGGTCCAGCGGGCGCTCCACCGGCAGCCGCGACTCGATCGCCCCCGCCTCCACGGCGTCGCGCGCGGCGACCACCTCCAGCAGCTCCAGCACCTGGGTGGGGACGCAGGTCACCCGGCTCTCCGCCCCCGGCCGGTGCCCGCTGCGCCCGGCGCGCTGGAGGAGCCGCGCCACCCCTTTGGGGCTGCCGATCTGGAGCACCCGGTCCACGGGGGAGAAGTCCACCCCCAGGTCCAGCGACGAGGTGGCCACCACGCAGCGCAGCCGCCCGTCGCGCAGCCCGCCCTCCACCCAGTCGCGCGTGGCGCGGTCCAGCGAGCCGTGGTGCAGGGCGATGGTCCCCGCCCACTCCGGCCGCGCCGCCAGGATCGCCTGGTACCAGATCTCCGTCTGCGAGCGGGTGTTGGTGAACACCAGCGCGCTCTCCCCCTCCTCGATCGCCTCGATCACCTGCGGCAGCATCTGCGTCCCCAGGTGCCCCGCCCAGGGAAAGCGCTCGACCACGGGCGGGATCAGCGCGTCCACCGTGAGCCGCTTGGGGAGCATCCCCCGCACCACGCGCCCCGCGGCCCCCGCGCCCAGCAGCGCCGCGCGCGCCTCGTCCAGGTTGCCCAGCGTGGCCGACACGCCCCAGGTGCGCAGCCCCGGCCGCCAGCGCCGCAGCCGGGCCAGCGCCAGCTCGGTCTGCACGCCGCGCTTGGTGCCCATCAGCTCGTGCCACTCGTCCGCCACCACGGCGCGCAGGTCGCGGAACAGCTCGCGCGCGTCCGAGCGGGACAGGAGGAGCGACAGGCTCTCGGGGGTGGTGACCAGCGCGGTGGGGAGGCGCCGGCCCTGGCGGGCGCGGGTGGCGGCGGAGGTGTCGCCGGTGCGCGACTCCAGCGTCCAGGGGAGGTCCAGCGCCTCCAGCGGGGCGCGCAGCGCGGCCTCCGTGTCCGCGGCGAGGGCGCGCAGCGGGGTGATCCACAGCACCCGCAGCGGCGGCGCCGTGGAGCGGGTCCTCTTCGACGTGACGCCGGCGGGCTCCGGGTGCTCGGCCAGCCACTCCAGCAGCGGGCCCATCCAGGCGGCGTACGTCTTTCCCGTGCCCGTGGCGGCGTGGATCAGCCCGCTCTCCCCCGCCAGGTACGCGTCCCACACCTCGCGCTGAAAGGAAAAGGGCTCCCAGCCGCGGGAACGGAACCAGCCTTCCGCGGCGGCGTGCGCGCCGCGGAAGGCCGGGGGAGTTCGGGTGCGGGGGGACGGTGTCGCCATGCCGCGGCACGGTTGCGAGCCCCGTGCCGCGGCCGCGGCGTCACCGCTGCAGGATCCGGTCGCGGTAGAAGGCGTAGCGGAGGGAGAAGCGCGCGTCCGGTGCGTCGCGCCGCCCCGTGTCCCCGCCGTACCCCGCGCCGATCCACCCCTTGAGCTCCGGGACGTACCACTCCGCGGCGACGCCCAGGTGCGTCCAGCGGTCGTCCAGCTCCGCGTCGTCGTACCTGCCCCAGACGGACGCCGCCTCGGCCGAAAAGGCGAAGCGGTCGCTCGCGAAGAGCCGCGCCCGCGCGCCCGCCGTGTAGCTCCCGGTCTGATCCGTGGCGGTGTCCGCGCGGGACCACACCACCTTGCCGCTGAAGGTGAGCTGCCCGAAGCGCTCCAGCGGCAGCGACAGGGCACTCCACACGCCGCCTTGCCGTCCCTGCAGGCTGTCGGCGCGCGACTCGTCGCCCAGGGTCCGGACGCTCCCCGCCAGCCCCAGGTCCAGCTTGAGCGCGTTCCAGTTCTCGGCCGCGTACCGCCGGCGGAGGCTGTCCACGGCGGCGGAGGCGGCCCGGGCGCGCGCGAGCCTCACCGAGTCCGTCATCTCCAGCGCAGGCTGCTGCCCCTGCTCGAATGCCGGCTGCGGCCCCCGCCCGCCCAGCCTTGCCGCGTACACCTCCGCCATGGAGTCCTGGTGGGCCAGGTCCGCCCGGGGGTCCCCCAGGTCGATCAGCGGGATCCGGATCCCGACCGCCACCAGGACGTTGTCCGACCCCTGCTGCGCGATCGAGGTCCCGGCCGAGAGCACCGTGCGGAAGAGGGCGGCCCTCCGCCAGTCCCTGGCGTAGGTCAGGAGGTCTCCCGCCGAGCGCACGAACGGGCGAGCGTCGAACGCCGCCCCCGTCTTCAGCTTGTTCCCGTCGAACCAGGTCTTGAGCACCCCCTGGAAGTCCCCTGGCGTGACGATGTGGGGAACCTCCTCCGGCTGCTCCGGCAGGAGCGCGAACGCGGGAGAGGTGGGGACGCCGAAGTGGGACGGCTGGATCAGGCCCGCGATCGCGCTCCGCTTCTCGTCCGCCGCCCTTTCCGCGGCCTGCGTGGCGCCCTGCCCCCCTGCGGCCGCGGGAGTCTGCCCCTCCGCGCCCACGGGCCCCAGGGTGAGCAGCAGGACCAGGAGAGCCGTGGCGCCGCTCTGCATCGGGCTGCACCGGATCATGGCGCCTCCTGGATCTGGAAGCGGTAGACGAACGGCGCGTCCTGGTCTCCCACCTGTCCGCTCCCTCCGTCGGGCGGCACCTCCTCCGACAGGACCCTGCCCGGCTGGCGGACGGTGACGACCACCTGGTACGGGGTGGGAGGATTGTCGTTCTGGTGGAGCACCGCGCCCTCCACCAAGAAGAACTTGCCGGCGTTGCCCTGCACCGTGCCGATAGGCACGGAGGGGTGGAGCGGGGTGAACCTGCCCGCCTGGCCGTCCGGCTGCTTGGCGGGCGTGTAGCGCCAGAGGACCCCCGCCACGTTCTGGGGGAAGTGCGGGTCGGTGACCTCGACTGTGAGCGGCCCGTCGGCCGCGCGCGCGGTGATGATGCTGATGCTCATCGGGCGATCCGGTTGGGGGTGGAGTCGAGCTGCGGCTGGTCGAGGGCCGCGATGCGGCGCTCGGCCTCCTGGACGGCGGGGCCGCCCCTGCCGCCGGCCTGGGCGCGGGCGGTGGCCCCGGTGTCGTGCACCACGACGCCCGCCGCCCGTGCGCGCTCGGTGTAGTCCAGGCCGCCCGCCGCGTTCAGGAGCCGCTGGTTGTCCTTGAGCCCCTTGCTGTAGCCCAGGACGTTGTTCCAGAAGGCGGAGCCGCCGCTGGCGAGCAGCCCCACCAGCCACACGGGGATGGAGCGCGCCTCGGCGCCGCTGCCGATCACGAACGATCCGAGGAGATTGCCGTCCTCCTGGAGCATGCCCGCCACCAGCCAGGAGGCCACGAAGGCGAGCGCCTGGACGATGAGCCGCCGCCAGCGGTCGGCCACCAGGTCCACCTCCTTGGCCTCGGTCTTCTTTTCCTCCGTCAGCCACGGGAAGGCGGTCTTGACCACCGTCACGATGCGCTCGGACATCAGGCTGATCCCGATGAGCACCGGGACGAGCAGGTTGAAGAGGTTCATATTCATGGCCGTACTTCCTCGGTTGAATGGTTTCCATCGGGGACCGGGGTCTCCCGGAGGCAAGGCACGAGGCGGCGGATCACCCCAAGCGCCCCTGGATCTCGGCGGCGAGCGTGTCCAGCGTGTGTCCCGGCTTCACGTCGCCGGGGCGCACCGGGGGCTGTGCGCGCGGGAACTCCACGGCCAGTTCGTCGGCGACCGCGCGCAGCGCCGCCCGGCCGTGCCCCGCCAGCTCCCGCAGCGGAAGCCCCTCCACGTCGTCGCGCCCCAGCACCTCCTCCAGGACCGCGCGCACCCGCTCCCGCACGGTTCCCGCGCGGCGCGTCCGCGGGGACGCGGCGAACATGGCGATCTCGCGGCTGAACTGGTCGGCCAGCGCCTCCAGCACGCGCAACTGGGCCGCGCCGGCCGGGTCCGGCTCCGCCGCCCGGGCGCCCTCCGGCGCGCCCGCCCGCGCCGGCCCGCCCGCCGCGTGGTGCGCGTCCACCATCGCGTAGAGGCGCGTCTGCGCGAGCACCGCCAGGCGCGACTTCACGTCCTCCTGGTGCTCCGCTTCCCGTTCCGCCCCCTGTGCCTGGCGCGAGGCCACGATGGCGAGGAGGATCGCCTCGCCGCCCACTCCGGCCGCGAGCGCGCTCCCCACCAGCGACCATGACCCCTCGGGCGGGTTCAGAGTCAGGGCGACCACGGCGGCGACGGACCCGACGATCAGCTTTCCCAGGAAGCCCAGCGTCCACCCCTGCGCATCCTGCTTCCAGCGGTCCAGTCGTCCGCCGTCCGCGACCAGGTCCGCGGCCAGGGCCCCGGCGGCGCCGCACGCCACGATCACCAGGAGCGTCCTCAACTCCGGCCCCGACAGGGTCACCGGGGCGATGCCGGCACGGGTGGAGTCGGCCCTGCTCGCCTGGAGGAGCGCCGGGAGCGCCGCCGGCCAGGCGCGGGGGGGAGGGATGGAGAGGTACATCGGCTTCTCCTGCGTGGGGGAGGGTGGAGCTTGTCCGGGCTGCCTCCGGCGAGGCACCTTGCGCCCGTCCCGGACGCGCGATTAACTATGCCCGGCGCGCCTCAATTTGTTTTCCCCATGGCGATCAACCCGTTTTCCCCACTTTACAACGTGTTTGCCCTCAAGCTGTTGGGCGGAGCCGTACTGGAGGGGCGCGACGGCCCCGTGACCGGGCGCGCCGCGCACAAGCGTCGCCTGGCGATCCTGGCGGTGCTCGCGGTGGCGCGGGGGAGGCCCGTGGGGCGCGAGCGGATCATCGGGCTGCTCTGGCCGGAGCACCCCACCGACTCGGCGCGCCACCTCCTGTCCGAGTCGCTGTACGTGCTCCGCAAGGAGCTGGGGGAGGGGGCGGTGGTGGGCGTTGGGGACGACGTGGCGCTGGACCCCGCGGTGGTCCCGAGCGACGTGGGGGAGCTGGAGGCCACGCTGGAGGCGGGGGACCCGGAGGGCGCGGCCCGGGTGTACGCGGGTCCGTTCCTGGACGGGTTCTACGTGGCCGATGCGCCCGAGTTCGAGCGCTGGGCGGAGGGGGAGCGCGAGCGGCTGGCGCGGATCTGGGCGCGCGCGGTGGAGTCGCTCGCGGAGGCCCGCGAGGCGGCGGGGTGCCCGCTGCAGGCCGCCGACTGGTGGCGGACGCTCGCCGCGCGCGACCCGCACAGCTCGCGCATCGCGCTGCGGCTGATGCGCGCCCTGGACGCGGCGGGGGAGCGGGCCGCTGCGCTCCGGGCGGGGTCCACGCACGCGGCCCTGATGCGGGAGGATCTGGAGGTGGAGCCCGACCCGGAGGTGCTGGCGTACGCGGAGCGGCTGCGCGCCGAGCCGCCGCGGAGCGCTAGGGCGGCGCCGGTACCCCTGCCCGAGCCGGGCGCCGTGACGGCTCCGGACGAGGTCCAGCCGGAGCCGGGCGACGCCGCCGGAGCCCCCGGCGTGGGGCCGGCCGAGGGCGCCCCGCCCGTGCGGACCGGGCACCTTCCCCGCGTTCCGGTCCGCGGGGCGCGGCAGGAGCCGCGCTGGAACCGGGCCGCGTACCACGGCGGGCTGGTGGGGATGATCCTCGGCCTCCTGCTCGCCGCGCTGACCTCGCCCCGCCCCCCGGCAGCGAACCCCAGCCCCGAGCGCGACCCGCGCCGGATCGCCGTGCTGTACCCGGACGACTACACGCCCGGCCGTGCGCTGCAATACCTCGGGAACGGCCTGGTCGAACGGGTGACGCACGACCTCAGCCAGGTGGACGGGCTGGAGATCACCCCCCTGAACGCGGTGAAGGCGTACCGGGATGGGAAGATGTCGTACGACAGCCTGATCTCGAGCCTCGACGTGGGAAGCGTGGTGGAGGTGAGTGTCCAGGGAGCGGGAGAACGGGTGCGGGTCACCGTGAAGCTCGCCGACACCAATACCCGCAAGTACCTCGACAGCCAGACCATCGATCACGAGCTCGGGGACCTGCTGTCGCTGCAGGACAGTGTCTCCGGAACCGTCGTGCAGGCTCTCCGCAGGGTGCTGGGGAGGGAAATCCGTGTTCGGGAACGGAGGGCGGGTACGCAGAGCGACGAGGCGCTGGCGCTGGTGCTGCATGGCGAGAAGGAAAGGGACGACGCGGCCGTGATCGCCAGGCGGAAGCATCCGTTGGACGCGGCCGCCGCGGCTCGCCGGCTCCGCATCGCCGACTCCCTGCTGGCGCGCGCCGAGGCCGCGGACCCGGAGTGGCCCGACCCGCCCATCCTGCGCGGCCGCGTGGCTTTGTCGCTGGCCATGCTCCTCGACGAGGGACCCGCGCGCACGCAGGCCCTTGCCATCGGGCTCGGGCACGCGAAACGGGCGCTCGACAAGGAGCCCGACAACCCTGCCGCCCTCGAGGTCCATGGGACCCTGCTGTGGCAGCTGGTGGCCACCGCGGCGACCACTCCCGCGAAGGACCCGCGGCTCGCCGCAGCCGAGCGGGACCTCCGCAGGGCGATCGATCTCGAGCCTTCGCGGGCAACCGCCATGGCGACCCTCAGCCAGCTGCTCCGGATCCGGGGTGGATTCGCGGAAGCGGACCTGTTCGCGCAGAAGGCCGTGGAGGCGGATGCCTTCCTGGAAGACGCGCACGTGATCCTCAACCAGCTTCACTTCAGCTCCATCACGATGGCGAACTACGCCGCCGCGACGGAGTGGTGCGAGCGGGGCCGCCGCCAGTTTCCCGAGCACCGCTACTTCGTGGACTGCAGGCTCAGGCTCCTCGTGGAAGATCCTTCCGTCCGCCCCGACCCCAACCTGGCATGGCGGCTCGTAGCGGAAGGGAACCGCGTGGATCCGCCGGAGACGGCGCGTGCGGCGGGGCACGCCTACCAGCCCATCTACCGCCAGATGGCCGCCGCCGCGGTCCTGGCCCGTGCCGGACAGAAAGACAGCGCCCGGGCGGTAGTGGCCCGGGCGCGACAAGCGACCGATGTAGACGGGGAAATGAGGGTCGACGTGATGTACGACGAGGCGAACGTGCGGCTCCTGCTCGGCGAGAAGGAGAGCGCGCTCCGGCTGCTGGAGGGCTATCTCGCTCTCAGACCGGACCAGAAACCCTTCATCGCCCGCGACCCGCTGTTCAGCGGGCTGGCACAAGAGCCGCGATTTCGCCGTATTGTTTCACCGTGAGGGGCACGAACTTCCCCCCTTCCACGATGTCGGAAAGGAGGTGGATCGGGTCGGTGTCCTCCTGCGCCTCGACCGAAAGACCGCTCCACACGGCCGGCGGGACCAGCTCCTTGGTCACCTCCGAGTCGGACTTGGGGAGATGCACCACGCCGGCGACGTCCTCCTGGTTGAAATCCGTGAGCAGCGCATTGATCATCGTGCCGCTGTTGGGTCCGTGCAGCCTGGCGTAGTAGGGGAGCACGAACTTCTCCACCGCCGATTCGCTCCAGAAGACGCTGTCGAACCCCAGCTTCTTGAGGTCCTTTCCCGGCTTCCCCTTGACCTTGAACTCGACCTTCTCGATCTCGGGCCGTTTCTTCGTCTGGTCGGTCGTCTCGCAGGTGAGGATTGCCGTTTCGCCGGTGTTCAGCTTCTCGACCACCTGATACTTGTTTTCCCGGAAGACGATGAGGACGTCCTTTCCCCGCGCGCCGTCAATCTCCTCCGCGAGCCGGCGAAGCTGGTGCGAAGTGATGTCCGGGATTGCGGTGTTTGGCATTGTAACCTCTCCTGAATGTTGGTTCGCTGGCGGCGTTCCAGGGCTTTGCAACGCCGAGCACGCGTTGGCGTGTACGACCAGGATAAGCCGCTCCATCAACCTGCCTTCCCTTCCGCTTTCAACCGCATGCGCCGGCGGCGCTTACCCGTTCCTCCACCGCCCTCTTCACCGCCTTCACGGATGCACCCGCACCACCCGCATCATCCGCAGGTTGGCGCCGGGAAAGCGGGCCGTCGCCCGTACGAGGGCGAGCGTGGCATCCGCCTGCGCCCGTGTCGCGCCCGCGTACACGGCCAGGAAGCCATAGCGGGCGTCCACGCCGGTGTAGGTCACGTTGTTCTCCACGCCGTCATCACACTCGAAGCGCGTCGCGAACACCTTGCGGCCGGGGAACCGTGCCTGCGCCGCCAGCCGCTCCGGCTCGCCCACCGTGCACCGCGGGCCGCTGCGCAGGATCACCGCGTAGAACGGCGCGCTGCGGTCCTCCGCCCGCGCGGCGCCGCCCGCCGGGAGGACGAAGGACAGCTCGTACGGCCGGAACCCGGGGCACGGCCGCGCCGGGTCCGGGCAGACGCGTCCGGTCGCCTGCCGGTCGGCGGGGGACGCGGCGGGCGCGAGGAGCGCCAGCGTGAGGCAGAGCACGGCGATCGGCTGCATTGGACTCCTCCCGTCTCAGCCTGGCTTCCGCGCCGCAAGCCCGTACATCAGCGGAATCGCGGGTACCCCCTCCGGCAGCTCCCAGCGCCGCCCCGGCGCCAGGCGCATCCCGTCGAACGGCGCGAACCCGTTGCAGTACGGCCACTCCCGCAGCGCCTGCAGGACGAGCCCCGCCTCCAGCACCGCCCCGACCACGTCCGCCAGCCCCCAGGCGAACTCGTGCGACGGGTGCGGGTTGCGGAAGTCCACGACGCCCTCGTGGAAATCCGCCCCGTGCAGCAGCCCCTCGCCCGAGCGCGCCACATAGTCGCCGATCCCCTCCGCGCAGCGGATCGCCTCCCCGCCACTGGAATACGGGAAGCGCAGCCGCATCCCCTCGTCGAACATGGCCGCCGCCGGGTGCAGCTCCACCAGCACCAGCCGGCCGCCCGGCGCCAGCACCCCCGCGATCCCGCGCGCCCACGCCCCTAGGTCGGAGAGCCAGCACAGCGCGCCGTACGACGAGAACGCCAGGTCGAAGCGGCGCCCCGCCCGCCCCGCCTCCTCCAGCCAGTCGTACACGTCCGCCCGGTGGAACTCCGCCGCGATCCCGGACTCCGCGGCGAGCCGCCGCGCGAACTCCACCGCCTCGTCGGAGATGTCCACGCCGGTCGCCGCGGCGCCGAGCGCGGCCAGGCTCAGCGTGTCCTGCCCCGCGTTGCACTGCAGGTGCAGCAGCGTGCGCCCGGCCACCTCGCCCAGCAGCTCCCGCTCCTCCGGGAACAGCGTGCTCCCGCCGGCGCGCAGCCATGCCGCCTGGTCGCCCTTGTGCGAGTTGTGGGCGGCGGTCGCCGCGTTCCAGGAGAGGCGGTTCGCCTCGTGCAGCTCGCGCCGCACGGGCGCTACCGCGTCCGCGGGATCGTGCCCGTGCCCAGGCGGGCGGCGAGCATCTCCTCCACGCGCTTCTCCAGGGCACCGGTGGACACGCACAGCACCGCGTCCGTGCTGGTCCCCGCCGCCGGCGTCGCGGAGCCGGCCACCTGCGTGGTCACCCAGGTCCGCTCCCCGTCCGGCCGGAGCGTGACCAGCACCGAGAGCTGCGTGCGGTACGGCCCGGCCGCCGAGGGGCCCGCGCCCATCTGGTTGCCGCAGCGCACCCAGGCCGAGGCCCGCTCGCCGCCCACCCGCGGCGAGGTGATCTTGCGGTGCCCGAACGTCAGCCCCTCGCGGTCCTGCCCGGCGTCGGGGACGCCCAGGTCGCGGAACACCAGCGGCAGCGCGGCTCGCACCCGGTCCAGCGGGGCAGCCACGTGGTGCGCCGCTCCAGGGTCGTCGTTGCGGAGGCGGAAGGAGATCCCGGTCTCCGTCTCGGTGATCTGCGGCTCGGGCCCGGCGGGCGGGGCGGCCGGACCGGTTCCCGCGGGGGCGCAGGCCGCCGCGAGCAGCGCGGCGAGGACCAGGGGGGCGGCAGGGCGCATGGGGGACTCCGTCGTGGGAGCGTGGGGAGCCGGCGCCCGGCGGCGCAGACGGAAACGGGGATCAGCCGGGAGACGCGGACGGGTGGACGACGCGGAACTCGCCGCGGGCCAGCGCCTCCACGTTGCGGGCCACGTCGGACGATTCCCGGGCGCGGATGGCGCGGATCACCAGCCCGTCGTGCAGCACCGCGTCGGCGAGCAGCGCGGCCTCGGCGTCGCGCTTCGCCATGAGCGGCACCTGGTCGCGCGGCGCCAGCGGGGCCAGCTCCCCCGCGAACTTCCACGCCGCCTCCCGCGCGTCGTCCATGGCGAAGCCCACCAGGCGCAGCTCCAGGCGGGGCGCCAGCCGGGCCAGCGCCGCCACGTCGGGCGACAGCCCGTCCACCTCCGCCTCCACGGTCGGCGTCAGCGAGGCGAGCACGTCGTTGATGCGGTCGAAGTCGCCCCGCAGCCCGGCCAGCTCCGCCCCGGGGCACGTCCGCGCCGCCGCCACGCCCAGGTCCAGGTTGATGTGCGCGTTCATCCCCGCCAGCAGGTGCTGCAGGACGATGGGGCGCGGGTCCACCGCCGCCTCGAAGGCGCGCAGCCAGGAGCGCGACGGCACCTCGCCCGCGCGGTACGCGTCGTACGCCGCCAGGTAGCGCCCGGCGAACGTCACGTCCAGGCGCTCCATCCGCGGCCCGTCCTGGAACTCGCCCCGCGCGATCCCCTCGCGCACCGCCTGCGTGACCCGGTTGTAGAGCGCGGCGAAGTAGCCCAGCCGGTCGCCGCGTGCGGTGCAGTCGCGGATGATCGCCTCCAGTCGGGCGATCACCCCGTCGATGGTGTCGGGGAGCATGGCGGTGGTGCGGAGATGAAAAGAGGTGCCTGCCGGACCCCGCGGGGCCCGGCAGGCAAGATGGCGCGCCGAAAACGCGCCGGAAAGGGTCCCGGGCTCAGCCCCGCGCCGCGGCCGTCCCCGCCACCACGCGCTTCGCCTGCGTCCCCGCCTCCAGCACCGAGTTCGCGTCGGCCACGCCGTTGACGATCGCGAGCTCCGGCAGCGGGATGGCGGAGGGGAAGCGCTGGTTGAGCTCCGCCAGCGTCGTGCGCCGGTCCACCCGCACCACCCGGATCCGGTCGGGCTGCACCGCCAGCGCCTGCGGGTCCGTGAGCTGCGCGAAGCTCCCCAGCGTCTGCCGGAAGGCGCGGTCGTACGCGCCCAGCCCGCCTGCGCCCGTGTAGGCGATCACCTGGTACACCCGCCCCCCGTACGACACCCACCCCGCCACCCCCTCCACCACCCCCTGCTGCGTCTGCGCGCGGAAGTAGCCGATCACCGCCGGGAGGCCGTTGATGGTCTCCCGCCCCGTCTGCCCCTGCTGCACCCCCTGGGCGAAGAAGCGCTGCGCCGCCGCCTCCGGGGTCGCCACCCCCTCCGCCAGCGTCATCTGCATCACCGCGTCCTGCCGCGGGCTCACCGCCGTGACCGCCTGCGGCAGGTTCTGCGTGGCCCACCCCTGCGGGAAGGCGATGCGGAAGCGCAGCTCCGGGTGCAGGAACACCCCGCCCTGGAAGTAGCCGCTGCGCGGGTTCTCGCCGTACACCAGCCCGTCGATGCGCTGCAGGTACTCCGCGCGCCGCGCCGCCAGCCCGGCCGGAAGCGCCGCCGTGTCCAGCCGCGCCTCCACCGCACGGATGCGCTCCGCCGGCGCCGGGTGGGTGGCGAGCCACGACGGCAGCGGGCTCTGCCCCTCCTGCTCGCCCACGCGCTGCAGCGCCCGGAACACGTCCGCCATCTCCCGCACGTCGTACCCCTGGGCGCGGGCGTAGCGGAAGCCCAGGTCGTCCGCCTGCCGCTCCGCGTCGCGCCCGTAGCTCAGGAACAGCAGCTGCAGCCCGCCCGAGGCCAGCCCACCCAGCTGCTGCGCCGCGCCGGGAAAGAGGATGGAGCCCACCCCCAGCCCGATCTGCGCCAGCTGCGCCCGGCTGATCTGCGTCACCGAGTGGCGCGCCGTCACGTGGCCGATCTCGTGCCCCAGCACGCTGGCCAGCTCCGCCTCCGAGTTGACCAGCCCCAGCAGCCCGCGGGTGACGAAGATGTAGCCGCCCGGGAGCGCGAAGGCGTTTGGCGTGGGGTCGTCCACCACGCGGAAGGTCCAGGGGAGGCCCGGCCGCTCCGAGCGCGCCGCCAGCCCGGCCCCGATGCGCTGCACGTAGTCCTGGAGCGCGGGGTCCTCCACCAGCCCGATGCTCTGCGCCGCCTCCTGGGCCGCCTGCTGCCCGATCTGGATCTCCTGCGACTGCGACACCAGCGAGAGCTGCCTCTGTCCCGTCACCGGGTTGGTGGCGCAGCCGGCGAGCGTCGTCGCCGGGAGCGCGGCGAGCAGGAGCAGCGTCCTTGGCCAGCGGGGCGTGGGGGGCATGCCGTCGTTCCTCCGGTTCGGGTGCTTTTTTCCCGTCCCCGGGCGCAAGAAGCGCTCCCATGGGTGGAAGAACGGAACGGCTTTACGGCGGGTTCGGGCGTGCCCCCGGCTGGCGCCGGGGTCGGGCTGCGGCTCCGTAGCAGACGAAACGACGATACTGTCGGCGAACTCAGGCGGCTTGAGGCACGAGCGCCGCGAATCGCGTGACTCGCGTCGAGGCACGTGTACGCCCGTCCGGCCAGGATACTGCGCGCGCGAGATTCATCCCGGTTGCGATACAGACCTCTTGCAGCCCGGTCTTCGCCCGCCCGATGTAGCGACTGCGGCGCATCCCCAAGGAGCGCACACCCTGGGAGAGGGTTCCCTCAATGCCCGCTCGCACCTGGTAGCGCGCTTGCCAGGCGGGGTCGTGCATCCGCGCCCGGGCGGTGTTGAGCGCCTCGTACTCCTCACGCCCGTGGAAAGTGACCACGCGCGATGCCGCCTTGGCTGAGGTGCAGAGCGCACGAGCGGGACACGCCCGGCAGTCTGAACAGCTGAAACGAGCACGGATATGTGGACTCCCGTTCTCATCGGGGGCCGCGTGCCAGCTCAGGGAGGTCTTGCCCTGAGGACAGGTGACCTGCTCGCGCTCC
>DASVQR010000185.1:0-21530 GCA_036389055.1 Longimicrobiaceae bacterium | reverse complement strand
TTTTCGTTGGTCCGCGGGGTGCCTCCGGACGCTCAGGGGAGCGGGATGCGGTCGCGGATCAGGAGCAGGATGGCGGCGTGGGGGACGATCAGGTACCGGCTGCCGTCGATCTCCACCTCCACGGCCTCGCGGCGCAGGTAGATGGCGTAGTCGCCCTTGCCGGCCTGGAGCGGCACGTAGCGCACCTCGGTCTTGGAGGCGGTGCGCGACCACGGCTCGGTGCCGTCGCCGGCGGGCTCGGAGGTGGCGTAGCCGGGGCCCACGTTCACCACGTAGCCGCCGCCCACCTTCTCCTTCTCGGCCACGCTCTGCGGCAGGTACAGACCCGAGGGGGTCTTCTCGTTCTCTTCCGGCTTGATCAGCACCTTGTCGCCGATCAGAATGACTTCCCGGCTCATCGATATCTCACCCGGTGAGGTGGTTGCGCGCTGGTCGTGGATGAAGGCCCTAACGATAACTGCGCGGGGCGCGATCCGCACCCATCGGCTCGCCCGCCCGCCTCGATTCGGAGCGCGCTGCCCTGCGTGCGTGAAGCTGCCTGCCCGGGGTGCCGACAATCAACACGACCGCGGACGAGCCTGGGGGTGAATCTCCCCGTGTATTGCTATTGTATATACCGGTGTGTAAAGTGCAGCTATCCCCAGGATTCGAGTGGGACCCGGAGCACGCTGAAGAGGTCGAGCGGCAGACGGGGTTCCACCTCTCCGACGGGGTGCACGTGTTCAACGATCCCGACTTCGACTATCTACAGGTCGGCCCGGAGGAGCGGAACGGAGAGCTGCGGTACCGCGCCATCGGGCGCACGCAGTGGGGGACGGTCGTGATGGTCGCCTACACGATGCGCGCCGGGCGCCGCCGGCTGATCTGGATCCGCGCCGCGAGCCGCAGGGAGCAGGAGGCGTTCTATGAGTCACAGTAGGTTCTTCTCGGATCGCGACCGCGACCAGGCGGTCACCCCGGACGAGGTGGAGGCGCTCGCGGCGGCCAACCCGGAGTTCGCGCCCGCCACGGACGAGGAACTGGCCGCCGCGGTGGCCGTCTCGTCCACCGGCCAGGAGCGGGTGCCGATATCGATCCGCCTGGACCGTGAGGTGCTGGAGTACTTCCGCTCCGGCGGGCGCGGGTACCAGACCCGGATCAACGCGGTGCTCCGGGAGCACATGGAACGCGAGACCCGGCAGGGCATTCCCCTGGCGTCCATCCCGGCCCGGTTCAGGGCCAGGCGCGGCGGCCGCGGCTTCCGTCGGGCGAGGTTCGGCTTCGGACCGGGGCGGGAGTGACGGACCGCCCTTCGTCGCTCGCCACCGAGGACGTCGTCACCCCCGTCGCGGTCGTCCTCCACCACGCGCAGTTCTCCGACCGGTACCTGGACGACGAGGAGCTTGCCGCCCTCGACGAGCAGGCGCCGTACGACCTCGACCTGGCGCTCGCCCGCCTCTCGCCCCTGCACCTGAGCGTCGCCCTCACGTTCGTGGCGGGCGAGGGCTTTCCGTACACACTGGCGATCCAGTACGTGGTGGATTTCGAGATGTCGGAGTCCGTGCCCGAGGACCGGCGCGACGAGGTGTGGCGCGATGCCGCGTCCCGCTGGGCGCCCGCGATCCTGTACCCGTACGTCCGCGAGCTGGCGACCAACCTGACGGCCCGCTGGATCGACGCACCTCTTGTCCTGCCGCTCGTCCCGGAGACCCTTGGCTACGGCCCCGAGGACCTGGAGATTCCGCCGCCTCCCACGGGCGATGGCAGCGAAGCCACCCCGGAGAAGATCGGCTGACGGGCGGCATCAGGATCGTCCCGGCACCTTGGTGCGCGTCCGGCTTTTTTCAATGGTTCCTTGACTTGCCTCCAGCACGAGCCGCATCGTGCGGCGAGATCGTATCCGTGGGCCTTCCAGTGCATGTGCGCAACCGCCTGCCTGGAGCATCCACGTTCACTGACGGCGTCGGGGGTGGAGAGTGAGCGGAATTCGTGCGTGGCTGGTGACCTGGGAGTCGGAGAGCGACGCCCCGGCCATGGCCGACAAGGTGGTGGCGGCCCTGCCGGCGGACTGGGCGGTCGACAGTGTAGCCGAAGTGGTGACACTGCTGTACGCCCAGGCGACGTCGACGGTGGGCGAGTTGGTTGACTACGCGGCCGACCCCACTGCGAACCGCTACCGGGCCCAGGTCGAAGAGATCAACGGGGCCGTATTGATCTCTTGCGGCCCCAACCCGTTCCTCATCGCGGAGCGCGTGGTCGAGCTGGTGGTGGAGAAGGACTCCGCGAGCGGACGCGAGGTGATCACCTGGGCGCGGATGGAGGCCGACGGCGTCACGCCCGGGCGACGCCACACCTTCCTCCGGGTTGTCGAAGGGCCGCCCAGGTCGGAGGTCGTCCGGGGCCGGGGGCTCCGGGGGAAGCAGCCCCGCGCCGGCGGGTGAGCCGACGGGTCGAGAACCGCTGTCTCACCTGCTCCCCTCTCCACGTTCTATGAGGGTGCGCCCATCCCGTTAGCACCCTCCTGTTCCCGCCCCACCGGACGGCCCGCTCCGCTGCGAACCGGGTGTATTCAACCAGATATACGGTGTCACTAGCCAACCCCCAAGACAGAACTCCGCAAACTAGCGTCTACTCTTCGGGTGGCCTATTATGACCCGATGTGGAGGCTCTGTTCCGAGCATCCGCAGCATTTTGGTTGACCCGAGTTGTTTCCAGCAGCTAAGTCCAATTAACTTGCGCGCCTGACCCTGTCGCCCCCCTCACACGAACACTGGTATGTGCTCCTCCGGGCAGCAGCAGCAATCTATAAATGACCTCATCCGCTTGTTGGTGCTGCTTGCTTCCTATGATGCGCCTCTAAGCTGGAATCTGCCTGCGAGTGGTCGGTTGAGGTCCAAGGCAAGATAGCCTAATTGACGGTACAGGAAGTTGAAGGCCAGGCTTGTGTGGTTCAAGGACGTTCTCCGCAAGTACTCACTCGACCCTAGGAGCCCTAGCCGTGCCCACCTACCCAATTCAGGACATTCTGCTCGCTCACTTGTATCTTGATGCCGAGAACCCTAGGCATGATGTCGTGACTAGCCAGGTGGCGGCGATGCGGACAATGCTCAGCCACGATGATCGAGCCGAAGCAGAAATCGTCCGGATTGCCGACCACATCATCAGTGACGGCTTGAACCCCGGGGAACAGGCATGGGTGATGAAACTGGAGGGCACAGACAATGACTTTGTTGTCTTGGAGGGTAATCGTCGCCTGACGGCACTAAAGCTACTTGATGAGCCTGAACGGCTTCCGAGCACTGTTAAATCATCGACGAAGAAACGCATCAATGAACTCAGCGAGGCTTTCCATCTTGATCCCATAGAAAGCATCACGTGTGTTGTCTTCCCTAATCGGGAGGAAGCGAACAGGTGGATACGGCTGAAGCACACCGGCGAGAATGGTGGTGTTGGCACGGTGCAGTGGAATGCGATCGATGTTGCGCGCTTCAACGAGCGATTTGGAACGACATCGCCATCACTACAGGCGATTAACTTCGTTCGTGAGCATGGTGGGCTCTCGGATGAGGATCTGGCGCGACTGCCACGTCTCCCGATTACTAACCTAGACCGGCTGCTCAATACGCCAGCCGTACGCGAGCGCCTTGGTGTCGAATTCGTTGATGGTGGCCTTCACACGCGACTTCCGCACGACCAGGTTGTGAAGGGACTGACCCGAGTTGTGCGTGACATCGCGCGACGTGACATCAAGGTGGGTGACATCCGAAGCCGCGACCAACGGGAGGATTATGCGACGAGGGTGGCCAACGAAGAGAAAATTGAGTATTCTGGTGCTGAGTCGAAGGCTCGGGCGCTTGGATCGGATGGTGGGGGACAAACTGGGACAGCTACGAAGGCGAAGCGAGTCCGCCCTGTCTCGACAGCCCGCAAGACCGTCGTTCCGCCGAGTTTCGCTCTGAGTATCGCAGATGACAGGGTAAATCGGATTTTCCGGGAACTGCGGCAGCTAAAGGTCGACCAGTTTCCGAACGCGGCTGCGGTGTTGCTGCGCGTGTTCTTGGAACTGAGTGTTGACCGGTATATCGATGCGGCTGGCCTGGCGGTTGATCAGCGGTCGAAACTCCGCATAAAGATCGAAGCCGTTTCAGACCACATGGAGAGTGTTGGGCTCCTCAGCAGAGACCAGTTGAAGCCGGTAAGAACTGCTGCGAGCGACAAGAATCGACCATTCTCTGTCGATACTCTCCACGCATATGTGCATAACCCGCTGATGACGCCGAAGGCTGATACATTAAAGCAGACGTGGGACGAAATGCAGTTATTCGCGGACGCTCTCTGGAGGTAGAGCCATGTTGGGTTTCCGACAATGATCACGACGAAGCGTGGGACCTTTAGTACTCCGCTCCGCTATCCCGGCGGGAAGGGGCGCATCACCCCGTTCGTAAAGGAACTGTTTGAGATAAATGGGCTTTGTGATGGGCATTATGTTGAGCCCTATGCAGGTGGTGCCGGCATTGCTGTCACGCTACTTCTTCAGGAGTATGCGTCCTGCATTCACATCAACGACCTGAATCAATCTGTCTATGCGTTCTGGTCCACTGTTCTAGCAAATACTGACGAACTCTGCCGTCTAATCAACGACACGCCTGTTACAGCGGATGAGTGGAGGCGGCAGAAAGAGGTCCACCAAAATCCAGCTCAGCACAGTTCACTCCAACTGGGGTTCTCAACCTTTTTTCTCAACCGAACTAACCGGTCAGGAATTATCGACGGCGGGATGATCGGGGGAAAGAACCAGACTGGAAAATGGAAGCTGGACGCGCGCTACAACAAGAAAGACCTTGTACTCCGAATCCAGAAGATTGCCCGTTTACGCGCGCGTATCCGTTTATACCAGATGGATGCGGGCGAGTTTATTGAGAACGTGCTCCCGCGCCTACCAAACGAAACTCTCATTTACCTTGATCCTCCATACTACGTGAAGGGAGAGGGCTTGTATCAGCACTTCTACCAGCACGAAGATCATGTACGAATTGCACGACTCGTCCGGGAGAAAATACGACAACCATGGATGGTATCCTATGACAACCATCAGGAAATCCGAGCGCTCTACTCGGGCTACCGAACGCACACGTATTCTCTCCAGTACAGTGCCCAGGATCGCTACGCGGGTTCGGAGGTGATGGTCTTCTCTCGGCAGCTTCGCTTACCACCTGGCGGCGATTTGGAAGGCTAAATTGCACTTGAGAGCCCTGGCTGTTGCCCGGGCTTTCTTTGTATCGGCAGAATGGTTTAAGGAAGAGCTACCGAATCCCGACTCAAGGGATAAATCGCTGAAAGAAGAAGCCTTTGGTTCGTCATGCTCGGGGCTGAGTCGCTTGCGGCGCGCTGGCGAACCGCTCCGAGGCTACGTAGATTCGCCACGCGCCCCCGCGGAACCGGCTGGACCCTCGCTTGCAGCGGTTTAGAGGCCCTGCGGACCCGCGGACGGAGGGGCCGGCTGACCGTGAACGAAACAGGAGACCGATGAACAGCTTTGGCGCTCGCTCGACGCTGCGCGTGGGGGACCGGGAATACCGGATCTTCCGCCTGCAGGCGCTGGAAAAGGAGGGGGTGGACGTCGCCCGCCTCCCGTATTCGCTCCGCATCCTGCTGGAGAACCTGCTCCGCACCGAGGACGGCGTCACCGTGACGCGCGACGACGTGCTGGCGCTGGCGCGCTGGAACCCGGCCGAGAAGTCCGAGCGCGAGATCGCCTACACGCCGGCGCGGACGGTGCTCCAGGACTTCACCGGCGTCCCCTGCGTGGTGGACCTGGCGGCCATGCGCGACGCCATGGCCGAGCTGGGCGGCGACCCGTCGCGGATCAACCCGCTCCAGCCGGTGGAGCTGGTCATCGACCACTCCATCCAGGTGGACGCCTTCGGCACGGCCGACGCGTTCGAGCAGAACGTGGAGCTGGACTACCAGCGCAACGCCGAGCGCTACGCCTTCCTCCGCTGGGGGCAGCAGGCGTTCGACAACTTCCAGGTGGTTCCGCCCAACACCGGCATCGTCCACCAGGTGAACCTGGAGTACCTGTCGCGCGTGGTGTTCTCCACGGACGAAAATCCCAACCTGCCGCAGGACGACGGGCTCCCGCTGGCATACCCCGACACCTGCGTGGGCACCGACTCGCACACCCCCATGGTGAACGGGCTGGGCGTGCTGGCGTGGGGCGTGGGCGGCATCGAGGCCGAGGCCGCCATGCTGGGGCAGCCCATCTCCATGCTGATCCCCGAGGTGATCGGCTTCCGGCTGACGGGCGAGCTGCCGGAGGGCGCCACGGCAACCGACCTGGTGCTCACCATCACCGAGATGCTCCGCAAGAAGGGCGTGGTGGGCAAGTTCGTGGAGTTCTACGGCCCCGGCGTGGCGTCGCTGGCGCTGGCCGACCGCGCCACCATCGGCAACATGAGCCCGGAGTACGGCGCCACCTGCGCCATCTTCCCGCCGGACGAGACCACCCTCCAGTACCTGCGCCTCACCGGCCGCCCCGAGGAGCGGATCGAGCTGGTGGAGGCCTACATGAAGGAGCAGGGCCTCTTCCACACGGCGGCCTCGCCGGAGCCCGCCTTCACGGACACGCTGGAGCTGGACCTGAACACGGTGCAGCCCAGCGTCGCCGGGCCGCGCCGCCCGCAGGACCGCATCAACCTGACCGACGTGAAGACGGCGTTCGCAAAGGCGCTCCCCTCGCTGGTGCCGGAGGGGCACGCCCCCAGGGCCTCGGTCAAGGACGCGGCCTCCCGCGGGCTGGAGCACGCCGAGGGCAAGGGCAGCGGCGTGTGGGGCGAGGGGTCGGGCGCGGCGGAGGGGTCCAAGGCGGCGGCGGAGAGCTCGCCGCACGCCGACGCGAGCGAGATCGACCACGGCTCGGTGGTGATCGCCGCGATCACCAGCTGCACCAACACCTCCAACCCGTCGGTGATGATCGCCGCGGGGCTGCTTGCAAAGAAGGCGTCCGAGCACGGGCTGAACCGCAAGCCGTGGGTGAAGACGTCGCTGGCGCCGGGCTCCAAGGTGGTGACCGAGTACTACGAGAAGGCCGGCCTGCAGAAGTACCTGGACGAGCTGGGCTTCCAGACGGTGGGCTACGGCTGCACCACCTGCATCGGCAACTCGGGGCCGCTCCCGGCGGAGATCTCGGAGGAGATCCAGGCGCGCGGGCTGGTGGCGTGCTCGGTGCTCTCGGGGAACCGCAACTTCGAAGGGCGCATCAACTCGGACGTGCGCGCCAACTTCCTGATGTCGCCCCCGCTGGTGGTGGCGTTCGCCATCGCCGGGCGGATCGACTGGGACCCGTACAACGAGCCCATCGGCACGGACCGCGAGGGGCGCTCGGTGTTCCTCAAGGACATCTGGCCCACCTCCAAGGAGGTGGAGGAGACCATCCACGCGGCGATCGAGTCGGGGATGTACCGGCGCAGCTACGCCGGCGTGTTCGAGGGCGACGATCGCTGGAAGTCCATGGACGTCCCCACCGGCGACCGCTTCGCCTGGGCGGACGACTCCACCTACGTGCGGCAGCCCACCTACTTCGCGGGGATGTCGAAGGACGCGCCGACGACCACCGAGGACATCCGCGGCGCCCGCGCGGTGGCGCTGCTGGGCGACTCGGTGACCACGGACCACATCTCCCCCGCGGGGAGCATCAAGAAGGACTCGCCGGCCGGCCGCTACCTGGTGGAGCACGGGGTGGAGCCGCGCGACTTCAACTCGTACGGCTCGCGGCGCGGCAACCACGAGGTGATGGTGCGCGGCACCTTCGCCAACGTGCGCATCCGGAACCGCCTGGCCCCGGGGACGGAGGGCGGCTGGACGACGTACTTCCCCGAGGACGAGGTCACCACCATCTACGACGCGGCCGTCCGCTACGAGCGGGACGGGACGCCGCTCGCGGTGCTGGCGGGCAAGGAGTACGGCTCGGGCTCGTCGCGCGACTGGGCGGCCAAGGGGCCGTACCTGCAGGGGATCAAGTTCGTGGTGGCGGAGAGCTACGAGCGTATCCACCGCTCCAACCTGGTGGGGATGGGGATCCTGCCGCTCCAGTTCCTCCCGGGGGAGAGCGTGGAGTCGCTGGGGCTCACGGGCCGCGAGACCTTCGACGTGCTGGGGCTCAAGGAGGCCGTCGACTCGCGCTTCGCCAGCGGGCGCGAGGTGACGGTGCGGGCCACGCCGGAGGAGGGCGGCGAGGCGCGCGAGTTCCGGGCGCTGGTCCGCATCGACACGCCGCAGGAGGTGCTGTACTACCTGAACGGCGGCATCCTCCAGTTCGTGCTGCGCCAGCTGCTCACGGGCAGGCAGAAGGCGGAGGCGGTGGCGCCCGCGGTCAGCGGGGCGCCGGTGGCCCACGGCGAGCACGACGACGCCAAGGTCACGGAAAGCTCGGACGAGTCGTTCCCGGCCTCGGACGCGCCGGCGTACTGAGGCGGCGGCCGGACGCACCCGGACGCAGAGCGGCGCCCCCGCCCGGACCACCGGGCGGGGGCGCCGTTTTCATGCTTTCCCCGCCGCCGCGGCTACGCCGGGGCGGGGTGCGCCCCGGGCCGCACCCGCTCCGGGCGGGACCGGCGGCCCTCCCGGTCCCGGCGCGCCCCGGCCGCGGCGGCGGCGGCCGTGGCGGCCACGGCCACGGCGAGCCAGAGCGCCAGCGCCCGCTCCCAGGACTGCCCGGCCCAGGGCGACAGCCCCAGGGGGTGCATGGCGGCCAAGGGAGAGTACAGCCAGCCGTGCCACCCGGGGGAGCCGGACGCTTCCGGGAGCTCCACCAGCAGGACCAGGGCGACCCACAGGGCGAAGGTCCACTGCAGCGGCCGGCGCCGCGCGAGGAGCACCGGGAGCGAGCCCAGCAGGTACAGCATCAGCGTGGCGCCCGGAACGCCCAGCCACACCCGTGCCGGCGCGGACGCCAGGGAATCCAGCTTTCCGCCCGCCAGGTCGCCGGCGAGCGTGCTCGCGAGCAGCGGCACCAGGACCAGTGCCAGCCATGCGGCGCCGGCCGCGACGCGGAGTGCCCGGCGCACGCCCACGTCCACCGGGAAGGCATCCTCGTACTCCCGCCCGGGGCCCCGCCCGTCCAGCCACACCAGGACCGGGAGGAGGAAGAAGTTCGACAGGATGCCGAACATGCGCGGGTCGTGCGCCATCGCCGGGGTGGTGTTCGAGGCATCGCTCTCCTGCTCGAACCACGTCCACGCGAGGAAGAGCGCGAAGGCGAGGAGCCAGGGCATCCGCCCCCCCACCAGCAGGAGCTCGCGGCGGAAGCCGGCCCACGCGCCCGGCGCGCGGCGCAGCCCGGGGACGACCCGCTCCGGGCGTGGCGCGGCGCTCCGGCGCCGTGGGGCCGGGAGCCCCACCCGTGGAAGCCCCCACCGCACCCGCGCCGTCCAGCGGTCCGCCGACGCGCAGGCCCAGACCAGGCCCCACGCGACCGTCAGCCACACGGCGGACCCGAGCGCCCACTGGGCCGCCGACGCCTGCAGCCCACCACGGGACGACCACGTCAGGCCCACCGTGGCCCACTCGAAGGTTTCCGCTCCCGCCCTGCCCCCGAGCAGCCAGATCACCCGCCCGCCCACGAAGAAGAACAGCAGCCAGGAGACGAGCAGCACCCGCCCCGGCCGCTCGGCGCGCAGCCACACCGCCGAGCCCAGGAGGTAGAGCAGGAGTCCGGCCGACGCGGCGGGGAACGGGTACCACCACGGGTACCCGCCGAACCGCGGCCCCTCCCCGAACAGGCTGGCGGCCATGAAGAGCCCCACCAGGACGAGGAACGCGGCGCAGGCCCACGCGGCGCCGCACAGCACCCGGACCAGGTCGTGCCGCGTCCGGTCCACCGGCATGGCGGCGTCCAGGGCGCTCGCGCGGCTGGATTCCCGCCAGTGCAGGAGCGGGAGGAGCCATGCCAGCCCGAGGGCCGACTGGACGCCCGAGAAGGCGTGCGCGCCGTCGCTGCCCAGGCTCGACAGGCAGGCCACGAGGATGCCCGTCCCGATCCCCCACGCGCCGCCCCCGCTCCCCAGCATTCCCAGGTAGTGCCGGATCACCGTCCGGGTGCCGGCCGTCGCCCGCGGCGTCGCGCGGCCGCTCACGCCGGCCTCCCGCCGTGCGCGGGCGACGGGCCTTCCAGGCGGTCGTCGCGCGCGCCCGCGGCCGCGGCGCCCGCCGCTGCGGCGGCGAGCAGCGCCAGCCAGAAGAGCAGCGCGCCGGCCCAGGGCGCCGGGTGGTCCGTGAACACGGAGAGCGCCGCGGTGGGCGAGAGCCGCGCGTCGCGCAGGCCGACGCTCCACAGCCAGGGGAGCACCAGGAGGAAGGTGACGGCCCACCAGGCCGCCATCCGCCGGACGGGCCGCTCCAGCGAGAGGAGCAGGGGGAGCGACCCGGCCAAGTACATCATCAGCACCGCTGCGGGGACCCCCACCCAGGTTCGCGCCGGGAGCGCGGCGGGGGAGGGGAGCGTCCCGGCGATCCAGGCGCCCGCGACGGGCCCCGCCACGACGAGCGCGCACAGGGCCGCCAGCGCGGCGCCGCCCGCCGCCACGCGCGCCAGCCGCCGCGCGAGGGCGCTCACCGGGAGCGCCTCCTCGTGCTCGCGCCCCGGGCCGCGCTCGTCCATCCAGACCAGGAGCGGCCACAGGAAGCCGATCACCGCCAGCTGGACGAACGGGGTGGATCCGCCCAGGAAGACGGGCTCCCCCGCGGGAGCCGCCATCTCCGCCCTGGCGCCCGTCCAGGCGACGAGGAGGGCGATGACGGCGGGCCACGCCATGCGGTGCCGCAGCAGGGCCGCCTGCGAGCGGAGGACGACCAGAGCGGACGCGGGGCGGGGCCGGAGCCCGGGCGCCCGCCGCCGGCGCGGCGTCCCGGGCCCGGCGAGCGACCCGTGGGCCGGGACGGCCCGCTGCTCCCCGGGGCGCGCCCGGCCGCCGGCGGCCGCCGCGAGGGCGACGGCCGCGCACCCGGCGCCCAGCCACGCGAGGCTGGCCGCGATCCACCCGGCCGTCCCCACGCCGCGCAGCTCCTCCCGGGTCGCGAACGCCACCGTCCACGCGGGCACGCCCAGCCCCAGCGCGTCCTTGAGCGCCGCGCCGAGGCACAGGAGCACCAGGAGCACCCGCCCCGGGTGGGCGCTGCGCAGCCACACCGCCGACCCGAGCAGGTAGAAGCAGAGCCCCGCCGCGAGCAGCGGGAGCGGATACCACCAGGGGTGCCCGCCCAGCCACGCGCCCGACCCCTGGCGCGTGAGCGCCATCAGGAGCGCCACCGGCACGGCCAGCGCGGCGGCGGCCCACGCCGCGCCGCACGCCACCATCACCAGCCTGTGGCTGCGGCCGCCCAGGGGGAGCGCGGGATCCACGTCCCTGCCGGCGGCGCGCCAGTGGACGAGCGGGAGGAGCGCCATCAGCGGCAGGCACGTCAGGACACCCTCGAACATCGCGCGGTTGATGCTCGCCTGGAAGGAGACCGCCACCGCCAGGAGGACGGCGCCGGGCGCGGTCTCGCGCCCCAGGAGCGCCAGGTAGTGGCGGGCGGCGACGCCGGCGCGCGCCGGCGCCCGCAGCGCCGCGCTCACGCCGTCCTCCCGGCGCGCAGCAGCGCCAGCGTGGCGTCCTCCAGCGAGAGCGGCGCCGCCTCGCGCACGGTGGCCCCCGCGGCGGACAGCCGCGCGGCCACCTCGTCCTCGCGGCCCCACACCGTCCACTCGATCTCGCGCTCGGTTCCCTGCCGCAGCAGCACCTCGCCGTTCAGCCCCGGCGCGCCCTCCCACCCCTCCGGCACCTGCGCCCGGTAGCGCCGCAGGTGAAGGCGCAGCTCGTCGCGCGGGGCCTGGAGGACGAGCCGGCCCTCGCGCAGCACGCCCACGTGGTCGGCCAGGCGGTCCACCTCGTGGACGTGGTGGGTGGACCAGAGCAGCGTGGTGGGCGCCTCCGCCATGTGGTCCACCAGCAGGGCGGCGAGCTCCTCACGCGCCAGCGGGTCCAGCCCGTCCGTGGGCTCGTCCAGCAGGAGCACCGGCGGGCGGTGCGCCAGCGCCGTCACCAGCACCACGCTGCGGGCGACGCCCTTGGACAGGCCGCGCATCCTGTCGCGCAGCGGGATCCCCAGTCGGCGGCAGAGCAGCTCGGCGTACCTCCAGTCCCACGCCTCGAAGAAGGCGGCGTGGTGGCGGAGGAACTTCTCCACCGTGAGCCAGCCGTAGGCCGTCTCCGCCGACTCGGGGACGTAGCCGATCTGCGCGCGCACCAGCGCCGGGTCGGAGGTGGTCTCGATCCCCAGCACCCGGGCCGTGCCGCGGTCGGCGCGCACCAGGTCCAGCAGCACCCGGATCGCCGTGCTCTTGCCGGCGCCGTTGGGCCCGGCGAGCACGTACACGGCCCCGGCGGGGACCTCCAGCTCCAGCCCGGCCAGCGCCGGGGGGCCGGAGCCGTAGCTCTTGTGGACGCCGCGGGTCTCCAGGGCCAGCTCCGCGCCGGCCAGGCGGGTGGGGAGAGAGGGGATGCTCATGACTGCCCGTGGGTGGAGGTATGGGTGAGAACGGGTCGGAGCGCCCGGCGGAGGAAGCCCTTCGCCTCCTCCGCGCCGGGGAGCCGGTCGTGGCGGTCGACCCAGTCGCTGAGGGCGATTGCCCCGGCCGCGGCGGCGGCGTACAGCACGAGCCGGAGCGCGGAGGCCGCGCGGCTCCATCCGTCCGGGTCGGCGACGATGGGCACGTGCTTCTCCAGGAACATGTAGCCGACCCAGAGGAACACGGGCCCCACCACCGGCACCCGGAGCGCCATGCGCGCGCAGAAGAGGACGGAGCAGGCGGCCAGGTAGAGCGTCGCGGTCTTGAGGGGGAGCTCGAGCCAGAGCCACGCCGCCGGGTCCGCGGGGGAGGGGAGGTTCCAGGCCACCGCCGCCGCCGCGAGCGGAGCCGCCGCCAGCGCCAGGGCGTAGAGCAGGAGCCACGCTGCGCCCGCCGCCGCGTGCACCACCCTCCGCTCCGCCGTGTCGACCGGGAGGGCGTCGTTCCACCTCCGCTGCGCGCCCCACTCGTCCAGCCAGACGAGCACCGTCCAGGAGAGCGCGAGCCACGCGCACCACCCGCGGATCCACGTGGACTCCACGAAGAAGCGGACGGTGCGGCCCTCCCCCGCCCGGTCCGGCCCGACGGCCAGCTGCACGAGGACCAGCACCGCGACGAGCAGCAGCGTGGCCAGCGGCAGCACCGTGAAGCGATGCAGCTGCTCGAAGTGCTGCCGGAACACCGCGGCGGCCGCGGCGGCGCGCGCGGGCCCGCCGCGCCGGACCGGGCGCCGCCCGGTCCGGTGCGCGGGAGGGCGCGCGGGATCCGGGCGCGGGGCACGCGCCGGCGGGGCCGCCGGCGCCGCGAGCGGGGCGGCCGGAGCCGCGGGCGCGGCCGCCCGGACCGGACCCGCCGGCATGGGGGCGCGTGCGGGGGAGCGGGCGGCGGCGTACGCGGCCGCGCACGCGAGCGCCAGCGGGAGCGCGGCCCGGGCGAGCGCTTCCGCGGCGCCCATCCCCTCGACCACCGCCGGGTCCAGGGGGAGCAGCACCGGGGGGCGGGCGACGCAGTACACCAGGAACAGTGCGCAAAGGCAGGACATGGCGCGGAGCTCGTCGCCCGCGCGCAGGACCACGGCCGACCCGAGCAGGTAGCAGGTGAGCCCCGTGGCGAGGAGCGCCGGCGCGTACCAGCCGCGGTATTCCGCCGGGCCCCCTCCGGCGGGCGGTGCCCCGGCGATCCCGAAGAGCACGGCGTGGACGCCGACCGCGGCCGCGAGCACCGAGGCGGCCCACGCGGTGCCGGACGCTAGGCGGACCAGGGCGAACGGTGCCCGGTCCATGGGCATGGCGGCATCCCAGGCGGGCTGCTGCCATGCCCCGAGCTTCTGCACGGCGGGCAGGAAGAGCAGGCCCGTCGCCAGCGCGGCGGCCGCGAGCTCGTACGGGATCGCGGCCCCGTCGGCGCGCGACACGACGACCGGCGCCGCCAGGAGCGCGGCCAGCACGAGGTGGAGCCTGCACTGCCGCTCCAGGAGCTCGCGGGCGACGGGCCGCACCCGGGCGGGGCGGCGCAGTGCGGGGGCGCTCACGCGGCCCTCCCGGCACGCAGCAGCGCCAGCGTGGCGTCCTCCAGGGAGAGCGGGGACGCGTCGTGGACCGTGGCGCCGGCCGCCGCCAGCCGCTCCACGGTCTCGCGCTCCTCCCCCCACACGGTGAGCGCCGCCTCGCGCCCCTCCCCCTCGCGCAGCAGCACCCGGCCGCCGAGCCCCGGCGCGCCCGCCCACCCCTCCGGCACCGCCGCCCGGTAGCGGCGCAGCCGCAGGCGCACCTCGTCGCGCGGAGCCTGCAGAACCATCCGTCCGTCGCGGAGCACGCCCACGTGGTCCGCCATGCGCTCCACCTCGTGCACGTGGTGCGTGCACCAGAGCAGCGTGGTGGGCGAGTCCGCCAGGTGGTCCGCGAGCAGCGCCATGAGCTCCTCGCGCGCCAGCGGGTCCAGCCCGTCGGTGGGCTCGTCCAGCAGGAGCACCGGCGGGCGGTGCGCCAGCGCGCTCACCAGGAGGACGGAGCGCAGGGCGCCCTTGGACAGGCTCCGCATCGCCCCGTCCAGCGGCACCCGGAGGCGCCGGCAGAGGAGCCCGGCGTAGTCCGCGTCCCACGTGTCGAAGTACGCCGCGTGGCGGCGGAGGAACCGCCCGGCCGTGAGCCACTCGTACCCGGTCTCCGAGGTTTCCGGCACGTAGCCGATCTGCGCGCGGGCCAGCGCCGGGTCGGAGGCGGTGTCGATCCCCAGGACCCGCGCCGTGCCGTGGTCGGCGCGCTCCAGGTCCAGCAGCACCTTGAGGGCGGTGCTCTTGCCGGCGCCGTTGGGGCCGGCGAGCACGTACACCGCCCCGGCGGGCACCTCCAGGTCGAGCCCCGCCAGCGCGGTGGCGACGCCGAGCTCCTTCTCGAACGACCGCTGCCTGGCCTCCTCCTCGCGGTCGGCCGGGTCCATCCCCGTCTCCAGCTTCCATTCCAGCATCAGCTCCGCCAGCCCCTTCGCGGCGCCGAAGCGCTTCACCAGCGACCGGGTCTCGATCGCCAGCTCGGCCCCGTGCAGGCGGGTGGGGAGGGAGGGGGCGCTCATGGAATGCTCCGGTCGGGGGAAAGGGCCGCCGCCTCCAGCTCGGCGGCCCGGAGGATGGCGGCGACCAGCTCGTCGGGCTCGATGCCGTAGCGCTGCGCGTCCCGCAGGGCGCGCTCGGCCACGTCGCGGGCCAGCGACTCGCGCTCGGCGGGGGCGTCGGTGCGGGCGACGAAGGTGCCCTGCCCGCGGCGCGAGTAGGCCACGCCGGCCCGCTCCAGCTCGCGGTACGCCTGCTGGACCGTGTTCGGGTTGACTCGCAGCTCGGCCGCCAGGGCGCGCACCGACGGGAGCGGGTCCTCGGGCGCCAGCGTCCCCAGGACCACGGCGCGCCGGACCTCGTCCACGATCTGCTGGTAGATGGGCCGCCCGTCGGCGGGGTCGAGCCGGATCAGCATGGTGTCTCATCTGTACTAGTGTACCAGCGACACCAGTACACTACTCCGGCGTCGGTCCGGCGTCAAGCATTTCGTCGCGCGCCCGCCGTTCCCCTCGCATCCCCACCGGCCGGCGCGTATTATCGAGGGCCCGCCCGCCCGATCCCTCGCACCCGCACCGCCGCCCCCGTGACCGACATCCGCAGCCTCCCCCTGGCGCCCGGGGCCGAGTTCGACCTGATCCGGCGCTTCGTGCCGCGCGCGGAGCCGCGCCGCGCCGACGTCGTCGTGGGCGTGGGCGACGACTGCGCCGTGGTGTCCGGGCAGGGCATCGCGCTGTCGTCGGACATGAGCATGGAGGGCGTCCACTTCCGCCGCGACTGGCTCGGCATGCACGAGATCGGCTACCGGGCGGCGGCCGCGGCGCTCAGCGACCTGGCGGCGGTGGCGGCCCGGCCCATCGGCGTGTTGGCCTCGCTGGCGCTCCCGGAAGCCGACGCCGGCGACGCCGCGGTGGAACTGATGCGCGGCGTGCGCGAGGCGGCGGAGGCGGTGGGCGCCACGGTGCTGGGCGGCGACGTGACCCGCTCGCCCGGGCCGCTGGCGGTGGACGTGGTGGTGGTGGGCGAGGCGGCGAAGCCGGTGCTGCGCTCCGGCGCGCAGCACGGCGACGAGGTGTGGGTCACGGGCGAGCTGGGCGCCGCCGCCGCCGCGGTGGCGACGCTGCTGCGGGGCGGGGAGCCGTCGCCGGCGGCGCGCGAGCGCTTCGCCCGGCCCGTGCCGCGCATCCGGGAGGCGCGCTGGCTGGCGGAGCGCGGGCTGATGCACGCGCTGGTGGACCTGTCCGACGGGCTGGCCGGCGACGCGGCGCACCTGTCCGCGGCCAGCGGCGCCGCCATCCTGCTCTCGCCCGAGATGATCCCGGTGCACCCCGCGGTGCACGGGGTGGCGCCGGACCCGGACGAGGCGCTGCGCATGGCGGTGGGCGGCGGCGAGGACTACGAGCTGTGCTTCACCGCGCAGGTGGGCACGGTGATCGGGCACGTGATCGACTTCGAGCGGGAGCTGGGGGTGAGGCTGAGCTGCATCGGGCGCGTGGGCGGCGGCGACGGGGTGTGGTGGGTGGACGCGCAGGGGAGCCGCACCCCGCTGGGGATCGACGCGTACCAGCACTTCCGGGCGGAGGAGGACGAGGCGTGATCCGCACGCTGTGGGTGTTCCTGGCCATGGCCGCCGCCACGGTGTGGTACGGCGGCATCGCCATCGTGGACTCGCTGTTCCGCGACCGGGTGGAGTTCTACATCGAGCTCACCCGCGGCTGGGCCCGCTCCATCCTGCGCGCCAGCGGCACGCCCGTGGTGGCGCACGGGCTGGAGAACGTGCTGCGGGACAGCCCCCAGGTGGTGGTCTCCAACCACGTGTCGTGGTACGACATCTTCGCCATCGCCGGCGTGATCCCGGTGCCCTTCCACTTCGTCGCCAAGAAGGAGCTGGAGAGCATCCCGCTCTTCGGGCGGGCGTGGAAGACGGCGGGGCACATCTCCATCGACCGCTCGGACCGCAAGAAGGCGATCGAGAGCCTGCGCCGCGCCGGCGAGGAGATCCGCGCCCGCAGGAGCGCGGTGGTGATCTTTCCCGAGGGGACGCGCTCGCGGACCGGGCGGCTCCAGCCCTTCAAGAAGGGGGCGTTCTCGCTGGCGATGGAGGCGGGGGTGCCCATCGTCCCCACCGTGGTGGTGGGGAGCTACGACATCCTCCGCCCGGACGACTGGCGCGTGCGCCCCAGCACCATCCACGTGCACTTCGGCGAGCCGGTGTCGCCGTCCACGTCCCCGCGCGAGACGTCGGAGCAGCTGATGGAGCGGGTGCGGGCGCGCATGGTGGAGATGCTGGAGCGGCTGGAGGCGCTGCCGCCGGAGGAGCCTTCTCCGGCCGGCGCATTGAACGGCGGATGAGGGCGTGCCCCCGGCTGCGCCGGGGTCGGGCTGCGGCTCCGTAGCAGACGAAACTACCGTCTGCAACGGAGGCGAGCCCTGACGATACTGCTGTCAGGTCTCGCCGCTTCGCGCTCGCATCCCTCACGCGGGGCTGGTGCTGGCGTCCGCGCGGGCCCCCACCCGGCGGCTTTATCGCCGCCACCCTCCCCCGTGCCGGGGGAGGGGAATCTCCGCGCTTCGATCCCGGTCGCCGTCGTGTCGTGCTCCCCCTCTCCCCTTGTGGGAGAGGGGGTCGGGGGGTGAGGGGTGCCGTCGCGGGCACGAAGCCTGCCCGTGCGCGTCGGGATGATCCGGCGCGCACTCGTTGCCATTCCCGTACTCGCCCTCCTCGCCGCCTGCGGCGGCGGGGACGCGCCCGAGCGCGCCGGCGCCACGGTGCGCGGCGCCTTCCGCTCTGGCGAGCTCCCCGCCGACGGCGACACGGTCCACGTCCGCGCGATGGGCAGCTCCGGGCGCGTGGCGGTGGTGGACGGCGCGTTCACGCTCCCCGGCGTGGGCCCCGGCCCGGCGACGCTGCGCTTCGCGCGCGGGGACGAGGGCGTGGCGCGGATGGAGGTGGGCGAGCTGCCGGAGGGCGCCTCGCTGGAGCTGCGAGGCATTCGCCTGGACGGGGAGAGCGGGCTCGCGCACCCGGCGTCCGTGGCGCTGGACGGCGCGGCCACGGTGATGGTGAACGGGCTGCGCTACGCCGCGCGCCCGCTCCCGTCGCGGGTGGAGGAGGACGGCGTCGTCCTGGCCGCCTCGGACGAGGGCGACGCGCTGATCGTGCGCCCGGCCGACACGTCGCTCGGGGACCTGCGCGTAGTGGTGGGGCCGCTCACCGAAGCCGTGACGCCGGACGGCGACCCGGTTCCCGTGGCCGGGCTGGCGCGGGGCGACTCCGTGCGCGTGGAGGGGGCGGTCGAGGGCGGCTACGTGGTCGCCAGCCGCATCGTCGCGCCGCGTGCCCTCGCCCTGCGCGAAGCGGGCGAGATGGCCGCCGGAGGCGAGGACGGCGCCGATGCGGAGCAGCTCGGCGCGTCGGCGGGGTCGGCCGGTGCGGCAGCGGCATCACGCGGGGGCGACGACAGGAACGACGAGTCGAGGGGACGGGACGAATCGCGAGGCAGGGACGACTCCCGGGGCAGGGACGACTCCCGGGGCAGGGACGACTCCCGCGGGCGGGACGACGGCCACTGGCGGGAGCACAAGAAAGACAAGCCGGAGAAGGGGAAGGGCAGGGGGCGGGGCTGAAGGCGGCCCGGGACCCTCTACCCCACGACTTGCCCCCTCCAATCCCCCGCAAGGGGGGAGGGGAGAACGGCACGGTGTTGAGGCGGGTTGCGGCGTGCGGGTCTACCCCTCACCCCCCGACCCCCTCTCCCACAAGGGGAGAGGGGGAGCACGACGGTGTGGGCCTCGGCATCATCTCGCCTGGCGGACCCCCCTCCCCCCGGCCTCCTCTCCCACAAGGGGAGGGGGGGAGCACGACGGAGCCGAACCCCGGGCAGCCCTCCCCCGGCACGGGGGAGGGTGGCGAGCCTCAAGCGAGCCGGGTGGGGGCCCCTGCGGACGCCAGCGCCACCCCCGCGTGAGGGATGCGAGCGCGAAGCGGCGAGACCTGACAGCAGTATCGTCAGGGCTCGCCTCCGTTGCAGACGGTCGTTTCGTCTGCTACGGAGCCGCAGCCCGACCCCGGCGCCAGCCGGGGGCACGCCCGAACCCGCCGTGAAAAAGCAGTAGTCCTACGTCCGCTCCTGACGCGACCGGGTCGTCTCAAGCATCTTCTCGGAAACCACCACCCAGCGTCCCCCCCGCCGCTCCAGGATCAATTCCTGCCGCCCGGCCCCGGTCCGCCGCAGCTTGTCGCCCTCGAAACTCCACTCCTTGTCCACCAGCGCCCGCGCCCGCCCCGGCTCCGGGAACGTCACCGCCTGCCGGAGCACGCGGATCTGCCGGTTCTGGTTGAACGCGCGCAGGTCGCGCTCGCGCTCCTCGCGGATCCGGCTCCGCGGCGCGTCGGCGGCCTCGTAGAAGTCCACGCGCTCGGCGTAGTGGGCAAGGTGCGCGTCCATGTCGCCGTTCACCCAGCTGTCGTTGAGCGCCACGATCGCGGTCTGCACCTCGGCGGCGGCGGCGCGCTCGGCGGCCTCGTCGCGGCCCCCTGCAACGCCCGGAGCGCCCGGAGTGCCCCCCGCGGGCGCCGTCCCACCGCCCTCCGTCTCGCGCCGCGCGGCCTCGCCCTCCACCCCCTCGAACTCGCGTTCCAGCGCGCCGGTGTCGGCGGGGGCGTCTCCCTCCGCCACGGCGGCGGGCGAGGCGGGATCGGCCGGCTCGTCGCCGCCGCCGCGGGTCAGCGCCCAGGCGATTGCGGCGAGCACCAGCACCGCCGCGATCGCAACCAGGACCTTGCCCATCCCGCCGGAGCGCCGCGCGCTCTCGGGCCGCGCGGGCGGAGCGGAGGCCGGGGGCGGGGGCCCGGCGGCCGGACGCGGCTCGGCCGGGGGCGCGGCGCGCGGGGCCGGGCGCTCGGGCGCGGCCGCGGTGGCGTCCGCGGGGACGACGACGGGCGGCGCCGGCGCCGCGGCGGCCGTGACGGTCCGGTGCTCCAGGATGGTGCGGTCGTCGTCCGCGGCGGCGGCGGACAGCTCCTCGGCGAAGGCCGCCGCGTCCGGGAAGCGGTCCTCGGGCCGGGTGTGCAGCGCGCGCAGGATGGTGTGCCGCAGCGGGAGCGGCACCGCGTCCCAGCCGGGCCCGCCGTGCGGCGCCACCTCCTCGCCGGCGCGGATCCGCTCGCGGTCGCGGTCGTCGTACGGGCGCTCGCCGGAGAGCAGCTCGTAGCCGATGAGCCCCAGCTGGTACACGTCCGATGAAAAGGTCACCGGGCGGTCCGGGTCCACCTGCTCGGGCGAGGCGTACGCGGGGGAGTGGGGGAGCTGCCCGCCCAGGGTGAGGTCGTCCTCGCCCGGGCGGCCGGTGACCGGCTTTGCGATGCCGAAGTCCAGGATCCGCACCGACTCGAAGCGGTCGCGCCCGGCCAGGAACACGTTTGCCGGCTTGACGTCGCGGTGCACGATCCCCACCCGGTGCCCCGCGGAAAGGCCGCGCGCCGCCTCGCGGAGCACCCGCACCGCCTCGTCGCGCGAGGGGGGCGAGACGGCCAGCGCCTCCTTTAGGTCGCGGCCCTCCAGCAGCTCCATGATGATGAAGTCGATGTCCAGCTCGGGGTCGGTGCCGTAGTCGTAGATCTGCACCACGTTGGGGTGCGGCGGGATGCGCGCGGCGGAGCCGGCCTCGCGCCGGAAGCGCTCGCGGAGGTGGTCGCGCATGTCCTCCGACGCCGCCGGCAGGGAGATCAGCTTGACGGCGACGGGGCGGCCCAGCGTGCCGTCCACGCCGCTGTAGACCACGCTCATCCCCCCGCGCCCGATCACCTCGCGGATCTCGTAGCGCCCGGCAAGGGTCCGCCCCAGGAGCAGCCGCTCCAGCGCCTCCGTCATCCGGTCCCCTCCTCCTCCCGTGTGGTCGTGCGCGATTCCGTCTGGTCGAGCATCTGCTCGGCGACCACGTACCACCGCCCGTCGTCGTCGTCCCGCTTGAACACGTACTCCTGCGTCCCCCGCCCCTTCCGCGTGCCCGCCTCGCCGCGGAAGTCCCACGCCTTGTCCACCAGCACCCGGGCGCGGTCGTCGTCCAGCCACTCCACCTTCTGGCCGTGGATGTCGATGCGCCGCGACGCGTCGTAGCGGTCCAGCTCGCGGCGGCGGTCGCGGCTCACCCCGGAGCGGGCCAGGCGCCGCGAGTTGTAGTAGTCCACCCGGCTGGCGTAGTGGCTCACGTGGGTGCGGATCTCGCCGTCCACCCACGCCTGGTTGAGCGCCTGCACCGCCTGGCGGATCTCGGCCTCGTCGCGGGAGCGCGCGTCGCCCGCGGACAGCGTCACCGTCCCGGCCGCGGAGTCGGCGCGGGGCGCGGGGGCGGGCGTGGCCGCGACCGCCGGGGCGGCGATCCCCGCGGTCTCGC